>NZ_CP062231.1:2045357-2727142 GCF_024707525.1 Rhizobium sp. TH2 | reverse complement strand
CGAGACCGACACATACGTTTGAAACGTCGCCCCTATTCGCCGCTGTCGCAAAAATAAACCCTTTGAAAATGCGTGGAAATTTTGCCATGTGAGCAGGCTCCTGATCACAGATGGAGCAAGAAATGACAGTCCATATCATCTCCACCAGCCAGGTGGGCGCGGGCGTTCAGGTGACGCTCGGCAACGACGACCGGCTATTCGTGGCGCAAGGCGCGACGCTCGGCCGGACCGAGGGAACGACCTGGGCCTCGTTCACCGTCAGCGGAAATGGCAGCGGCCAGACTGTCGATATCTTCGGCAGCGCGGTGGGCGAGGGCGTCGCCATCAACCTCGGCGACAACAGCAATATAAGCAGTAATGTGGTCACCATCCATGAAACCGGCCTGGTGCGCAGCTACCGGCCCGATGCCGGCGGCGTTCGAATGCTGGGCTCGGAACTCACGCTCGAGAATGCGGGCAGGATTATCGGCACCGGACATAGCGTGGTGATGGATGCCGCGGTGGCCGGCCAGGTCTCTACCATCGTCAATGAAGGAACGATCCGCAGTACCGGCGAGACCGGCATCTATATCTTTACATCGGCGGCCGGTATCGTCGAGCTGCACAATAGCGGCAAGATCATCGGTGCAGAGGCATCTTATCAGAATTCGAGCGGCACGGCGGTCACGGATCGCCTCTACAATGAAGGCTTGATGAAGGGCGACGTTCTGCTCGGCGCCGGCGACGACCTCTATGACGGGCGCAACGGCGAGGTACAGGGCGTGATCGACGGCGGGGTCGGCGAAGACCTGCTGCGCGGCGGCAAGGGGACGGACATACTGGCGGGCGGTTTCGATGCCGATACGCTCTATGGCGGCGCGGGCAGGGATGTCTTCCGGTTCTTCTGGGAAAACGACAGCGTGCCGAAGGAACGCGACGTTATCAAGGATTTCTCCCACGCCCAGAAAGACCGGATCGACCTTGTCCTGGTCGACGGCAATATCGGAGCCAAACTCGACTTCATCGGCAACGGCAAGTTCTCGAAGACCGAGGGCGAGGCGCGGTTCCAGCAGATGAAGGGATTTGCCCAGGTGCAGGTCGATATCGACGGCGACGGCAAGGCGGATTTCGCGCTGGATGTGCGCGGCAACCATGACTTCGCAGCGTCGGATTTCCTGTTGTGAAGCTTGGCCGGTCCGGCATGCGATCGAACTGATCACACGCCGGCCTCGCTCACTCGCATTGCCGGCGCGGTCCGCCGTCGAAGGGCTGATAACTGTTGTCCTCCGGCCGGTATGAGCGATAGCGGCTCATGCAGGACTGGACATGATCGCCCGAGAACTCGGTACTCGGCACGTCCTCGTAGATCACCTGCTCGACCTTGCCTTCGTCTTCGCGCGGTTCGGCGTTGTTGCGCTTTGTTTGCGCGTCCGGGTCGGCGGCAAACGCGTCTTCAGCGTCGAGATCCGCAGTGACGCCATCGGAATAGGGCGACTCGCAGGATCGCCGGCCGCCGCCATAGGGACGATAGGAATTGTCCTCGATGCGGTACGAGCGGTAGCGGCGCGAGCACCATTCGACATGGGCGGCGGTCTGTTCCGCGCGCGGGGTCGGCTCCGCATCGTTCTGCGCGGGATCGATGGCGCCCGTGGTGACGGGATCGACCACGGCCATCGGATCGTCCGCCACCGGTTCCGCATCCGACGCTGTCGTCTCCTTCAACTTGGGCTCGCTGGCCTCCTTGTTCAGGCTGGCGACTTCACGCTCGTCTTGTCGGGGACGGGCAGGCACGCGCTGGAAGGATAGGGTTTGTTTTTCAACCGACATCGGCTCGGTCGTCCAGAGCGCCGATGTATCGAGGTTTTGCGTGCGCGGCGGCTCCTCGGCGACATTCACGTAGACCATCGCGATGATAAGGCCTGCAACGAATGTCGTCATTGAGAGGAGCAGACCGGCTATCAGTGCTGCAATCGTCTTCATGGCGATCTCCGGTATGAGAGTCTGGCAGCAGAATGCCTCGACTCCCATCCGGTTCCGTCATCTGTCCCGTTTCGGGGCGCATTTATCGCCAACCCCAGGTCGCCCGGTTGCTCTATCCCTGAGTGGTGGTCTTTCGCTTTCGGGCGTTGCGCGAAACCATGTTGAGTATCTCGACCAGCGCCGAGAAGGTCATTGCCGCATAGACGTAACCCTTGGGCACATGGAAGCCCATGCCTTCGGCGATCAGCGTCGTGCCGATCATCAGCAGGAAGGCGAGCGCCAGCATGACGATCGACGGGTTGCGCTCGATGAAGTTCGCGAGCGGGCTTGCGGCCAGCAGCATGACCAGGACGGCGACAACGACCGCCACCACCATGATCGGCAGATGCGGCGTCATGCCGACGGCAGTGATGATGCTGTCGACCGAGAAGACCAGGTCGAGAAGCAGGATTTGGCCGATCGCGGCGGCAAAGGTGGTCGTCGCGGAACTGGCGATGAAATCCTCCTGCTTGTCGATGGGATCGACATTGTGGTGGATCTCCTTCGTCGCCTTCCAGACGAGGAAGAGACCGCCGGCGATGAGGATCATGTCCTTCCACGAATAGCCATGGCCGAACAACTCGAACACGGGCGTGGTGAGCTTGACGATCCAGGCGATGGTGCCGAGCAACCCGAGGCGCATGACCAGCGCCAGCCCGATGCCGATCTTGCGCGCCCGCTCGCGATGCTCCGATGGAAGCTTGTTGGTGAGAATGGAGATGAAGATCAGGTTGTCGATGCCGAGCACGACCTCCATGACCACGAGCGTCACCAGCGCCACCCAGGCGGCGGGATCCTGCATGAGCGCAATGATATCCTGCATAAGTTCTTGTCCCCTCTCAACTTATCGCGTTGGCCGAGATTTAGGGCGGCGGCGGGAAGTTGCAAGGGGCGGATAGGCCAGCGGCGATAACAAAGAGTTTATCAGGACCGCTCGCAGACTGTTAATTGGCAATCACCAATTCGACCAATTCGGCATAGGCGGCATCATCTGCAAGTTCGGCGTTGTATCCACGGGCAATGAAAAGTCCAATAAGCGAGAAATATAGAAGCCTTGCGCGCCGTAGCGCCTTTTCGCGCGGCTGGCCGAGTTCGATCAATTCGCCCTCGATGTACCCGATGCGGACGCGATCGACCTCGAGCATGCAGCGGGCTGCGGCAGCATCGTGGGCCGCCCAGGCACGGAGGGCCTCCTCGACCCTGTGCACATCGAGGCCGAAACTTCTCCATTCCAGCGCGTCCGCGGCGACCGAGCGCAGCCGCGCGGAAGCGTCAGGCAAGGTGGAGGCCTGCTTGATGAGGTCTCCCGTCATTTCGTTTTCCCAGAATGCCTGCATGGCCGAGAGCAGGTCTGCCCTCGACTTGAAATGCCAGTAGAACGAGCCCCGCGTGACATGCAAACGGTCCGCTATGCGATCAACCTTGACGTCGCTCACGCCGCCCTGCTGGAGCGCGGCAAATGCCGCAACAATCCAGTCCCGCCGTGAAAGGGGATCGGTGGAAGCAGAGGTCATGAGGTCACCATACAGTTCTGTATTGACGATTCCGAATTGTCACCATACAGTAATGTATGGAGAAGTCGGCAGCAAGGAGTAACCAGAGATGTTCAAGGCCGGGGCGATCGCGCTCGTGATTATATCAATCCTTCATCTCGTCATGCTCGGTCTCGATGCAACGGAATACGTGGGTCACTGGCTCGATGGCGGTCTTTGGACGTGGGAACATTGGCGACCGGTCGCGCGGCAATCGGAAGAGCTCGTGAAGAGTGGCTTCGCCTTCTGGTCGACGATCGGCAGCGCCGCCGTGCCGATGTTGCTGCTCGGGCTCTTCGCGCTCTGGTGCGACCGGCGGGCCATGCCGCAGCCGCGTCTGGTGTTCGCCGGCTTCTTCGCCTGGTCGCTGCTGCTTCTTTTGCTGATGCCAACCAGTGGCTTCTTCGCGGTGGCGCTGGCTGGCGCGGCGCTGGTCTGGGGCGAGCCGCGGGGCGGATGGGCGTGAAAATGCGATAAGCCCATGCGCGCAAGGCGATGGCACACATTGCCATTTTGATGGGCTGCGCGCGTCCATTGACACGTCTGCCGGGGATCACGCCCCTGGTTTGCCGGATTTTCCTTTGCCGCGTTTGCGGTCGTTGGGATCCTCGTAGCTGCCGACGCCCGGCTTGGCGCGGAGGATGGGGCGGTAGCCGTCGTCCTTCGGCAATGATCCCTCGCCAGACGTGACCGGCTTTTCCGGTAGCGGGCCGCTGGCGAGTGGCTTTTCGGTGCGGCGGACGGTCATTTCGTCGAGGTCGTTCTTCTTGAACAGCGACTGGCCGCGCGGAGCGGGCTCGGCGATGTCCCGACCCATGTCGTCAAGCGTCGGCTTGCGGAACAGGGGCGTCGCCATATCGGTGCCGGGACCCATGTCGTCGAGCGAGGGCTTGGCGAAGAGGGACTTGCTGCTCTCCTTCGCCCTGGTGCCCCTGCCTTCAAGTGAGCGGGCTTCGTCACGTGCCAGCGGATCGTCCATGGTGGCGAGTTCGACGGCCTTGAGGCGCTTGATTTCGTCGCGGATGCGGGCGGCGGCCTCGAAATCGAGGTTGGCGGCGGTGTCGCGCATCTGTTTTTCCAGCGCGTTGAGATGGGCCTGCATATTGCCGCCGACAAGCTCGTTGGCACCGCCCTTGACGCCCTTGACTGATATGTCGGCGCGGACATGGTCGCGTTCGTAGACACTGTCGAGGATATCGGAAATGCGGGCCTTGACGCTTTCCGGCGTGATGCCGTTGGCGGTGTTGTAGGCAACCTGCTTTTCGCGGCGGCGCGAGGTCTCGTCCATCGCGCGCTCCATTGAGCCGGTGATGTTGTCGGCATAGAGGATGACCTTGCCATCGACATTGCGCGCGGCGCGGCCGATGGTCTGGACGAGCGAGGTCTCGGAGCGGAGAAAACCTTCCTTGTCGGCGTCGAGAATGGCGACGAAGCCGCATTCCGGGATGTCGAGACCTTCGCGCAGAAGGTTGATGCCGACGAGGACGTCGAAGGCGCCGAGGCGCAGATCGCGGATGATCTCGATGCGCTCCAGCGTGTCGATGTCGGAATGCATATAGCGGACGCGGACGCCCTGCTCGTGCAGGTATTCGGTGAGATCCTCCGCCATGCGCTTGGTGAGCACGGTGACCAGCGTTCGGTAACCCTTGAGCGCGGTCTCGCGGATCTCGCCGAGCACGTCGTCGACCTGGCTGCGGGCGGGGCGGACCTCGACCGGCGGATCGATGAGGCCGGTGGGGCGGATGACCTGTTCGGCGAAGACGCCGCCGGACTGTTCCATCTCCCATTTGCTGGGGGTCGCCGAGACCGCGACGGTATCGGGGCGCATCGCGTCCCATTCCTCGAAGCGCAGCGGGCGGTTGTCCATGCAGGAGGGCAGGCGGAAGCCGAATTCGGCCAGCGTTGCCTTGCGCCTGAAGTCGCCGCGATACATGCCGCCGATCTGCGGCACGCTGACATGGCTCTCGTCGATGAAGAGGATGGCGTTGTCGGGGATATATTCGAACAGTGTCGGTGGCGGTTCGCCGGGCTTGCGGCCGGTGAGGTAGCGAGAATAGTTCTCGATCGACTGGCAAGAGCCCGTGGCTTCGAGCATTTCGAGATCGTAGCGCGTGCGCTGTTCGAGGCGTTGGGCTTCGAGCAGTCGTCCAGCCTTTTCAAGTTCTTCGAGGCGGAACTTCAACTCTTCCTTGATCGATTTGATCGCGGAATTGAGCGCAGGGCGCGGCGTCACATAGTGCGAATTCGCATAGATCTTGACCGACTTCATGTCGCCGGTCTTCTTGCCGGTCAGCGGATCGAATTCGGTAATCGCCTCGACCTCGTCGCCGAACATGGTGATGCGCCAGGCGGCATCTTCCAAGTGGGCGGGGAAGAGTTCGATCGTGTCGCCCCGAACACGGAACGAGCCGCGCTGGAAGTCCATCTCACGGCGCTTGTATTGCTGTGCCACGAGGTCGGCCAGCAACTGGCGCTGGTCGAGCCGGTCGCCGACCGAGATCTGGAAGGTCATGGCGGTATAGGTCTCGACCGAGCCGATACCATAGATGCAGGAAACCGAGGCGACGATGATGCAATCGTCGCGTTCGAGGATCGCGCGGGTGGCGGCGTGGCGCATCCGGTCGATCTGCTCGTTGATCGTCGATTCCTTCTCGATATAGGTGTCCGTGCGCGGCACATAGGCCTCGGGTTGGTAATAATCGTAGTAGGAGACGAAATACTCGACCGCGTTGTTGGGGAAGAAGTTCTTGAATTCGGAATAGAGCTGGGCGGCCAGCGTCTTGTTGGGCGCGAGGATGACTGCGGGGCGCCCGGTGCGGGCGATGACCTGCGCCATTGTGAAGGTCTTGCCGGAGCCGGTGACGCCAAGCAGGACCTGGCTGCGCTCGCCGGCTTCCAGGCCGTCGGTGAGATCCTTGATCGCGGTCGGCTGGTCGCCGGCGGGCTGGTAGTCGGTGACGAGGTCGAAGGCGATGCCGCCTTCCGACTTGTCCGGCCGGGCAGGGCGGTGCGGCGTCCAGATCTTGCCGTCCTTGAACAGCGGATTGCCGGATTCGATGAGCTTGGCAAGAGCATCGACCGTCGCGGTGACAGCGCCGGAGGCGAGGTTGTCGATGCTTGATGCCTCGTCATTGGCGGCGACGCGCTGCTTGTTGCGGGTCGCACTTTCCTTGTTGAGGCGCTCGGCGTCTTCAAGCGAAATATCGAGGCCGGCGACCGGGTTGAGGCCGGCGGCGGCGCGGGTGCGCGGATCGTTGGAGCCGCCGAGCGAGCCGCCACGGGCGGAGCGCTTGTCGCCGACCTGGCTTTCGCTATGCTGGCGCGCGGAATTTTCCACCGCCTTGCGATGCTTGCCGGCCTTGGAGCGGATTTCGCGCATCGACTCCGTGCGCGACTGCTGTTCGGCGTCGCGTTCGAGCTGCTTGACCCAATCGGAAACGCTGCCCGAAACGGGCGCACCTTCGAATGGGGCTTGGGGAGCTTCTTCGAAGCCGGCTGGTGCGTTCTTCGGTGCTTTTGCCATGCCCCGATATATGGCAAGGGAATCGAATAAAATAAAGGCCGCGAGCGTCGGAAATGGGCGGTGACGCTGACAATTCCTGTCAGCATTGATGACAGAATCTGGCAGTGGCTGTCGCGAACCGAACTGATGGGGACCCTCGCATGGAGAGTATGAAAGATCCCAACGCCTATATGCCGGGTGAGGCTGCCGTCGCGGAGATCAAGCGGCATATCGACGAATACAATCGTGACCGGCCCGGTGTCTACCAGAGCTGTGTCAATATGGCCTGGCTGGCGATGATCGGCTATGCCGCCGCTGGTCTTTTCGTGGTCTATGTCGCCTACCAGATGGACGAGCGCGGCAAGGTCGTCGGTTTCGTGCTGGCCCTTGTCGGTGCGGCAGGGTTCTGGCTATGGCGCCTGGTGTGGCAGCCGCTTAGGGATCACCAGCTTTCCCTTCGCTACCGGCTTTTTCCCGAGGTGTTCAGGTTCATCGATGGCTGCCAATACAGCGCAGGCATGGAACCCGGTTTTCTCGATGATCTCAAGCGGTTGAAGCTTGTTACGTTCACATCGACCGAGAATGACGACCTTATATCCGGCACGCATGACGGCATGGGTTTCGAGCTTGTCGAGACCAAGCTGGTGACCGGCAGCGGCAAGAGCCGTGAGGTCCAGTTCGAGGGGCTGATTTTCCATTTCAAGCTGGAGAAGGAATTTCCGGGCTTGCTGGTCGCCGCCAAGCGTAGCAGCTGGTGGCAGCGGTCGATAAAGGAAATGTGGCGCACCGGCCCGATCGACGAATTGCTTTCGGGCAATCGCCAGCTTGACGAGACGCATGATTTCCGCAGCAACAACCATCGTGACGCACGCGCACTGATCGCCGGCCCGATCACCTCGGTGCTGACCTGGCTGGGCAATGAATGGCATGGCGGCGAGGTGAGCATCGCGCTGTCCCATGGCGACGGCTACCTGATGCTGCCGTCGAAGCAGAATTTCTTCGCATTGCCTGATATGCAGCACAATGTGCATTACGAGAGCGACGTGAAGCCACTGGTCCGCGAAATGGTGATGCTGCTCGCAGTGGCGCATGTGGTGCGGCGGGTAGGCTGAAATCCGACATCCTGGATAAGCTACCTGCTGTTGATACATACGACCATATTAACAAATTCGAATAGATCGCCGAATAAACCGTCCTTTCAAGTCGTCTACGTCTTTGAATAGATGCCGTAACATGCCGATGGGACATTTTTCGTTGCGTTGCAGCAAGTAAAAACCGCTTGCATGCTGTAGATCATTCGAAAATCGGTAATAGTGTCGGAGATAATGCTTCGTAGCACTGGTTTTCTAGGTGTCTGTAGACGACGCTACACCAATCCAGCGGTTGCTAAATTCTTTGACACTCCTATTGTTAGGAATGTCTAATGGAGGATTGTAGGCATGCGGGAAACCCTGGTATTCGAATTGCCCGTCAAACGATCCGGTTGGCACAACCTTCCCCTGAAAACCTGCCTCCACGGCATGGCGGCAGGCGCGCTTCTGGCATTGATGCCCATGGATATGACGTCGGCGGATTGGCTTTCCTCCGCTTCGGCACAATCAGAGCAGGAGCTGACGCAACCCGACAGCAAGCCGCCCGGCGTGCGCAACGATGCGCGGGCGGTCAAGAAGGATGTCAAGAAAGATACCAAGAAGGACGTCGATGATAACGGGCAGCCTGAGGACGTCAGTGCCGTCGTCGACCCATTGCCCGCGATCGACGTTCCGCCGGAACCTGCCGGCATGGACGAGAAGCCGGTGAAGAATGCCGCGAAGGACAAACAACCGGTCGAAGGCGATGACGCCGGACCGGCGGACGACGATGCGGCAGCCAAGGATCCGCCAGCCGAG
The DNA here is from genome assembly GCF_024707525.1 of Rhizobium sp. TH2. NCBI lineage: Bacteria > Pseudomonadati > Pseudomonadota > Alphaproteobacteria > Hyphomicrobiales > Rhizobiaceae > Rhizobium > Rhizobium sp. TH2. Next base: position 2,718,221 of record NZ_CP062231.1, on the reverse strand, counting down.
GACGATGCCGCGGCCAAGGACCCGCCGCCGGATGACGAGGCGACAGGGCAGGTGGACGACCAGGCCGCACAGGCACCGCAGCAGACCGAAGTGGTCGATCCGCTGCAGCCCGGTGAAGCCGTCGTCACGCGTTTTTCGCATACGACCGATGGAACGGACGCCGACGGCAAGCCGATCAAGGTCATCGACCTGACCGGCATTTCGGCCAGCATCATCGATATCCGCAATCCCTCCGAGCCGCCGATCGGCCAGCATTGGCTGGACGAACCGCAGCGCATGTTCGTGACCGCAAGCGATGTCGGACAGGTGTTCGGAGTCGCAATCGCGCAGCGCGAGGGCGAGACCGGGCCGACGATCTTCCTCTCCGCCACGGCGGCCTATGGCCTGCATCGCATGGGCAAGGACTGGATGGAAGGCATGTGGGGCGCCGGCGGCGGTCCGGGCACCATTTACCGGCTGAGTGCCGCCAATGGCTACAAGCCCGAGAAATTCGCCGATATCACTCTGGACGGCCGCGAGAATTCCGGCGCGGCGCTGGGCAATATTGCCTATGACAAGGTGCATGACCGGCTGTTCGTCTCGGACCTCGAGACCGGCATGATCCATGTTCTCGACGCTGCCACCGGCAAGGACCTGGGCACGTACGACCATGGCGCCGACGGACGTGTAGGCTTCCTCGATGTGTGGAGCCAGCAGCAGTTGACGCTCGATCCCGTCAGCTTCGATCCCGCCAGTTCGGCCGATATCGAGGGTTGCGGTGACGGCTTCACCAGCAATCCGGCATGCTGGAACCTCGCTGATTTCCGCCGCCGTGTCTGGGGCCTGAAGGTCCGGACCGACGAGGCGGGCAATACGCGGCTGTTCTATTCGGTCTGGGGCAGCGATGCCTTCGGCAATCCGGATTGGGCAAAGGCCGGCGACGACCGCCGCAATTCCGTCTGGTCGGTGGCTATAACTGCTGATGGCGCCGTCGACACGACGACGATCCGGCGTGAATTCTTCATGCAGGCGTTCTGGCCGAGCGAACCCGGCTTCGGCAACAAGGCCGGCAATAGCAATCCGGTCTCGGACATTTCCTTCCCGGAATGCACGCCGCAGAACACCATGCTGGTCGCCGAGCGCGGCGGCATGCGCAATCTCGGCCTCGAAACGCCCGAAGCGTTTGCGCGGCCCTATGAATCGCGCGTCCTGCGCTACGAGGTCGGGCAAGACGAGATCTGGCGTCCGAAGGGCCGCTATGACGTCGGTTTCCACGACCGCGCCAGCAACGAAGGCGATCCCGCAATCTTCGCCAATGCGGCGGGCGGCGTGGATTTCTCCTACAAGATGGATGAGAACGGCCTGCCCGACACGACCAAGCCATCGCAATCGGTGTGGATGACCGGCGACGGCCTGTGCTCGCCGCTCGGCCCCTGCAACGACAAGGTCAAGGGCGAAGGCAGCGACAAGAGCGAAGTCCATGGTCTGCAAGGTTCGCCGTTCGACGGTATCGTGCCGCTGGACACCATGGTCCAGGCTTCCGCCGATCTCGGGGCTCTGTTCCGCTCCTATATGATCGACACCGACATCAATACCGATGAGGATGGCAAGCCGGTTGCCGAGGAACTGGAGCGCAACGACGCCACCAAGATCGGCGACGTCGCGATCTACCAGGTCTGCCAGGCGGCCGAGCCGCTTCCGGCAATGGATGTTCCGCCGGAGGGTGACGGCTATGTCGAGATCGCGGATCCTCCGGCCGAGGACTATCCTGTCCATACGCTGCGGATGAGCCACAACAAGTGGGCATCCACCAGCCATCGCGTCCGCTCGTCCTGGCACTATCGCAATGGTTCGTGGCACGATTCCCGCCGGTCATGGCACTGGCGCGACGGTTCGTGGCATCAGCAGAAGCGCTCGTGGCATCGCCGCCACGGTTCGTGGCACGATCGCGAGCGCTCGTGGCACTACAAGTCGCGGTCCTTCCACAGCAAGCGCCAGACCTGGAGCGACGATCACTGGAAGGGCAGATCCTATCACAACAAGCGTCGCAGCTGGGATAACGATCATCGTAAGGGAAGATCTTATCACGTGAAGCGCCGGAGCTGGGACGACGATCACCGCAAGGGCCGCTCGTACCACTTCAAGGGCCGGACATGGGGCGACGACGATCACCGCAAGGGACGCTCGTATCACTTCAAGGGCCGGACCTGGGGTGATGGTGATCATCGCAAGGGCAGGTCGTATCACAACAAGCGTTTGAGCTGGGATGACAACAAGCCCGATCACCGCAAGGGCAGATCCTATCACGTCAAGAAGAGGACGTGGGGCGGTGACGACGGACCGGTGCATCTCAAGCGCAAGTCGATGCATGTGAAGGGACGAAGCTACGGCAAGCCCGAACATTCGCGCCGGCGTTCGATGATGAACGACGACAAGCCGAAGCATCTGAGAAGCCGCAGCCGCCACGACCAGGACGTCAATGTCCATACAAAGCGCGAGAGCCGGGCGGCGCACGACGACAAGCCGCGGCACACCCGTAGCCGTAGCCGTGCCGACCAGGACGTGGATGTGCATTCAAGGCGTGAGAGCCGCGCCAAGCAGCAGCACGACGACCAGCCGCGACATTCGAAGCGGGAGAGCCGTGGCACGCAGGAACACATAAACCAGCATTCGAGGCGCGAGAGCCGTGGCACGCAGGAACACATAAACCAGCACTCGAAGCGCGAGAGCCGTGGTGTCCAGCACCAGGACAACCAGAACAACGAGCAACAGCACGGCAGACGGCGCAGCATGATGCAGGGCGGCGAATAACAACCGCCCTCATCCCGAACAATTGAAACCCAGTGCAGAATGACAAGGACATCGGCATGAGAATCTCGTCCTACGCAACGTGGCTCGTGCCGCTGTCCGCCCTTCTCCTCACCACGCCCCCGGCGCTCGCCGGGACCACGGTGCAATACAACAAGGATTATGTAGAAGACGCGATAAAGGCGCCGGAATTTGCCATCGACGACAAGATGGCGGTTCTCGACACCGTGCTGGCGGGCCTGCCCGACAAGGTGACGGTCTACCCGACCGAGGGCTACTTCTACTTCTCCTTCCACCACAAGGGCATCAAGTACGGCGGCAACCTGCGCTTCGACATCGCCGACCGCGACAAGGGTGTCCTGCATTTCAACTATTTCAAGGACTTCACGCTCTGGCAGCGCGACGAAAGCGGCTTCAGCGCCGAACTCGGCAAGAAGGAAGGCGTGATCCTGACGAAGGCCGGCAACCTGCTCTATGATCTCGAATACAAGGGCAAGAAGGTTCAGTTCCAGATGGCCGATCTCTCTGGTGTCAAGCCGCCCGCGGACGCCGTCCAGCCGGGCGAGACCTTTATCGGGCCGATCTTCGACGAATCCGCGATCCGATTCTTCCTTATTTTCAACGAGAGCCAGAAGACCTTTCATTACATCCTGGACGAGACAGTACCGGTGGCCGAACAGTTCGACATGTCGGAGGTCTCAGACCGGATAACGATCGGCATCCGCACGGGCTATGCTTTCTATGACGACCGTTTCGCCAACCGGAAAATCCTCGTCGGCATCAACCAGTACAACACGTCGATCAACAATTACCTCGATGGGCCCTTCGACCAGTTGCCGGACAATTTCATTGTCGGCGATACGCTGAAGAATGCGATCCTGGCCGCAAGCCCGGACCGGGCAGGGCAGATCGACCGCTTCGGCAATTCGCCCGACGGAGAGACGCGCTACCTGATCGCGCCCTACATGCAATACGAGGAGCAGAGCGAGTTAGGCACGATCGCCGACTGCGCGGCTACCGAGAAACTGCCGGTGTATTACAGTTGCTTCTCATTCGCCGAGGCGCCCGGCGACGACCAGGCTGAAGATCCCAACGCCGATCCGAATGCGGCTGCGGACCCGAATGCCGAGGACAGCGACAAGCCCGCGGATGACAAGGCCGAATCGGTCAAGGACGACCCGGCGGCGAAGCCCGCGAAATAACTCACCAAGTGTAATTTTGGATTGCTTTTGTTGGAGCCCTTCGGGGCTTCAATTGACTGAACAGTGGACTTCGCCGAGCGACTGCACGGGCTTGTTTTCAGCCGTGACCGACGGATCGCCCATCACGGCGCAGCGTGTCTTGCCGAAATGAATGGGCTTGAAATGCACCATCGGCTGGCCGTCTATCTTGACGGAGGATATGATCTCGTAGGTGTCGGGCGGGCAATTGACGACATCGGAAAGGCGTAACGCCGGCTTGCCACCGATCATCACGGTGCTGCTGCCGGTCAGCGCGCAGCCCGGAAGATCCTGCGCCTGGGTCAGTGCAGGCGCGAGAGCTGCGAGGAGGAAAATGGTCATTCTCGTGATCAAGTCAGTTTTCCCCGGCGCTTCGAATCGTCAATGGTTCAATCATCGAAGGCTCCACCTCCACATGACAATGTCATCCCTTTCAATGGAAGACGTTTCAGAAGCCGGATCGATTGAAGCGGTTGCGTCTATTTCTATGCTTGCGGCAAAAGTTGGCGATCTGTATAGACGATCCGCCAGGGGGACTCCATGGAGAAAAGCCAAGATATCGCAGGTTCGCACATCGCATTCGACATTCCGCTCAAGGGCACGCGCACCTATATTCACAGCACCAACATGCTTTCGCAGTTCATAAAACGGTTCTCCCTGGAAGGGCCGGTGAAGATTGAATTCAGGCGCATGATCCACCATCCGATCTATCTGAGCGAGGATTCGCCCGATCACACCGATCGGGCCGGCAAGTTCTCGTTTCTCGATGGAGACACATGGAAGACCTACGGCATATTCATCGACGAGAGCCGGGCCATCACGGGGCATCTGCCCGACAACGAGCCGGAAATTCAGGCGGCGAGCACGATCGGGGACGATACGGCGACGTGTGGGATTGACCGGCCGGCGAACTTCATCGATACGATCGTCGCGCTCAACAAGGTGCTAGTCGGCCGCCATTCTCCCGGCAGGAAGGCGATTTTCAGTCAGTTGACGCTGGATGCTATTCCCAAGGGTGGAACAGTCGGCGTCAATCTCGTCAAAAAACTCGGCACCAAGATCTTCATGTCCGACGTTGTCTGGAACGGCGACAAGATCGGTAGTCTCACATTCATGGCGGTGTAGCATGCTCGGAATTCAGGCCATAGGCACGTATCTGCCGGCGCAGCGAAACGGCAATGCGGAACTCGCCGAGAAATTCGGCTTCGCCGCCGATTTCCTGGAATCGAAGATCGGTGTCTTCTCGACGAGCGTCAAGGAAGAGGGCGACGAAACCTCCGACATGGCGCTGAAGGCCGTGCGCAGTCTGCAAGCCAAGCTCGGTGAGAGCTTCGATCTCGCCTCCGTCGAATGCCTGGCGCTCGTAACCCAGAACCCTGATGGCTACGGGTTGCCCCATACGTCGGCGATCCTGCATGGCAAGCTCGGCCTTTCGGCGCGCTGCTTCGCCTTCGATATTTCGCTTGGATGCTCCGGCTATGTCGCGGGCCTGGCGATCATCAAGGGCTTCATGCAGACCGCCGGGTTCAAGACCGGCTTGCTGGTCACCGCCGATCCCTATTCGAAGGTGATCGACAGGGAAGACCGCAACACGGTGCTGCTTTTCGGTGATGGCGCGACTGCGACATTGATCAGCGAAAGCCCGGTCTGGGAAATCGGCGCCTTCGACATGGGCACCGTCGGCGAGACCTGCGAGGCTCTCATCGTCCGGGATAACGGAAAGCTGGAAATGAACGGCCGCGCCGTATTCGACTTCTGCGCGACCCAGGTTCCGGGCAGCGTGACGCGCACGCTGGAGGCCAACGGCCTCGGCATCGACGACATCGACCTCGGCGTGCTGCATCCCGGCTCGAAATATATCGTCGATACGCTTGCCAAGCGCACCAAGCTGAAAAACATCGCGCGCGGCGTCGAGACCTATGGCAATACCGTGTCTTCGTCGGTTCCGCTGCTGCTCGAGAATGTGGCGCCGGACACGACGAAGTGCATTCTGATCAGCGGCTTTGGCGTAGGCCTTGGCTGGGCTACAACCATCTTGAGGAGTACATTATGAAAGCTGAGATCGAAACGACCATTCGCGAAATGCTGGCCGAGGTCAAGGAAGGCCTCGACTACAACAATATGTCGCTCGACCGCGAGTTTGGCGAAGCCGGTCTCGATTCTCTCGATGTTGCCTCGCTTCTGCTGGCCGTCCAGGAACACTATGATGTCAATATCGACGACGACAAGGTCGACGAACTGGACACGCTAGCGAAGCTTATCGACCACATTGCTGCGAACAAGGCTGCCTAAGACCCCCAATTTCAGGTTCAAGCCATTGCTATCGGAGGAGGGGATCTCCTCGGGGCGAAAGAGATTACGGATTACTGATGGACGACGCCTCCAAGAAAAAGAAACGCTCGCCTTTTCAAAACCTTAAGAAGGGGGATATGAGGGCGATTTTCGCGTTCTTCGAGAACCCTCAGGTCGATTACCCGGCGCTGCAGGCGATGATTGAGGATCGTTTCGACGACGCGCCGATCCTCTTGAAGATGTGCGAGCGCTTCGCAACGACCATGCAGAGCATCGATGCCGGCGAGGTGCCGGAGGTGGACATGCAGTCCATGATCGCCAAATCGGTCATGAACATGATCATCAACCTGGGCCGGATCTCGGCTGCCAGGATTTTTCTAGCCGCGTGTCGGAAGAAGTTCTCGGAAAGCTTCATGCCGGAAGCCGTTTCGATGCTGATGCTCACCGGGCTCGACATCGACAGGCTCAAGATCGTCGACAGACCCTGGCTCGATTATCAAATATACGACCGTGGGGCAGAGACGACCATCATCATGATGTGCGGCAATTCGCACCGGTTCGGCGTCGAACTCAACGCAGTGGCGGTCTGGCTCGAGTCACTGCAGGCCAATCTCATTTATATGAGGGACTACAATTTCAGCCTTTATCTCGCCGGGGTGCGTTCGATAGGCGACATGGAACAGTCCGTCGCGCGCATCAAGCACGATCTTGGCGAACTGGGCACCAAGCGGCTCATCCTCATGGGCAGTTCCGGCGGCGTGTTCGGCGCATTGAATTACGGCCAGCAGCTGAACGCTGACCTTGTCCTGTGCTTTGCCGGCCCGACTTCGCTATACGCCGGCCAGATGGAGGCGGCCGAGCGGCCGTCCTATCTGAAGATCCAGAAGATGATCGAAGACGGCGTTATCGACGAGCCCGATATGCGCGCCGCCTATGAGAAGAGCGACACCCGCGTGCGCTACTTCTATGGCGCCGAATACGAATTCGACAAGGCGCAGATACCGACCCTCGGAGGCCTGCCCAATGTCAGCATCGAACCGCTTGCGGACTGGCCGAAGCACATCGTCATTGCCGAAATGGCCCAGCGCAACATGCTGATGGGCATATTCGAAGACGCCGTGAACGGCCCCCGCTAAGACTCTAACCGCGCAGAAAGCCCTGCGATTTCAAATCGAGAGATAGGCCGGGGAAGACTTTCGAGGTCAGGTCACCGGCCGAGACGTCGAACTGGCTGTGAAGCAGCGATGCTGCGATCTCGCGCACATCGGCTGTCGGCATCAGGTCGCGGCCTTCGAACAACTGATCCTCGCGCAGCCCCGGCCACTTGCCGTATATCTTGCCGCCGCGCACCGCGCCGCCGGCTATGATCGCCAGCCCGCCGGTGCCGTGATCGGTGCCCTTGGAGCCGTTCTGGCGCACGGTGCGGCCGAATTCGGTCATGGCGAGCACGGCGGTCTTGCTCCAGATATCCGGGCCAAGCTCCGTCTTCAACGTCGTCAGTGCGGCGACCAGCCCCTTGAGCGGCTTGCGGAAGATGTTCTTCTGGCCGATATGGGTGTCCCAGCCGCCAATCGAGAAACTCGCGAGGCGATAATCGCCTTTCAGCATGCCGGCGGTGAGTTTCGCGATCCCGGCCGGATTGGCGGCGCGGGCATTGGTGCCGAATATGCCGTCGGAATCCTCGTCGGTGTTCATGGCCTCGGCGAAGACCTTCGAGAAGGCCGGATCATTGCCATAGAGGCGCCTGAAGAAATCCAGTTCGTCGGGTTCGATCGCGAGATCGGACTGGGTGGACCAGGTATCGACCGGGTTCGGGCCGCTGAGAATGAGTTCGGCCGAGGTGTTGACATCGATCGCCTTGCGGCTTTCGGAACGCGGGATGGTTGCCAGTGCGCGATTGAGCCAGCCGGTATTGACGTCGGAGACATCCTGGCCGCCGGTCTCCAAAACATCCTGGCCATCGAAATGGCTGCGCTGGTCGCGATAGGGGGTCGAGACGGCATTGACGAAGCCGAGTTCGCCGCTCTTCCACAGCGGCAACAATTCCGCCGCCTCGCCATGCAGGCCGAACTGGCCATCGAGATCGATCAGGCCTGACGACGGATCGAGCGCCAGTTCGGGGCGATACGATTTCAGCATCGGATCGGCGTAGGGCTGCAGCAGGTAGAGGCTGTCGAGCGCGCCGCGCAGCACGATGGTGACGAAGCGCTTGTCGCCGGGCACTGCCGCAAAGGTGACCGGTGTGACCAGCGGCGAGGCGGCAACGCAGCATGCGGAAGCGAGGAATGTGCGCCGGCTGAGGAGAAATTCGTTCATGGACAAGTTCCTTCAGCGACGGTTGAATTCGGGCGAGGCGAGCAGCAGCGACAGGCCGGCCTGGCGGCTGGGCGCCTGCGCCACGACATCAAGCGTGTCGTCGCGGGCGGCATCGAGCAGGACCGTGCGGGCAAGGACGAGTGGTTCGGAACGGGATCCCACCTTGGCCGCGACGTTCTGCGCCCACGCGATCCGGCCGGTAAGCTGGCTGGTGGATATCCAGGCGTCGAAATCCTCCTCGGTGCCTTCCGGGCTCGGCGGCTCCCAGACGGCCTGGCCGAGCTTCTTGGCGGCACCGACAGTGAGGGGATTGGCCAGCGGCCTGATCTTCTGCCGTTCGCGTTGCTCCTGGCGGTTCTCGGCCATGTCTTCGCGGTCCATGCGCTTCTCGACGCGTTTCTTGCGGCGTTCAGCCATTTCGGGCGTGATCGCCATCATCGCATTGTCATCGTCGTTGTTTTCGGCGTCCGGCCGTACCGGCTGGGCGAAGGCGCTTTCCGCAAGACCCGCCGCGCGCAGGCCGGTGACGATATAGTCGTAGGGCTGGCGTGCCTTCTCGCCGGGATTTTCCCAGGCGGCGGGATGGTGCAGCATGGCGGAGTAGACGGCGGTCAGGTTGCCGTCGGACGTGGTCCAGGCATCGATCATTGCTTTGACCAGAGGCTCCGGCGGCGTGTCGGCAATGAAGTGTATCGCAAGCTTGCGACAGATATGGGGGGCGGTCTGGGGCGCCGCGGCGAGATCGGCCAGCATGGCGTGGGCATCCTCGATGGAACGCTTGCCGCCGCCATAGGCCTTGCCGAGGACCTTGACCTCGATCGGGCCCGGTTCGGCGAGGTTCTTGCGAAATTCGGTGCGGCCGTTGTTGCGATCGATGGTCAGCCCGGTGAGTACCAGGGACGTTGCGCGCACATCGGCCTGCGTATAGCCCGAGCCTGCGCCGAGCGTATGCAATTCGAGCAATTCGCGGCCGAGATTTTCGTTGAGGCCACGCTCGGAATTCTGGCCGCGCCGGGAATTCGGGCCGACGGATTTGACCTGGTCGAGATAGGTCAGCATGGCGGGGTGGGTGATGGTATGGCGCAACAGATCGGTGAAGGTGCCGGCCAGATGCGGCCGTATCGCCTCCGCCTCGTAGAGCGACGTGTAGAGATACATCGGCCGGCGCTTGCGCACACTGACCGAGAAATGATCGAACCAGAAGGTGGCGAGCCGCTCGTAGAAGCCATTGGGCGAAAACACGGATTGGGCGACCCTGGCATGCTGGTCGCGGCCGCAGAGATTGAAGACCTGCTTGCGGAGCGGGCGGACGGCGAGGCGCCTGGCTTCACGATCCCGCGGAATATCGGCCATCTGATCCTGGTAGTCGCCGATCGTTTCCCAGCGGCCCTTGATGCCTTCCTCTGGAAACCGCAGCGTTTCCTTTTGGCCTCTAGCGATCTGCGCGAGCAGGGCATCGGCACCGTCGGGCACGGGCTCGCCCGGCCGGATGCCGTAGCCGAACCGTATGGCGCTCATCGCTGGTTTCGACAACGTCATGACGTGCTCCCTGGTATCGCGCCGGCATCATCGCTCACGAATCCGGCGCATTTCCGATTAGCAAGCCGCTTATGAACGGAATATGAAGGATGCACCCAGCGCGATCAAGGCAAAGCCGATCACGTGATTGATCGTGATCGCTTCCTTCAGCCAGAAGACCGAGAAGATCGCGAAGACGCCGAGCGTGACGACCTCCTGGATGGTCTTGAGCTGGGCTGTGGAATAATAGGCACTGCCCATGCGATTGGCGGGGACGGCGAGGCAATATTCGAAGAATGCAATGCCCCAACTCGCCAGGATGGCGAGGAAAATGGCCGTGCCCTTGTGCTTGAGATGGCCGTACCAGGCAAACGTCATGAAGACGTTCGAGGCGACGAGCATGACGATGGGGGTGATCGGAAGAAGCTTGGCGGCGGTGAACATGGAAATCCCGAATCTGACGTGAGTGACCGGCACGATTGGGGCGCAATCATACGCCGGTCAAGCTGGCGTGTAGCCGATCCGTCCGGCCACGCATCAGGGTTAATCCCCTATTGCAATCAGTGTGCGAGAAATCGCACCGTTGATATTTACGGGTGCAAAGTGAGGGTAGGCTCTTCAGCTTTGCTTATTCAAGCCGCGCTATTGCCTCACGTGAAGCTATTCTCCTGGGGCGGGGACGGGGCCAATGGACGCGCAAAGCGCAAGACCTGAAGACCATGACCACTACGCCCGCCTGCGCGCCGCGCAGGCCGAGAGCGTTCTGGGCAATATCGCGCTGACATTGGCGTCGAATATCTTCGTTGCCGTGACCACCACGGGGATAATCTGGTCGAGCACCGAGGATGCTTCGATCCTGTCCTGGCTCGCCCTCGTGATTTCGCTGAGTGCCGCGCGCTTCATGGTGCTCGAGCGCATCATGCGCCTCGGGCTGCATCAGACCCGGCCCGATGCCGTGCTGAAATTCCTGACGGTCGCTGCCCTAGTCAGCGGCATTTCCTGGATGCCATTGCCGCTTCTCTTTGCGGCATCGGACGGCGACTATATCGTTTTCGTCATGGCCGGGACCGCCACGGGCGCGATCATACAAAGCCTCTCCTATTGGCGCAGCGCCATCGCTTTCGGAGCGCCTGTCATGGGCGCCACGCTCGTTTCGATGCTGATGGAGAGCAGCACCGTCAGCAATTATCTGCTCGCCCTGAACGTGGCCTTGCTGACATTGATGCTGTTCCGGGCAAGCGTGCTCAGCGAGCGCGCTTTCGTGCGGAGCCAGAATGTCGCGATGCGGACCACGCAACTGGCCCAGTCGCTGGCGGTGGCCAACACCGAGATCAACAAGTCGAGCCATCGGCTGGAGCATCTGGCCAATACCGACGTGCTGACGGGGCTCGCCAACCGGGCGGTGTTCAACCGTCGCATGGAAGCGTTGTTCTACGAGGGCGGGCGGGAGCGCCGTGAGATTGCCCTGCTGCTGATTGATCTCGACAAGTTCAAGACAATCAACGACACGAGGGGACACCATGCGGGCGACACGGTGCTGAAAGCCGCCGCCACCCGGCTTGCGGCGCTTTGTGCGTCTGGGGACCTACCGATCCGGCTCGGCGGCGACGAATTCGCTGTGATCCTGTCAGGCCGGAACGCGGCAGCACGCGCAGACGATCTCGCGCGCCGGTTTATCGATGCCGCGGCGGAGCCCGTCTCGTTCGGCGGGACGGAGATCCCGATCGGTGCCTCGATCGGCATCGCCTGCGCACCGGATCACGCCGCCGATGAGGATGAGCTTTACGCCTGTGCCGATCTTGCGCTCTACTGCGCCAAGATCGAGGGGCGGCGTCGCTTGAAACTGTTCGATGGTGGCCTGAAGGGGCAGCTGGATTACCAGAGAGCGATCGACCGCGACCTTGGCGCGGCTTTGGCACAAGGCGGTCTCGATGTCCATTTCCAGCCGCAGGTCGATATGGCATGCGGCCGCGTCACCGGTTTCGAGGCACTCGTGCGCTGGTGGCATCCGGATATCGGCGCGATATCGCCACCAGACATCGTGTCAGCCGCGACCAAGTTGCAACTTTCCGAGAGGCTGACCGCCTATGTAGCGGAATGCGCCTGCCGGTTTATCCGGACGCTGGACAGGGCCGGCCACGCCGACGCTGTCGTCTCGATCAATATGTCACCGAGCGAATTCGATCTCTATTCGCCGGCGCTGATGCTGGGCGAGCTGGCAAGGCGCCACGGGATCAATCCCAACCGGATCGAGGTGGAGATCACCGAAGAGGCGATCCTCGATCCGCAAAAGGTCGAGACGGCGTTCTTCGAACTCCGGCGCGCGGGCTTCCGGCTCGCCGTCGATGATTTCGGCATGGGACATTCCTCGCTCGCCCACCTGATCAGCCTGAAGATCGACCGACTGAAGGTCGATCGCCACTTCGTGACCGGCATTTCGGCGAGCGCGCACAATCAGGCGCTGGTGGCAGCACTTGTCAGTGTCAGCCGCTCGCTCGATATGGAACTCGTGGTGGAAGGCGTGGAAACCGCAGCCGACGCCGAGACGCTAAGGATGCTGGGCTGCCGGATCGGTCAGGGCTGGCTCTATGGCAAGGCCATGCCCGAAGCGGAGGTGCTGACCTGGCTCAACCGGCATCATTCCAGGGTGAAAGCGGTGGCTTAGGAGACTTTATCCGGTCTTCACCGCCGTTGGATTCCCTTCCTTGTCCAGAGCCACCATCACGAACGTCGCAGCCGTGACCTTGTCCATGTGTGGCGTCAGGTAGCGTTGCGCCCAGACCTCGATGATCAGCCTGATCGACGACCGGCCGATCCGTTCGAGATTGGTGTAGATGCAGAGCGTGTCGCCAATCTTGACCGGCATCTCGAAGACCATCTCCTTGACCGCTACGGTGACCACGCGGCCATGGGCGATCTCGGCGGCACGGATACCAGCGGCGAGGTCCATCTGCGCCATGACCCAGCCGCCGAAAATATCGCCAGCGGCATTGGCGTCGCCAGGCATGGCGAGTGTCCTGAGCGTCAGTTCTCCGCCCGGGCCGGTCTTTTTCTGCATGCTGTTCTCAGTCTCCGATTCCGCCTACTTCTCGCATGTCGCGATCAGCTTTTCGAGAGCCTTCTTCGCGCCCTTGAGCGTGAATGTCGCGCTCGGCACCTTGCCCTTGACGTCAGCCACATCGACCTTTTTCTGGATCATGAGCGTGGAGATAAATGGATTGATTTCCGTCTCGGTCGCCATGGCGCCATCCATGTCTTCGTAGCGTGCGTGACGGGTGAACATTTCCTGGTCGAGCGAGAATTCGAGATCGGTCTCGAAATTGCCGTTGCCGGCCGGTGGGTAGTTGTCGGGCGCGACGGGGATGTAGCGGATCATCAACTCGCCCTTTGCGCCGCATTGGAGGGACAGTTGACTGACAATGTCGCCGCTGCCCGCACAGACGCGCGCCGTCATAACGGGACCGCCTTCATCTTCTTCCACGGCAGCGGTCCAGGCTTTGCAGTTCTCTGCCGCATAGGCTGGGGCCGACAGAAGCAGGATGGCGACGGCAACTGGCAATCTCATGGCGGTTCCTCCGTTGGCTGGATCAGGCTAAGGAGAAACGCGCCGGAGGCAAGCGATATTCAGAGATCAAGCGTCCCGAGGATGAAATCGGCGATGGCGATCGTGTCATCGAGATCGAAGACCGGGAGGTTGGCATCGTCCACCGGGTGATCGGCGGCGATGGCGCATATGTATGGATCGGTGGGCGCGAGCGGCGTCCGATTGGCGGCTTCGAGCCTTCGCGCCTCGATCTTCGGCACGGGCTCGCGCTTGTAGCCTTCGATCAGCACGATGTCGCACGGGGCGAGCCGTGCCAGCACTTCTTCCAGCGTCGGTTCCGGCGCGCCGCGCAATTCGTGCATGATGGCGTATCGGGTGCCGGAGACAAGGGCGACTTCATGCGCGCCGGCCTGACGGTGGCGGTAGGAGTCCGCGCCAACCTTGTCGATATCGAAATCGTGGTGCGCGTGCTTGATGGTCGAGACCTTATAGCCGCGTGCGGTGAGTTCAGTGACCAGCCGGACGGCGAGACCGGTCTTGCCGGAATTCTTCCAGCCGGCGATGCCGAAGATCTTGGGTGTGGTCATATGTCGTCCTGGAGTCAAACTTGAAAAAGAGATGATGATGGGTTATTTTTCAGGAGTGAGGATCGGGCTTTCGCCCGACCCTCTTTGCTAGATGCTGAATTGAACCCGGAGCGTGAATTGCCATCCAGTCCGGGTTCTTTTCATTTCCAGCGTAATGGAAATCGGTCGAAACCTCATTCGCATTACCTCCTGAAGTGAGACGAGGCTGTCGCCACAGCCGAAGGAGCCAATCCCCGTCGGTCGCACCTGATGGCAAGGCGCTGCTGCTTCCGTCCCAATCCCTCAATTGATTGCAACTTCCAGCATTTTTCTCGCGCGATCAAGATCATCGCGCGTATTGATATTGAAGAAGGGATCGAGCGGGCCGAACGGGGTTTCCATCAGGGCGAATTCCGTGACGTGGACAGGTAGGCCGGCGAGGAAGGCGCGTACCTTCAGCGTCGGCGGGGCTTTGAGCCAATCCGCCAAACGATCAGTCAGCGATACCGGCCAGAGGCCGAGCACCGGATGCATCCGGCCACCGGAGGCGGTCAGTGCGATATCGGCCGGACCTGAGAGTGTGGTGGTGAGCGTGTCTACCAGGTTGGTGGGGAAGAACGGGCCATCGACCGGGACCATCAGCACATGCGTCGCGTCGGGGGCATTCTCCCTGATGTGGGCAAGTCCAGCGTGAATGCCGGCGAGCGGACCGGGATGGTCGGCAAAGCGGTCCGGGAATGACAGGATGCCCGGAAGGGTGATCGAAGGATCGTTCGCGTTCAACGCGATCACGGTCACCTGGGGCGTTAAACGTGCCGCAACATGGTCGATCAGCCGGCCTTGGCCGAACGGCAGCAGCGCCTTGGGCTCGCCCATGCGAGACGATTTTCCGCCCGCGAGAATGACGGCGGGAAAGCGGGGTGGGGCGAGGGCAGCTTCCATTTCAGGCTCAGGATACGGTGAGATTGTTTTCGATCTCCGCCAGTCTGCGGCGTTGTAGCACCGTTTCGCGGTAGAAGGCATAGAGGCCGGCCGAAACCACGATGGCCGAACCTGTCAGCATCCATATGTCGGGGATATCGCCGAGCAGGAACAGGCCCAGCATGATCGCCCAGATCAGGCTGGTGTAGCGGAAGGGCGCGATGAAGGAGATTTCACCGGTGCGCATCGCCATGAT
This sequence comes from Rhizobium sp. TH2, assembly GCF_024707525.1. NCBI lineage: Bacteria > Pseudomonadati > Pseudomonadota > Alphaproteobacteria > Hyphomicrobiales > Rhizobiaceae > Rhizobium > Rhizobium sp. TH2. Next base: position 2,702,801 of record NZ_CP062231.1, on the reverse strand, counting down.
CAGCGTCTGGTAGCCGGCGAAGAGCATGACCGAGCCGAAGGCAAGTTCTCCAAGGTCATCCAATGGCACCGGGTTCCAGCCGCCGAACGGTTCGATCAGGAACGCACCGACGATGGTGATTGTGACCGAGGTTGTGGCTGAGATGAAGAGCGACGGAACCTCGGGACCGATCTTCTTTGTCGCGATATCGCGCGTGGCCGCGGTGATCACCGAGCCAACGACCAGCAGGGAGGCTGCGGTAAATCCTTCCGCGCCGGGGCGGATAATGATCATCACACCGACAAAGCCGACTGTTATGGCCGACCAGCGCCGCCAGCCGACCTGTTCGCCCAGCAGCAGCGCCGCACCCATAGTGACGGCGAGCGGCAACGCCTGCAGGATGGCCGAGGCATTGGGCAGCGGGATCTTCGACAGGGCATGGATATAGGTGATCGACGCGCCGATCTCGCCGGCCGTGCGAAGCATGAACCAGGGCTGGAGCACCGTCTTCAACGGCCTCAGTGCCTTCATCCGCCAGGCGACGAGCAGGATCAGCACGGAGGTTATGGCGCCGCGAATGAACATGATCTGCCCGGTCGTCAGATCGTCCGTCACCAGCTTGACCATCGCGTCGTTGATGGTGAAGCTCGCCATGGCCAGCGACATCAGTATCGCGCCCTTGATATTGTCGTTGATGGCCATGCGGCGGGAATCCAGTTCGGAGGCAGGCTGGTCTATAGACTGCCGCAGGCTGTTTGCACAACTGTCTAATCAACGCGAACCGCGGATGGAATCGATCCAGCGCGCACTATTTTGCGGGCGTGGTTGCGTCGAAGACCACATAGCTTTCCGGCACGTTCGGGTCCGGCTCTTCCTCGCCCGGCGCCTGGAAGGTGGGATCGACTTCGTATTTCTTCAGCACGAAGACGCCCTCGACGAATTGGTATACGCCCGCCGACCAGGCGTCGCCGATACCGCGCCATTTGGCTGACGAGTTCAGCACTTTGGTTTCAGGATCGTATTCGCTGTTGGTGAGCTGGGTCACGGCGATGAAGCCAGCCACTTTCGGCGCTGCCTTGAGCTTCGAGAAATTCTCGTCCGTGTAGTCGAAATCGAGTGTCGGCTCGGCGAAGGTCAGGAGTTCCCAGACGCCGTCGGCATTGCGGGTCAGATAGATTGAATTGAAGTTATAGGCGCCCGAGGAGCAGGCAAGCTGGACGAGGGTCAGCTTGTAGTCCGGTGAATCCTGGTCCTGCCCCTTGGTGCGGTAGCTGAGCGGAAAGACATTGTTGTCGCCGTCCGGCGCGCCGTCCTTATTGGTCTGGAAATCGCAGGTCTTGCCCATGACCGGCTCGATGAACTTGCGGGCGGCAGCGATGTCGGCGGCATCCGACGCATCATCGGCAAGGGCGGGCAGGGCGCCGGCGAACAGAACTCCGAATGCGGCGAGGAGTGCGCGCCGCATCAGCCGCCCGTCATGCTCATGTGGCGGGCAACGGCGGGACGATTGTGCTCGCGGTCGATGATGAAATCATGGCCCTTGGGCTTGCGGCTGATCGCCTCGTCGATGGCACTCTTGATGACGGCGTCGTCGTCGGTCGAGCGCAGCAGGTCGCGGAAATCGGCGGCGTCGTTCTGGCCGAGGCACATATAGAGCGTGCCGGTGCAGGTGAGCCGCACGCGATTGCAGGTCTCGCAGAAATTATGCGTCATCGGCGTGATGAAGCCGAGCCGGCCGCCGGTTTCCTCGACGGTCACATAGCGGGCGGGGCCGCCGGTGCGATAGGCGTTGTCGGTCAGCGTGAAATGTTCTTCCATGCTCGCACGTAGTTCGGACAGCGGCAGGTAGCGGTCGGTGCGGTCTTCCTCGACCTCGCCCATCGGCATGGTCTCGATGACGGTCATGTCCATGCCACGGCCATGCGCCCAGCGCATGATCTCGGGGATCTCGTGTTCGTTGAAATGCTTGAGCGCCACGGCATTGAGCTTGACGTGGATGCCGGCCTTCTGCGCGGCATCGATGCCGGCCAGTACTTTGCTGAGGTCGCCGGTGCGGGTGATCTCGCGGAATTTCTGCGGGTCGAGCGTATCGACCGAAACGTTGATGCGCTTGACGCCGTTATCGGCGAGTTCATCGGCGAAGCGCGCGAGCTGCGAGCCGTTGGTGGTCAGCGTCAGTTCGTCGAGCACGCCGTGACGCACCTTCTGGCCGAGAGCGCGGACGAGGTACATGATGTTGTGGCGCACAAGCGGCTCGCCGCCGGTCAGCCTGATCTTTCGCACACCCTTGTCGATGAAGGCGGAACAGAGGCGCTCGAGCTCCTCGAGCGTCAGCAGGTCCTTCTTCGGCAGGAAGGTCATGTGCTCGGCCATGCAATAAGTGCAGCGGAAATCGCAGCGGTCGGTCACCGACACACGCAGATAGCTCACCATGCGCCCGAAGGGGTCGATCATGGGGGCCGGTGTGCCCGATGGCCGGAAATGACCTGAGAAAATATTCATCTATTACTCCCGCGCCCCATATCGTGTTGGGCGCGCGCTTCCGTCAAGCCTATATAGGGATTTGATAGCGCGGATTGAAGTGAATTTGTCTTGCGGATGCGACAGTGGATCGCTAATGCGCGAGAAAAGGGATGAAATTATGAGCGAAATCTGGCCGACCGAGATCAGGGTTTCCAAGGACCGGCAACGGTTGACCGTCGCGTTCAACGATAGTGCCGCATTCGAGCTTTCGGCGGAGATGCTGCGCGTGCTGTCGCCATCGGCCGAGGTCAAGGGCCACGGACCGGGTCAGGAAGTGACCGTGCCGGGCAAGCGCAATGTCGCGATCCTCTCCGTACAGCCGACCGGCAATTACGCCATCCGCATCGGCTTCGACGACGGCCACGATACCGGGATTTTCACCTGGAGTTATCTGCGCGAGCTCGGCGAGCGCGGTGGAGAATTGTTCGGCGAATACGAGGCGAAGCTTGCGGAAAAAGGCATGAGCCGGGATGTGAGCGAACGGCCGCGGTGAGCGTGATCACGACTCTTTTTGAGTGTCCTCGCTGGAACCTTCGCGCAGCAACACGTCGACGATCTTTTCCATCTGCTCGGCGACCATCATGCAGCGCTCTTCGGTCGATGTCGCCATCACCGTGTCGATGAGTGCCGTCTGGATTTGCATCGCCTTCTCCGTGACCTCCTTGCCCTGATCGGTGAGAAACAGCCTGAGCACGCGCTTGTCCTTGCCGTCGCCGCGGCGTTCGATCAGGCCGCGCTTTTCCAGATGCGGCAGCAGCATCGACATGTTGGAGCGGCCGACCAGCAACTTGCGCGCCAGTTCCTGCTGGGAAATGCCCTCGCGCTTATAGAGGTTGAGCAGGATATCGAGATGCGGCGGCTTGATCTCGAGATGGGCCATGTTGCGCTGCAGGGTCAGTTGCATCAGCTGGCAGGCACGCGCCACGCCGATCCATGTACGAAAGCGTGGATGATCCCAAGGCAGGGCTTGATTTTTGTTCATAGTTGTACTTTATTGTTCATTGTTGAACTTGTGGATCATAGCAATGCAATCTTACCTGCACAAGGTCGCGGGGCAAGCGATCAATCTCACCGGCGTGGTGTCGCCGCGTCTCGCGGGACGCATCGCGTTCAGCCTGTTTTCGAGCACCAGTTCGCCGGAGCCGAAGAACGAGAAGGAGCGCAAGCTGCTCGGGCTGTCACGCGCGGCGATGCGCGAGGCCGAATTGCTGATGCTGCCGGTGCCCGCGGGCATGGTGGCGACGCATCGCTTTCCGCCGATCGGCGAACCCAATGGCAAGACTTATCTGGTCGTGCATGGATGGGGCTCACGCATCGACTACATGCAGGGGCTGATCCGTGGGCTGCGCCAGACCGGCGCTGTCGTCGTGGGGCTCGATCTGCCGGGCCATGGCGGTTCGACCGGGCGACGGCTGACGGTGCCGATCGGGATTGATGCGATCGACGCGGCCTGGCGGCAGTATGGCCATTTCGATGCGGTGATCGGTCATTCCTTCGGCGGCTTCGTTGCGGCCATGTCCGCGTCCGGTCCTGCCGACTGGCTGACACGCCATACGCCGGACAGGCTCGTACTGATCGCCGCACCTGTGGCGGCCGAGCATGTGTTCTCGAATTTCTCGGGCGCGATGGGCTTTACCCGGCGGGTGCATAGCGCGCTCGATAGCGAGGTCAAGCGTATTGCCGGCCAGCCGATCGCCTTCTTCTCGGCCGGGCGGATGCTGGAATCGGTGCCGCAATTGCCGGTTCTGGTGCTGCATGCGGATGAGGACAAGGAAGTCTCGTCGCGCGCGGCGCAGGCTTATGGCGGCGCTGGCCCGCATGTGAAGCTCGAATGGCTGAACGGGTTGGGCCACCGCCGCATCGTCAATTCACCCGCAACGATCGATGCCATCAGAAAATTTCTCGTTTAATCGTCACGAAATCTGGCTATAGCCGAAGCGCTCTAAGATGGAGACGGCTATGCAGAAGATCGAGACGGTTGCGGAATTGAATGAACTCTACGGCCAGCCCGTGGAGGCATCGATAATCAAGGTCACGCCGTTCCTGACGCCGGAATACCGGCGCATGATCGAGGCCTCGCCCTTCGTGGCACTCGCGACCGTCGGGCCTGAAGGGCTGGATTGCTCGCCGCGCGGCGACGCCGGTCATGTGCTCTACGTTGAGGACGAACGGACAATTCTGATGCCGGACTGGCGCGGCAACAACCGCGTCGACTCGCTCTCCAACATCGTGCGCGACCCACGCGTGGCATTGATGATCCTCATCCCCGGTTCAACATCGACGATGCGCCTCAACGGGCGGGCGGTGGTGGCGATCGATCCCGCGATGACCGAGCGCTTCGATATGGATGGCAAGCATCCGCGCTCGGTTATCGTGATCACCATCGACGAAGTCTATGTGCAATGTGCCCGCGCCGTCATAAGGGCGGATCTCTGGAACCCGGAGAAATTCGTGACGGCTGGATCGCTGCCGACCGTCGGCCAGATGATGAAGACCATCAAGGACGGCTTCGACGGCGAGACTTATGACCGGGATTGGCCGGGCCGGGCCGCCAAAACCATGTGGTGAATCGAAATCCTTGAGGCCGGGCTGCAAATGGCGTGCTTCTGCGCTTCCGGTGCTCATGTACTTAAGTACACTCCGCGCCGGTTCTCGAAGCACACCATTTTCGCTCCGGCCTGAAGGATTTCATTGAGCGTCGTGCCCGTGAATAGGGATGGCTTTGTTACCGTCTTAGTCTAATGAACGGGTGGCGGGGAAAGTTATGAAGCAAGTTCTTTTGGCTGTGGGCGTGGTTCTGTCGCTGGCTTCGTCCACGGCCGTCCATGCCAAAGATCTAACCCTCTCCGAAAAAATCGACATCCTTGTCAAAGCCTATCCCGACACGCTGAACATGGGTTCGGAGAAGGGCGTAGGCTTTATCCGGCACGCCCAGCTTCTGCCGGTCGATGACGGCGTGAAGCGCGATCATTTCCAGATGCTGGAAGAGGGCGATATCGAGGACAGCCTGCAACAGATCTATCCGGCCGGCGCCTGCGAGACCCGTCCTGACGTCAACTTCGACCCCGGCCGTATCCGCTCCGAAAAGCTGATGACGCTGATGTATGGGGACTCGAAAAAGGAAGTCGCGCGCAACCTCGTTCCCGTGAAATGGTTCGGCGAGACGCTGCAGGTAACATCGGTCAACAGTGTCAACATGGCGCTGGAAGCGGTGCATGACGAACTTGCCTCACGCCCGGATTTGAAGAAATATCTCACCCCTTCGGCAGGAGGCTTCAACTTCCGCAAGGTGGCGGGCCAGAAGAACCTCTCTGTGCACAGTTTCGGCGCGGCGATCGATCTCAACACCAAATTCGCCGATTACTGGGTCTGGTCGAAGGGCAAGCCGGGCAATGTGCCGGTCTACAAGAACAAGTTTCCCATGGAAATCGTGGCGATCTTCGAAAAACACGGTTTCATCTGGGGTGGGCGCTGGTATCACTACGATACGATGCATTTCGAATACCGGCCGGAACTCCTCGAAATCGCGAAGCGCGCGGGGGTCTCGGCCTGCAAGTGACAGGTTGATCCCATGAAGAAGCTCTATATCGCCGGCCCGGAAGTTTTCCTCGTCAACGCCCGCGAACAGATGGACCGCAAGGCTGCGCTCGTGCGGCAATACGGTTTCGAACCGCTATGCCCCGGCGATCTCGACATCCCCGCGCAGAAGACCAAGAAGGCGTTCGGCCTGGCGATATCAAAGGTCAACGAGGGCATGATGAACGCCGCCGACGGCGTGATCGCCAATCTCACGCCGTTCCGGGGGCAGTGGGCCGATGTCGGCACCGTGTTCGAGCTCGGTTACATGTGCGCTTTGGGGAAGATGGTCGCGGCCTATACCAACGTTGCGCGCGACCATTACCAGCGCACGCTCGATTTCTACGACAACCAGATCACCGAGGATGCCAAGGGCTATAAACGCGGCCCGGACGGGCTGTCGCTCGAGGATTTCGAGATGGCCGACAACCTGATGCTGGACGGAGGCGTCGAGCGCCGGGGCGGGATCGTGGCGGTACATGCCGCTGCGGCGGATGAACTCTACACCGATCTCACCGCGTTCGAGGAATGCCTGAAGTTCCTCGCGGCAAGACAGGACGAGCGAGACGAGGGCATGCGGCCGGAAGAACTGGATGCCAGCAACGACGATTGACGAAGCATGCCGGCGGCTCGCGTAAGGGCTGGCATGGATGAGAATGTAACGGGATATTTGCATGAGCTACGGCCTTTATGTCGGACGGAACCTGACGGCGACCGGCCACGCCTATCTGGCGGGCTATGGTGACGAGCCTTCGAGCCACTGGCTTGAAATTATCGAGGATCGGCAGCATCCGGCGGGAGCGACGATCACGGTCGGCGTTACGCCACAGGCGGAACTGCCGGGCGTCCTGAGCGAGATTCCGCAGGCGGCGTTGACTGCGCGGCATGTTCGTGTCTGCTATTCCCATTACAAAGGCGTTCCCGCGCCCCTCAGCAATGGTGGGCTGAACGAACATGGCGTGGCGGTGCGTGACATCTGGTCTACCTCGCGGGCCGAACTGATCGCCATGACGCCTAGCGATCAACGTGGGCCCAACTACAGCGATCTTGCCAAGCTGGTGCTGGAGCGTGCCCGCACCGCGAGGGAGGGGGTCGAACTGATAGGCGAGTTGATAGCCGCATACGGCTACTCCACCTATGGCGGCAATTCTCATATCGTCGCGGATGCGAACGAGGCCTGGGTCGTCATCGAGTTTGCCGGCGGCGCCAAGCTTTGGGTGGCGGAAAGATTGGGGGATGACACGATACGGGCGTCGCGGCCGGGTCATATAGGTGAAATTCCGCCCGCGCCCGACGACAACTTCCTCTTCCCTCGCCACTTCATCGACTTCGCCACCGACCAAGGCTGGCACACCAAGGGCGAACGCTTCAATGTCAACGCGATCTACGGCGATGGTCGTGGCGCGTGGGAAGGCGCGCGCTGGATCGAGGCCGAAATGGGCCGCCGCGCGCAAAGGCCCGAGAAAATAACGCTTGAAGACATGTTCTGGGCGGTCCGCACCCCCACACTGACGGGCGATACGGCGGGATATGGCCAGGTCGTGCCGCTTGTCGAGCCAAGCCATCCAGCCCTGCGCGTGATCTGGCACGCCCCTGTCGGAGCCGTCGCAGCACCCTTCATGCCGGTTTTTCTCGGGATGACCGAGATTGCGGAAGAATACCGTCAGCATCGCTACCTGACGGCGGGAGAGCACGCGCGTTTCATGGATATGCGGCATGCACTGGGAGGACGTCTCGACACGGTTTCCATCGTGCCGCAGGGAATCGAGGCATCGCGTTCCGCCGCCGCGATCTGCAAACGGCTATTTTATCTGGCGCTGCGCGATGCCGAGGCCAGCATACCTGAACTTGAGCGGATTTTTGTCGCCCACGAGCGCAGGCTGACAGGCCTTGCCGCCGATATGCAGGAGGCATCGGGCGCGTTGATCGATGCCGGTCGTCACGGTCTCGCTGTCGCGTTGATCACGTATTTTGCAAATTGCGAATTGCGCGCGGGGCTGAGACTGGTCGAACAACTGGCAGAAGGACTGGATGCGAGAACCCGTGCATTCGGCGGTTTCGACACGTCGCCGGAGCCGAGGTCCTGTCCGCAGGTCTGGTGAATGTCGTCTGGAGCCGTCCCCGATCTGGCGCACAAAACTGAAAAGCCGGCGCAAGGCCGGCTTTTTGATATCTGAAGACCTATCCAATCACTCCTGGATGATCACCCGGGTGCCGATCTTGACGTGAGCATAGAGGTGCTCGACATCTTCGTTGGCCATCCGGAAGCAGCCCGACGAGGCAGCCTTGCCGATCGAATTCGGTTGGTTGGTGCCGTGGATGCGGTATTGCGAGGAGCCGAGATACATGGCGCGGGCGCCGAGCGGGTTTTCGATGCCGCCTTCCATCTTGGCCGGCAGGATATGGCCCTTCTTGGCTTCGCGGACGCGCATCTCTTCCGGCGGGGTCCAGGTCGGCCATTCGGTCTTGGCAGTCACGACTTCCTCGCCGGTCCAGCCAAAACCTTCCTTGCCGATGGCGATGCCGTACTTCATGGCGACGCCCTTGGAAATGACGTGGTAGAGGCGCCGCTCGGAATTGTCGATGATGATGGTGCCGACCGGAACCGACTTGTCGAACTTGACGAGCTTGCGGGCGATCGGAGAGGTGTTGACCGTCTTCTTCTTCTTCTTGGCAACCGGCTTGTCGTCGGAGAGAACCGACATCCAGCCGATCTGGTCGGAAAGGGCGGCGACTTCGATCTGCTTTTCCGGGTTGTTCTTGAAGAGGAAGCCGGCATTGGCCGGGGCTGCGAGCGTCATCGTGGCGAAAGCTGCGGCTGCGAGTGCGATCATCTTTTTCATGTCAGTCTCTCCGTTCGCTGTGGGAGAGGGGCCGTGTTTGCCCTGGCCGCGCCTCATCCCGTTGTCCATGACGTGGTTTTAGAACTCGCAAGGGGGGCGCGCTGTTTCTTCGGTAACATGGTAAATATTTAAGGAACCTATTTGCTTTCTACGACATAGGGAGGCCGTGAGAGGCCTCCCATGTTATTGATATTACTATGTTTCGAGATCGGAGCTGGTTAACACCGGACCGTGTTCAGGGCTGCGGATCGAAGGCTTCCTTGCCGGCTTCCCGCTCGATCTCCTGTTCTGCTAGGGATTCGCTCAGCTTGCGGATGCATTCGCCCCAGCCCTCGGCATTGGCGTCGCGGCGGGCGGCGTCGTCGAAACCCGATTGCCTGAAGGTCATGAGCGTACTCTTTCCTTCTTGCGCGAATGAGACGGTGATGAGTGTTTCCGGGCCTTTGTTCTCGCCATGCTGGTGGGTGAGTGTGAAGACAAGGCGGGAGGGCGGCACGATCTCCTGGAAGGTACCAAACTCGAAATAGGTCCAGCCGGAATCGCGGCGGAAATCGACCCGCCAGGCGCCGCCCGGCCGGACATCGAGCGTGGCGGCCGTGACCTTGAACGTATCGGCCGCGAACCAGCGGCTGACGAGATCAGGATCGATCCAGTTCTTGAAGACGAGGGAAGGCGGGGCATCGAAATATTGTTCGATGACGATGTCGCGGATGGCGGTTACCGTTTCACGATGGTTCATTGTCTTGCTCCTGCTGCTTTTCAAGCTCTGTCGAGAGCCGCGCGAAGCGACCGGTCCACAGGCGGCGATAGGACTGGAGCCACAGGTCGATATCGACCAGCGGCTCGATGCGGATGTGGCTCGGGCGCTTCTGGGCGTCGCGGCTCCTGGTGACGAGGCCGGCACTTTCCAGCACGGCGACATGCTTGGAGATTGCCCGGGTGGTCAGGTCAAACGGTTCGGCCAGTTCCCCGATCGACGCGTCGCCCCGGGAGAGGCGATCGAGAAGCGCCCGGCGCGTGGGGTCGGCGAGGGCGGCGAAAGTGGCACTCAACTGATCAATCATTTCGGAACCTAATAGTTCTGGAACTAAATGGTTCTATAATGGATGAAACGCCAGGAGTCAACGCAACAAAAAAGCCGGCGCGATGGCCGGCTTTCATATCAATGAATGCGGAAGGTTATTTCCGGTAGAGGAGCCAGGTCTTGGATGGCTCCTTTTTCATGCCGTCCTCGAAGATCAGCGTGCGGTTGCGGCCGTTGGTCTTGGCGCAATAGAGCGCGATGTCGGTCTTGTGATAGAGGTCCTGCGGGTCTTCCGTCTGGCCGGCCATGCACAGGCCCATCGAGATGGTGACCGGGCCGTAATCGACGCCGGTCTTGGAGTTCTTGAAGGGCGTATGTTCGAGCGCCCGGCGCACGCGCTCGGCAATGAGATGCGCTTCCTCGGGCGTGGTTAAGTCGAGTACGATGGCGAACTCCTCGCCGCCGGTGCGCGCGACGAAGACATCCTTGCGGACATTGGCCTTGATGACATTGGCGACGGTGGCGAGGATCTTGTCTCCGACCGGGTGGCCATAGGTGTCGTTGATCTTCTTGAAATGGTCGATGTCGCAGATGACCAGCGCCGTGGTGGTGCGCCCGCGCTGGCTGTCATAGATGGAAGCGAGACGGTCATCGAAGGCGCGGCGGTTAAAGAGCCGGGTCAGCGAGTCGGTATTGGCGATGCGCTTGTACTCGTCGAGCTCCTTCTTGATGTCTTCCATCTCGCGGGACTTGGCTTCGACGCCCTCGACGGTGACGCGGCCCTGCGCCATCGTCGTGCCGGTGGCTTCGGAAAGAACGCTGATCGCGTTGCGCAGGAGATCGGTGCTTGCCGCGCTCTTCGACGTGATGCGGGAATGGGTCTCTTCGAGAATGCGGTTATAGCTTTCGAGCGAGGTCTGCTCCTCCTTGAGCAGCGTGAGCAGTCCTTCAAGCTCGTTCGCGATCTTGCCGTGCGCGCCATGGACGCCGTCCGCCTGATGGACGCCGAAATACTGCGCCCCGACGGCGTCGAGTTCCTCCTGGGTCGCGCGTGCGCCCAGCGCCGCCAGTTCCTTGGTGAGCTTGGGGTTGGAGCCGATATAGGCCTCGTAGAAGAGCTCGTAGTTCCGCGGAATCGGTGCGACACCCATCTGGCGCATTGCGAACGATACCTGCGCGGCGATATCCGGCACCTGCACCCTCGGCTGCGCCACGCTCATCTGCCAACTCCTGAAACCCGTGATTACTGGATTTGTTCTAGGCCTCAAGTGTTGGGAATCGGTTAACCTGGCGTATGGAAGGTCCCGAAAATATTAGATAAACACTGATCTTGCGGGAAAACTATAATTCGCCCGGCTATTGAGTGTGTTTCCTCAAGCAAGGCATTCTCTTGGCTTCGACGACCATCAGACTGGAAAAACTCGTTCGCGCAGCGCCAAGCAATGTGGGAGTTCACGTGGCGAATTGCAGCAATTCCGAACGGGGAGGAAACCCGACTATTTTGGGGTGAACGTTCTCGCAACGCCACGTTATGTGATCGCGAAGTCCAGAGCTGCGCGCAGATAACGGCAAGTCCTGATCGATTGCCGGCGATCGCTGAATTGAGGAGAGAAAAATGCGGAAAGTGATCTTGGCGTGTTTTGCCATCGGCGCGGTCGGTGCCGCGACGCCTGGACAGGCGCTTGCCTGGGGCTGCGTTGCCGTCGATAGCCAGGGCGCCTATGGCTACAGCAATGACTGGCCAAGCGAACAGGATGCCGAACTGGCGGCCCTGAAGCAGTGCGACAAGTATACCAAGACCAATGATTGCCAGACCGAGTCCTGCGACCATGATGCAGGGGTTGAGTGCTTAGACCGGCGGGCCTATTTCGGCCCGATCATATCCTCCGGCCGGACCACTGCGTCATATTGTTCCGAAGTCACCAGTCCGCTCGCCAGCGCTTCTTCCTTCAGCGTCGTGCCGTTCTTGTGCGCGGTCTTGGCGATCTTGGCGGCGTTGTCGTAGCCGATGGTCGGGGCGAGCGCGGTGACCAGCATCAGCGAGCGATCGAGGCCGGCCTTGATATTGTCCTCGCGCGGCTCGATGCCGGTGACACAGTTGTCGGTGAAGGAGCGGGCGGCGTCGCCGAGAAGCTGGACCGACTGCAGGAAATTATACGCCATGACGGGATTATAGACGTTGAGCTCGAAATGGCCCTGGCTGCCGGCGAAGGTGATGGCGGCATTGTTGCCGAAGATATGGACACAGACCTGGGTCAGCGCCTCGCACTGGGTGGGGTTGACCTTGCCGGGCATGATCGACGAACCCGGCTCGTTTTCCGGCAGGGAAAGTTCGCCAAATCCCGCGCGCGGACCGGAGCCGAGAAACCGGATGTCGTTGGCGATCTTGAAGAGAGCGGCGGCGGCGGTGTTGATGGCGCCATGTGCAAAGACCATCGCGTCATGCGCTGCCAGCGCCTCGAATTTATTGGGCGCCGTGACGAAAGGCATGCCGGTGATATGCGAAATTTCCGCAGCGACCTTCTCGGCAAAGCCGATCGGCGCGTTGAGGCCGGTGCCCACGGCCGTGCCGCCCTGGGCAAGTTCCAGCAGGCCCGGCATCGTGTCTCCGAGGCGCTTAATCGCCGAATGGACCTGGGCGGCGTAACCGCCGAATTCCTGGCCGAGCGTGAGCGGCGTGGCATCCTGCGTGTGGGTGCGGCCGATCTTGATGATGTGCGCGAAGGCCTTGGCCTTGGCGTCGAGTGCTTTGTGGAGGTGATTAAGCGCGGGAATCAAGTGGTGTGAGATCTGTTCCGCGCAGGCGATATGCATGGCGGTCGGATAAGTGTCGTTCGACGACTGGCTCATATTGACATGATCGTTGGGATGAACCGGCTTCTTCGAGCCCATCGTGCCGCCAAGCATCTCGATCGCCCGGTTGGAGATCACTTCGTTAGCATTCATGTTGGACTGCGTGCCCGAGCCGGTCTGCCACACGACGAGCGGGAAATGAGCGTTAAGCTTGCCGTCGATCACTTCCTGCGCTGCGGCGACGATGGTTCCGCCGAGGCTCGCATCGAGCTGGCCGAGCGCCATATTGGTCCGGGCCGCTGCCTGCTTGACGATTCCCAATGCGCGGACGATCGAGGCTGGCTGCTTCTCCCAGCCGATCTTGAAATTGCCGAGCGAACGTTCGGCCTGCGCCCCCCAATATTTGTCGTTCTCCACCTCGATCGGGCCGAACGTATCGGTTTCGGTGCGCTTGCTCACTGCCGGTCTCCATTCCTCAATGCCTTGATGGCAGCTATTTAGGCCGAGCGCACGAATTTGGAAATAGCGAAAACGGCTGTTCGCCGTCTTGCCGCGAAATCGAATCCGGGCAATCCTCCATTTAGGGGATGGCGATCGTATTTATCCGGCCGCGGCGCATCCCGCGACGTGCCATTTTCGTCACATGGAGCGGGTTTTGCTCCGGCACGCCATGCCGCCCGGGCCGCAGACACATTCAGGCGCGATAAATATTTTAATAAACATTTAAGGATATCATAGTGTTGTGGTTGTCATGCTGGAGGTCTCGCCAGATTCCCGTCACAAAGATGTGACCCCTTGAATGAACTGGCCGAGTCATCCGTTTTCTTTTCAACCGGTGTGCAATCAGATAAGGATGAGCGCACTTGAACATGGGTGAGGGCGGCGAAGCGCCGGGATCGATTTACAGATGAAAATATTGAAGAATGCGGCCATCGCCGCTCTGACGATTTCCTGCGCAATCACATTCGGCGCACCGGCGGCCCATTCCGCAACGCTGCTCGATTTCCTGCAGGGAAAGAAGTCAAGCAACGAGCGTAAGAGGCCCACGCACAGCATCTTCGGCGCATCGCTCGACGATGACGACGATATGGGCGCCTTCCCCGATCGCGCCAGGCCTGCCAAGGCATTGCCCAAGGTCTCTGCGCCCAAATACTTCACCTACAAGGCTGATCCGCTGCGGCTGATCGCGGTGGCGAAATTCGCGCCAACGTTGGAAACCGCCGCGGCTGATCCCGTTGCCGATCCCAATCAGACCGGATCTATCCAGACCCCGAATATTATCCAGCAGGTCGATTTCGCCCAGAACCCGCGCGCCTACATGACCGACGTGCGCGTCAAGGCACCGGCCGACGTGGCTGCCGCGATCGAAAAATTCTATTCGTCCAATGATGGATTGCTGTGGGTCGATGCCAATGGCTTGACCGACAAGGCGCGCTCGGCATTGAAGGTTCTCGAAGGCGTTGACGGCGTTGGCCTCGATCCCGCCGAGTACAAGGTCATGGACCCGACCGATACGGTTTCGGCTGTCGATGAGGCGACACGCCAGCGCCTGCTGATGCAATTCGAGATCGAAATGTCCGCCGCTGTCCTCACCTATACGCAGGACACGGTTCGCGGCCGCATCGATCCCAACCGGATCGCGGAATATTACGATTTCAAGCGCAAGACGGTCAATCTCGATGGCGCACTCAACGTCATCCGCGCCAGTGGAGATATCGCGGCCTATCTCCAAAGCCGCACGCCGATGAGCCCAGAATTCGCGGCGCTGCAGGCTGAACTGATCAAGCTCAAGGCAGCCGACGGCACCGAGGAAGCCCGCGTCGAGATCGCGCCGGGCACGCTGCTCAAGCCGGGCCAGACCAATGAAGAACTCGCAAACGTGATCGCCGCGATCCGCATGCGCGGCTCCGATGCGCTGAAGGTCGATCATTCGCTGGTGCTGGCGTCCTATCAGAACACGCCGGAATACACGCCGGAACTGGTCGATGTCGTCAAGGCGTTCCAGGTCGAGAGCGGCTTGAAGGGGGACGGCGTCGTTGGCGCGGGCACGATCCGCAAGCTGATGGGCGGCGATACCGGTGGCTCCAAGATCGAGAAGATCAAGGTCGCGATGGAACAGCTGCGCTGGCTGCCTGGGGATCTCGGCTCGCGCTATGTCTTCATCAACCAGCCGGCCTTCACCGCCTATTATCACAACAATAACAAGGAAGAATTCAACATGCGTGTGGTTGTCGGCTCGCCGCGCAACCAGACCTTCTTCTTCCAGGATGAGATCGAACTCGTCGAGTACAATCCCTATTGGGGCGTGCCGCGGTCGATCATCGTCAACGAGATGCTGCCGGAACTGCGTGCCGACCCGTCCTATCTCGACCGGCAGGGCTATGAGACATCGATCAATGGCCAGCAGGTCTCCTCGTCCGACATCGACTGGAATTCGACCGACTCGGTCGACGTCCGCCAGCCGCCGGGCCGTGGCAATGCGCTTGGCCAGCTGAAGATCATGTTCCCGAATTCGCATGCCATCTACATGCACGACACGCCGCAGAAGAAGTTCTTCGAGCGTGATATGCGCGCGCTCAGCCATGGCTGTGTACGTCTCTCCGATCCGAAGAAGATGGCTGCGGCAGTGATGGGTATTTCCGTCGAGGAAATCGACGCCGAGATCGCCACCGGTCAGAACCATCAGGTCAAGGTGCCGGAGAGGTTCCCGGTCTATGTCGCCTATTTCACCGCTTTCCCCAACAAGGATGGCGTGGTGGAATATTTCGATGACGTCTACAGCCGCGATGCGGCCATGGACAAGGCATTCAAGGCGACCTCCAAGGCGCGCGCCGCCGAAAGCTGAGCTTCTCTGCACGATATTCGCGAGGGCCCTTCAAGTTCATCTTGTGGGGCCTTTTGCTTTTCAAATCTCGCGCCGCTGTCGCGACAGAAAAAGATAGCCGTTTGGCTTTCTTTTGTTGACTTCCCAGCTCGATTGCATTAGGTAGCTTTATGGCTACCTTTCAAACTCAACTTCCCGCGATCTTTGGCGCGCTTGCCGATCCAACACGATTGGCGGTGGTCGAGCAGCTTGTCGCGGGTCCGGCTTCGGTATCGGAACTCGCCCAGCCATTCCACATGGCGGGGCCGTCTTTCCTTAAGCATCTCAAGGTCTTGGAGGATGCCGGTGTGATCGCGAGCGAAAAGCGCGGCAGGGTTCGGACGGTGCGATTGGCGCCCGATGCGCTCGCCTGGGTCGAAATATGGGTGAAGCGGCATCGCCGGCTTTGGGAGCGCCGCCTGGACGATCTTGGAACCTTCCTGAACGAGGAGAATGAGAAATGACCGATATTTACAGCCACGACAGCTACACGATCGAGCGCGTCTACCCGAACTGCGTGGCGCATGTCTGGTCCGCCTGGAGCATTCCCGAAAAGAAGGCGAAATGGTTTGGTGGCGGCACCGACGACATGGATTTCCGGATCGGGGGCAGCGAGCGCAAGAGCTTCCGCAACGAGATGGGCGAGCACACTAACGAGACCCGCTATTTCGAGATCCGTGACGAGGCGCTCATCGTGCTCGGTTATTCCATGGCGATGAACGGGCGGGTGCACACTGTCTCGCTCACCACGATCGCCTTCATGGACGAGAACGGCGGAACACGGCTGCGCTACACCGAGCAGATGTGCGTCTTGCCACCCAGCGACGGCGCCAAGGGCCGCAGCCATGGATGGGGTGTGCTGCTCGATAACCTGGGGAGCTATCTCGACGAAGATACCATCGCAAATGCCGGCGCCATGCGCGCCTGACGATCTCAGGCGCTTCGGGACGCGTGTTGCCGATCGGCCAGAAGTGACCCCACCAGTTCCGGCGTCAATTCGTCGAAATGCTCGATCATCAGCGTCGGATCGAGCGTCTGGATCGGAACATCGGAGTAGCCGAAGGGTACGCCGATCGACGGCACGCCGGCATTGACCGCGACTTTCAGGTCGTTGAGGCTGTCGCCGACCATGACCGTGCTCCGGATATCGCCGCCGGCAAGGCGGACGGTTCCGACGAGGTGCTGAGCATCCGGCTTGCGGACGGCAAATGTGTCGCCGCCGGTGATCGCGGCGAAATAAGCCGACATGCCGAGGCCTTCGATCAGCGGCCGGGCGAGGCTCTCCATCTTGTTGGTGCAGACGGCGAGGATCATGCCCGCCGTCTTGAGCCTGTCGAGAGCATCGAGCAGCCCCGGATAAGGACGGCTCTTGCCGGGCATTTCCGAGAGATAATGCTCGACGAAACGGTCGATCATCGCGGGCATCTCTGCCTCGTCGAGCGGATGGCCCCTGAGACGGAACGACCGCTCGATCATGGCACGCGCACCATGTCCGACGAGATGGGTGAGATCCTCGTAGGTCACCGGCGCCAGGTCTTTTGCTGATATCGTATGATTGAGGCTCGAGACGAGATCGGGGGCGGTATCGACGAGGGTGCCGTCGAGGTCGAAAACGACTGTGGGGGCGGACAAGGCGATCTCCAGATTCTGATTGCATTCCGCGTAAATGACGTGGTCTGGCTTGGCAATCGCCACATCTTCGAAATTCCGCCATTTCCTGCAAATAGCACTTTTGTTTGCTCCGAAGCGCGTGTAGATACGTCAACCATTCGAAACAGCGGGGGAAGCTGGCGCATGGACGCCCGGCAAATGAAAATCGAGGCGGCGGCCGAGGCGCTGAAAAATGTCGAGAACGGCATGCGCCTGGGCATAGGCACCGGTTCGACGGCCGAGGAATTCGTCCGGCTGCTGGCGGAGAAGGTCGCCGAAGGCATGTCCGTTCGCGGCGTGCCGACCTCGGAACGTACCGCGCGGCTCTGCCTCGAACTCGGCGTGCCGCTGAACTCGCTGGATGAATTGCCGGAACTGGACCTGACGATCGACGGTGCCGACGAGGTCGATCCGCAGCTTCGGCTGATCAAGGGCGCCGGCGGCGCGCTGCTGCGCGAGAAGATCGTCGCGGCGGCCTCAAATCGCATGATCGTGATCGCCGATGAGAGCAAGGTGGTCGAAAGGCTGGGCAAGTTCCCGCTGCCGATCGAGGTCAATCCCTTCGGCATGACGGCGACGCGTATCGCGGTCGAAAAACTGGCGGAACGGTCGGGCCTGGCAGGCGATATCTCCCAACGCGCGACCAATGGCTCGCCGTTCAGGACCGATGGCGGGCATTTCATACTTGATGCTTCTTTTGGCCTTATTCCTGATGCAGAGGCATTGGCAAACGGCCTCAATACCATCCCCGGCGTGGTTGAACACGGGCTCTTCATTAACCTGGCTTCCCTTGCGATCATTGCCGGACCGGCAGGCTTGCGGACGCTGGAAGCGTAAGACGATTTAGGAGACGGATATCCATGATGAAACTATCTCAGCTCGGCAAGCTCACGGCAGCGGCGATCATTGTTGCAGCTTTTGGCGCGACGGCAGTGCGCGCGGCCGACAACGTGACCCCCGAGCAGCTCAAGGCGGCACGTGCGACGATCGCAGCAGTCGGCGCCACAACCAAGTTCGACGTCATCCTTCCCACCATTGCCGAACAGCTCAAGCAGCAGCTGATCCAGGCGACGCCGAATTTCGAGCCTGTCATTAACGAGGTGGTCGATGCCAAGGCGATCGAATTCGCCAAGCGCCGCACCGATCTCGAAAACGAAGCGGCAAAGGTTTATGCGACGAGCTTCACCCTTGAGGAGTTGAACGCGATCACCGCCTTCTACACCTCGCCGGCCGGCAAGAAGCTGATCGCCAACGGGCCGATTGCGCTGCGTGAAATGAACAAGGCCGCCGACATCTGGGCGACCGGCGTCTCGCGCGACCTGACCAAGTCCGCCAGCGAAGCGATCGAAGCCAAGCTCGCCGAGGCGGACAAGACGGCTCCGCAACAGTAAGGACCGCCTTGCAAAGAGAACATGAAGCCCGCCGCCCGGCGGGCTTTTCTTTTGGGCCGCCGTTCCATATCTACAGATGAACAGATTCAGCAGGTGTTTCCATGTCATCATTCGATTTTGATCTCTTCGTCATCGGCGGCGGTTCCGGAGGCGTGAGGGCAGGGCGCGTTGCTGCCTCGCTTGGCAGACGAGTCGGCGTGGCCGAGGAATACCGCTTCGGCGGCACCTGCGTGATCCGCGGTTGCGTGCCGAAGAAGCTCTTCGTCTATGCCTCGCAGTATTCCGAGCATTTCGAGGATGCCGCGGGTTTCGGCTGGTCGGTCGGCGAAAGCACGTTCAGCTGGGAAAAGCTGATCGAAGCCAAGGACCGCGAGGTCGGGCGCCTGGAAGGTCTCTATCGCAAGGGCCTCGAGAATAACAAAGCCACGATCTTCGACAGTCGCGCCGAACTGGTCGATGCCCATACGGTGAAGATCATCAAGACCGGCCAGATTGTGACCGCCGAACGGATCATCATCGCCACCGGTGGTGCGCCTGGTATGCCGGAGACGCTGGAGGGCCATCAATATGGCATTTCCTCGAACGAAGCGTTCCATCTCAAGGAATTGCCAAAGGCGATCGCCATTGCCGGCGGTGGCTACATTGCCGTCGAGTTCGCCAACATCTTTCACGGCCTCGGTGTCGATACGACACTGATCTATCGCGGCATGGAGATCCTCTCGCGGTTCGATGGTGATCTGCGCCGAGGGCTTCACAGGGCTATGGAGGAGAAAGGCATCCGCATCATTCTCGAGGATGTCTTCGAGAAAATCGAGAAACGCGGCGATGGCCGGCTTGCCGGGACGACGCTGAAGGGCGAGACCCTCCTCGCGGACCAGATCATGTTCGCGATCGGCCGCCGCCCCAATACGGCCAATCTCGGCCTCGACAGGGCGGGCGTCGAACTTGACGAGAAGGGCGCGATCAAGGTCGATCTTTATTCGCGCACCAATGTGCCCAACATTTTTGCACTGGGCGACGTCACCGACCGCGTGCAACTCACGCCAGTGGCAATCCATGAGGCGATGTGCTTCATCGAGACGGAGTACAGGAACAATCCGACCTCGCCCGACCACGAGCTGATCCCGACAGCCGTGTTCTCTCAGCCGGAAATCGGCACGGTAGGGATGAGCGAGGAAGCGGCGGCGAAGAAATTCCCGGAGATCGAGGTTTATCGCGCCGAATTCCGCCCGATGAAGGCGACGCTTTCGGGCCGGACGGAGAAGATGATCATGAAGCTCTTGGTCAATTCCACCGACCGCAAGGTCGTCGGCGCGCATATCCTCGGCCATGATGCCGGCGAGATGGCCCAGCTTCTCGGCATCACGCTGAAAGCCGGCTGCACCAAGGATGACTTCGACCGGACCATGGCGGTGCATCCGACGGCGTCGGAGGAACTGGTGACGATGTATGCGCCGAGCTATCGCATCCGCAACGGCGAGCGGGTCTGAGGTGAGAATATGAAGGCGACATTCCGCGGCGTCTTCCTGACCTCCGAGCAGCCCGAAAAGACGGCGGGCTTTTACCGCGATGTTGCGGGTCTCACACTGGAAACGGTCGGCGAGGGCGGTGCCTATGTCTATTGGCGGATCGACGCCGATGGCATGCAGATCGCCATCCACGACGCCGATGCCTTTGCCGATTACAGCCATCCGGCGCTGGCGGGTTCCAACCTGACGCATCTCTATTTCAAGATCGCGGACCTGCAGGCTTTCCTCGCGCATCTCGACGTGCTCGGCCTTCAGCCTTATGCGATCGACGATGTCGTGGTGACGGTCATCGATCCCGATGGACGCAAGGTTCTGTTCGGGACCGCTTAGGACCGATCGACATTCAGCTGATGCCGGTCTGCAAATGGCGATTTTCTGCGCTTCCGGTGCTCACGTACCTTAAGTACGCTCCGCTCCGGTTCCCGAAAACCACCATTTTCGCCTCGGCCTAAGCTGAATGTCGATCGGTCCGAGCCGCGCCCGCGAAACGTCTCTCGTCTCGCCTGAGGATATCGGCGAGCCGGTCGATCACGGTGCGGACCTCGACCCGGTGGCGGTCGTCGGCATTGGCAACGATCCAGAGGTCGTGGTCGAGCTCTCCGATGATCTCATCTTCGCGCACGAGTTCGGGATCCGCATCGCCGACGAAGACGGGCATCACGCCACGGCCTGCGCCCTGACGCACCAGGCGGTGATAGAGATCGTGTCCAGAGGTCCAGGTGTAGATCTGCGATTCCCGGTTCTGGAACACCCACTTCTCCGCCGGCGTGAACGAGATGTCGGTGCTCATGGAAATCCAGCGGATGTCGTTGCCCTCATGGAGACTGGCGGCGCGATAGGCGGCGTAACGCACGGCGACCGAGCGCTGGACGGCGAGGTTGCCGGTCTGGGGACGCTCCCGGACCAGCGCCACATCGGCCTCACGGAAGGTCAGGTCGAGCCCCGGGCGCGCTGCCTTGCAGCAGATGCGATAGGCATCGTCGCGCGTGCGGACTTCGCCGACGTGATCGGCCACGAAACCCGCGATCCAGGGATCGCTGGCGATCGAGACGATCGGCTGGGTGAATGCACCCCGGTGCCAGTCGGCGATGTTTTCGGCCGCCTTCTGCATATTCTTCACATGCTCCAGCAAAATCTCGCCGTCATGCGCCAGCCGATAACCCTGCTGGCTGCCGACGAAGAGCGCCCGGCCCAACACGCGTTCGAGCGCGAACATGCGCCGGCCGATCGTCGGCGCGCTGAGCCCCGTGCGCAGCGACGCGCCGCTGAGGCCGCCTTCGCCGGCCACATGCAGGAAAAGCTTCAAGTCATCCCAGGCTGAATCGGTCATCCGGTTTCTCCATTCTCGACAAGAATATCTGTATTGTCGTGAGAAGAGTCGATGGTCGCGGGTCCTGCACGGATGAAACACGCCTTTCATTCATGCGTCTACAACGCGGCATGGCTTAACATTACCTCAGCATCATCTCAGAAACGGAGTTGATGTCATGGACACGCAATGGAGCACGATCTGGCAGTATTCGAATGCAGTGGGCAAGAAGACCAAGCGCGGCGCGTTTGCCGACCCGCTGGACGGTCCTGAATGGGAAGGCCTGATCTGGGCGCCTGTGCTTGCGGCGTCGGTTGCCCGCCGAATAGCCAATCTCAGATTCGCTTTCCCGATACGGGGCAGGGCCTACGGGTCCGTCAAGGCTGCGCCCGATCACGGTATTTGTATTTCGTAAATTTCCTGTTATATTAGAAATCGTGAATACCGATCTGCATTGATTTCAAGCTGGCATAGGAGGTGCGTGCTTGAGCGTTGGTATCGGTGCGTGCGTTTTGATCCCGGGAGGAGAGACCATGATCACGCAGACAAACACAGAGACGACCCCCGGCCCAGACGGCTGGGTAGGTATAGACGACAGGAATCTCAATACACAACGCGGCGGCGGCGGGTTCCTGACCCTGATGCTGTTTCCGCTGATCGCCTTTGCGGCACTGGCATTTGCCGCTGCGGAGCTTGCCAAATAGAAGCAAGCCTCTCGCCTAAGAGCGTGCCTCGAAACAACGAAATCCGGCGTTCCCTGGGACACGCCGGATTTCGTGCGAATGGCACATATTGACGCCGCTCGCGGCCTCAAGTGCTTTGCATTTTACCGATGAATGTATATATAGCCGCCAACCCCGCGAGACAGCCGGGCGCTGAGAACACGACCATTGACGAAACAGGTGAGTAAGATGGCACAGAATTGGAACCCGACAAGCTGGAGGCAAAAGCCCATTCAGCAGGTTCCGGACTATCCGGACATGGCTGCACTCGAAGCCACGGAAGCCACGCTTGCCAAGTATCCGCCGCTGGTTTTTGCAGGCGAGGCGCGGCGTCTGAAGGCCTCTCTCGCCAAGGTTTCCGAAGGTCAGGGTTTTCTGCTCCAGGGCGGCGATTGCGCTGAGAGCTTCGCCGAGCACGGCGCCGATACGATCCGCGACTTCTTCCGCGCCTTCCTGCAAATGGCCGTGGTGCTGACATTCGGCGCCCAGCAGCCGGTGGTGAAAGTCGGCCGTATTGCCGGCCAGTTCGCCAAGCCTCGCTCTTCGAATATGGAGCGGAAGGGTGACGTCGAGCTTCCGAGCTATCGCGGCGATATCATCAACGGCATCGAATTCACGCCGGAAGCGCGCATCCCGGATCCGGAGCGGCAGATCATGGCCTACCGCCAGTCGGCCGCGACGCTGAACCTGCTGCGCGCCTTCGCAGCGGGCGGTTACGCCAATCTGGATAACGTACACCGCTGGATGCTCGGCTTCGTCAAGGACAGCCCGCAGGGCGAGCAGTACAAGAAGCTCGCCGACCGGATTTCCGAGACCATGGATTTCATGGGCGCGATCGGCATCACGTCGGAGAACAATCCGTCGCTGCGCGAGACCGATTTCTTCACCAGCCACGAAGCGCTGCTGCTCGGCTACGAGCAGGCGTTCACCCGTGTTGATTCGACCTCGGGTGACTGGTATGCGACCTCCGGCCATATGATCTGGATCGGTGATCGCACCCGCCAACCGGACCACGCCCATGTCGAATATTGCCGCGGCATCAAGAACCCGCTCGGCTTGAAATGCGGCCCGTCGCTCACCGCCGATGGCCTGCTGGAACTGATCGACATCCTGAACCCCGCCAACGAGGCCGGTCGGCTGACGCTGATCTGCCGTTTCGGCCACGACAAGGTTGCCGAGCACTTGCCACGCCTGATCCGCGCCGTCGAGCGCGAAGGCCGCAAGGTCGTCTGGTCCTGCGATCCGATGCATGGCAACACGATCACGCTCAACAACTACAAGACCCGGCCGTTCGACCGGATCCTGACGGAAGTCGAGAACTTCTTCGCGATCCATCATTCCGAAGGTTCTCATCCCGGCGGCATCCATATCGAGATGACCGGCAACGACGTGACCGAATGCACAGGCGGCGCGCGTGCGCTTTCGGCCGAGGACCTGCAGGACCGCTACCACACCCATTGCGACCCCCGCCTCAACGCCGACCAGGCGCTGGAACTGGCCTTCCTGCTGGCCGAAAAGCTCAAGGCGGGCCGCGACGAGCAGAAGC
Source organism: Rhizobium sp. TH2 (assembly GCF_024707525.1). Classification (NCBI taxonomy): domain Bacteria; kingdom Pseudomonadati; phylum Pseudomonadota; class Alphaproteobacteria; order Hyphomicrobiales; family Rhizobiaceae; genus Rhizobium; species Rhizobium sp. TH2. The sequence goes on along the minus strand of NZ_CP062231.1, from coordinate 2,679,053 downwards.
TGGCCGTCAACGCGTAAAGAGCTTTAGCGACATAGTTGGAAAGGGCGCCCATGTGGCGCCCTTTTTCGTTAGAAGAATACGGGTGGATTGAAATAGAGATAGGCGCCCATCGCGTGGACCGCCACCAATACGCCATAGCCTACAAGCACCAGCACGGCGTCGTGTCCTCCGAGCCTCGGCAGGCGCACGCCATCGCGCATACCAGACATCGAGAGAAATGCGAAGATCGCGAAGATGATGAAGGCCTGGTAATAGCCCATGGCCGCGACTGCAAAGAGACCCGCCGCCGCAAGCGCGATCATCCCTGTCCGCACCCGGTTTGGTGCGAAGCTGCGCAGCAGCGATTCCGCCGCATGCGCTCCATCCAGCGGATAGATCGGCAAAAGGTTGAAAAGGTTGAGGATCGAGCTGAAATAAAACGCCCGCCAGGCCCAGGAGGATAGCGCAGCATCATCCGTCCAATACCAGGCTGCAAAGGCCAGCGCGGTGAGCGGGGCGCAAATTCCGGGTCCGGCAAGGGCGCAGAATGCCCGCTCGAACTCATTCTTGTGCGGCGCGCCCGCCACCGCGATGCCGCCGAAGAACGGCACAAGCATCATCCGGTTCCCCTTGCGGCCTGTCAGCTGGTAGGCGAGCAGGTGGCCGTATTCGTGCAGCAGGATCACGGCGGCAAGGATGATCGCCGATTGCCAGGAGAATTGCAGCAGCAAGAACGCGAATGCGAAGAGCGACATCCCGACTTCGCGGCCGTAGCTGCCGAAATCGAACCATGCCGCAGGCCCCGACTGCCTGCGGCGAGTCGGCAAGGATGAACCTGCGGGCGGCCGGTTGCGCTGGTATCTGAAGAGCATGAACACCGCGACGGCGGCAATCACACAGCCGATAAAGAAGAATGTATCGCGGGGCATGTGAACCTGGAATTTGAATGGGCGGGCAGGGAGCCGGACTATACCGATGGTTGCGGCTTTGTCGATACGGCTCCGACGGACCAATCAGAAATTCTCAATGATCCGATCGCGGATGGCTCGCCCCAACGGATCATGTCAAAAATATTGAACGGATATTGTTCGCAATTCATTTGACGTCGGCGACGGAGACAAGCAAATCGATCTCACAAATCCGGAGGGGAAAGCATGTCGAAAATCCAGACTGGTTCGTGCCTGTGCGGCGAAGTGAAATTCCGCGTCGATGGGCCGTTGCGCGAGGTTGTCTTCTGCCATTGCGGCCAGTGCCGCCGCCAGACGGGGCTCTATTACGCATCCACCAACGCAGCCGAGAGCGATCTCACGATCACGGGCGCCGAAAACATCACCTGGTACCAATCGAGCGACGAGGGCAGGCGGGGTTTCTGCAAGCATTGCGGTTCGGCGCTGTTCTGGAAATATCTCGGCCAGGACGATATTTCCATCCAGGCCGGATCGCTCGACAAGCCAACGGCGCTCACGCCCGGCTACCACATCTTCTGCGCCGACAAGGGCGATTTCTATGCGATCAACGACGACCTGCCGCAATACGCGAAGTCATCGCCGAAGCTGGTGACCAATTCGGATTGAACGTGCTGGACAAGATCAGGCCTTGCCCTTCACCTCCTCCGTCAGCCTCACCACATCCGCGCGCAAAGTCTGCAACTCCTGCAGCACGGCGATGTCGATCTTGTGGTGCAGCGCCATGACCTCGATTTCGGATTTCAGGTTCACCTCGTAGTCCTTGGCGGCGAAGAAGCGGTCGCGTTCGGATTGCCGGTTCTGGCTCATCATGATGATCGGTGCCTGGATCGCGGCCAGCATTGAAAGAATAAGATTGAGGAAGATGAAGGGGTAGGGGTCGAAGGCTTCCCGCGTCAGGATCAGGGTATTGGTCAACGCCCAGAAGACCAGAAACAACAAGAAGGCAATGATGAAGGCCCACGAGCCGCCGACGCGTGCAATGCTGTCGGCAAGCCGCTGGCCAAAGGAAGCTTTTGCCTGGAAATCGTCCTCGACGTTGGTCGAGACGATCGTCTTTTCCTTGGCATGCCGGAGGATGCGTTGCTCGGCCTCGCCGAGCTCGTCGCCGGATTTGCCAAAGATCTGTTTCACGAAATCGGCGTGCATCATGCATCTCCTGGGAATGGTGTTGCGATCATCGATCCAACAAAATCGTGCCGCATGCAATGTGACACATTCCGGCGGACGAATGGCGCCCATGAAAAAGTTTCATGTTTCCAACGTTGCAACCCATTCTTAGCCGCGCTAACTCTGGGGTATCATGAGCACGATCAAAGACACGCTTCGCATCGCCATCGCCCAGCTCAATCCGGCTGTCGGCGACATCCTGGGAAACATCGCCAAGGCGAGGGAGGCGCGTGCCGACGCTGCCCGCCAGGGTGCCGACCTGTTGCTGCTGACGGAGCTGTTTCTGTCCGGCTATCCGCCGGAGGACCTGGTGCTGAAGCCGGCCTTCCTCGCGGCTTGCCTTTCGGCGATCGAGTCCTTTGCCACGGAGACTGCCGACGGTGGCCCCGGCGTCATCATCGGCTTTCCCCGCCAGGGCGAGACGGGACGGCACAATTCGGTCGCCGTGCTCGACGATGGCAAGATCATCGCGATCCGCGACAAGGTCGACCTGCCGAATTATGGCGAGTTCGACGAAAAGCGCGTCTTCGTTCCCGGCGGCAAACCGCAGGCGGTGGACTTCCGTGGCATTCGCATCGGCACCCCGATCTGCGAGGACATCTGGAACGACGCCGGCGTCTGCGCGTCGCTGGCCGCCGACGGCGCCGAGATTTTCCTGCATCCCAATGGCTCGCCCTATTATCGCGGCAAGATCCATGTCCGTCACGATGTGGTGCTCAGGCAGATCGAGCTGACGGGACTGCCGCTGGTCTTCGCGAACCAGCTCGGCGGGCAGGACGAACTGGTCTTCGACGGTGCGAGCTTCGTCTACAACGCCGACAAGTCGCTGGCCATTCAGATGAGCCAGTTCGAGGAGGCCGTGGTTCTATCGACGTGGAAGCGCCGCGAAGGCAAATGGCATTGCGAGCGCGGCCCACATTCGCCGCTGCCTTCGATCGACGAGGCGGACTATCGCGCCTGCGTGCTCGGCTTCAAGGATTACGTGAACAAGAACGGCTTCAAGAATGTCGTACTTGGCCTCTCCGGCGGCATCGACTCGGCGATCTGTGCTGCCATCGCGGTCGATGCGTTGGGCGAGGAGCGGGTGCGCACGGTGATGATGCCCTATCGCTATACGTCGGGGGATTCGCTCATCGACGCTGAAGCTTGCGCCAAGGCGCTGGGCACCACCTATGACATCGTCGCGATCGAGGAGCCGGTTGCGGGCTTCCTGTCCGCTCTCTCCGACATGTTCGAGGGCACGGAAGAGGGCATCACCGAGGAGAACCTGCAGAGCCGCGCGCGCGGCACGATCCTGATGGCAATCTCCAACAAGTTCGGTTCGATGGTGGTGACCACTGGCAACAAGAGCGAAATGTCGGTGGGCTATTGCACGCTTTATGGCGACATGAACGGCGGCTTCAACCCGATCAAGGACCTCTACAAGATGCAGGTCTACGGGCTGGCGCGCTGGCGCAACGAACATGTGCCGCCCAATGTGCTGGGCCCCTCGGGCGAGGTGATACCCAAGAACATCATCGACAAGGCGCCTTCGGCCGAGCTTCGCCCAAACCAGACCGACCAGGATTCGCTGCCGCCCTATCCGGTGCTCGACGATATCCTGGAATGCCTGGTGGAGCATGAAATGAGCACGCAGGAGATCATCGGGCGCGGTCATGATGCGGCGACGGTCCATCGCATCGAGCATCTGCTCTACATCGCCGAATACAAGCGCCGTCAGTCTGCGCCCGGCGTGAAGATCACGCGCAAGAATTTCGGCCGCGACCGCCGCTATCCCATCACCAACCGGTTCCGGGATCGCAGCTGAGACGCATATCTGAGCTAGAAACAGACTGATGGACAAGGCGGGCCGTTTACGGCGGGGCTTGTGCTTCCTATCTTCGCTGAAATGGGAAATGGGCGCGCATGAAATTCGGCGAACTGGCAGTGGAGCAAGCGGCAGGCGCGGTGCTCGCGCATTCGGTGAGGGCAGGGGGCGTCAAGTTCCCCAAGGGGCGCCGACTGACTCACGGTGATGTCGAGGTGCTCAGGGCTGCTGATGTCGCGAGCGTGATTGCCGCAGCGCTCGATGTCGGCGACCTGATGGAGGATGAGGCGGCCAGCCGCATTGCCGCCGCCATCGCGCCGGACCACCTGAAATTTTCGCCGGCGACAACGGGCCGGGTGAATATCTTCTCCGCCGTCAACGGCCTATTCCGTGCATCGAAGGATGTTGTTGACCGGCTCAACCGGATCGATCCCGCCATCACGCTTGCCTGCCTCAACGATCGCGCCGACGTGAAGGCGGGCGACATGGTTGCCACGATCAAGATCATTCCGCTGGCTGTCGCGGGGGAGGCGGCCGAACAAGCGATAGCGCTGCTCGCGTCGGAGATGGCCTTTGAGGTCAAGCCCTACGCGGCGAGACGCGTGGCGCTGATCGCCACCGAATTGCCATCGCTGAAGCAATCGGTCATGGACAAGACGCGGCAGATTCTGGAAGCGCGGCTCGTTGCCTCCGGCAGCAGGCTGCTGGTCGAGAAACGCGTGCCGCACCGGGCCGAGGCAGTTGCCCATGCGATCGGTGAGGTCGTCGGCGGCCATGACATGATCGTCATTTTCGGCGCCTCGGCCGTGGCGGATGCCGACGATGTGATCCCGGCCGCGATCCGTCAGGCGGGCGGCGTGGTCGAACAGGTGGGGTTGCCCGTCGATCCGGGCAACCTGCTGGTGCTGGGTGCGGCAGAAGGTGTGCCGGTTATTGGCGCACCGGGCTGTGCACGGAGCCCGAAGGAGAATGGTTTCGATTGGGTGCTCGCGCGCATACTGGCGGGCGAGGCGCCGGGTCATGACGAGCTGACCGGCCTTGGCGTCGGAGGATTGCTGATGGAAATTCCGACCCGGCCGCTGCCGCGATTGGGGACAGGCAGCGAAAAGCGGGCGCTTCGGGTCGCTGCCGTCGTGCTGGCCGCCGGCAGTGCCAGCCGCATGGCGGCATCGGGCAAGCACAAGCTGCTCGCGGTGTTCGATGGCGTGCCGCTGGTGCGCCGCTCCGTCGAGACCGTCAAGCAGTCCCGCGCAGACGAAATGGTGCTGGTCACCGGCTACCGGTCGGCGGATATCGAGGAGGCGGTCGCGGGCCTCGATTGTCCCATCGTCCACAATTCCGATTTCGCGAGCGGCATGGCGTCGAGCCTCAGGGCCGGGCTGGCGGCGGTGCGTGATGATGCGGATGGCCTTCTGGTCGTTCTGGCCGACATGCCCGGCGTGCGGCCCGAACATATCGATGCGATGATCGATGCCTTCCGCGCTGAAGACGGAAGAGCGATCGTGCGCGCCGTCTCGGGCGGCAAGCGCGGCAATCCGGTGATCCTGCCGGCGGCGACCTTCGATGCGATTTCGAAGCTCACCGGCGATATCGGCGCGCGGCCCGTGATCGAGCGCAGCGGCCTTGCCGTGATCGATATCGACATCGGCGAGGCGGCCCATATCGATGCCGATACGCCCGAGGAGATCGCCGCGGCCGGCGGGATTTTGACCGACTGATCACGTCGCGGCGAACACGGGGATATTTCCTTTTTGATTCAGTTTATAACTTGACACTTTAAGTCCAGTTCTTCATTCGTAACCCGGTTCCGGACTTGAAGATCCGGACCTGATATCGCCATCGCCAGCGGACGGGCCTGAAAGACCAGGGGGACGCAAGCCAGGCACTGAGTTCCCTGTTTGGCGAGGGTATGCCGTGAGAATCCATTGGGCGTTTGCCGCCGCGCTGATGTCATCGACGACATTTGCGATGGTCCTGTCTGTTCCGGCCCATGCGCAGGAAGATGTCATCGTCCTTGATGACGATGGTGCGGCGCCCGAGACGGAAACCCAGGATACCGCCGCCAGCGCCGACGATTCAACGCCTGTGGAGCCCGGCGTCACCAAGCTCAAGCGCATCGTGATCGGCTCGGATTCCGCTGTTGCCGCCGACATCGTCAACAAGCCGGCGCCCGTTTCGATCATTGATGGCGAGACGATCCGCGAGCGGATGAATGGCAAGGTCGATACCGCGATCCGCATGACGCCCGGTGCATTTACCCGCCAGCTCGACGAACAGCCCGGCATCATCGTCAATATCCGTGGCATGCAGGGCAATGGCCGCGTCAACCAGATGATCGACGGGGTGCCGCAGACCTTCCGCAACCTGTCGGGCCATTCCGGTACCTCCGACAATATGGTCTATATCGACAAAAACCTGCTGGCGGGCGTCGATATCACGCGCGGTGCCGCGCCGGGCATTGACGGCATGGGCACATTGTCGGGCGCCGCGAATTTCAAGACGCTTGGCGTCGATGACATACTTCTGCCGGGCAAGGATGTCGGCGGGTTGGTGACGCTTCAGGCCGGCACCAACGGCATGAATTTTTCGCGGCTTACCGCCGGCGGCTGGCGCACCAATATCGGCATCGACGGCAAGGTCTCGGTGATCGGCGCCATCAGCGGTTCGGACGAGTCGAACTACCGCAATGGTGATGGCCAATGGTATATCAACGATGCCTCCAACCATCCGCGCGGCGGACTGTTCAAGGTCAATTACGAGCCGGATGGCGAGCAGTCGCTCGAACTGGGCGGGGTGTTCTACCAGAATGCATTCGCCGTCGAGAGCGGGGGCTATGACTGGCAGATCAACAACCAGACCTATACGGCGAAATATGCCTACCAGCCGGGCGACAACCTGATCGATCTGAAGATCAACGCATATTTGAACATCACCGATGTCAAGATGGCTGGTATCGCCGAAGATGCGGAGTTCGACGGCCGTGACGGTACCGATACCGGGCTTGGCCTCGACGTGTCCAACACCTCCGTCCTCGATCTCAACGATTCGATGTCGCTCAAGTTCTTCTATGGTGCGGGCATCAATTCCGACAAATATGTGGGCAATGACGCGCAGGGCGCGAACCCGAACGGACTGCTCATCAAGAGTGGCGCGTTCAACGATACGACGTTCACCTGGGGCATCCTCGGCATTACCGGCGGCATGCGCTACGACTACTGGAGCCTTGCGGGCAAGAGTTGCGATGTTCCACCTGGAGAAGACGATTGCCCGGCCATACCTGTGACACGTGACGGCGGCACCTGGAACCCGAAGATCGGTGTGACCGTCGATCCGACGCCGTGGATGCAGCTTTACGCGACCTATGCTCACACGATGCGCCCACCGAGCGTGTCCGAAGTGTTCTTCCCGGGCGGCCACAATTTCGGCGGCACGGCGGAGCCCGTCCTGAACAACATCAACCTGGTGCCGGAGAAGCAAAAGGGCCTGGATATCGGCGTCAACCTGCGCGGCGACGGGCTCTTCATGTCCGAGGACATGGGTTACCTGAAGATCGGCTATTTCAAGAACCGCATCGATAATTACATCACTTTCGTCACCGACGACTCGAGTTCTCCGACCGTCACCAAGTGGATGAACCTGCCGGGAACCACCACCATGGAAGGCGTGGAAATCGAGGGCGGTTACGATACCGGTTTCGCCTACACCAACCTCTCGCTGACCATCGCCGATACCCGCCAGCCACTGCCGGAATTCGCTGGCATCGGCAACGATGTGGGCCGCCTTCCGGACGATTATGCAACGCTCGATGCCGGTCTCCGGTTCTTCGAGCAGCGGCTGACACTCGGCGGACGCATCCGTTATACCGGCGATAGCGTTCAGGCCTATCTCGACGCGAAAAATTCGGTCGACCGGCCGTCCTACACGCTCGTCGATCTCTACGGTTCGTTCAAGGTCACGGAGAATGCCAAGCTGTTCTTCTCCGTCGATAATCTCCTCGACAAGAGCTATTTCTCCGCCGTCGCCGGCACGTCGAGCGTGCAGGATATCGCCAACGGCCGCGGCCGGACGATCATGATCGGCGCCACGACGCGCTTCTGATCTTGACAGGCGTCAGAAAATATTCCTAAGCTCTCCGGAAATTATTCCGGAGGTTGAAATGGATCACGACGATATCCAGGACCTGTTCCGCTCCGTCGGGCCGGTCACGATCAAGCGCATGTTCGGCGGCAAGGGCATCTATGTCGATGGCCGCATCATCGCCGTCGAGTTGCGTGGCGGTCTGATGCTCAAGGGCGATGTCGAGGCCGGGCCGCTCTATGAGGAAGCCGGCGGCAGGCATTGGCGCTACACCCACAACAAGTCGGGCAAGGAGGTCGCCATGCCCTATTGGACGATACCGGAGGGTGCCTTCGACGATCCGGATGAGGCGGAGAAATGGGCGCGGATTGCGGTAGAGGCGTCGATCAGGGCGGCGAAGTAATCAGCTTTTCTGGAATGCGAGATGCAGTCCGAGCCCGACCAGGATGGTTCCGCCGGCACGCTGCATCATGCGTCTGGCGCCGTTCGACTCTCTCAGGCGGTTGACAATGGCGCCTGCCATGAACACGCAAACCACATCCGCTGATGAAAAAATCAAATTGACTGTCGTGCCCAGCAGCAGGAGTTGCAGCCAGACAGGAAATGCAGCCGAGGCATCGACGAATTGCGGGAGGAAGGCGAGGAAGAACAATGCTGTCTTGGGGTTGAGGACCTCGACCGCGACACTTTCGAGGAAAGCGCGGCGCGCGGATTTCGCGATTGGGCCGCCGGATACGGGCTCACCATCCGCGCGTGCCCGAAACAATGAAATCCCAAGCCATATCAGATAGATCGCACCGACGATCTTGACCGCCAGATAGAGCGTCGGTACCGCGTGAAAAAGCATCGAGAGCCCGGCGGCTGCGGCAATCACATGCACATAGCCACCGACGTGAATCCCCAGCGTCGCCATCAGCCCGGACAACCTGCCGCGAGCAAGCGTCTGAGCGGCGGCATAAAGCATGGCCGGGCCAGGGATGTAGGCGAAGATCATTGTCGTGACAAAGAACGCGATCAGCAATTCGGTGGACGGCATGGCGGGCTCCTCGGGTCGGGCCCAGCGATACAGCAAATCGCGAAAGGCGCAACGCGGTCCTTACGGGAGCGTCCTATGCTGAGGCTAGCGCCTTCACCGCATCCGCCGCAAACTTCGACAGCGGCGCCGGCAAATCATCCAGCGCGAACCAGCCGAATTCGGGCAGCTTTTCCGGCTCCATCACGCGGGCTTCGCCCGAGATATCGGTCGTTTGGTAGATGATCGAGATCCAGTGATGGCGATCGGTGTCGAAGATCTGTTCGGAGATTGTGAGGAATTCGAGCTGGCCGATCTTGAGGCCGCTTTCCTCCTCGGCCTCGCGTCGCGCGGCGCCCATGGAATGCTCCATGTGGTCGACCTTACCGCCGACGATGTTCCAGTGGCCGGCTTCGGGCGGGCGCGTGCGCCTGTATAAAAGCAGTTTGCCATCCCGAAGGATGGCAAGACCAGTTCCCACACCGGGGAAATCGAGACCAGGCAGGCCAACACTCATTGAAAGGGCTTAGCCCTTGAGCGCGGCGCTGGTCAGCATGAAAGCGGGCACGTCGTCGCCGAAGCCGACCGGGGTCGGGCCGTCATCGTTCTGATGATAGCGGCGGTTCTGGCGTGCGCGGTGGTCGTCGTTGGCGGGGTGGGGACGTTCCTGGCGTTCCGGCCGGGGAGCGTGTTCCTTTTTCGCCGCCGCATTGCTCTTTGCCATGACAGTCTCCGTCTTTACTGATTCCGGTTCGCGTGCGGGTTGGTTTACGCCCGCATCGGTGTCAATTTTATGAACCGCAGGGGCCTCATGTCTGTTACCGCGGTCACTCGGCTTGCGGCGGTCGCGGTCGCGGCCACCCTTGGCCGGACGGCGGTCGGAACGGCCGGTATCGGCACCCGCCTCGGAGGGCGGAAGGGCCGAGAGGTCGCCATTGTGCCATTCGATCTTTTCCGTGATCAGCTTCTCGATCGCGTCGAGATGCTTTGAATCGCGCTTGGTGACGATCATGTAGGCGGCACCGGAACGGCCGGCGCGTCCCGTGCGGCCGATGCGGTGGACATAGTCTTCCGCATGGATCGGCACGTCGAAATTGAAGATGTGGCTGACGTCGGGGATGTCAAGGCCGCGTGCCGCCACGTCGGACGCCACCAGGATCTTCAGGTTACCGTCACGGAAACCCTGCAGCATATTTGTGCGCGAACGCTGGTCCATGTCGCCATGCAGCGCGCCAGCCTCGAAGCCGTGGCGTTCGAGCGAACGGAAAAGATCGGCGACATCCTTCTTGCGGTTGCAGAAGATGATGGCGTTCTTGATGTCGGTCTCGACTTCACGGATCAGGTCGCGAAGCGTCGCGCGCTTCTCGTAATCCTGACCGTGGCTGGCGACCAGCCGCTGGGTAATGGTCTTTGTCGTCGATGACGGTGCGGAGACTTCGACACGTTCCGGGTTCTGCAGGAAGGCATCGGCCAGCTTCTGGATTTCCGGCGGCATGGTGGCCGAGAAGAACAGGGTCTGGCGGGTGAACGGGATCATCTTGGCGATGCGTTCGATATCGGGGATGAAGCCCATGTCGAGCATGCGGTCGGCTTCGTCGATAACCAGGATCTCGACGCCGGTCATCAGCAGCTTGCCCCGCTCGCAATGATCGAGCAGCCGGCCCGGGGTGCAGATCAGCACGTCCGCGCCGCGCTCAAGCTTGCGGTTCTGCTCGTCGAAGGAGACGCCGCCGATCAGCAGCGCGACGTTGAGCTTGTGGTTCTTGCCGTATTTCTCGAAATTCTCAGCCACCTGAGCGGCGAGTTCGCGGGTCGGCTCAAGGATCAGCGTACGGGGCATGCGCGCCCGGGCGCGGCCCTTCTCGAGCAGCGTCAGCATCGGCAGAACGAAGGATGCCGTCTTGCCCGTGCCGGTCTGGGCAATGCCGAGAATGTCGCGGCGCTGGAGCGCGAAAGGAATGGCGCCAGCCTGGATAGGCGTCGGGATTGTGTAGCCAGAATCGGTGACGGCTGCGAGGACTTTCGGGCTCAGGCCAAGGTCTTGGAATGTTGTCAAAGGAGAGGTGTTTCCGGTTTGCTTTGTTCAGGAAAACAGAATCGCGCAGAAAGCATGCCGCGCGAGGTTGCGCTGCACTTAGTGCCTTATGGCCGGGAAGTCAAGAAAATCACCGGCTTGCGGCGATATAACGCCGCCTGTGGTAAATTCGGCGCAAGTATTTCCTGACGAAAGCGTGGCGTACGCTATTCGATGTAGGATGTGAGCTTCAGTCCGGCGTTCAGGAAGCGCATAGGATCGACCGCCGTGCCATTGCGGCGGACCTCGTAATGGAGGTGAGGGCCGGTCGAGCGCCCGGTCGAGCCGGACAGTGCGATCAAATCGCCTTCGTTGACGATGTCGCCTTCCTTGACCAGCACTTTGGAGAGATGGCCATAGCGTGTGGTGATGCCGTTGCCGTGGTCGATCTCGACCATGTTGCCGTAACCGCCCGACGTGCCGGCATGGACGACGGTGCCGGCCCCCGTCGCCCGCACCTTGCCGCCGGTCTTCTGGCGGAAATCGATGCCGGCATGCATGGCGAGCCTGCCGAAGAAGGGATCGACGCGGTTGCCGAACAGCGAAGTGATCTGGCGGTTCGGCGCGGGATTGGCGAAGGGCAGCTTGCGCGCCACGGCCTTGACGCGTTCGAGTCTGTCGAGCGCGATATCGAGACCAGAGATCGAGGCTTCGAATTCGCTTGCCGTTTCCGGCTCGACGAAGGGGCCGCCGATGGCGCTGTCGGGGTCAAGCTCGGCTGCGGCAAGCTTGGCGGGGAGCTTCAGGCCCGTGTTTTTCAGGATATCGTGGATCTTGTCGGCGCGGACATCGGCATTGGCGGTCAGCGACCTGATATGGTCGAGTTGTTCCTGCTCGATGCCCTTGAGCGACAGTGTCACGGTCGAAAAGAGCTTGTCGGCACGATCGGCGACATTGCCATCGATGGCAGCGAAAGACAGGGCACGCGTCTTTGCCGGTTTGGATTTGCCTATCAGGGTGTCGAAGCTTTCGATGCTCGCATGTTTGTCGGCATCGGTCGTGTCGAGGCTCTCGGTCGAGTCGAGCGGCTGATCTTCGGTTGGCGTGGCGATTTCGGTGTCGAGGCCGGAATTCTCGGCGCGTTCCAGCACGGAACCAAGCTTGCCCTGGCGGTTGGCGAGCGCCATCTGCTGTTCCATCAACTTCTCGACCTTGTCCTCGACGACCTGCTGGTCGAGAAGCTGGCGCGAGGTGATGCGGTCGACCTGGGCGCGGAGTGCCGCGATCCGGTCCTCGTATTCATGCTGCATGCGCGCTTGGCGGGCCATGGACGCACCCATCAGATCGTCACGCAGGACGAGATAGGCGGTGGCAGAGAGATATCCGATGGTGAAAAGCCCGAAAAAGGACACGGCGAGTGCCGCCATCCAGGGGCGGATCGTCATATGGCGGACGCGTTCGCCGCTCGCGAGAATAAGCACGTGGCTTTCCCCGCGCCGTCCGAAGATCCGGTTCGCTCCTGTGCCTGACACCTCAATATCCTCCACCGGGATAACGCGAAAAACAGAGGGGTCCAGCAAGACTCCTTCATGCCGGTGATTACAAACTATTAAGGTTAACAATCCGTCTATGCCGTGGAATGCAGCGGCTCAGGCATTCGATATCGAGGACAGCGAGCGGTAGAAACTCGGGGTCAGGCCGGCCTCGGCGCGAGCGATGTCGTTGAAGGGCGGCTTCAGCCCACCACGGAAATTCGTGCGCACCAGTTCCTTGAAGGCGGCGGCCGGATCGCGCTTTTCGCGGGCGCACAAGAAGCGGAACCATTTGGCGCCGACGGCGACATGGCCCTTTTCGTCCTCGTAGATCACCGAGAAAATCTCGGCACTTTCGATGTCGCCGAGTTCGATCAGCTTGTCGCGCATCGAGGGTGTGACGTCCAACCCGCGCGCTTCGAGAATGAGCGGCACGACGGCGAGGCGGGCGGTCAGGTCGTTGCGGGTGTGGTGGGCCGCTTCCCAGAGGCCGTCATGGGCCGGCAGATCGCCGTAGTCCGCATCGAGGTCGCGGAGGCGCTGGCGCACCATGCCGAAATGCTTGGCTTCCTCCGATGCCACCAGCATCCAGCCGTCGAAGAAGGAGCGCGGCACGGGCTGGTCAGCGAAACGGGCGACGATGTCGAGTGCGAGATCAACCGCATTGAGTTCGATATGGCAGATGGCGTGGAGCAGCGCGACGCGGCCGTGTTTGGTATGCAGCGAGCGCTTCTTCATCTGGTTGGGCGGAACGAGAAGCGGTTTGTCCGGCCGGCCCGGCCGCGTGGGCGAGGGCGGGTCGAGCGGCGAGCGCAGCGAGAGCGTCCGCGCGGACCAGGCCTTCGCGGTCGCCTGCGTCAGCCGCACCTTCTCATCGAGATCGGCAGCCGAGATCGCCGCGATGGCACCGGCGCGCAGCGTGTCGAAGGGGAGATCGCGAGTCATATGAATCACCTGGGCCTGTTTCTTGCGGCGCCGATTCTGGTCCCTAAAGCGCCTTGGCCGCTTCCAGCACCGTATCGACATGGTTCTTCAATCGCACATTGTCCCATACCCCAGCAATCCGGCCTTCCGCGTCGATCAGAAATGTCGATCGCACCACGCCCATATAGGTGATGCCGAAGGTCTTTTTCTGGTGCCAGACGTCGTAGGCGTCGATCACCTTGCGGTCCTCGTCGGCGCCGAGCGTGATGCCGAGCTTGTGCTTGGCGCAGAACTTGTCGTGCTTCTTCACGCTGTCGGGGGACACGCCGATGACAGTCGCTCCCGCTGTCCTGAACGCCTCGGCCTTGCCGGTAAAATCGATCGCTTGCAGTGTGCAGGTCTGGGTGTCATCCTGCGGATAAAAGTAGAGCACCACTTTTTTGCCCCGATGTTCGCTAAGAGAGACCACGCCGCCGCCGTTTTTCGGCAAGGTAAAGTCAGGGGCAAGGTCGCCGATCTTGAGGTGGGTCATGTTGCCAATCGATCCCGTGTTTGAATAACTCTGCACAAGGTCCGGGAATCATTATCCCGTTGCCGGTCTTGTACGGGGATTTTGTAGCGAAAGGTATGCTCTGAATGGTCCATCACGTGCGCGGGGAAAAGGTCGTCTTCGGGAAAGGAGATTTTTGCTCCCTCGATGCGCTGCCGTCCTGCGAACATCATGAGGCGATCGTTCTGGCGCCGCCGCGCAAGAAAAGCTGGATGCGGCGTATCCTCAAGCTGTGCGCTCTTGCCGTCTTCCTTGCGATTCTCGGGATCGGTGGCCTTTGGATCGCGCTGGAAAACGGCAGTCTCGACTCGACACTGACCGCCCAGGCGGAAAACGCCATGAGCCGGGCGTTGGGCAGCAATTTCGAACCGAAGGTCAAGGCCGTTCGCCTGAGATTTTCGAGCGACTGGATGCTGGCGCTCGAAGCCGTCGATGTCAATGTGACCCATGTCAAATCCGGCGTCACCGCGCTCAAGACCAATTCGATCAAGGCCGTGCTCGATCCGCTGTCGCTTCTTCAGGGCAAGGTGGCATTGGCGCGCGCGGAAATCGGCTCGGCAGATGGCGATATCAGCTTCCTGCCCGCCAGCCCCGGTATCGACTGGGAAGCGGTGCGTGTCGATGGCGTGCCCGGCTGGCTGGCGCTGCTTTACCCGCAGCTGGATCAGGCCGTGGCTCAGCTCGATCGTGCCGGAACGCGCGAGGTGGTCGCCGGCGCCGTTACGCTGAAGCTGCCGGGACCGCAGGGCGGTGTGGTCAGGCTCGACGCCTTTGATTTTTCACGCCAGAGCGATGGGAAATACACGCTTGCAACCGCGCTCAGCATTGACAAGTTCAAGCCTCGCATCGCGATGACGCTCGGCGTGACGGATGACGCTGTCCGCTCGATCGACGCGAAGATTAGCGGCATCCAGACCGAACCCTTCGCGATGAAACACAGCAAGGTCACCGGCGAACGGCGCATAGGACTTGATGTGCCGATTGATATCACGCTTGCTGCCATCCGGGACAAATCACTGACAGCGCAGGTGCAGGCGCGCACGGGCACGTTCCATGCCGACGGGATCGCGCAGGAGGTGAAATCCGGCCAGGCTCTGCTCACCTATGATTTCGCCAAGCTGAAGATCGAAGTCTCCGAGGGCGGTATCGATCTTGGCGATACGATGATCCCGTTCAACGGCGCGATCACCGATCTCGACAAGGTCTCGCCGGGTGGGCCGCATGGCTACGCTTTCGATCTTCTGGCGAATGATGCGATCGCCAATGCCGACCAAGCGGGTGAGGAACCCGAGCCCTTCAATGCCAAGGCGTCGGGCCGTTTCCTGACCGCAAGCCATGAGTTGCAGTTCGATGAAATGTCTATCGCCACATCATCCGGCATGATGGTGGGATCGCTCAAGATGGTGTTCGGCAAGGGCTCGCCGGCGATCAGCTTCTCGGCGCGCTCGGATTCGCTCTCCACCAAATCGGTGAAACAACTATGGCCCTACTGGTTCGCGGCGAAACCACGAAACTGGGTGCTGACCCATATCAGGGGCGGCGAAGTCAAGAACGCCGAGATCGACGTGTCGCTCGCGGCAGGACGATTGCCGGAATATCCCACGCCTTTCCGTTTCGATGGAGGCGAGTTCAAGATGAGCTTCGCCGCCAATGGGCTCGATATCCATTATCTGGGTGAGTTGCCCGCCGCATCGAACACGTCCGGTACGTTCCTAATGGTCGATCGCAATATGGTCGTCGAGATCGACAAGGGCGACATACCGCTACCCTCGGGAAAGATATTGAATGCCGAACAGGGGACGCTGACGATCGCCGATACGGCGGTCAAGCCGCTGATGGCGTCGATTTCGCTCAAGGCGGACGGTGACGCTTCGGCCGCAGCCGAATATGCCAGCTTCAAGCCGATCAATGCGATGGCCAAGGCGCCGTTTGCGGCAGTTGACCTCAGCGGCACGCTGAAGGGCGACATTTCGGCCGTGTTCGGCCTCAACCCCTCGCAAAATCCGCCCAAACCTGAATGGAATGTGGCACTTGCACTGAAGGACGTCAGCCTCGCCAAGCCGATCGAGAACCGCAAGCTGACCGATATCAACGGCATGCTGAAGATCGACAACAAGACGGCAGCGCTGGACGGCAAGGCCGAGATCGACGGCATGGGTTTCGACGTGAAGTTCTCCCAGCCCGTGAGTGCCGCCGCGACCACCACCCGCGAATGGGAGGCCAAGGGGGAACTCAGCGAAGCGGAAGTGCTGAAATTCGCGCCTGCGCTGGCACCCTATCTCCAGGGCGGCGTCAGCATCACGATGGACAGCGCCACCGGTGGCCAGCGCGCCAAGGTTTCGCTCACCGATACCAGCCTCTCGATACCCTTCGTCAACTGGCGAAAGGGGCCGGGAATCCGCGCCAGCGCCGAATTCACCGTGGCCGCACGCGACGGGCAGACGCGGATCAGCGATTTCAAGCTCGAAGGCGAGGGGTTTGGCGCACGCGGGGATATGGTGATCGATAAGCGCGGGCTTGTCTCGGGCAAGTTCACCCGGGTGAAGCTTTCTCCGGCCGACAACTTTTCGCTCACGCTTCAGCGCAAGAGCAGCGGGTTGTCGATCAACGTGAGCGGTGAATCAATCGATGCCAAGCCGTTCATCGAGGCCACCAAATCGCCAGCCGATGCCGATGCGAAAGGGGTGAAATCGTCCGACGTCATCAATGTCAAGCTTGAGAGGGCGGTGGGCTACAACAAGGAGTCGCTGTTTGGCCTCAATATAGCGCTGGCGACTTCCGAGGGCCGCATCTCGACGCTGAGCCTGACGGGCGTGACCCGCAGCCAGCAGGCGCTGGTCATCCACAAGGACTCCGACCAGGGCGCCATGGAGATCACCAGCGGTGACGCCGGCGCCATCGCGCGTTTCGCCGACATCTACCGCAACATGAATGGTGGCCTGCTCAATATCACGCTCAAGGCGCGCGATGCAGATTCCTGGCGCGGCTCGCTCGACATCCGGAATTTCTCGCTGATCAACGAGGCGCGGCTGAAATCGATCGTCTCGGCCCGCAACGGCGACGATGGCCGCAGCCTTTCGGATGCATTGAAGACCGACATCGATACCAGTTCGCAGAAATTCAGGCGTGCCTTTGCCCGCCTGATCATCGACGGCAGTACCATAAAAGTCGAGAACGGCATCGTGCGCGGCGACCAGCTCGGCGCGACGTTCCAGGGCACCGTGCGCTCGCGGCGCGGCAATATGGACCTGACGGGAACCTTCATGCCGGCCTATGGGCTCAACAGCCTGTTCGGCCAATTGCCGCTGATCGGCGCGATCCTCGGCAACGGCCGGGACCGCGGCCTGCTCGGCATCACCTTCAAGCTGGAAGGACCTTATCAGGGACCGAAGATGACGGTGAACCCGCTATCGCTGATCGCGCCGGGCGTATTCCGCAATATTTTCGAGTTTCAGTGAGTAGCGCCGCTCACGGCTTTGCGCGGGCGATGAAGATGATTTCGGCGGAGTGTTCGGGGTCGAATGCCGTCCGGTCCCAATTGCCGTAGACGTGCTCGATTTCGAAGCCGCGATCGATCAGCATTTCCGAGAGGCGATCGAGTGGCAGGAAACGCAATGTGCTTTCCGAAATGCGTTCGCCATCCGTGAACTGGTAATGCGTATTGAAGCGGATGAATTCGCCCTTGCGCCAGTGGACACGCCAATCCACGGGAACATCACCATCGGGGCTGGCAAGAATTTCGCTGTCCTCGAAGAGGCGCTCCCAGGGAAGCGCGGGATTGCGGGTCTCGAAAGCAAAGACGCCACCTGGCTTCAGATGCCTGTGGATGTTGTCGAGCGCGGCGTTGACGTCATCGTCGGTGAGCAGCACCTGAAACGCATGGCCGGTCATGAAGGCCAGATCGAAGCGGCGGTCGAGCCGGAAATGCTGCGCGAAACCCTGTTCCCATCGCACACGATCGCCATTCGGTGACTGCCGGCCGACATCGAGCATGGCTTGTGCCGGGTCGACGCCGGTCACGTCGTGGCCATCGCCTGCCATGGCGCGCGCGGTCAGGCCGGTTCCGCAACCCAGTTCGAGCACGGCTTTCGGCGGTGAGCCGGGCAGCAGCCGATAGAATTCGCGGTCATCGGACCAGCCGCATTCGATATCGTAAAGTGCTGCAAGTTCCGGCAGCTCGTAATGGGCGTCGGGCATGCGGGCGCTCCAGAATCCTCAGATTGGTTTGACCAGAACGTGCTTCTTCTTGCCGAGCGAAAGCTTGATGACGCCTTCGACATTGAGATCGCCGGTGCCGATGATCCGCTTCTCGTCATTCACCGACGTATCATTGACGCGCACCGCCCCGCCCTGGATGTGGCGGCGCGCTTCACCGTTCGACGCTGCCAGTCCGGCTGCAACGAAAAGCGAGAGCAGGCCGGTGCCGCCGGAGAGTTCGCTGGCCGCGATCTCGACCGTCGGCAGGTTGGCGTCGATCGCGCCTTCCTCGAACACTTTTCTGGCGGTCTCTGCCGATTGATCGGCGGCGGCGCGGCCGTGCAGGATCGCGGTGACTTCCGTGGCGAGCAGCTTCTTGACCTCGTTGATCTCCGAGCCGCCGAGCTTCTCGAGCCGGGCAATTTCATCCATCGGCAGCGTTGTGTAGAGCTTCAGGAACCGGCCGACATCGGCATCCTCGGTGTTGCGCCAGTATTGCCAGAAATCATAGGCCGAGAGCATATCGGCGTTCAGCCAGATGGCGCCGGTCGCCGACTTGCCCATCTTGGCGCCCGAGGAGGTGGTGAGCAGCGGCGAGGTGAGTGCGTAAAGCTGCTTGGTGCCCATGCGGTGGCCGAGATCGATGCCGTTGACGATGTTGCCCCATTGGTCGGAGCCGCCCATCTGCATGCGGCAATCGTAGCGCTTGGCGAGCTCGACAAAGTCGTAGGCCTGCAGGATCATGTAGTTGAATTCGAGAAAGCTCAGCGATTGCTCGCGGTCGAGCCGTGTCTTGACGCTGTCGAAGGACAGCATCCGGTTGACGGAGAAATGCCGGCCGACATCGCGCAGGAATTCGAGATAGTTGATCGAACGCAGCCAATCGGCATTGTTGATCATCAGCGCGTCCTTGGGGCCATCGCCGTAATTGAGGTAGCTGGCAAAGCTGCGTTTGATCGAAGCGATGTTGCTCTCGATCGTGTCGATGGTCATCAACTGGCGCGATTCTTCCTTGAAGGACGGATCACCGACCATGCCGGTACCGCCGCCCATCAACGAGATGGCACGATGGCCCGTCTTTTGCAGCCAGTGCAGCATCATGATCTGGATGAGCGAACCTGCATGCAGCGAGGACGCCGTCGGGTCAAACCCGATATAGGCGGTCACCACTTCCTTCGAGAGCAGGTCATCGAGGCCAGTCTCATCCGAAATCTGGTGGATGAAGCCGCGCTCGGACAGGGTGTGAAGGAATTCGGACTTGAAGCTTGCCATGAAGGTCACTCTCGGACATATCGATGTGGAATTTGGTCGATGCTAGATTTGGCGGGCCTTTAGCAAAGTTTTCCGGCTCGTGCATCCCTTTCAGTGATCAATGTTTCAAATGAGGCCCATCAATGCCCGAATTGAAGACCGCGATCGGCCTGATGAGCGGCACATCGATGGATGGCATCGATGTTGCGCTGGTCCGCACGGATGGTGAGAGCATCGTCGAGCGCGGTCCGGCAATGGGGGTGAGCTACGATCCGGCATTCCGCAAGCGGCTTGCCGAAACGCTGGAGATTGCCAAGGCAATCCGCACGCGGGAGGAACGCCCCGGCAATATGGCAGAGACCGAGCGTGACCTCACTCTGCGTCATGCATCGGCGGTCGCCGCATTCCTCGAGCGTAACAAGATCGCCGCGAAAGATATTGATTTTATTGGATTTCACGGCCAGACGGTGTTGCACCGCCCGCTGGAAGGCCTGACCGTGCAGATCGGCGACGGCCGCCTGCTGGCCCGGGAAACCGGCATTCCCGTTGGCTACGACATGCGCGCCAATGACATGGTGCATGGCGGGCAGGGCGCGCCGCTGGTGCCAGTCTATCACGCTGCGTTGGCTGCAGGTCTGGTTGACTATCACGGCAAGCCGATCATGTTCGTCAATATCGGCGGCATCTCGAACCTGACCTTCATCGGCTCCGGAGGCGACATCATCGCCTTTGATTCCGGCCCCGGCAACACACTGATCGACCAATGGGTCGAGAGCCAGGCTGGTATTCCCTTTGATGCGGGGGGCGCCATCGCGTCAGAGGGCAGCGTCATCGCCTCGCTCGTCGACCGCTATCTCGATCAGGCCTTTTTCACGTCCGAAAAGCGGATGTCACTCGATCGCAACGATTTTCGTCCGCCCAGCCCGGATGAAGCCGGCCTCCACGATGGCGCGCGCACGCTGGCCCATGTCTCGGCGGCGGCGATCATCAAATCCGCACGGCATCTCCCTGAAAAGCCCGAATTGATCGTGGTCTGCGGCGGTGGACGGCTCAATCGCATGATCATGAGTGATCTCACGGCTCTTGCAGACGGCGCAAAGGTTGCCGCAGCCGAGGAATTCGGCTTCAACGGCGATTCCATGGAGGCCGAGGCCTGGGCCTATCTGGCAGTGCGTTCGGCGAGGGGATTGCCGCTGACATTTCCCGGCACCACGGGTGTTCGCGTGCCAGTGACCGGCGGTGTACTCTCAAAACCGCCTATTCTGATCACCGAACGCCTGGTTCTGTCCGGATGGGAGCCGGGCGATGCCGAAAACCTTGTGGCTCTCCATGCGACGCATGAATCGTCGCGCTATGTCAGTACCGGTGAGCCCTGGACGCTTGATTATGCGCAGGGACGCATCGAAGGCTGGGAGGCTGATTTCAACAAGCATGGCATGACCAAGCTGAAGCTGACGGCGCGCGAGGACGGCCGCTTCATCGGCCGCGCCGGCTTTTCATACATGGAGGAGCGCGACGTCTTCGAACTCGGCTATTCGATCATGCCCGCGGAATGGGGCAAAGGCTACGCGACCGAAATCGCCAGGGGCCTCGCCGACTGGTTCTTCGCCAGCCGATCGGAGCCACGCTTCGTCGCCTTCGCCTATGCCGAGAACGAGGCGTCGATCCACGTCATGCAGAAGATCGGGATGACGGAAATCGAGCCAAAGGAAATCCCGCGCGGCTGGGCGCGGTTTTTCGAGCTTCGTCGGACGTGATCAGAGGCGGTCTTCGGAGACGATATCGATGATGTGCGCCGCATTTCGATACTCCCGTACCCGCATGATCTCTGCGAGCGACGACGGCGACGGAATTTGCTTGCCGTCTTCGATCATGCCCTCAATATGAAAGGCCAAGGCTTCCTCGGCCATCAAGCGCGCGTCTTCCATCGACCTTCCCGCAGTCACGCAGCCGGGAAAATCTGGAAAGGAAACTCCAAAATCGCTGGATGGAACCTTGTGAATAAGAGCCAGATATTCTGCCACAGCGTCACCTAGATTTCGGGCTTGCAACACGGGGTTATTCTCAGGCCTCTCGCGTCCATTCAACCACCGCGAGGACATGTCGTGCCTGGCCATCCTTGCCCGGCATGGCGAGCGGTGCGCTGGTCAGCACCAGCGTCTCGCCCTGCATCTCGCAATAGCGCCGCTGTTCGGTGCCGATCCATGGCGCATGCCATGCGATGTCCACGGTAGTGACGAGTTCGTTCGGTGGATCGATGCGGTATGGCCCGGTATAGGAGAGCATGTTGCGATAGGCATGCGCCTGTTCGGCGTCGGTCGATGGCGGCTCGCGTCCATCCGCGGTGATGATCGCAAACATCCGGCCGCTATCGCTCAAAACAAGCGTGCCGCCGGGGCGCTCGCCCCAGGGCTCGAACTGTTCACCGGTCTCGACGTCGTGCATGATGAAGGACCGGATCATCCAGACGCCAATCAGATCGCCTGCCTGCATCCGGTGTCCTCCGTGTTTACCTGATCCGCTTGGCCGCCGGTTCCGGCACCAGTTCGCCCGCCATGCGGCGATCGAGATAGTCGCCGCATTCCTCGATCAGCGTATCCATGTTGCCGGAGAAGAAATGGTTGGCATCGGGGATTGTCCTGTGGGTGATCAGGATGCCCTTCTGCTGCTTGAGCTTGTCGACCAAGCCCAGGACATCCTTTTCGGGCGCTACCTTGTCGGCGTCGCCATTGATGATCAGGCCGGAAGACGGGCAGGGGGCGAGGAATGAGAAGTCATAGGTGTTCGGCTGCGGTGCGACCGAGATGAAGCCTTCGATCTCCGGGCGGCGCATCAGGAGCTGCATGCCGATCCACGAACCGAAGGAATAGCCGGCGACCCAGCAGCTCTTCGAATCGGGATGCAGGCTCTGCACCCAATCGAGTGCCGAGGCCGCGTCGGACAGTTCACCCGCACCGTGATCGAATTCGCCCTGGCTGCGGCCGATCGAACGGAAATTGAACCGGAGCGTCGTGAAACCGCGCTTCTGGAACATGTAGAACATCTGGTAGACGATCTGGTTGTTCATCGTGCCGCCGAACTGAGGATGCGGATGCAGGATGATGGCGATCGGGGCGCTCTTCTGCTTGGAGGGCTGGTAGCGGCCTTCCAGCCGGCCGGCAGGACCGTTGAAGATGACTTCGGGCATTGGTACTCCAGGAGTTGAAAGTTACAAAAACCGGGCTTCAACAGCAAACCAGTCTTGACGAAACCAGTCAGCTTTTCTATGACCTAGTTTAGAACCATTCGAAAGTTTGGGCCAAGGCGATTTCCTCCGGCCCGCTTCGTGTGACGCTTCATAAGACAGGCCGGACCGGAATATCAAGAAAAATGCGATTCCCCGCTCCCGCCGCCAGGACTTGACGACCAATGGACAGCACGCGCGCCTATATGGACTGGAATGCGACCGCTCCGCTTCTCCCCGAAGCGCGCGACGCATTCCTGCGCGTCAGCCTGATGGACGGCAATCCCTCGTCGGTTCATCGCGAGGGTCGTGCCATGCGTACCGAGATCGAAGCCGCGCGCCGCAAGATTGCTTCGGCGCTTGGCGCGAAATCGACTGAGGTCGTTTTTACCTCAGGCGCGACGGAGGTGGCGAACCTCATCCTGACGCCGGATTTCCGGATGGGCCGGGCGCCTTTGAGGATCGGCAGGCTCTATGTTTCGGCTATCGAGCACAAGGCGGTGTTTGAGGGCGGGCGTTTCGCCAAGGCCGATATCGAGATCATTCCGGTTCGTGCCGACGGCGTCGTTGACCTCACCGCGCTCGAAGCGATGCTTGCCGGTCACGATGCTTCTCTTGGGCTGCCAATTGTGGCTCTGATGCTCGCCAATAACGAGACGGGTGTCATTCAGCCAGTCACTGAGGCGGCAAAGCTTGTGCATGCAGCCGGCGGCATCCTGGTGGTCGATGCTGTACAGGCGTTTGGTCGCATCCCCCTTGATATCCAGGCGCTGGATGCCGATTTTCTGATTGTGTCCTCACACAAGATTGGCGGCCCGAAAGGTGCCGGCGCTCTTGTTTCCCGTGGCGAGGCGATGATGCCTTCCGCATTGATCCATGGCGGCGGCCAGGAAAAGGGCCATCGCTCCGGCACTGAAAATGCTGCGGCGATCGTGGGCTTCGGGACAGTGGCGGAAACAATCGTTGCAGGGCTGGCGGAACGATCGGCAAAGGTTCGGTCGATGCGCGATGCGCTGGAGCAGGATATGCGCTCGATTGCGCCGGAACTTGTCATCCACGGCGAGAGGTCGGAGCGTTTGCCGAACACGAGCTTCTTTTCGCTCGAAGGGCTGAAGTCCGAAACCGGCCAGATCGCCTTCGATATCGAAGGTGTCGCGCTGTCCGCGGGCTCGGCTTGCACCTCGGGCAAGGTCGGCGAGAGCCACGTGCTGAAGGCCATGGGGCTCGATCCACGCATGGGCGCCTTGCGAATTTCGATCGGGTCATCGACATCGGATCGGGATATTGAGCGCACACTGGCGGCATTTGGCAAGATCGCGGGGCGCCTGAAGAATGCCCGTGCGGCATAACTAAATCTGCGGAAAAACAATTTTCCGCTTGCCAGCGCGAGTGAAAATTCGCTTCTGGCGCACCTATATATGATGGCGCAAGCTATCGAAGAGACGACAAGCTGCCGGCCTTGACCCGGCAAGATTGGAGACCAGAAATGGCTGCGGTACAAGAGACCATAGACCAGGTTCGCGCGATCGACGTGGACCAGTACAAATACGGCTTCGAGAGCGAAATCGAATCCGACAAGATTGCGCCGGGCCTCTCCGAAGAGGTCATCCGGATGATTTCGGCCAAGAAGAACGAGCCGGAATGGATGCTGGAATGGCGCCTGCAGGCCTATCAGCGCTGGCTGACTCTCGAAGAGCCGGAATGGGCGCGCGTCCACTACCCCAAGATCGATTTCAATTCGATCAGCTACTATTCGGCGCCGAAAGGCACCTCCGGACCGAAGACGCTTGAAGATGTCGATCCAGAACTGCTCAGGACCTATGAAAAGCTGGGTATTCCGCTCCGCGAACAGGAAATCCTGGCCGGCGTCGAGAACCGCCGCATCGCGGTCGATGCCGTGTTCGATTCCGTTTCCGTGGTGACGACCTTCAAGGCCGAGCTGAAGAAGGCCGGCGTGCTGTTCATGTCGATCTCCGAGGCGCTGCAGGAATATCCTGATCTCGTGCGCAAATATATCGGCTCGGTCGTGCCGATTACCGACAATTTCTATGCGACGCTCAACAGCGCCGTCTTCACCGATGGTTCCTTCGTCTTCGTGCCGAAGGGCGTGCGTTGCCCGATGGAGCTTTCCACCTATTTCCGCATCAACGAGAAAAATACCGGCCAGTTCGAGCGCACGCTGATCATCGCGGAAGAAGGCGCTTACGTCTCTTATCTCGAAGGCTGCACGGCGCCGCAGCGCGACGAGAACCAGCTGCATGCGGCCGTGGTCGAGCTCGTGGCGCTCGACGATGCCGAGATCAAGTATTCCACCGTCCAGAACTGGTATCCGGGCGACAAGGAAGGCAAGGGCGGCATCTACAATTTCGTCACCAAGCGCGGCGATTGCCGGGGCAAGAATTCCAAGATCTCCTGGACGCAGGTCGAGACCGGCTCGGCGATCACCTGGAAATACCCGTCCTGCATCCTGCGCGGCGATGGCTCGCGCGGCGAGTTCTACTCGATCGCCGTGTCGAACGGCTACCAGCAGGTCGATAGCGGCACCAAGATGATCCATCTCGGCAAGAACACGTCGAGCCGCATCATCTCCAAGGGCATTTCGGCCGGCCATTCGAACAATACCTATCGCGGCCAGGTGGCGGTCAATCGTCGCGCCGAGAACGCCCGCAACTTCACGCAGTGCGACTCGCTCCTGATCGGGGACAAGTGCGGCGCGCATACCGTGCCCTATATCGAGGCAAAGAACAGTTCGGCCCAGCTGGAGCACGAAGCGACGACATCGAAGATTTCCGAGGACCACAAGTTCTACTGCATGCAGCGCGGCATTCCCGAAGAGGCTGCGGTGGCGCTGATCGTCAACGGCTTCGTCCGCGAGGTGATCCAGGAACTGCCGATGGAATTCGCGGTGGAAGCGCAGAAGCTGATTAATATTTCGCTGGAAGGCAGTGTGGGCTAAATGGAACGAGCGGTCAGAGCTAATTTCGGCCGGCATTGCGACGAGAGCGAGGCTCTCGCCGACATCGTGTCGCGGCTGAAGGAGGCTCTTGATCCGCAGGCGATTTGGTTATTCGGGAGCAGGGCCAGAGGAGCTGCCCGACCGGACAGCGACTTCGACTTGTTAGTGGTGGCGAAGCCGGATGGTCGGTTTGGTTGCGACGACTATGAAATGGTTGCTGCACCGTTACGCGCAACCGGAATTGGTGCCGACGTCGTTCCATGTGATCAGGAAGTCTTCAAGGCCAGTCTCGGCCTGAACACATCCTTTGTCCGCCAAATCGTCGACGGCGGAAAACTGATCTACGGCGAGATGCCAGCATGACGCCGGAAGAACTGCAAAGACTGCGTGTGAAATCGTTCCTTCAGCTTGCGCGGGAAGAGTTTGAAGTAGCTTTGGAGTTGCGTGAGGCGCATCGGCGTCAGGCGGCCTACTTCTTGCAACAGAGCGTCGAAAAACTGCTGCGCGGCGTGCTTGAAACGGAATCGGTGCCGGTCGGTCCGATGCATAACTTACGAGGCTTGGCGGACTTGCTGCCAAAGGGACATCCGCTCAATGCGCGGTTTGTGGAGCTTGATGAGCTGTCGCCGGCAGCCACACGTTACCGGTATCCGAGCCCAAGGGGCACGGTTGCGGATTTCGACGAAGGGCGGCTGAAAGTACTTATTCCTAAGGTACAAGCATTGATGAAGGATGCGGCGGTGCTGATGGATGAATTCATCGCTGGCAAATGAACAACGAATGCCGAAGCGGAATGAACTAATATGCGGGTCCTTGAAACCCGCCGTATGAACAGGAAGAACACTATGCTTGAAATCAAGAACCTCCATGCCCGCATCGCCGAGGACGGCACCGAGATCATTCGTGGGCTGAACCTGACAGTCAACAAGGGCGAGGTTGCGGCCATTATGGGCCCCAATGGCTCGGGCAAGTCGACGCTCTCCTATATCCTGGCCGGCCGTGACGATTACGAGGTCACCGAAGGCGATATCCTGTTCAATGGCGAGAGCATTCTCGAACTCGATCCGGCCGAGCGGGCCTCCAAGGGCCTGTTCCTGGCGTTCCAGTATCCGGTCGAAATCCCCGGCGTTGCCACGATGCAGTTCCTCAAGGTCGCGATGAACGAGCAGCGCAAGGCGCGCGGCGAGGATGAGTTGACGACGCCCGATTTCATCAGGCGCGTGAAGGCCTCGGCCGCCGAATTGCAGATCGACATGGACATGCTGAAGCGCCCGCTCAATGTCGGGTTCTCGGGCGGTGAGAAGAAGCGCGCGGAGATCCTGCAGATGTCGCTGCTCGAGCCCTCGCTCTGCGTGCTCGACGAGACCGATTCCGGCCTCGATATCGATGCGCTGAAGATCGTCGCCGATGGCGTCAACGCACTGCGTTCACCGGATCGCGCCATCGTCGTCATCACCCATTACCAGCGCCTGCTCGATTACATCGTGCCGGACTCGGTGCATGTCCTCTACAAGGGCCAGATCATCAAGTCGGGCCCCAAGGAACTGGCGCACGATCTCGAAGCCAACGGCTATGCTGAGATCATCGGCGAGGCGGCTTAAGCCGGAGGCACCATCATGAATATCCAGACTGCGATCAAGCCGACCAATGCCGAGCAGGCCCTGATGGATGCCTTTGGGCAGGCTGTCGGCTCGCTGCCCGGCGATGCGGCAATCACCACCCAGCGCTCGACGCTGCTGCGCGCGATCAAGGAAACCGGGCTTCCCACCCGCCGCCGCGAAAGCTGGCATTATACCGACCTCCGTTCGCTGCTGCGCAATGTGCCGGCGCCGGGCGCCACGGCGGTGAAGGCCGTAGCACCCATCGTCGAAGGCTCTACCGTGCTGGCGCTGCTCAACGGCGAGGCGATCAAGGCGGCCAATACAGGCGGCCTCAACGTCAAGTCCTTCGCCGAGAGCCTCGCCGATGGCTCGGCGCTCAAGGGCCTGACCGTACGCGATAACGATGATTTCACCGGTCGCCTGAACGGCGGCTTCGTGCGCGATGGCTTCGTGCTCGACTTTCCCGACGGCTTCGAAAGCGAAAAGCCGGTCGAGATTCAGTCGGTGCAGGGCGGTGGCCAGAGCCATAGCCGCATTCCGGTGCGTTTTGGCAAGTCGGCCAAGGCCACCGTCATCGAGCGGCATGTCGCCCAAGGTGAGACCGCCGCGCTGATCTCCTCCGTCAGCGATATCACGCTTGGCGAGGGCTCCGAGGTGACCTGGATCGTCATGCAGCAGCAGGGCAAGGACGACAACCATTTCGGCCAGTTGCGGGTCAAGCTCGGCAAGGCGTCGAAGCTCCGGCTCTATGTCATCAATGCCGGCGGCCGGCTGGTGCGCCAGGATCTCTATATCGATGTCGATGGCGAGCATTCGGAACTGACGCTGCGCGGCATCAACCTGCTGGGCGGCGATACGCATACCGATGTGACGCTGGTGCTCGGCCACAATGCCGAGAACACCAACTCGACGGAGATCATGCGCAACGTCGTTTTCGACCGCGCCAAGGGTGTGTTCCAGGGCCAGATCCGGGTCGCACCGGGCGCCCAGAAGACCGATGCCAAGATGAGCTGCAACACGCTGCTGCTTTCGGACGAAGCGGATTTCTCCGCCAAGCCTGAACTCGAGATCTTCGCCGACGACGTGGTCTGCGGCCATGGTGCGACGGTGGCCGACATCGATGCCACCCACCTCTTCTATCTCGAGTCGCGCGGCATTCCCGAGAAACAGGCGAGGGCGCTGCTGGTGCAGGCCTTCGTGCAGGAGACCGTCGAGGAACTCGAGGACGAGGTGCTGGTCGAGGCGCTGGAAGGCGTGATCACCGACTGGCTGGAGAAGCACGGCTAAGATTTGCCCCTCACCCTAGCCCTCTCCCCGTAGGAACGGGGCGAGGGGACGCTGGGATCGCCTACAGCGCCACAAGTCCCTTCTCCCCGCTCGCGGGGAGAAGATGCCGGCAGGCAGATGAGGGGCGGATTTCAAGGACGGAATGTTCGATGGAAAACACAATGACAACCTACGACGTCGAAGCCATCCGCAAGGACTTTCCGATCCTGTCGAAGCAGGTCTATGGCAAGCCGCTGGTCTATCTCGACAATGGCGCCTCGGCGCAGAAGCCGCAATCGGTGATCGATGCGGTCAGCCATGCCTATGCCAACGAATATGCCAATGTGCATCGCGGGCTGCATTTCCTCTCCAATGCCGCGACGGACGCCTATGAGGCGGCGCGCGAGAAGGTGCGGCGGTTCCTGAATGCCGGTTCGGTGGGCGAGATCATCTTCACCAAATCCTCGACCGAGGCGATCAACACCGTCGCTTATGGCTGGGGCATGCCCAATATCGGGGCGGAAGACGAGATCGTCATCTCCATCATGGAGCATCATTCCAACATCGTGCCCTGGCATTTCATCCGCGAGCGGCAGGGTGCCAAGCTCGTCTGGGCGCCGGTCGATGACGAGGGCGCGTTCCATCTCGATGATTTCGAGAAATGCCTGACCGACAAGACCAAGCTGGTCGCCATCACCCATATGTCGAACGCGCTCGGCACAGTGGTCAACGTCAAGGAAGTCTGCCGCGTCGCGCATGCGCGCGGTATTCCCGTGCTGATCGACGGCAGCCAGGGCGCCGTCCATATGCCCGTCGATGTCAGGGATATCGATTGCGACTGGTACGTGATGACCGGCCACAAGCTCTACGGCCCCTCCGGCATCGGCGTGCTTTATGGCAAGGCCGACAGGCTCGCATCCATGCGGCCGTTCCAGGGCGGTGGCGAGATGATCGCCGAAGTGACGATGGAAAATGTCACGTATAACGAGCCGCCACACCGTTTCGAGGCGGGCACGCCCCCGATCGTCCAGGCGATCGGTCTAGGCTACGCGCTGGATTACATGGAGAATATCGGCCGCGCCGCCATCGCCGAGCACGAGGCCGGGCTCGCCCAGTATGCCGCCGAACGGCTGCGTTCGGTGAATTCGTTGCGGATTTTCGGCAATGCACCCGGCAAGGGCGGCATCTTTTCCTTTGAACTTCAGGGCATCCACGCCCATGATGTCTCGATGGTGATCGATCGCCAGGGCGTTGCCGTGCGCGCTGGCACCCATTGTGCCCAGCCGCTCTTGAACCGCTTCGGCGTCACCTCCACATGCAGGGCATCCTTCGGCCTTTACAATACGCGCGCCGAGGTGGATGTCCTGGTCGAGGCGCTCGAACACGCCCGCAAGTTCTTTGCGTAGGAGATTGAGATATGGCCAATAGCGAAACCACGGTCGAAAAGGTCGATGTCAGGCAAGGGCTCGTGCAGTCCGCCATCCCCGCCGACGAGATCGCGCGGCTGTCGGATGATATCGTTGCGGCGCTGAAGACGGTCTACGACCCGGAAATCCCGTCGGACATCTACGAACTCGGCCTGATCTACCGCGTCGACATCGAGGACGACCGGACGGTCAAGATCCTGATGACGCTGACCGCGCCGGGCTGCCCGGTCGCCGGTGAAATGCCTGGCTGGGTCGAAAACGCCGTCGGCGCCGTCGAGGGCGTGATGGGCGTCGATGTCGAGATGACCTTCGACCCGCCATGGTCGGCCGACCGGATGAGCGAAGAGGCACAGGTCGCGCTCGGCTGGTATTGAGGGCAGTTTTGGGCTAGGCTCTCGCCACCGAACGGAGACCAAAGATGGGCCGCATGCAACGATTGAGCGTAGACATCCCGCAGGAAGTGAACGAGATCGTCGAGGAGGCCGTGGCCTCCGGCGAGTTCGCTTCCGCAAGCGAGATGGTTTCCGCGGCGCTGGCCGAGTGGAAAACGAGTCGGCTTATCCATGGTTACACTGTCGAAGAGCTTCGTGTTCTGGTTGCTGAAGCCGACGAGGACGAAGAATTGATAGACGGAGACGTAGCTTTTGAACGAATCCGTGAGCGATTCGAGAAAGAGCTGCGGGAACGAGGTTGATCCATGGCTTTCCGGCTCCGTAAGAAGGCGGAATCTGACATATTGTCCATCATGAATTATATCGGCCGAGACAATCCTGCTGCTGCTTTGAAATGGCAAGAGGAGATGTTTCGCATATTTGATCTTCTCGGAGACCAGCCAGGCATTGGAACGCAACGGGATGAAATTGAGAGTGGTCTCAAAACATTCGCTCGTGGAAACTATCTTGTGGTTTTCCGGGCAATTGGGAAGAACGTTCATATTCTCCGCATAATCCACGGCGCCCGAGATTGGCCGAAGCTTGTGCGATGATGTTCGCCGCTATTGATCCCTTAACCCGGGTCCACTACATTGAGTGACGAAAACATCGGGCCTTGAACCCGGTCGTTGAAGGAGAAAGAGCCGATGGGCTTTGCAGTCATGACCATGACGGACGGTGCCGCAAGCCGCGTCCGGGAGATCGTTGGAAATTCCGATAGCGCGCAGGGTATCCGCGTCGGCATCAAGAAGGGCGGATGCGCCGGGATGGAATATACCATCAATCTGGTGGCCGAACCGAATGCCAAGGACGACCTGATCGAGCACGATGGCGCCAAGGTCTGGGTCGAGCCCGCGGCGGTTCTCTATCTCCTCGGCACCCAAATGGGCTTCGAGACCACGACGCTGCGGTCAGGCTTCACCTTCACCAATCCCAACCAGACATCGGCCTGCGGTTGCGGTGAGTCCGTCGAGCTCAAGCCAGCCGATCTCGCGGCACTGGCAGCCAAGGGCGATGCGGTGGTTCGGGCTGGCTGAGCGGCTTCAACCTCCAATTATTCGAATGAAAACGGCGCCTTTGGGCGCCGTTTTCACATTCTCCTTCCGGATGTTGGCAGCATCACCGCTTGCGTACGAATTCCGTCCGCAGAACCAGGCCCTTGATCTGGTCGTGCCGGCAATCGATCTCTTCGGGATTGTCGGTGAGACGGATCGACTTGATCACAGTGCCCTGTTTGAGTGTCTGGCCGGCGCCCTTGACCTTGAGATCCTTGATCAGCGTGACGGAATCGCCATCGGCCAGTTCCGTGCCCGACGCATCGCGCGCGACCGGCTTTGCAGCGGCGGCGGCCGCGACTTCGGATGCGGGACGCCATTCGCCTGTTGCCTCGTCATAGACGTAATCGTCGCCAGCCATCCGCTCTTCCAATCGTCAAATCGTGAAATGCTCCGGATCATGTCCGGATGCAGCGCGTGGGGTATACCAGGCGAGGCGAGCATGCAACCGCGCACGACAATGCGCGCCGAGGATTACGAACCCGCCGGCTTGCCGCGCAGTACCACGCCCAGTTCGTCGGTCTCGCGCACCCTTTTGAGGTTTTCCTCGGCTTCGGTCGCCTCGCGCTGGCGGCTCCACATCGAGGCGTAGAGACCGCCCTCCGCCAGCAGTTCGCCGTGTTTGCCCCGTTCGGCGATCAGGCCGTCTTTCAGGACGATGATCTCGTCGGCATTGACCACGGTCGAGAGGCGGTGGGCGATCACCAGTGTCGTGCGGTTCCTCGAGACTTCGTCCAGCGCCGTCTGGATCTCCTGCTCGGTTCGGGTGTCGAGCGCCGAGGTCGCCTCGTCGAGGATCAGGATCGGCGGCGATTTGAGGATGGTACGGGCGATCGCGACGCGCTGCTTTTCGCCGCCCGAGAGTTTCAGCCCGCGCTCGCCGACGGTGGAATCATAACCGCCGGGCAGGCTCTTGATGAAATGATCGACCTGGGCGATCTCGGCGGCGCGCTCGACCTCTGCCTGGCTCGCCGACGGGCGGCCGTAGCGGATGTTATAGCCGATCGTGTCGTTGAACAGAACCGTGTCCTGCGGCACCATGCCGATCGCTGCCCGCAGGCTGGTCTGCGTGACATCACGGACATCCTGCCCGTCGATCGTCACCGAACCCTGCTGCACATCGTAGAAGCGATAGAGCAATCGCGAGATCGTCGATTTGCCGGCGCCCGAGGGACCGACCACCGCCACAGTGTGGCCAGCCGGCACATCGAATGAAATGCCCTTGAGGATAGGCCGCGCTGGATCGTAGGCGAAATGCACATCCCTGAACGCCAGCGCGCCGGTCGTTACCAGCAGCGGCCGGGCATCCGGCGCATCCTCGATCTCGGCATCGGTATCGAGCAGGTCGAACATCTGCTCGATATTGGCGAGGCCCTGGCGGACTTCGCTGTAGATGAAGCCGATCACGCCGAGCGGCAGGGCCAATTGCATCAGCAGCACATTGATGAAGACGAAATCGCCGATCGTCTGCGTGCCGGCCTGGATCGCCAGCGCCGACATCGTCATCATCGCCATCATGCCGGCGCTGAAGATCACGATCTGGCCGAAGTTCAGCAACCCTTGTGAGGTCCAGACTTTGGTGGCCGCTTTCTCGTAGGCCTCCATCGACTGGTCGAAACGCCTGGCCTCCATCTGCTCATTGCCGAAATATTTCACCGTCTCGAAATTCAGCAGCGAGTCGATCGCCTTCGAATTGGCCTCGGCATCGGAGGCGTTCATGCCGCGCCTGATGTCGATGCGCCAGTCGCTCGCCCGGATCGTGAACCAGATGTAGCAGGCGACCATTAGGGCCGCGGCCACCAGATAGCTCACGCCATAGGTCCAGGCGAGGATCGCCGCCGTCATGGCGAATTCGAGGATCGTCGGGATCGTGTTGAGGATGACGAACCGGACGATGATTTCGATGCCCTTGGTGCCGCGCTCGATGGCTCGTGACAGGCCGCCGGTGCGGCGCTCCAGATGAAACCGCAGCGACAGCTGGTGGAGATGCAGGAACGTCTTCAGCGACAGCTGCCGCACCGCATATTGCCCGACGCTGGCAAACAGCGTGTCGCGCAACTGGTTGAAGCCGGCCTGGATGACGCGGGCGAGATTGTAGGCCGCCACCAGAACCAGCACGCCGAGCCCGAGCGACATCATGTTGCCGACCGCATCCAGCTTGCCGGAAAGCGCGTCCGTCGACCACTTGAAGAAATAGGGCACCGTCAGCAGCACGATCTTGGACAGCACGAGAAAGAGTGTCGCGAGCGCCACCCGCATCTTCAGGTCCGGCCGATCCGTCGGCCACATATAAGGCCAGAGATTACGGATCGTCTGGACAATCCGCCCCGATTCCACCGAGACGGTCTTCTTGGCTGCTGCCATTCACCTCACCGAAAATCATGCGCCCGAAAGCGGGTTTACCATGGGCTGTGATAGAGGCTCATGGCGAAATGGGCAATGACATCGGTCGATGTCTGCTCGAAGGAAAACCGCCCGGTTGCGGTCGAGCAGCCAGGTCACGCTTGAATGTTCAGAATGGATTGACGTAGTTGGTTATTGCAATCTGGCGCAACAGTACTTTTCTGATGAAATGGGCGGCGTTTACATGCTCGGTGTAAATCGCGGCATCGCCTGTACTGCCGGCAGGCAGCCGATCGGCAAAGGCCGCGTCATCGAGCCTCACCCGGACGACGAGCGGCAGCGTCTGAATCGCTTTCGATGAAACCGCCAACCCGGACGTCTGTGTCTGGCCGCTCGCGACCGCCTGGAGAACGCTTTCGACCTTTCCCTCATAGACCTTTCCTGGAACGAACTTGAACGTGATCTCTACAGGCTGACCAGGCTTGATATATCGCGCATTGATCTGTGGCACTTCGACACCAATAATGGTGTCCGATGTGTCGATGAACGCCATAACGGGCGCGAGAGGAAGATTGGCGACACGGGCGCCTGTACGAAGTGCCAGATTGGTGACGTAGCCATTGGCAGGCGCTCTCACCACAGTCTTGTCGAGATTCCAGCTTGCCTCGATAACCTCTGCCTGCAACTGCTCGACTTCTGACTGCGCCTGCTCGACATCGAACCCGCGACCTGCACCCGTGCCGTGCAGCTTAGTATATTCGGCGAGCCGAAGTTTCGCCAGGTCCAACTGCGCCTGCAATGCGTCACGCTTGGCCTTATATGGCACCGGATCGATACGGAACAGGACGTCACCCGTCTTGAGCGGTGTGTTCGCCTTGACGGGAACTTCGATAACTTCGCCTGCGACATCGGGAACGATTGCCACCGAATTGCGCACTACCAGTGCCGGACCCTGCGGCGCACCCCAATTCATGGGAATGAACAGCCCGATCAGAAGCATGAGAAGGACCAAGACCGGGGATATTTTCCAAAACAGATTGAAGGCAACGATTCTCAGCTTCACCAGGAAAAACAGGATGACCAGATAGACGTTCAGAAGGACGACGATCATGATGCTATCTCCGCATTCGATGCGCGGGGAACATCGACATATGCCCAGATAAGGACGATGGGCCAGAGCGCGAAGCCCAACAGCAACGTCACCCATCCACCGACCGTGACTGCTTGCGCCCAGGGATGGTTGCGCTTCGTGGCGATCATCCCCGGCAGCATTGCGAGGAAGACAATGACGGCGACGGTACTTAGGGTGAGAATGACTAGGACGATCCAGGCGAAGATATCAACGGTGGTCATTGCACTCTCCTCAGGCGACAACTGAGGACGGAGATCACCACGGTTACCAGCGTCAGGGAAGTACGTTACAGTAAACGTCCCACCCTGGTGGGCGCGTTTGCAGGGCGACGCCCGCGATTACGGCAAGGCGGGACCTGCTGCTTACACCCTTTCAAAAGATTGCTCGCGCGCTGAGCCGATCTAGCGACGTGAGCGCTTAGACCTGCCAAACTCAATCCTTGCCAAGGAAATCATCATGGCGAACGGCTAACATTCTCATGGCTCCCCCATAAGCATGAACAACTTATGGGGGTCTTTTGTCGTCAATCCTGAGCCTTTCAATCCTACTTTACTCAGCCGCCTCCAGATAATCCTCCACCGGCGGGCAGGAGCAGATCAGGTTGCGGTCGCCATAGACATTATCGACGCGGTTGACAGGGGGCCAGTACTTGTCGACGCGGAAGGCGCCGGGGGGGAAGCAGGCTTGTTCGCGGGAATAGGGCCGGTCCCACTCGCCGACGAGATCCTGCACGGTGTGCGGGGCGTTCTTGAGCGGGTTGTTGTCCTTGTCCATCGTGCCCGCCTCGATCTGCCGGGCTTCCTCGCGGATCGCCAGCATGGCTTCGCAGAAACGGTCGATCTCGGCCTTGGTCTCGCTCTCGGTCGGCTCGATCATCAGCGTGCCGGCGACCGGCCAGCTCATGGTCGGCGCGTGGAAGCCGCAGTCGATCAGGCGCTTGGCAACGTCATCGACCGTCACACCGCAGAGAGCCTGCAGCGGACGGGTGTCGATGATGCATTCATGCGCCACGCGGCCCTTGTCGGAGGAATAGAGCACGTCATAGGCGCCCTTCAGCCGGGCCGCGATATAGTTGGCGTTGAGGATTGCCACCTTGGTCGCCTGCGTCAGGCCTTCGCCGCCCATCATCAGGATGTAGCTCCACGAGATCGGCAGGATCGAGCCGGAACCGTAGGGCGCGCCCGACACCGCGCCATGCCCGCCGCCCGTTTCCGGATGGCCGGGCAGGAAGGGTGCCAGATGCTTCTTGACGCCGATCGGCCCCATGCCGGGGCCGCCGCCGCCATGCGGAATGCAGAACGTCTTGTGCAGGTTGAGATGGCTCACATCAGAGCCGATGTCGCCGGGCCGTGACAAGCCGACCATCGCATTCATATTGGCGCCGTCGAGATAGACCTGGCCGCCATGCTTGTGGGTGATCTCGCAGATCTCGCGCACCGTTTCCTCGAACACGCCATGCGTCGAGGGATAGGTGATCATGATGCAGGAGAGATTGGCCGCATGCTGCTCGGCCTTGGCGCGGAAATCGGCGAGGTCGATGTCGCCGTCGTCGGACACCTTCACCGGCACCACCTTCATGCCCGCCATCTGGGCCGAGGCGGGGTTAGTGCCATGTGCCGAGGTCGGGATCAGGCAGACATCGCGATGGGTGTCGCCATTGGCGATGTGGTAGTTGCGGATCGTCAGCAGGCCCGCATATTCGCCCTGCGCGCCGGAATTCGGCTGCATGGAAAAGGCGTCATAGCCCGTCACGTCGCAGAGCTTGGCCGAGAGATCGTCGAGCATCGCCTTGTAGCCAAGCGCCTGGTGCGGCGGCACGAAGGGATGGATCTCGGAAAATTCCGGCCAGGTGATCGGCAGCATTTCCGCGGTGGCGTTGAGCTTCATCGTGCAGGAGCCGAGCGGAATCATCGCCCGATCGAGCGCAAGGTCACGGTCGGAGAGGCGGCGGATATAGCGCACCATCTCGCTCTCCGCACGGTTCATGTGGAAGATCGGATGCGTCAGGTATTCGCTGGTCCGGAGCATGTCCTCGGGCAGGCGGTAGCCGGGTTCGAAGTCGTCGGACTTGAAGTCGCCGCCGAAGGCGCGCCACACGGCTTCCAGCGTCACTGGCCGCGAGCGCTCGTCGAGCGAGATGCCGATCCGGTCCTCGCCGATCTTGCGGAGATTGACATCTTCGGCCTCGGCGGCCTTGAGGATCACGCCCTGCAGCTTGCCGACCTCGATGGTAACAGTGTCGAAGAAGGTTTCCGGCTCGACCTTGTAGCCGAGCTTCTCCAGCCCGCGCGCCAGCCGCACCGTCTTCTGGTGCACGCTCTGGGCGATCGCCTTGAGGCCCTTCGGCCCGTGGAAGACGGCATACATCGAGGCCATGACGGCGAGCAGAACCTGCGCGGTGCAGATGTTCGATGTCGCCTTTTCGCGGCGGATATGCTGTTCGCGGGTCTGCAGCGACAGGCGATAGGCGCGATTTCCGCGCGCATCCACGGAGACGCCGACAAGTCGACCGGGCATCGAGCGCTTCCACTCGTCGCGCACCGCCATGTAGGCTGCATGCGGACCGCCATAGCCGACCGGCACGCCGAAGCGCTGCGTGCAGCCGACAGCGATATCGGCGCCCATTTCGCCGGGCGATTTCAGAAGGCACAGGGCGAGGGGATCCGCGACGACGATGCCGATGGCGCCGGCCGCATGCAGATTGTCCATGATCCCGGTGAAATCGCGCACATGGCCATAGGTGCCGGGATACTGGAAGATCGCGCCGAAGACGTTGTTGGCGTCGAGATCGCGGAAGGGATCGCCGACCACGACGTTCCAGCCGAGCGGCTCGGCGCGGGTCTTGAGCAGCGCGATATTCTGCGGGTGGCAATTCTCGTCTGCGAAGAAGGTCAGCGATTTCGATTTCGCGACGCGCTGCGCCATGGCCATGGCTTCGGCGGCGGCAGTGGATTCATCGAGCAGCGAGGCATTGGAAATGTCCAGCCCCGTGAGGTCGCTCACCATGGTCTGGTAGTTGAGCAGCGCCTCAAGCCGGCCCTGGCTGATCTCGGGCTGGTAGGGCGTATAGGCCGTGTACCAGGCCGGGCTTTCCAGGATGTTGCGCTGGATGACCGGCGGCGTGATCGTGCCGTAATAGCCCTGGCCGATCAGCGAGACGAGTTTCTTGTTGAGGTTGGCGGTCTCGCGCATCTTGTCGAGCGCCTCGCGCTCGGTCAGCGGCTTGTCCCACTTCAGCGGCGTCTCGATGCGGATGGAGCCGGGCACGGTGTCGTCGATCAAGGCGTCGAGGCTTTTGTAGCCGATCACGCCGAGCATCGCATCCATTTCCTCGGGCGAGGGGCCGATATGGCGGCGGTCGGCGAAATTGTAGGGATCGTAGTCGGTGAAGGTAAAGTCCTTGGGAAGAGCCATTATGCGATCATCCTGCTATAGGCTTCCTCGTCCATCAGGCCATCGGCATCGGCGGGATTGGCGAGCTTGAGCTTGAAGAACCAGGCGGCACCCTGCGGATCGGCGTTGACCAGTTCCGGATGTGCCACGATGGCGTCATTGACCTCGACGATCTCGCCGTCGAGCGGACAAAAGACATCCGATGCGGCCTTGACGCTCTCGACGGTGGCGGCATTGTCATTTTTGGAGAATGTCGCCCCGACCTCGGGGAGTTCGACATAGACGAGGTCGCCCAGCTGCTCGGCAGCATGCGTGGTGATGCCGACGGTGGCGACGCCGTCCTCGATCTTCAGCCATTCGTGTTCTTCGGTGAATTTCAACATTTAGTTTTTCCTCCGGATCAGATTGATTGTGTTCTGGCAGAGGACAGGACGATCACCCCCCTCTGTCGCTTCGCGACATCTCCCCCTCAAGGGGGGAGATCGGTAACTCGTTGAAATGCCGCATCCCCACGAAGCGTAGAGATACGGGCGAGGATCGCGCTACACCCGATCTCCCCCCTTGAGGGGGAGATGCCCGGCAGGGCAGAGGGGGGTGTTCCAGGATCGAAATGGCCCATGATCACCGCTTGTAAGTCGGTTTGATAAACGGAAGCTCGGTCACGGTGACCGGCAGGAATTTGCCGCGCACTTCAGCGAAGACGCGGGTGCCGGGGTTGGAATGTGAGATCGGCACATAACCCATGGCAACCGGGCCATCGACGCTCGGGCCGAAGCCGCCCGAGGTGACTTCGCCTAGTCGCGTGGCGCCACCCTCGTCGCCATAGAGGATCGCATGCGCACGAACAGGGGCCTTGCCGTCGGGCTTCAGGCCCACGCGCCTGCGTGTCGCACCGTTCTCAAGCTCATTTAGAATGCGACTGGCACCCGGAAAGCCCCCGGCGCGGGCGCCACCCTTGCGGCGCACCTTCTGGATTGCCCATTCCAATCCCGCCTCGACCGGGCTCGTTGTTGTGTCGATATCGTTGCCGTAGAGGCAAAGGCCCGCCTCGAGCCGCAAGCTGTCGCGCGCGCCAAGCCCCACCGGTTCGCAATCGGGATGGTCGAGCATACGCTGGACGACCAATGCCGCCTTGCCCGCGGGAATTGAAATCTCGAACCCGTCCTCGCCGGAATAGCCGGAGCGGGAGACGATGCAATCGACATCATGAAGATCGTCATATTCGACATCCATGAATTTCATGGCTGTCACTTCGGGGCAAAACTCGGCCAGCACCTGCTCGGCATGCGGCCCCTGCAGCGCCACCAGCGCGCGATCGGCCAGAATCTCGAATGTGCAGCGATCGCCGAGATGGTCCTGCATATGCTTGAAGTCGGCGTCCTTGCACGAGGCGTTGACCACCATGTAGAAATGATCGCCGCGATTGGCCACCATCAGGTCGTCGAGAATGCCGCCTTCGTCATTGGTTAACAGGCCATACCGCTGGCGTCCGGGTTTCAAACCGAGGATATCGACCGGAATCAAGCTTTCAAGCGCCAGTGCGGCATCCTCGATGCGCCCGGATTTCGCCCGGATCGCGACCTGTCCCATATGCGAGACGTCGAACAAGCCGCAGGCGGAGCGGGTCGCGAGATGCTCCTTCAGCACGCCGGCGGGATATTGCACCGGCATGTCGTAGCCGGCGAAAGGCACCATGCGGGCACCGAGCGAGAGATGAAGGGCGTGAAGCGGGGTTTTAAGCGGGGGGGCATCATCCACGAGGCGGTCTCCGGTTCGGCGCTCACGCACCTGCTCAAGAACGGGGCCTTTGGCAGGCGCCCGCGTGACTTAAGCCCCCTCTGTCCTGATGCCTGAGATTGTTATCCCTTCGGCAGGCGCCTATCTGCTCCTCGCAAACGCGCCGTTCTCCAGAGTTCCGTAACCTGTCCGCTGGTCCTTTTGCCTGAGAGTTTCCGGGGCGGTTGCTCCTTCGGCACCACGTTTTCACGTGGATTCTCCCAGCGGGACGCCACTTGATAGACCCGCCAGCGTCGCTCTGGCAAGAGGCGGTGACGCTTTTGTCGCAACATTTGTCGCTGTGATGAAAGAGGAGATGACCGGCGGGGCGTCGGCCCGCTCGCATCAGACGTGTCGGTCAGACGGGATCGACGCGATCGTCGGAGAGGACATCCGGGGATTCCGTCTGATCGTCAGATTCCGGTTCATTCTCGCCCGCATTGAGCATATATTCCTGCCTTGCCATGTCGAGTGTGGATTGCGGCTGCTGTTCGGCTGTGAGGAAGAACAGCGCAAGGGCAGGCGGCTGCACCACGTTCATCAGCACTTTCTGCTGCAAATCGCCGGATTTGCGCGCCTGGGCGGCGAGTGCCTTCACGGTTTGTTCGGACGGCGAGCTGCCGCTCACACGGGCGCTGGCCTTGAGCGGCTCGGCCGCATAGGCTGCTGTGTTGGCGGAAACTGTGACGACCTGCACCATTGTCTTCTCGAATTGACGCTTGGCAGTGAAATCTACGCCGAATATTTCTAGGAAGATTTGATTTGATCGTTAAAAATTTATGCAGCTAAGTATCCTCAAAGCTTATCGACCTTCTTCCAGAGTATCCGAGATTCGCCCCATCCGTCCGGTGATTGCCGACAAAACGCGATATCATCAAGGTTGGTTGCAAATCCAATTTATGTCTCTCCCAATAATAATGGTGCATCTCACTCCGAATAACTAATATTGTTCTATAAGTATATTTTAGAATTATTGAAATATTTCTATAAAGATGTGATAAATGGAATATACACAAGATAATATTAAACATTTTTATGGCGCAATAAGCTGGCCAATATATTGCTCTTACTGGTTCAAGTCTAAGGTAATACGCAAATTCGCACTGCCGTATAACTGAAGCTGGAGTTTTAATCTCAGCGTGTGAAATCTACCAACTGCGTTTAACTTAGTGTTAATCAGTGTTTAGCACTCTCGTTGAGACGCAGGGTGCGAAGATTGCGATCCAGGGGTGTAGGCGATGACGGGTTTTGGAAGTTTGTTCGGACGCGACGCAGCAGAAGAAATGAATGCCATAGGCCGGTCACAAGCCGTCATCAAATTCACGCCGGACGGTGTGATACTCGATGCCAACAAGAATTTCTGCGATGCGCTGGGGTACTCCTTGAACGAGATCGTCGGAAAACACCATTCGATGTTCGTCGATGACGCTTATGCCAAGACCGGCGAATACAGGGAATTCTGGGCAAGGCTCAAATCGGGCCAGTTCGACCGCAGCCAGTACAAGCGATTTGCCAAGGGCGGGCGCGAAATCTGGATCGAGGCATCCTACAATCCGCTGATGCGCGGCGGAAAGGTCGTCAAGATTATCAAGATAGCGACCGACATCACCGCCAGCAAACTCAAGGCATTGGACGACGACGGCAAGCTTAGCGCCATCTCCCTCTCCCAGGCCGTCATCGAGTTCAAACCGGACGGCACCATTCTCGACGCCAACGAAAATTTCCTCCTGACGCTCGGCTATTCGATCGAGGAAATTCGCGGCAAGCACCATGCGATGTTCTGCGACCAGACCTATGCCAAGAGCGAAGCCTACCGGGATTTCTGGAAATCGCTCGCATCGGGCAAATACCATTCGGACGAATTCGTCCGCTACGGCAAATCAGGCAAGCCGATCTGGATCCAGGCGGCCTACAACCCGATTTTTGACGACAAGGGGAAGGTCTGCAAGGTCATCAAGTTCGCCACCGACGTCACGAGCCGCATGACCTCGGTCGACGAGCTGGGTGCCGCGATCGGCAAGCTCGCCGAAGGCGACCTGACAGCGACGCTCACCCAACCGTTCACGCCGAGCATGGAACAGAC
This sequence comes from Rhizobium sp. TH2, assembly GCF_024707525.1. Taxonomy (NCBI): domain Bacteria; kingdom Pseudomonadati; phylum Pseudomonadota; class Alphaproteobacteria; order Hyphomicrobiales; family Rhizobiaceae; genus Rhizobium; species Rhizobium sp. TH2. Next base: position 2,636,889 of record NZ_CP062231.1, on the reverse strand, counting down.
CCGGACCGACTTCAACCGCACCGTGGAAAAGCTCAGCGGCGTCGTCAGGGACATCTACGAGAGCACCGAGAGCATCAATTCGAACGCCCGGCAGCTCCAGGAAACGTCTGCCAATTTCGCCAAGCGCCTTGAGCAGCAGGCAGCTTCGGTCGAGGAGACAGCCGCGGCCCTCGAAGAGGTCACCACGACCGTCCAGGATTCGTCGAAGCGTGCCGCGGATGCCGGTACGCTGGTCACCGCTACCCGTTCGGCCGCCGAGAAGTCCGGCGCGGTGGTGCAGACCGCCATCGAGGCCATGGGCAGGATCGAACAGTCCTCCACCGAGATTTCCTCGATCATCGGCGTCATCGACGAGATCGCCTTCCAGACCAACCTGCTGGCGCTCAATGCCGGTGTCGAGGCGGCGCGTGCAGGCGAGGCGGGCAAGGGTTTTGCCGTCGTGGCGCAGGAAGTGCGTGAACTCGCCCAGCGCTCGGCCAAGGCCGCAAAGGAAATCAAGGCGTTGATCAACGCCTCGTCCGATCAGGTCAAGGCGGGCGTGGCGCTGGTGCATGAGACGGGTGCGGCACTGACATCCATCGTCGGTCAGGTCAGCGAGATCGACGGCAACGTCAAGGCGATCGTCGAATCCGCCCGCGAACAGGCGACAGGCCTCAAGGAAATCAATACCGCCGTCACCCAGATGGACCACGGCACGCAGCAGAATGCCGCCACGGTCGAGGAGGCCAGCGCCGCCAGCCATTCACTGGCATCGGAGCTCGCCTCGCTGTTGCAGCAGCTCGGCCAATTCAATGTCGGCCGGCTCCAGAAGGTTCACGCCGAGATGGCGAGGCCATCGCCTGTCCCGGCACCGCGTCCCGTGCGCAGCGCCGTCAACGTCGTCAAACCGGCATTTGGCGGGCAGGCGCTCGCCAAGGAAAGCAGCTGGGAAGAATTCTGAGCATGAAGCGCCTGGCAGGGGCGCCTATCCCCTGCCGGTGACCGACGAAAAGGTTGTCGATTCTACCCCGCAGCGCTAGAACGCTCCCGCTATTTCGATTGAGCGCGGTCGTGGGGCGGATATGGAAGACAACATCGTCAAGACGGCCCGCCTGACCATGCGGCGGGCCGAAGTGCGCGATCTCGGCGCGATGCACGCCATCCTCTCCAATCCCGTCGCCATGCGCTACTGGTCGACGCTGCCGCACAAGAATCTCGGCGAGAGCCGGGAGTGGCTGAAAGCCATGATGGCCTCGCCGGAAGGTGAAAGCGACGACTTCATCGTCACCTTCGAGGGCCGCGTGATCGGCAAGGCCGGCTTCTGGCGCCTGCCGGAGATCGGCTACATCTTCCATCCGGATTGCTGGGGGCAGGGGCTGGCGCACGAATGCCTGTCCGCCCTCATCGCCCGCGCCTTCGGGCGGCCCGGCATGGGCGCAATCACCGCCGACGTCGATCCCCGCAACCAGGCCTCGCTCGGGCTGCTGGGAAAACTGGGATTCGTGGAGACGGGGCGCAAGCAGGCGACTTGGCTGATTGGGGACGAGTGGTGCGATAGTGTGTATCTGGAGTTGAGGCGGCCCAACCACTCAATGGGTTTTGAGCGCTAACAATTCTGAACCCGGGATGGATCATCCTGGAGACTGCGGTTTTCAAGATCGCTCGGGCATATCGCGCCTGCTCCAGGCCGCGTCCTGTCAAATATCCTGGTTCTGAGGCAGCAACACGAGGTCGCGGACAGTGGCGTTGGCGGGGCGGGTCAGCATGAAAATCAGCGCATCAGCCACGTCTTCGCTGCGCAGCCCTTCATGGGCGGCAACCCGGCGCTCGATTTCCTCCGGGTCGGTTATACCCCACAATTCGTTGAGTACGATGCCGGGTGCAAGCGACCCCACCCGGATGTTGTGCGGCGCGACCTGGCGGCGCAGGCCGTGGACGAAGGATTGCACGGCGTGCTTGGACGCCGAATAGACCGGTTCCCAATGCAAGGCCTGATGGCCCGAAATCGAGCTGGTGACAACGATCTCGCCGGTCCTGCGTTCGATCATTCCCGGCAAAACGGCCCTTATGGCGCGAAAGATCGAGTTGACATTGACCGAAAGCATCGCGTCCCACTGGTCGGCATCGCCTTCCGCCACGACGCCCGGCACATAGCTGCCCGCATTGGCAAACAGGATATCGATCCTGCCGAACGCGCCTGCAACCGTCTCCACCATGGCATCGACCTCGGTCGCGACCGTGAGGTCGGCAGGAACGGCCAGCGTTTGGCCCCCTAGTTCTCGAGCCAACGCGTCGAGCTTGTCCTTCGAGCGTGCCACCAATGCAACCTGGACGCCTTCCTTGACCAGCGCGCGGGCGGCTGCGCGGCCGATACCGGAGCTGGCGCCCGTGACGATGGCGGTCTTGCCCGCAAGCGATTGGGTCATTTGTAAAATCCTCCCGAAGTGGGCCCAGAAAATATCGAAATACCTTAACTCTCCCAGTGTGGACAACCCGGGAGGATGCGGACGGTACTGCCAGACTCAGCGATCGACAAGCTTTCATGGGGAGGGTTATCCGCTTGGTTCAAAGTGCTCGCAGTTTCCAAGAGGGCGGAAAGGTAGAGAAGCGCGACCATGGTGAAATAGACGCGGCCCCGTGCACTCTTGATCCAATTGGATTCTCTTCGAACCGCGAACAGTGTCAGGTGGAGTGCGACCAGCCCGCTGACGACGATCGAAAACCAACATTCACCCCGTCAAGGACAGGACGGAAAAGCAGGCGGATTAGTCTATCTCAGATTGACTGCCGACGCATTCTACATCGCACGTAAATTACAGCGATGTTACCGTAACGTACTTGTGGGCGATAGTACGGTGCAACTACGGTCTCGCTCGCCTGCCACCTTGAGCACGCGGCATTCTCCGCCCTGTCCTTGCACTGCTCTAGCGCTCGTGGGCCGGACGGGCATTTCCATATTGAAATTGCAGAATTCGACGTCTGGCGCGCTATGGCCGCGTCTTTTGTGACCCGGCGATTTTAGTCACTGCAACGGGAGGACCCTGAACATGTGTAATGAAACTGATCGGAAAGAACAGCCTCGCAAAGCTTCCAGGATGGAGGTGACCAGGCGGACTCTCCTTGCGTCCGGCGCGGCATTGATGGCATCCGTCGCCCTGATGTCGGCGCCGGCGCAAGCCCAGTCTTCGAAACCCAATATTCTACTGATCGTCTCGGATGACACCGGCTACGGCGACCTTGGGCCTTACGGCGGCGGAGAGGGACGAGGCATACCCACTCCGAATATCGACAAGATGGCCGACGAGGGGATGACCTTCTTTTCCTTCTATGCCCAGCCAAGCTGCACGCCGGGTCGTGCGGCGATGATCACCGGACGGATTCCCAATCGCAGCGGCATGACCACCGTGGCGTTCCAGGGCCAGGGCGGCGGCCTGCCGGCCGCCGAGTGGACGCTCGCGTCGGTTCTGAAGCGCGGCGGATACCAGACCTACTTCACCGGCAAATGGCATCTCGGCGAAGCCGATTATGCGCTTCCGAATGCGCACGGCTTCGACGAGATGAAGTATGTCGGTCTCTATCACCTCAATGCCTATACCTATGCCGACCCGACGTGGTTCCCGGACATGGATCCGAAACTGCGGGCAATGTTTCAGAAGGTGACGCAGGGCGCGCTGTCGGCGAAGGCCGGCGAGAAGGCTGTCGAGGAATTCAAGATCAACGGCCAATATGTCGATACGCCAGTCATCGACGGAAAGCCGGGCGTGGTCGGCATTCCCTTCTTCGACAGCTATGTCGAGAAGGCAGCCATCGACTTCCTCGAGCAGGCGTCGAAATCCGACAAGCCGTTCTTTATCGACGTCAACTTTATGAAGGTCCACCAGCCGAACCTGCCGGCGCCGGAATTCGAGCATAAGTCGATGTCGAAGTCGAAATATGCCGACAGCGTCGTTGAACTCGACACCCGCATCGGCCGCATCCTCGATAAGCTCCGCGAGACCGGCCTCGATAAGAATACACTGATCTTCTACACCACCGACAACGGCGCCTGGCAGGATGTCTATCCGGATGCCGGCTACACGCCGTTCCGGGGAACGAAGGGTACGGTTCGCGAAGGCGGCAACCGCGTGCCGGCAATCGCGATCTGGCCGGGCAAGATCAAGCCCGACACGAAGAACCACGACATCGTCGGCGGTCTCGACCTGATGGCCACCTTTGCGTCGGTTGCGGGTGTTCCGCTTCCGACCGAAGACCTTGAAGGCAAGCCGACCATGTTCGACAGCTACGACATGTCGCCGATCCTGCTCGGCACCGGCAAGTCGGAGCGGACTTCGTGGTTCTACTTCACGGAAAACGAACTTTCGCCGGGCGCCGCCCGCGTCGGCAACTATAAAGCCGTGTTCAACCTGCGCGGAGACGATGGTGCCAACACCGGTGGTCTGGCCGTTGATACCAATCTCGGCTGGAAGGGGCCGAGTAGTTACGTTGCCACGGTGCCGCAGGTCTTCGACCTCTGGCAGGACCCGCAGGAGCGGTATGATCTGTTCATGAACAACTATACAGAACGTACTTGGACAATGGTCACAATCAGCGCGGCCATCAAGGACCTGATGAAAACCTACGTCCAATATCCGCCGAGGAAGCTGCAGAGCGAAGTTTATACCGGCCCCATCGAAATTACAAAATACCAGCAATTCCAGTGGATGCGGGAGCAACTTGAAAAGGGTGGCTTCAGTATGCCGATGCCGACCGGCAACTGATCAGGAATGTGAGGGGGGTGGCGATGTTGTCACCCCTTCGAACACCGACGGGGCGCAGAAGGCGCCCCCGCGAATACACGGGCATCGCCCGGTAAACCAGTTCTCGCTTGGGTAAAGGAAGGCTGCACCATGAAACATTTCTCTTATGCCGCAATGCTGTTGGCAAGTTCTCTATTCGCCAGCGCCGACGCCTTCGCCGCCAAGTCGGTCAATCTCGGCATGCTGGTCTGCGACATGTCGAAGAGCATTGGACTGATTATCATTGAGAAGCAGAAAATGACCTGTGAATTCCGCCCGGTCAGTGGACCGACGGAAAATTATGTCGGCAAGATCACGGACATCGGAATAGAACTGGGAGAGGTCAAGCAGGGCCACCTCATCTGGGGCGTTTTTGCCGCGGCACTGATCGATATGCAGCCCGGCGCCCTGGCTGGCAAATACGCAGGCGTCGATGCGGGCGTGGCTCTTGGCCTGGGCGCCGGCGCCAATGCGCTCATCGGGGGAACAGGCAAGGGTTTCATCCTCCAGCCATTGTCGGTTGAAGGGGAAATCGGGGTCAACGTCGCAGCCGGCGTTCGCACCGTCAGCCTCAGCTTCGAGTCCGACTAATTTCCACCGACCCATCAACGGCGGCGTCTAGTGGAGGCGATTGTGAAACGGTTTTACACCGCATTTCTTGCAGTTGGACTTATAACCCTTATCGGCTCATCTACTCCGGCGCTCGGCCAGAGTGCCAAGCCTTTCAAAGTGCTCTATCTCTCCGATATTTCGAACCACGGCGAAAAGGCCTTGATAAGAACGAGGGCGACAAAGTCCCATGTTGCCGCGATACAGGCCGAAATCAACGGGGATCGCGCCCTTGTTTCCCAACTGCGAGCCATGAACATCCAGATCCGAAACATCATCGGTGCGGACCGGGCCATGAACGGCGGCATGATCTACTATGTCCGCTGATGTGGCTCCTGACGCGCACCAGGCCGGAAGACATGCGTAAATAGTGCGCAGCCTACGAATGCGATTTCGTACGTGTGAGCCAAGGGCAATTTGATCGAATCATAAAGGAAACGGATGGTGGCCGCTGTGGGACTCGAACCCACACGGGCGAAGCCCGAGGCATTTTAAGTGCCTTCCGTCTACCAGTTTCGGCAAGCGGCCATTCAGATTTCCAGCCCAATACCCCATGCCCGAGACTCATGCGAGTTGCGCCTTTTCGCGGACATGACCGGATCTTAAGTCCCTTGCGTCTACCAGTTCCGCCACGTCCGCGCGCGCTAGCCATAGCCGCCACGGTGCGATTTGAGAAGAGCCGTTCGGCGGATTTCGCCCGGAACGAAAAACAGCCCGGCATTGCCGCCGGGCCGTCTCATGCTGCGATCCAAATCCGTTATGCCGCAGCCTTGGATGCAGCCGTACCGGCGATCTTGCCGGCGATCTCGGCGACATATTTGCCCTGGAAGCGGGCGCCGGCGAGTTCGTTTTCGCTTGGCTGGCGCGAACCGTCGCCGCCGGTGATGGTGGAGGCGCCGTAGGGCGAGCCGCCGGTGATCTCGTCGAGGCCCATCTGGCCCTGGAAGGCGTACGGCAGGCCGACGGTCACCATGCCGTGGTGCATCAGGGTCGGCAGGAAGCCGAGGATGGTCGATTCCTGGCCGCCGTGCTGGGTAGCGGACGATGTGAACACGGAGCCGACCTTGCCGACCAAGGCACCCTTGGCCCACAGGCCGCCGGTCTGGTCGATGAAGGAGCGCATCTGCGAGGCGACCGTGCCGAAGCGGGTGCCGGCGCCGAAGATGATCGCGTCGTACTCGACGAGATCATCGACCTTGGCGACCGGAGCGGCCTGGTCGAGCTTGAAATAGGAGGCCTTGGCGACATCTTCCGGAACGGTTTCCGGCACGCGCTTGATATCGACAGTCGCACCGCCTTCGCGGGCGCCTTCGGCAACGGCCTCGGCCATCTTTTCGATGTGGCCATAAGCCGAGTGATAGAGAACGAGAACTTTTGCCATTGTGATGATCCTTATGTTTTAACAGCGTCAAGGGCTGCGGCAGACCTGTAGATAGACGTCATTTCACCGCTTTGCAGCCCAGCAAATGGCGCCCGCAGTGTTCACTCTCGGTGAACAATCATCCGCCTGTCGCCGCAGTTTGAGAAACGAACATGTGGCGACCGCCGTGCTTGACAGGGTCGGCGGCGGGGTATCAATTCACCGGCAAAACATGCATGACCAAGGGACAAATCATGAAGGATCCTGCCAACATCGTCACCGCCGCCATGCTGGCGATCGGCGACGAACTCCTGTCGGGCCGCACCAAGGACAAGAATATCGGCCATCTCGCCGAGATGCTGACGCTCAACGGCGTCGATCTCAAGGAGGTGCGCATCGTCGCCGACGAGGAGGACGAGATCGTCACGGCACTCAATGCGCTGCGGAGCCGCTATAATTATGTCTTCACCTCGGGCGGCATCGGGCCAACCCATGACGACATCACCGCGGATGCGATTGGCAAGGCCTTCGGCCGCAAGGTCGTGCACGACGAGAAGGCGATGCGCATCATGGGCCGGATGTATGCCGAGCGCGGCATGGAGTTTAACGAGGCGCGGATGCGCATGGCGCGGATGCCGGAGGGCAGCGTCCATATCGACAACCCGGTGTCGGCGGCACCCGGCTTCAATGTCGAGAATGTCTATGTCATGGCCGGCGTGCCTTCGATATTCCAGGCGATGCTCGACAATGTCCTGCCGACGCTTCGCACTGGCACAAGGATGCTGTCGCGGACGATTCCATGTCCGTTCGGCGAGGGCATGATCGGCTCGCCGCTGCGCGCCGTGCAGGCGGAACATCCCGAAACGGTGATCGGCTCCTACCCGAAATTCGACGGCAAGACCTATTCGACGGATCTGGTGGTGCGGGCACGCTCGGAAGGGGTGCTCAATGCCGCCGCCGATGCCGTCGCTGCCATGGTGGCGGAGATCGCCGCTGCACAGGCGAAAGGAACTCCGTGAGCCCCTTGCGCGTTGATCGACATCAAGGCGTAACGGTTTAAAATCCATAGTTTAATCACGTTAATCTGAGGAGGAACCGATGCCCGTCAAAACCATTGCCGCGATCCTTACCCAGGCCGAGACCTGCCGGCCGGTCTTCGATGCGGCCGCTGCCATTGCCGGCGAGCATGGCGCGCATGTCATCGGGCTGCATGGCGAGGTGATCGATCCGCCGCCGGTGCTGTCGCCGCTCGACCTGCCGGATTCCTCTGTCATATCCAGCCTCTACGATGCGGCGGCCGAACGGACCGGCGCCATCAGGAAAGTGTTCGAGGATTGCGGCGCGCGCTCGGGCGTCTCCTATGAATGGCGGCCGTTCAAGGGCTCTACCGGGGCAGCCAATGCAGGCGTGATCGACAGCGTGCGGGCAGCCGACCTCGTCATCGCCCCGCAGCCGCAGGCGGGCATGGTCAGCGAGCACGATACGGTGCTGTTCGAAGGCGGAAGGCCGGTGCTGTTCATTCCGTGGATCGACAAGGAATTCAAGGCGTTCAAGCGCGTGCTGATCGCCTGGGATGGCTCGCGCGGTGCCACCCGCTCGGTCTTCGATGCGCTGCCGCTCTTGGAAAAGGCAACCGATATCGAAATCTTCAGCGTCCAGCCGAAGGAACGGGACGGCCAGCCCGGCGATATGCTCAGTGCCGAAATCGCCGCATCGCTCTCGCGGCATGGGCTCAACGTCACGACACGGTCGCAGGCCAAGGAAGGCCTGCCCATCTCCGCCGTGCTCGAAAATCGCTGCAGCGACTTCTCGGCCGACCTGATGATCATGGGTGCCTATGGCACGTCGCGTATCATGGAGCGCATCTTCGGCGGCGTCACCCATGTGCTCTTGGAATCGATGACCGTACCGGTGCTGATGTCGCGTTAAGCTGAATTCCAGAGTCGATCGGTGTGGATAGCGCGCGGCGGACAGGCCGCGCGCAGTTTTTGCGCTTTACGCGGCAGGCGGCAATCCCGTAATGACTCTTTGAATCATCTTATCTGCGAGAGTCCGCCGCCATGTCCCTTCCCGAAAAAGCGTTTCCCGTTTCCTGGGACCAGTTCCATCGCGATGCGCGGGCGCTGGCCTGGCGGCTTGCCGGGCTCAATCGCAATTTCACGGGCATGGTCTGCATCACGCGCGGCGGGCTGGTGCCGGCGGCGATCATTTCGCGCGAGCTCAACATCCGCCTGATCGAGACGGTCTGCGTCGCATCCTATCATGATTATCTCAACCAGGGCGACATGGCCGTGCTCAAGCCGGTTTCGGCGGAACTCCTGACGAATGGCGGCGAGGGGCTGCTTGTCGTCGATGACCTGACCGATACCGGCAAGACGGCCGCTCAGGTGCGCGCCATGCTGCCCAAGGCCCATTTCGCCGCCGTCTATGCCAAACCCAAGGGTGTGCCGACCATCGACACATTCGTCACCGAGGTGTCGCAGGATACCTGGATCTATTTTCCATGGGACATGGGCTTCACCTATCAGGAGCCGATTGCCAAGGGTCACGCCGGTTGATTGCCTGCCGAACATCTGCATCCATTGATTTCATGTGTGCTGTGTAATTCAACCGGAAATGCGCGGCGTTTCTGGCGTTTTTCAGGTTTCTTGAATATTTGTCGTCGCTATCGCCGGGATACGCGCGTATTTAACAGGCAATTAAGTCTGATCGCCTAAGCCTAGTCCCATGGATTGTTTTGAGACAGTCGTGAATCCAGTGGGGAACTGATGGTATCGGGCGTTTTTTCCAGGCTTTCGCTAACCGCAAAAGTTGCAGTCGTCATTGTCGCGGCCAATCTGACGGGCCTTGCAGTCACAACCTGGCTGTCCTGGTCGGCCGATTTGTCGGCTTCGATGGAACGGGCTGAAAAGGACTGGAGCAAGGCGACCCAGCAGATCGGCGCCACCGCCGAGGGCGCGGTCAAGTGGAAGAAGGCCTCCGTCATCCAGGAAGCCTACGCGCTTTATCGCAACGACCCGTCGCTCGGGCTCGTCGCCTTCCTGGCCGTCAATGCCAAGCTGGAAGCTGCCGATGGCTGGGCCGGGTCCAAGGAAGCCGGCGCCGATCATGATCAGCGTGCGCAGGCGATCTTCAGCCAGAACCCCGAGACTATCGTCGTGGACAAATCCAAGCCGGGCGAAGTGCTCGTGGTTTCGCCGCTCGGCCTCGATAAGGCCGGCAAGCGCATCGGCTATGTCGCGGCCAGTTGGTCGTCCACATCAGTCGTGGATGCCGCCCGCAACCAGGCCCTGCTGTTCGCCGCCAAGCAGGCTCTCGTGATTGCCTTTGTCATCGCGGCATTCCTCATCGCCATGCGCCAGTTCGCGGGAAAGCCGCTCGGCCAGCTCGCCAGGCGCATTTCGGGGATGCAGGACGGCGATTTGGTCTCCGCGGTGCCGATGCTCGATCGTGCTGACGCGGTCGGCGTGATTGCCCGGGCGCTCGATGGGTCGATCACGTCGATCAAGGAAAAGGCCGAGCAGGAACACGCCGCCCAACAGCGTCAGCTGGAAATGGATGGCGAGCGTGCACGCTTCGCCGAACAGTCACGGGAAAGCGCCGAGGCCCAGGCCAAGGCGATGGCGGTGCTTGGCGCTTCGCTGGAAAAGCTCGCAAGCGGCAATTTCTCGGCGCGCCTCGGGGATATCGACCCTGATTTCGAGAAGCTTCGTAGCGATTTCAACACGATGGTGGCGGCTGTAGCCGAAACGCTTTCGGGCATTTCCGACACCGCTTTCGCGCTCGATGGCGGTGCGGCCGACATTGCAAGCTCTGCCGACCAACTCGCCAAGCGCACGGAAATCCAGGCTGCCGCTCTTGAGGAGACGGCCGCCGCGCTCGAAGAGATCACCAGCACGGTCACCCTCGCGTCCGAAAAGGCCGACCAGGCCTCGAAGCTGGTGCTTTCGACCAAGCAGAATGCCCATGGTGCTGCCGGCATCGTCCGCGACGCTGTATCCGCCATGGACCGCATCCAGAATTCGTCGAGCCAGATCGGCAAGATCATCGGCGTCATCGACGAGATCGCCTTCCAGACCAATCTTCTGGCGCTCAATGCCGGGGTCGAGGCGGCGCGTGCCGGCGATGCGGGCAAGGGTTTTGCCGTCGTTGCCCAGGAAGTGCGCGAGCTCGCCCAGCGCTCGGCCAGTGCGGCCAAGGAGATCAAGCAACTCGTCTCGGCATCCGGCCAGGAGGTCGGCTCGGGCGTGTCGCTGGTCAATTCCATGGGCAATTCGCTGCTGTCGATCGAGAGCCAGGTCAACGAGATCCACGACAGCATCGCGGCGATCGTGTCCTCCTCCAAGGAGCAGGCGATGGGCCTCAACGAGGTCAACAACGCGATCCGCCAGATGGACCAGGCGACGCAGCAGAACGCGGCGATGGTCGAGGAGACCAATGCCGCCTGCCAGGAACTGCAGACGCAGAGCAACCAACTCAAGGCCGCGCTCAGCGACTTCCAGTTCGATGGCACGAGCACGTCATCTCCGGCGCGTATGATTACGCCGGAGCCGATTCGCGCGGTCAGGCCTGTAGCGGCACCCGTCCGCAGGACCCATGCGGCACCGGTCATCCGCACCGCCGCAAGCAGCCAGTCCGCCGCGGCACAGTCGCAGGACTGGGAAGAATTCTAAGCAATTCGCGCCAAGAGGTTTTGGCGCGTCCAACGGCTCGGGGTAGCCGATCTCTAGAGGGGAAATGCGAATGAAGAAATATCTGCTGCGCGCTGTCGCCATGCTTGCGCTTGCCATCGCCATGCCGGCGATGGGTGAAGAGGCCCATGTCGGCCCCGTCACCGAATATGTCAATGCGAATGTGAAGCCTTGGCTGTCCGATCCGGCGATCGTCGCCGCGATCAAGGCACAGAACGCGGCCAATGCCGCGCTCGACCAGGCCGGTGTCGATGCGCTCGACCAGAAATGGCGTGCCGAAGTGGAAGCCGACGGACATCCGATGATCGACGCCGTTATTGCCAATCCGGTCTCGGCCTTCCTCAAGGCCAAGCAGGAAGCATCGGGCGGCGCCATCACCGAGATCTTCGTCACCGATGCCAAGGGCCTGAATGTCGGCCAGAGCGATATCACGTCGGATTTCTGGCAGGGTGACGAGGACAAGTTCACCAAGTCCTTCGGTGCTGGCGCTGGCGCGCTGTTCGTCGATGTGGCGGAGAAGGACGAGTCCACCCAGATGCTGCAGAGCCAGGCCTCGATGACCATCGTCGACGAAGCCGGCAAGCCGATCGGCGCCGTCACCATCGGCGTCAATCTCGACCAGCTATAAGCAGGTTTTGGTCCATTGAAAGGGCAGGCGACGACCACAGGGTTTTCGCCTGCCCACAACTTCCGTTCTATGACATCTTGTGGGTGACATTTGAGTGCCCGAACACAAGATGTAGTGATTGCTGTCGCTTGAAAGCCGCAACGAATCAGTTTTGCGCACTGCTGCCACAAAGCCCCAAATTTTTACAGACGATCGGCCATTCGGGCTGAAAAATAAATAATTTCAAGACGATTTTAATGACATCGGCTTGGGGCGGCACGGCCACCCCATCGAGAAATGCAGGTATTCCCGAGGCTTGGACGTTTTCCCAGTTTTCCACATCCTGTTGATACTAGATGTGGTGTTAATAATTTCGTCACGAACAAGCTCTTGACGGAATCGCGTGGCACGCGCTTAATGAACCTCGTTGCGGCGGCAGCAGGATCGGATTGTAACGAGGCCCGGTCCATTTTTTAGAAATCTGCGTGTGATCAAGGGGCGTCAGCCCAAGGCATTTCCGTGCCTTGGTGACGGGTGAGAACACGCGGATTTTTTTGCCCCAAGACAGACAAAAGACTGGCATTAATGCGGCGTTAATACTATATTTAGTGTTTGCGACCAACAATGCCACAAGATGCAGGGGTAGGGGAATCACCGCTCCACATTTTGAGATCGAGGCAACTGGTACGCAAGGTCACCAAACCCGCGCGTTCCAGAACGGGAATTCATGCGCCATTGTCATGGGCGCGACCAAGGCTAGGGGTTGAACAGATGCGCATAGAACGGAAATTCACGGAAGCCGGCAAGTCGGCCTATGACAGCGTTGCATTCCGCACCGCGACCAGCGAAATCCGCAACCCCGATGGGTCGATCGTGTTCCGCCTCGCCGATATCCAGGTGCCGGAACAGTTCAGCCAGGTGGCTGCCGATATCCTCGCCCAGAAGTATTTCCGCAAGGCCGGCGTGCCGACGCATCTGAGACGCGTCGAGGAGAACAACGTTCCCTCATGGCTGTGGCGCTCCGAGCCCGACAAGGAGGCACTCGCCAAGCTGCCGAAGGACGAGCAATCCGGCTCCGAGATCGATGCGCGCCAGGTCTTCGACCGTCTCGCCGGCACCTGGACCTATTGGGGCTGGAAGGGCGGCTATTTTTCATCCGAGGAAGATGCGCTCACTTTCCGCGACGAGCTTGCCTATATGCTCGCTACCCAGCGCGTCGCGCCGAATTCGCCGCAATGGTTCAACACGGGTCTCCATTGGGCTTACGGCATCGACGGTCCCGGCCAGGGCCATTTCTATGTCGATCCCTTCACCGGCAAGCTGGTCAAGTCGAAGTCGGCCTATGAGCATCCGCAGCCGCATGCCTGCTTCATCCAGTCGGTCGAGGACGATCTCGTCAACGAAGGCGGCATCATGGACCTCTGGGTCCGCGAGGCGCGCCTGTTCAAGTATGGCTCCGGCACCGGCTCCAACTTCTCCTATCTGCGCGGCGAGGGCGAAAAACTCTCGGGCGGCGGCCGTTCCTCGGGCCTGATGAGCTTCCTCAAGATCGGTGACCGCGCTGCCGGCGCCATCAAGTCGGGCGGTACGACCCGCCGTGCGGCCAAGATGGTCGTGGTCGACATCGACCACCCCGATATCGAGGCTTACATCAACTGGAAGGTCAAGGAAGAGCAGAAGGTCGCGGCCCTCGTGACCGGCTCGAAGATCGTCGCCAAGCATTTGAAGGCGATCATGAAGGCCTGCGTCAATTGCGAAGGCTCCGATGGCGATTGCTTCGATCCGAAGATGAACCCGGCGCTCAAGCGCGAGATCAAGGCCGCCAAGGCCTCGATGGTGCCCGAGAACTATATCGGCCGCGTCATCCAGTTCGCCCGCCAGGGCTACACGGACATGGAATTCAAGACCTACGACACGGATTGGGATTCCGAAGCTTATCTCACCGTTGCCGGCCAGAACTCCAACAATTCCGTCTCGATCAAGGACGACTTCCTCCGCGCCGTCGAGCGTGACGACACCTGGAACCTCACCGCCCGCAAGGACGGCAAGGTCGTCAAGACGCTGAAGGCCCGCGACCTCTGGGAGTCGATCTCCTACGCCGCCTGGGCATCTGCCGATCCGGGCCTGCATTTCAACACGACGATGAACGACTGGCACACCAGCCCGGCGGCCGGCCCGATCCGCGCCTCCAATCCGTGCTCGGAATATATGTTCCTCGACGATACCGCCTGCAACCTGGCCTCCCTGAACCTCATGCAGTTCAAGGACCCGAAGACCGCGCGCATCAACATCGGCGAATACGAACACGCCGTCCGCCTCTGGACCATCGTGCTCGAAATCTCCGTCATGATGGCGCAGTTCCCGTCCAAGCGCATCGCCGAACTCTCCTATGAATACCGCACGCTCGGCCTCGGCTATGCCAATATCGGTGGTCTCTTGATGTCCACCGGCATTCCCTACGACTCCGACGAGGGCCGTGCGATTGCCGGTGCGCTCACCGCCATCATGACCGGCGTCTGCTATGCGACCTCGGCCGAAATGGCCGGCGAACTCGGGACTTTCCCGATGTACGAGCCGAACCGCGAGAACATGCTGCGGGTCATCCGCAACCATCGCCGCGCGGCGCATGGCACGAAGTCCGGCTATGAGTCCCTCTCGGTCACCCCGGTGGCGCTGATCCATGCCGACAGCCCCGACCAGGACCTGATCAAGCATGCCACGGCGGCTTGGGACCTTGCTCTGGAACTCGGCGAGAAGCACGGCTACCGCAACGCGCAGGTCTCGGTCATCGCGCCCACCGGCACGATCGGCCTGGTCATGGATTGCGACACGACGGGCATCGAGCCCGATTTCGCACTGGTCAAGTTCAAGAAGCTCGCCGGCGGCGGCTACTTCAAGATCATCAACGGCGCCGTGCCGGAAGCGCTCCGCACGCTCGGCTATTCCGAGAGCCAGCTTGCCGAGATCGAGGCCTATGCCGTCGGCCATGGCAACTTCAACCAGGCGCCCGGTATCAATCCCGGCTCGCTGAAGGCCAAGGGCTTTCCGGATGACAAGATCGAGGCGGTCAACGCCGCGCTGAAGTCGGCCTTCGACATCAAGTTCGTGTTCAACCAGTGGACGCTCGGCGCCGAGTTCCTCGGCTCCCTCGGTGTCACCTCTGAGCAGATGAACGCGATCGACTTCAACCTGCTCGACCACCTCGGCTTCTCCAAGAAGGAGATCGAGGCCGCCAACATCCATGTCTGCGGTGCGATGACGCTCGAAGGCGCGCCCTTCCTCAAGAAGGAACACCTGCCGGTCTTCGATTGCGCCAATCCCTGCGGCAAGATCGGCAAGCGCTACCTCTCGGTCGAGAGCCACATCCGCATGATGGCGGCTGCCCAGCCGTTCATCTCGGGCGCGATCTCCAAGACCATCAACATGGCGAATGACGCTACCGTCGAGGATTGCAAGAACGCCTACATGCTGTCGTGGAAGCTCGGCCTAAAGGCCAACGCGCTTTATCGCGACGGCTCCAAGCTTTCCCAGCCGCTCAATGCCTCGCTGATCGAGGACGAAGCGGACGAGGATGCGATGGAAGACTTCATCGCAGCACCTGCTGCGGCGCAGGCCGTGGCGGTCACCGAGAAGATCGTGGAAAAAATCATCGAACGTGTTTCCCGCGAACGTGAGAAGCTCCCGAACCGTCGCCAGGGCTATACCCAGAAGGCGATCGTCGGCGGCCACAAGGTCTATCTCCGCACCGGCGAATTCGGCGATGGCCGCATCGGCGAGATCTTCATCGACATGCACAAGGAAGGTGCGGCCTTCCGTGCGATGATGAACAACTTCGCCATCGCCATCTCGCTCGGCCTGCAATATGGCGTGCCGCTCGAGGAATATGTCGAGGCTTTCACCTTCACCAAGTTCGAGCCGGCCGGCATCGTGCAGGGCAATGACGCGATCAAGAACGCCACGTCGATCCTCGACTACGTGTTCCGCGAACTCGCGGTGTCCTATCTCGGCCGCCACGATCTGGCGCATGTCGATACGTCCGATTTTTCCAATACCGCGCTCGGCAAGGGCATTTCCGAAGGCAAGACCAACCTGATCTCGACCGGCTGGACGCGCGGCCACAAGCCGACGCTGGTTTCGGGCGGCATATCAGGCGAGCCCAAGGGCTCGGCCGGCGAGGGCGCCCGCGGTGCTCTCGGCGCCTCCGTGATCTCCGCAGCCTTCGGCGGCAACACGGCCCGCAAGCTCGACGTCGAACCCTCGGTCACCGAAATCACGGCCTTCCGCCGCGATTACGAGGAACGCCAGGCGGAGATCGCCGAGGAGCTGGAATATGAGGAGGTCGTCGAACCCTCCACCGACACCGGCCTCTTCACCGACAAGGCCGCCGCCGACGCGGCATCAGCCAAGGCGGACGCCAAGACGCTGGCCGCCGACCGCCGGGCGCAGGCTCTGGCGCAGGGCTATACGGGCAACATGTGCGGCGAGTGCCAGAACTTCACCATGGTGCGGAACGGGACCTGCGAGAAGTGCAACACGTGTGGTGCGACCAGCGGGTGCAGCTGATAGGGGATAAGCGGTAAGCGCCACTTAACCTAAGCGAGAATTGGGAATATTGTGCCCCGCGATGATTGAGTTCATCGCGGGGTTTTGTTCATGAAGCGTCCAATAAATGTTTACCTCGACACTCAAGACTATATAAATCTCGGGAAAAGCACTTTAACATCGGAGATGGAGGCAATAAAGGCCTATTTGCTTGAAGAAATCAGAATAGGCTCAGTGGTAATTGGCTATTCTTATCCACTAATATTTGAGCTTTTGCGAAATAGCGATGAAAAACATAGAGTTGATCGTCAAAGCAGAGCAAGAACCATTAAACAACTATGTGGTTCACATGCTCATCCCTATCCAACGGATTTGAAGGATGGACGTACGTTCCCCAACAAAGGGATATGGGTACCAATAAGCACATTTGATGGAATTACGCCAAGCTTCGTCAAGGCAAAATTTGCAGAGCCGATTGATAACCTTATTGCCGACCCGCGCCTAACTAGACAAAAAAGACAACAGCTTAAATCAACTAAGGGCGTGAGGGAACTGTTTAGATCCGTAAGAATTGGTCCTTTTTCGAAGGCAGACTTTACCGGCATGCCAGTGCCCGAGCAAATGTTGAAAGACCGAATAGTGGAGCGATATTTGCGCGGGGACCTTTCTGTGCATTCCATCATAAATGCTCTGAGAGGCTGGATGATTGATCCGGAAAATATGATGGAGCTTTGGTATGAATATTCAGGCTTCGCCAATCCTCTGGAAGCCATTGTGTCAAAGACTGCGGCGCCCCTTTTCGATGCACTTGAACAGATGCGGCAACTCCAAGTGAACTATAAGAAGCTTGTCGCTACTCAAAAGAAGAATCAACGTGAACTGCGAAGCTTGATTGCCAAGACAGGATTGGATGCAGGCACACTGGGTGTCGCCAATTTACTTACACCTCCACCAAAATTGGAGGTCGACTTTCCAAAGAAGAAGTTTGACGAACTGTTCGGCGAAGGTCGGGGTGACGTCATTGAGCTGTATGTCAACTCTGTTGTATTCGGTGAGCATGAAAGTCAAGATTCCGACGTCATCGACATGCTGCACTTTCTTTATATCCCTGATGTGGATCTCTTTAGGTGCGATAGGAAAATGGCTCATTTAGTTGGCAGAGAGCCGAGCGCATTTCGCAATAAGATTGTGTCCAGTTTGTTGGATCTCCCAGCCAGAATTGATGCACTGAAAACCGCCCGGCAATCTAAGAAGTAAGCTTTTTTTGGCCGCATCCCCTCACCAACTTCGACCAGGCGCTCGACCTTTGGTTTCATGCGGTCTAACTATCCTCTCGCACAAGTGGGTAAGCATCCACACTCTAGGCGCCAAATTCTACCGAATCCCGCCAAAAGACACTAACAATCGTCAAATTGACCGTTAATTAAGCATGCCCGGATAAGCTTCAATGAGTTTTTTCCGGAGCGAGATTCAATCCATGGCGTCGATTCAACGAAAAGTTACATTTGCGAGCGTGGCGATCTTCGCGCTGGCGGGCGGTATCACGGGGGTGGGCATGTGGTCCGCCCATGTTCTGGCAAAGAACGCCGGCGACGTGAACCGCTCGGCCGAGATCCTGAGAAACCACATGCAGGCGGACATGATGCATGATGCGCTGAGGGCGGACGTGCTCGCGGCGATCCTGGCGTCCGATCCCGCCACGGGTGTTTCCATGGACACCGTCAAGGCGGACCTGGCGGAACATGAGGCGAATTTCAAGGCGATGGTCATGGCCAACAAGACGCTCGCCGCCGATCCGGTGACACAAAAGGTGCTTGCCGACCTCGACGCCCCGTTGACGACCTATATCGACAGCGCGGCGAAAATGGTCGATCTCGCGGGCGGAAAATCGGCCGATGCCTTGAAGGCCTTGCCCGATTTCATGGCGCAGTTCTCGAACCTGGAAACCGCGATGGAGCAGGCGGGCGACCAGATCGGTGTGGTCACGGAAAACGCCGTCAAGCAGAGCGGCAGCGTGGAGGAGGCCATGGACACGTTGCTCGCAGCCCTCTTCGCCGTGGCCGCTATGTTCTCTATCGGGCTCTTCGTCCTGACGCGAAAGACAGTCACCAAGCCCATTCTCTCGCTTTCGAACGCCATGGAGCGGCTGGCCGGGGGCGACACCGACATAGACTCCGCCGGGCAGGGGCGCTCGGACGAAATCGGCATCATGGCCAAATCCGTGGAAGTCTTCCGCCAGGCGGCGATCGCCAAGAAGACGTTGGAACAACAGACGGAAAACCAGCGCCGTCAGTCCGAGATCGACCGCATCGCCACGCAGGAGCGGATCGAGGCCGAGGCCGCGGAACGGCTGAGGATCGCGACCTCCGGATTGGCCGCGGGTTTGCGGCGGCTTGCATCCGGCGATCTTTCCTTCCAGCTCGATCAGGCGTTCGCGCCCGATTTCGAGGCCTTGCGGCATGATTTCAACCAATCCGTCAAGCAGCTGGGCGACACGCTGAGCGCCATCTCGGTCGGCATGGCCGCAATCGATGACGGTACGAGGGAAATCTCTGCTGGCGCTGGCGACCTGTCCGTGCGGACGGAACAGCAGGCGGCATCGCTCGAAGAGACCGCCGCCGCACTCGACCAGATCACCGCCAATGTGAGCAGTTCCAGCAAGCGGACGGAGGAGGCCCGCGCGGCGGCCACCGACGCGAACCGCAGCGCCTCGAAATCCGTCGAGGTCGTTTCACAGGCGGAGGAGGCGATGCAGCGCATCGAGACCGCCTCGCAGCAGATTTCCAACATTATCGGCGTGATCGACGAGATCGCCTTCCAGACCAATCTTCTCGCGCTCAATGCGGGTGTCGAGGCTGCGCGCGCCGGCGAGGCCGGCAAGGGTTTTGCCGTCGTGGCGCAGGAAGTGCGCGAACTCGCCCAGCGCTCGGCGCAGGCCGCCAAGGAGATCAAGGGGCTGATCCACAATTCCTCGACCGAGGTCGCGGGCGGCGTGAAGCTGGTGCGGGAGACCGGGGTTTCGCTCAAGACGATCGGCGAGCAGATCGCTGGCATCAACATTCACATGGACTCGATCGCCACGGCGGCGCGCGAGCAGTCGACCGGACTGTCGGAAGTCAATCAGGCGGTGAACTCCATGGACCAGACGACGCAGAAGAACGCGGCGATGGTAGAGGAGACGACCGCCGCTTCCGCGACGCTCGCCATGGAAGCAGCCAAGCTCAGGGGCCTCGTCGGGCAGTTCAAGCTCAACGGCGCGCCATCGGCCCAGTCGGCCACGCTCAGGCAGGTGGCCCGGACGATGGCCGAGCCGGCGCAGCGGCCCGCGGCACCGAGAAAGGCCGCAGGTATAGGCGCGGCTGCCGCGCATGCCACGCAGGGCGATTGGCAGGAATTCTAGCCAGCGGCGGGCCAACCCTCGCGCCATGGACCCGTTCCACCGCGCGAGAAATCGGCCCAGAGATCGATGCACTACGCACGTTAGGCAGTAGCGGTTTGCCTCATGTCATCCTATAGTCACATTCCGGCGGCGCGCGGGCATTCAACCTGCGCGCTGCCTGCATTGATATGGAGTTCTGCTGTGAGCGTTGCCTTCACCAAGGAAGAAAGTTCCGAAACCGCTTCGGAGACCGTGCTGCCGGATCGCCCGATTTCGCCGCATCCGAACCTCGTCACGGAAGCGGGGTTGAAGGCGCTGGAACTGGCGCTCGCCCAGGCGCGCGAAGCCTATGAGGCAGCCAGCGTAATCGAGGACGTCAACGAACGCCGGCGCCACGCCGCGATCCCCTTGCGGGACGCGCGCTATTTCGCCGAACGCGTGAGCACCGCACAGGTCATCCCCGACCCCGTGTCAACTGATATTGTCGCCTTCGGCAATACCGTGACCTTCAGCCGCGATGACGGGCGCGTGCAGACCTATCGCATCGTGGGAGAGGACGAAGCCGATCCCAAATCGGGATCGATCTCCTTCGTCTCGCCGGTGGCAAGGAGCCTGATGGGCAAGGCGATCGGCGACGTGGTCAGCGCCGCCGACCACGAATTCGAGATCATCGCCATCGCATAGAGCCGGGCTTAGCGGGCGGCAAGCGGCTCTCAGTCGTCGCTGCCGCCGAACAGCGCCTTGAGCGGATCCTTCTTCTTGCCGGAATCCTTCTTGTCGTCGTCCTTGTCTTTCTTGGCCGAATCCTTCGCGGCCTTGAGGCCGTGTTTGAGCAGTTCCTTGCTGCCCTTCGGCATCTTGCCCTTCTTCATGGCGCCGCCCAGCAGGCCGGCGGCGATGTCGAGGGCCACGTCGTCCATTGCATCCGTATTGGCGGTTTCCTCGCTTTGCGTCTCTTCCTTGACGGGCTTCTTCTTTTTGCTGGCGGCGGGCGCCTCGATTGATGTCACGACGGCGATTGCGGCTGCGAGCGTGGCGACCAGAAGCTTGTTCGGCATGAATGACTCCTCCAATACCCGCAGCCGGGCTGCGGCGGCTGATTGCGAATGTGCGGGCAAGTTTCCCCTGACCCGGAATTCGTGACGGGCGGGCTTGCGAAAATATTCTCGGTCGAACGACTGAAAATGATCGAGAGCGATTTTCTTGCCAGTCAAATCAAGCGGTTGCGCGCATATATAGGAAAAGATACCTATTATCTCTTCCCAATGCTTGGCACCTATGGCACAATCCCTCCCGTTCTACCCTCGGCTACCCCGCATGGCGATGCGGGCGGGGCGGAACCGGTGCTGGTCATGGGGAGGCGACGCAAAGCCTCATGACAGGGCCCGTGCAGAAAATGGTTCTCCTCCGGGCTGAAAAAGGCCCGGGCGTGCCTGTGAGGCATTGGAGGCCCGAACGGAATGCGGGGGTGATGGTCCCGCGAACGCCATGCCAGCGATGGATGGCGTATCTACATCGGAGGCCGACGGGTTCGAGAACCTTGTTGGCACGGGCCGTTCGGTGACGCAGAGGAACCGGAGTTGCACGGGAAAAACCACCGAATACGGGGCACGGATACGTGTCTTAACGACCGGCTTCCGAGGGCCGGTCATCTAACTGTGGCACGGAAACGTGTCCCGGCCGATCCTTCGTGCCAAGCACACGGGATCGGGGAGGTGCATGGTCAAGCCACGGGGCGGAAACGTCCGCGTGAACGGGAACGCGTGTTTTTAGACGTATCGCGCCATCAGGCAGCCGGCCTTGTGGAGATGAAGGTGGCGCAGGCAGCGAGGATCAGGCCGGAGCCGATCTTGGCGATCACAGGCAGGCTGGAAAGGGCCAAGATATAAAGGAGACTGAGGCTCATGGTGGCCAGCGCGATGACTTTGATGCGGGTGGGGATGGCGCCTCGCAGCCGCCACGCTTCGATCGGCGGCCCGAGACGGGGATGGTTGACGAGCCAGTGTTCGAGCCGCGGCGAGGACTTGGCAAACGCCCAGGCGGCGAGCAGCAGGAATGGCGTCGTCGGCAGCAATGGCAGTGCAATACCAATAATGCCAAGCGCCACCGCCGTGACCCCGATCGATATGTATATGAATCTCATCTCTTCCCGTCCGGGAAATCGCCTCAGGAAAACTGCGCATCCAAGCGCATATTTGCCCGGCTCGCGCAAGACTGTTCCGCATACGAGCGACGCAACAGCTTCTCCAGGTTTCATTCGCATACGAACGAATGACGTAAAGCTGAAACATAGCCATCCTAATCCATCAGCATCGAAGGAGAGGGAGACGGCCAATGAGCTTGGCAAACGCTGTCATCGCAAGCTGCGCGACGATCCTGGGCTTTGCGACATCCGCCGTGGTCGCCGAAGTGCGGCACGCCGAACACGTCGCGCTGCGGATCTACCTCTCTTCGGCGCCGTCACCGGTTTCCCAGAAGGCCAAGCTTTTCACCCGTTACCGCTCGCTCGCCGTCGATCCGATCGGCGTCGCCAGCGCGGCGCCGGATTTCGAGCGGCAGGCGGTGCACGGTGCAGGTCCAAGCGAGCGGGTGCGCGGCATCGTCCGCTAAGGCGCGGCCGGCCCAAGGACGCTTTCTTACCAAAGCCTGAATTTATTCGCCAAAATCCCCTGCGTTTTTTGCATGCCTACAATGCGACCTTATGCATTTTTATTGAGCAGAGGAATGCCTATCTGATGTGCACGAACAAAGCACATGTCAGGAGACACGAAAATGAGCATCCGCAAGAAAATCCGCAACTACGTCGAAAACCGCAAGGCCGTGCAGGAGCTTTCCGCTCTCAGCGATCATGCCCTCAGCGACATCGGCCTTTCCCGTTCGCAGATCCGCACCGCCGTCCTCGGCCGCTAAGCGGAAAAGCAAATACCGGCGGCGATACCTCCCTCCCGTCCGCCTCGACACAGCCAGCCGCTCCCCTCGGCTGGCTGTCTTTTTATGTGCAGCTTTGCGCCACGCAAAATGGCGCGGTGCGAAAGTCATCAAATCTTCGCGGAACCGAACCGGTGACTCGTGGCTTAAGGACATGTCCCGGAGGCATCTCGTATCGCACCGCCTCGGAGGAGTGCCCAGCCGCATGTCGGCCGGGACAGGGACGAAAACGAAACATCAACCGATCAGCAACGCAAGGACCCCCTGGCGATGATGACACTGAGATATTTCGCGATCGCGGCCCTCGGGCTCCTCGGTTCGTGCACGGTCCCCGCCGATACATCGCCTGTCGTCGAAGAAGACCGGACGGTCAAGGTCTCACGCACCGTGATGGTCGGCATGAGCGAGGCGGATGTCCGCATGTGCGCGGGCTTTCCCACAATGGGCGTCAAGATCGCGGACAACGAGAAGATCTGGACCTACCAGCGCATCTATGCCCGCGGCACGATCAATTTCGGCGCCTCGACGCTCGCCGTCGGGCCGACGCCGGGGCTCACGGGCGGCACCGGGCTCGGCACGCCCGGCTTCTGCTACACCCAGATCCGCTTTCTCGACGGCAAGGTCAGCCAAGTGGAATTCGCCGGGGACAACAATACTGCTACACGCGTCAACGGCCTTTGCGTCTCAACCGTGGACCGCTGTGTGGTCTATGCCAAAGGCAGGAAGTAGCTGTTCGCTCCGTATCAAGCACGGATTCTGGAACCGATCCCGCCCATCACGCGTTCCTTGCCAGTTATGCCGCAAGGGGAATTTCCGTGGCCATTGAGACGACAGATGCCGCCGCCGGTTCCTCCCAGAGAGTGCGCAACAGCCGCCTAGCGACCAACCGCTATCTCGGTGGCATCTTCATCCTGCTGTCGATCTACGGGCTCTACCTCAGCCGGGATTTCCTGACGCCCGTCCTCCTCGCCTTCATGTTGGCCACCACGCTGTCACCGATCGTGCGCTATCTCGCCAAGTGGTACGTCCCGCCAGTCGTGTCGGCAACGTTGCTGATCATCATGTCGGTCTTTGTCTTCGGCGCGATCGGCTATGCCACGAGCGGGCCGGTCAGC
This sequence comes from Rhizobium sp. TH2, assembly GCF_024707525.1. Taxonomy (NCBI): domain Bacteria; kingdom Pseudomonadati; phylum Pseudomonadota; class Alphaproteobacteria; order Hyphomicrobiales; family Rhizobiaceae; genus Rhizobium; species Rhizobium sp. TH2. The sequence continues at coordinate 2,612,904 of NZ_CP062231.1, read as the reverse complement.
CAGATGATCAACCAGGCGCCCGAGATCGGCGCCAAGCTCAAGGAGCGGGTCGCGACGATACGGCAGGCGATCGACAAGGCGGTCGAGGCGACCAACCAAATCGACAACGTCGCCGAGAACGTGTCGGATGCGAAGACCCAGAAAGTCGTCATCGCCCAGCCGGGCATCCTGTCGCGCGCTGCCGGCAACCTGCTGTCGGTCGGCACGACCATGGCGATCACCTTCGTGCTGTCGCTCTTCCTGCTCGCCTCAGGCACGATGTTCTACCAGAAGATCATCCAGACCTTCAGCCTGCTCTCGGACAAGAAGAAGGCGCTGCGCGTGGTCTACAATGTCGAACGCGAGATCTCCCGCTATCTCTTCACCATCACCTTCATCAACATCATCGTCGGCGTGGTGGTCGGCTGCGGCCTGTGGCTGATCGGCATTCCCAATGCCTTCGTCTGGGGGGTGGCCGCGACCATCCTCAATTTCCTGCCCTATGTGGGAGCGCTGATTGCCATCATCCTGACCGGCATCATTTCGTTGGTGACCTTCGACAACCTTGCCTACAGCCTCGTGGCGCCGGCCTTCATCCTGCTGGTGCACATCATGGAAGGCCAGTTCCTGACGCCGCTCCTGCTCGGCCGGCGGCTCGAGCTCAATGCGGTGGCGGTGTTCATCTCGATCTCGTTCTGGTCCTGGCTCTGGGGCTTCGTCGGCGCGCTGATGGCGGTGCCGTTGCTCGTGGTGATCAAGGTCGTCTGCGACAATTTCGATAATCTCGCGCCGTTCGGCAACTTCCTCTCCGCCCACCAGCCGCCGATCAAGATAGAAGCGGAGGAGACGGCGCCGGGAACATCAGCTGTAGCAAACATTTCACAAACGAATTCTTGATTTTTAATTTTATGAAATAATCGAACAAAATTTCAGTGGAAGTGCCTTGCTGGCGCGTTACCGCACCAGACAAGAAGAGCGCAAATGCAAGGCAGAACAATATGATACAGATACACCCGATTACGGGCCAAATCACCTTCGCCTATTCCATGACATTGTCTGACACGGCTTACATTCTCGGAAAGCACGCCTCGATCGCGACGACGAGCCCCGACGCGCTCTACCAGAATGCCGGCGTCAGCAACAATCTGGTCGTGATCAAGGGACAGGTTCATGGCGGAATGGCGGATTTCGATTCGGCCATTACGCTCACGGGTGGAAGCACCGTCGTCAAGGTTGCCGAATCCGGCATCGTGGATGCGTCGACCGGTGTCCAGATGGGTGGTGCAGGGCAACTGCTTGAGAATCACGGCACGATCGATGCCAGCGATCGCGGCGTCTGGCTGCAGAGCGATGGCACGGTCAGGAATTATGGCCGCATACATGGCGAGATGGAGGGCATTTTTTCCGGAGGCGTCAACTCTGTGAAAGTGGTCAACGGCGAAAGCGGGCGTATCATTTCCGAGAGTGCGGCAATCCAGTTCGACGGTGGTCCCGACACAGCTTCGATCCTGCGCAATGACGGCCTGATCAACGGCAAGGGTGATAATTGGGCCCTCTACTCCGCCTCCGGCGCTGAAACCGTGATCAATCATGGGGTCATGAAAGGCAGGATCTGGATGGGCGAGGGGAACGACACATTCGACAATCGCGGCGGCAAGGTGGATCATGAAATTCGTGGGGGTCTGGGCAATGACACGCTGATCACCGACAGCGCCAAGGTGCAATTGATGGAATTGGTCGACCAAGGCAGCGATACCGTCAAATCAACGGTCACCTATACGCTTTTCGAGAATGTGGAAAACCTCGTCCTGCTCGGCAAGGCCGATATCAATGGCAAGGGTACGGAGACGGACAACGCGCTCGGCGGCAACAAGGGCGACAACAGGCTGACGGGTCTCGGCGGGGAGGACATCCTCAACGGCGCGCGTGGCAACGACATCATGACCGGCGGTGCCGATGCCGATGTCTTCCTCTTCACCAAGGGCGGGGGGCATGACGTGATCACGGACTTCGTGGGTGGCGAAGACCATGTCGATCTTAGCGGGCAGCAGATCATCATCGATTACGACGACCTGATCAAAAGCCATATCACGTCGTCGCATGGCGACCTCGTGATCCATATGGGCAATGATACGCTCACCTTGCGGGATACGGTGTTGGCCGATCTGGACGACAAGGATTTCTTCTTCTGAAGAAGCGGAAACTATCCCTAAGCAATTGAAAAATATAATATTCGGCTGGAAGTGTCCGGCTGAAACGTCTCCTCACATCGACGCACGGCAAAAATCATAACAACGAGGGCACCAGCATGACGACGCACCATATCACGGGGCACAAAACCGCGACCTATAATCTTCAAAGCTCTGGCGACACTTTCGTGCTCGACAGACAAGCCTCGATCGAATTCGATGGCAATTACGCGGTCTACCAACAGTCTATGGTGCATGACAATCGCCTCGTCATCAAGGGCTCGGTGACGGGCGGAGACGAGTATCTGCAGGCCGGAATCTATATGGGTGGCCCAGACAGCGATGTGCGGATTGCATCAACGGGGGTCGTTCGGGGCTACACCGGCGTCGAGCTGGCCGGCGTCAATGAGAATCTCCGCAACGATGGTCGTCTCATCGGCGACGGCTACGGCATTCTTGCCCATAAGAACAACGAGATCGACAACTTTGGTGTCATCAAGGGCACCTTTGCCATTACGACCTATGATGGTGACGTGACCGTCATCAACGAGGCCGGTGGCAAGATCATTGGGTCAAGTGGAGCGATAGTGATGGCCGGAACTTCGGCCACCCATTTCACCGTCATAAACCATGGCCTCATGAAGGGTGGTGACGATGTCCTGGACGGCATGGCGAGTATCAGCACTGTCATCAATCGCGGGGTTATGAAGGGTGCCATCGAACTAGGTGAGGGTGACGATTCCTTCGACAATCGCGGCGGCAGCATCGACCACGATGTCGTGGGGCAGGGAGGGAACGACACTCTGATTGCCGACAAGGCCAGCACCCACCTGGTGGAGGCGAGCGGCGAGGGCACGGACACTGTCAAATCGACCGTGTCATACACGCTCTCGGCCAATGTCGAAAATCTCGTGCTGCTCGGCAAGGGCGATACCAATGGCACCGGCAACGCCGAAGCCAACGAGCTCGACGGCAACAAGGGCGACAACAAACTGGTCGGCCTGGAAGGCGCGGATATTCTTGACGGGGCCGGCGGCGACGACATCATGACCGGCGGCGCGGATGCCGACATCTTCCTGTTTGCAAAGGGCGGTGGCCACGACATCATCAAGGATTTCACGCATGGCGAGGATCATGTAGACCTGTCGGGACAGGGCGTTATTGCCGACTTCGATGACATGATCGCAAATCACACCACGTCATCGCATGGTGACCTGACGATCCATGTTGGCGCCAATGCGACGCTGATCCTCGAAAATACAAAGGCCGGCGATCTGGACTTCAACGACTTCTATTTCTGAGATCTCAAGGATTGAGGTCTTTCGCCATCACTGGTCCCGGGGGACGTCATGCAGATCAGGAGATCGATTTTTGCCATTCTCACCGCCTCCGTGATCCTTTTCCCGGCTGCGGCTCGCGCCGTCGACGACAATTGCGGTTATGGCCCCAACGACTGGTGTACGACCGAAAAGGACGGTGCCTGCGGCAGGCACAAGGACGCTCTCTCCTGCATGAAAGATCCGGCCTGCAAGGGCATGCAATACCGTGGCGAATCCGTGGTAGCGTGCAATTGGGATGAGAACGGCTATGCGGGCAATTGTCCGACCGTGGGATGCCTCGACAGGAATTGAATTCCTCTGTCTTCGGCATGTCACGTTTCGCGCAATAAGACTCTGCGTATGCGTCTCGGGTGGGGACGTGCACGGGGGGACGACAGTCCATGGAACGGGTAAAGCTTTATTTTTCAATGCGGTACTTTCCGCTCACGGCGTCCGTCATCATCGCCTTGTTCCTGGCGCTGATGATCGTGACGCGCGAGTGGCCATTCGCGGTGTCGGTCGTGTTTTTCTTCATCTTCGTACTACTGGCCGCCGTCGGTGTTCACGACGTGCTGCAGACCAAGCGGGCGGTTCTGAGGAACTATCCGATCTCGGGTCATGCCCGCTACATCATGGAGGATCTCCGTCCGAAGATCCGGCAATATTTCTTCGAAGGAGAGAAGGACGGCCGGCCGTTCCCGCGTGACAAGCGCTCGCTCGCCTATCAGCGCGCCAAAGGCCAGCTCGACAAGCGGCCGTTCGGCACCGAATACGATGTCTATGAGCCGAAATACGAGTGGATCTCGCATTCCTTCGCGCCGAGCCGTATCGAGAACTCGGATTTCCGCGTCAAGATCGGCGGGCCGGACTGTCTCAAGCCATACCAGGCCTCGGTGCTCAACATCTCGGCGATGAGCTTCGGCTCGCTCTCGGCCAATGCCATCCGTTCGCTCAACAAGGGCGCCAAGCTGGGCGGCTTTGCCCATGACACGGGCGAGGGTGGCATATCGCCCTATCACCGCGAAAATGGCGGCGACATCATCTGGGAGATCGGCTCCGGCTATTTCGGCTGCCGCAATGACGATGGCTCGTTCTCGCCGGAACGGTTCCGCGAAAATGCGACGTCCGAACAGGTCAAGATGATCGAGATCAAGATCAGCCAGGGCGCCAAGCCCGGCCATGGCGGCGTGCTGCCGGCGGCCAAGATCACCGAGGAGGTCTCGCGGATACGTGGCATTCCGATGGGGCAGGACTGCATTTCCCCATCCGCCCATCCGGCCTTCTCGACGCCGCTCGAACTGATGGCCTTCATCAAGCAGCTGCGCGAGCTTTCAGGCGGCAAGCCGGTGGGGTTCAAGCTCTGCATTGGCCATGCCCACGAATTCCTGGCGATCATCAAGGCGATGCTGGAAACCGGCATCACGCCTGATTTCATCGTCGTCGACGGCAAGGAAGGCGGTACCGGAGCGGCGCCATCGGAATTCATCGATCATATCGGATTTCCGCTGCGCGAGGGGCTGACATTCGTCCACTACGCGCTGGTGGGCGCCAACCTGCGCGACAGGATCAAGATCGGCGCATCCGGCATGATCATCTCCGCCTTCGACATCGCCCGGGTCATGGCGCTCGGCGCCGACTGGTGCAACATGGCACGCGGTTTCATGTTCGCGGTGGGCTGCATCCAAAGCCAGGCCTGCCACACCGATACCTGCCCGGTAGGCGTGGCAACGCAGGACCCGGACCGCCAGCGCGCCCTCGTCGTGCCAGACAAGGCGACCCGCGTGAAACAGTTCCACGGCAAGACGCTCGAGGCGCTGGCCGAAGTGGTCTCCGGCGCGGGGCTGCATCACCCCAGTGAATTCGAGACCTTCCACTTTCACAAGCGCGTTTCGCATTCCCAGGTCACGACCTTCACCAATCTCTATCCGCCGCTCGATCATGGCGAACTGCTTTTCGGAACCGAAGATCACCGCTACAAGATCCCCTGGCATCTGGCGCGTGCCGACAGTTTCAAGGCTGCTTCGCTTTAGCGTTGGCTGGGTGAATGTTTGACCCTCGCGGGCCGTCATCGGGGAGAAAATCTCCACTCGATGCCGGTCTCGCCCCTTTTCAAGCAGGAGCGGATGGTAAAGAGTCACCCGTCCTCTTTGACAAAAGGGAATCAATATGATCCGCGCCGCTCTTGCCAGCCTGACCGTCCTCATTGCTCTATCCACGACCGCTATGGCCCAGGACGTCAAGCAGGTGCCCGAGAGCATGATGGAGGTGCAGCTTTCCTTCGCGCCGCTGGTCAAGCGCACGGCCAGCGCCGTCGTCAATGTCTATGCGGACAAGCGGGTGACGCCGTTCTATTCGCGCGATCCGTTCTTCGAGGAGTTCTTCGGCCAGCAGATGCCGAACCGGACGCAGAAGCAGAGCTCGCTCGGCTCGGGCGTCATCGTCACGGAAGCGGGACTCGTCGTGACCAACAACCATGTCATCGCCAATGCCGACAATATCAAGATTGCTCTCTCCGACGGCCGGGAATTCGCGGCGAAGATCGTGCTCAAGGACGATCGGCTGGATCTCGCGGTGCTGAAGATCCAGACGCCGGCGCCGAAGTTCTCCTTCCTGCCGGTCGGTGATTCCGATTCGGTCGAGGTCGGCGACCTGGTTCTGGCCGTGGGCAATCCGTTCGGCGTCGGCCAGACGGTGACCTCCGGTATCGTGTCCGGCCTTGCCCGCAACAAGATCGGGGAGGGTGATTTCTCCTTCTTCATCCAGACAGACGCATCGATCAATCCCGGCAATTCCGGCGGCGCGCTGATCAACATGCATGGTGAGTTGATCGGCATCAACACCGCCATCCTGTCCTCGGGCGGCGGCTCGAACGGCATCGGTTTTGCCATTCCCGGCAACCTCGTGAAGGTGTTCATCGCGGCGGCCGAAGGCGGCCAGCCGGGGTTCGTCCGGCCCTATATTGGCGCAAGCTTTGAAGCGGTCACCATGGATATGGCCGAGGCGCTGGGGCTGAAGATCGCGCGCGGTGCGCTGGTCTCGAAGGTCATTTCCGAAAGCCCGGCCGACAAGGCAGGATTGAGGCCCGGCGATGTGATCGTGGCGGTCAACGGCCGTGCGGTGGAGCATCCCGATGCGCTCGGTTACCGGCTGACGACGGCAGGGCTCGGCGCCTCGGTCAAACTCACCGTTTCGGAAAACGGCACGGAGCGCGAAGCCTCGCTCAAGCTCGAACAGGCGCCGGAATCGCGACCGAAGGACGAGCGGCTGATCGACGGCCGCAATCCATTCGCCGGCGCATTGGTGGCGAACCTGTCGCCCAAGCTTGCCGAGGAAATGCAGATGCCGGTGGAGGCCCAAGGGGTGGTGGTCGAAGACGTCGCGCGCGGTTCTCCGGCTGGCCGGCTGGGCTTCGAGCCGCGCGACATCATCGTCAATATCAACGGTACGGATATTGATTCCACCGAGAGCCTGCAACGGATCATCGAGGGCGGAGCGGACTTCTGGCGGGTCGAGATCGAGCGCAACGGCCAGCGGATCAGGCAATTCATCCGATGAACGAACTTTTCGCAAGTGCCGGGATTCCCGAGAGCCAACGGCCATTGGCCGACCGGCTGCGGCCGCAGAGCATCGCGGAGATCTCCGGGCAGGAGCATCTCACCGGACCTGACGGGGCGCTGACGCGGATGATCGAGGCCGGCTCGCTCGGCTCGATGATCTTCTGGGGGCCGCCGGGCACCGGCAAGACGACGATGGCGCGGCTGCTGTCGAACGAGACCGAGCTCCATTTCGAGCAGATTTCGGCGGTTTTCTCCGGCGTCGCCGATCTCAAGAAGGTGTTCGAAGCGGCACGGTTCCGCCGCGGCCAGGGGCGGCAGACGCTGCTCTTCGTCGACGAGATCCATCGCTTCAACCGTTCGCAACAGGATAGTTTCCTGCCCGTGATGGAAGACGGCACGATCGTGCTGGTCGGCGCGACGACCGAAAACCCATCGTTCGAGCTCAATGCCGCGCTCCTCTCGCGTGCCCGGGTGCTGGTGTTCAAGTCGCATGACGAGGCGAGCCTGGAGGAGCTGTTACGCCGGGCCGAAGCACTGATGGGGAAGCCGCTGCCGCTTGACGAAAATGCCCGGGCGTCGCTGATAGGTATGGCCGACGGCGATGGCCGCGCGGTGCTGACACTTGCCGAGGAAGTTTGGCGCGCCGCGCGCGAGAGCGAGGTATTCGATACGGAAGGCCTGATCCGCGTCGTCCAGCGTCGTGCGCCAATCTACGACAAGGGCCAGGACGGGCATTACAACCTGATCTCGGCCCTGCACAAGTCGGTTCGCGGCTCCGACCCGGATGCGGCGCTCTACTATCTCTCCCGCATGCTGGATGCGGGCGAGGATCCACTGTTCCTCGGCCGGCGGCTCGTGCGGATGGCGGTCGAGGATATCGGGCTGGCCGATCCGCAGGCGCTGGTGATCGCCAATGCCGCCAAGGATGCCTATGATTTCCTCGGCTCGCCCGAGGGCGAACTGGCATTCGCGCAGGCGGTCGTCTATCTCGCGACCGCGCCAAAGTCCAATGCGGTCTACACCGCCTTCAAGGCGGCGACGCTAGCAGCCAAGCAAAATGGCTCGCTGCTGCCGCCCAAGCATATTCTCAACGCACCGACCAAGCTTATGACCAGCGAAGGCTATGGCGACGGCTATCGATACGATCACGACGAGCCGGATGCGTTCTCGGGCCAGGACTATTTTCCGGAGAAGATGGGCCGCCGGCAATTCTACCAACCGCCCGACCGGGGCTTCGAGCGCGAGATCAACAAGCGGCTCGACTACTGGGCGAAGCTGCGCCAGGAACGCCAGAAGAAGTAAGACGCATAACGTCCCTCGAGAACCGGAACCCGCATGACCCTCGCCACGATCTGCATCCCCAGCAACCGCAAGCTCGTCGAGGCCGTCGAACCTTTGTGGAGCGCGATCAACTATGCCGCGGCCGCTGGCATGAAGGTGGTGATATCAGACAATTCCGGTGATGCGGAGAAGAAGGATTACTTCTCCACGGCGCCGAGCCATGTGACCTATCTGCCGGACACGCCGGAACATGGCGGCGCGAACCTGCTTTCGGCGCTCAGGCAGGCCGAGAGCGAATTCGTCCTGGTTCTCGGGGACGACGATTTCATCAATTTCGTCGATGGCGGCACGCCGTTCGATTTCTCAAGCCTTCCAGCCGATGTCGTGGGGGTGAAGCCGCATATCGAGCTTGCGGACGGCAAAGGCGGGGTGAGCGCCACCGACACGTTCACGATCGACGGGGGAGATGCGGCCGCGCGGGTGCTCGAATATACGCGCAAGGCCGGCAAGGCGAACACGACCTATTATTCCTTCTTCCGCCGCAGCGTTCTGATGGGCGTCAACGAGCCGTTCATTGCGCATCATCCGTTGTCGCCGGGCTATTCCGACTGGGCGACCGTCTATGCGCTGGCCGCCTCCGGCCGCATCGTGCATGACCCGCGGACGGTGCTGCGCTACGACAATTCGCGATGGGACGACATGGAGACGGCGGGGGCGTCGCTGGATCGCTTCTATGGCGATACCGGCTTGCCGCCGGAAACGCGGCTCTACATGTCGCTCCTGCATTTCCTCGATATCTATGTGCTGATGTTCCGGCAGACGTCCAACCTGCCGCCGATCGAGCAGTACAAGGCCGCCTATGCAGCAGCGATGGTGTTCCTGAAGCGGTTGCTCTTCCGCTACGACGAGCGCCCATTTCTCTATGTGGCAGCAAGCGACCTGATGGAGCCGTTGAGAGCGGCTGTCGAATCCAGCGATCCGGACCTCGATCATTTCTTTCACCTTGCGGGCCTGATCGCCGACAGGTTAAAGCCGGGCCTGAAACAACAATATGACCGCTATCTCCTGGCGGTATCGAGAGGCGTTTGATCATGCAGGGACTGAATATCGTTTCCGAAGTTTCCAGCCACGGCGGCGTACAGGGCGTCTATTCCCACATGTCGGCGACCTGCAAATGCGAAATGACCTTCGCGGTGTTCGTGCCGCCGCAGGCGGCGACCAGCCTCTGCCCGGTTGTCTGGTATCTCTCGGGGCTCACCTGCACGCATGCCAATGTGATGGAGAAGGGCGAGTATCGCAGACTTGCCGCGGAACTCGGGCTGATCGTGGTGTGCCCCGATACATCGCCGCGCGGCGACCACGTGCCGGATGACGCAGGCAACTGGCAGATGGGGAAAGGAGCGGGCTTTTATCTCGATGCCACGCAAGCGCCCTGGGCCGAGAACTACCGGATGTACAGCTACATCACCAGGGAATTGACCGATCTGGTGGGCAAGAATTTCCGCACCGATATGAGCAGGCAGGGCATTTTCGGCCATTCGATGGGCGGTCACGGCGCGCTGACCATCGCGCTCAAGCATCCCGACCGGTTCAGCAGCGCCTCGGCCTTCGCGCCGATCGTCGAGCCTTCGACGGCGGACTGGTCGATTGGTGCCTTCGAGAAATATCTCGGCCCCGACCGTCAGACCTGGCGGAAATACGATGCGGTGGCTTTGATCGAGGACGGCGCGACCTTCCCGGAGTTCCTGGTCGACCAGGGGCTTGGCGACAATTTCCTGCAGACCGGCTTACGGCCCTGGCTGCTGGAAGAGGCGATCGAGGTGACCGACATCAAGCTCACGCTGCGCAATCACGAACGCTACGACCATTCCTACTATTTCATATCGAGCTTCATGGACGACCATCTGAGATGGCATGCCGAACGCCTGAAGTGACATGAAAAAGCCCGGCTTGCGTCTGGCTTTTGTGCTTCAAGATCAATCGTTTGTCAGCACTTCTTGTCGAGCGTCTCGACACAGGGTTCGTCGTCGGAGGGCGTGGTGTCGCTGGCCTTCGGCGTGATGACGACCTTGGCCTTGGCGCCGGATTCGAGCGTGTTTTCCGCAGGCGTTGCGGCGAGGGGCTGCTTTTTCTCCTGCGCCTTGAGAGCGGGTTCGACCTTGGCCGGTTCCGGCTTGACTTCAATCCTGGTCTTGGAATTGAGCAGCGGGTCCTGGTCGGCGCCGAGGACGGGCGCGGTCTTGAGCGGAATGACGAGTGGCTTTTCTTCCGTCACGACGACCCGGCCGGGGTCCGACTTCAGGCGTGTCGATAGCCGCGGGTTCACGAGCGGCCGGATGGCTGGTGTAACCAGCGCGAATTCGTGGCGCAGGCGAGCCGCGACGGCGCCGACGATGGCGGCATCGGAGACACGGCCGCGCTCGGAGAAGGCGAGGATCATGTAGTTGCGGGCGAGCACCGTCTGGCCGCTATCGACATCGGACAGCATGACCGAGATCTCCGTCTGCGCGCGGCCTGCGCCATCGCTCCTGACCTTGTCCACGCTGACCACGTGGATGTTCATCACCGCGTGCGGCATGGGTACGGCATAGGATGTCGCTTCGATCGCCAGGTTTATCTGCCGCTGGATGCCTGAAATCACACCCCTCGGCACGCGGCCATTGGCGGTGACCGCGACGGCGCGAATCTCGAACATGCGTGCCGGATCGACCGCCTGCCTCGACCGCGTGCCACAGGCGGCAAGCGTGAGGCTGAGAACCAGGAGCACGAGAGCGCGCAGGGTGAGGCGGAACATCGGCGAATCCTTCAGTGAATGGTTACCTGAAGGTTGCTGATTATGGTTAGGGAAGGGTTAAAATGGCTGCCTAGACCCTAGAAAAGCTGGTCCGCGGCTGCCTCGGTATCAGCTGATGCAGGCAGCTTCGCGCCATCTGACAATGTGGAAAACTCGTGCTCGATGCTGTGCAGGATCATCTTGCCCTTGCCACCGGTCACTTCGGCGCCGAATTCATAGCCGTTGAGATAATCCTGGTCGCTGATCAGGCCGCGCTCGACAAGATCCTCGATGATCGCGGCGATGTCGATTGTGTCGTCACGGATTTCCTCGGTGGCGCGCAGCGCGATGTAGCGCCATGTTACATCGCTGTCGCCGCTGTCGTCGCCGAAATTGTTGGCGACCCAGATCTGAGCCCTAAAATCTCCGTCGTCATAGACGCCGACCTTGTGGCCCGCTGGCCTGAAGTTCCCGTCATGGGTCCAGATCATCAATTCGGTCGTCAGGTGTTTGGGGCCGGCGAGCGGTGCGTCGGAGAGCCAGATGTCGAAGGCGACGTTGAACTGGTTCGTGCTGCCGGAGATATCGTAGTCGATTGAAACGTCGAGCGTGCCGAGATCGTCGAGGCGCGTCACCGGCGTATCCGTGCCTGTCTTCCCCCAAGGTTTGAAGCCGACGATGATTTCCGGGTAAGCGACGACATGGCCGACCTTCGGCCAGTCCCAGGCGAAGGTCACGTCATGATTGATGTCGTCGGTATCGAAGCTTATCGACTGCGTGTAGTCCCTGAAGTTGTCGAGCTTGCCCTGGTTCCAGGGATTGTTGACGAGCGAATAGTCGCCATCGGTAAACGTCGCCCAATCCTTCTTGAGGACTTTTTTGGCCATATCAGAGCCTCCCGTTTGCGTCGGGCGGGACCTTAGCCGGTCGCGTTTCTCACCGCATTAAACAATTGGTATGAGGCTTCCATGTCGGTCCAGCGCGCCGCCCGGCGGGCTTCGGCCTCCGCGTCGCCGCCCCAATGCTCGATATTCCAGTCCTCGTCGGCATGGGCCGCGTGCCAGGCTTCTTCGGCGCTGATCCTGCCTTCGGCGAATGCGAGCGCCAAGAGCGCAGAGCCTGTGAGCGAGGTGATACTGTGCAGCGCCGCCATTTCGATCGGCGTCCGGTACTTGCTCAGGACCTTGGCGAAAGCTGATATCGCCGTCTGGGGCTGGCTCTGATGGATGATGCCTTGGGCGAGGATGAAGCGGGCGCCGATTTCCTCGGCCGCCCAATAGAGGATCGGATCCCATTTGGCCGCCTGCGCATCGACCAGCGATTGCGGCGTCTCGGAGCGATAGCAGAGCAGATCGGTGCCGGCATATTTGACGATGTCGTCGAACACAGCATCGATCTCGGCGGCGACGCCATCGAGTGCGGAGTTGATGAGCCGGGTGAGGGGCATCCTGATCGGGTTGATGACCTCCTTCTGCGCATCCCATTCGGCGGCCACGAGTTCGGCGGCTGCTTGCGTGGGCAGGGTGAGGGGCCGCTTCGCCGGCGTCTTCACCGGGCGACCATCGAGAAGGATCGAGTATTCGCCATCGGCCTCGCCGACCGAGACGACCTTATAGAAGCGCTTCGGCAGCGGCGCCTTCATCTGGATCTGCGCGCGGCGCACCGGATCGGGATGGGAAAGCTGCTCGTTGAGATCGAGGAAGATATCGCGCATGGCTTATTACTCAGACGTGGTGAAGGATGTGGCCGACTTCGTGGACCACGACATCGGCGCCCGCGGCCTGTAGGGCTACGGTTTCGCCATAGCCCCAGGAAACGCCGATCGCCTTGGCGCCGGCCGATTTCGCCATCAAGATATCGTAGACGGAATCGCCGATTACAATAGTGTCCTGGGGATCGATACCGGCCTCGGCGCAGCATTCCAGCACCATGGCGGGATGCGGCTTGGACGGGCAATCGTCGGCCGTGCGCGAGACGGTGAAGACATTTTCGAAGCCGTGGCTATTGCGGATCAGATCAAGGCCCCGCCGGGATTTACCGGTGACGGCGCCGATCACGACGTCGTCACGCGCCACCAGCACCTCGATCATCTCGGCGACGCCGGCATAGAGCGGCTCCTCGAAACCCGGCTCGGCGCGCACCGGGCTGTAGAGGTCCTTGTAATGCTGGGTCATGGTGCGGATGTGATCGTCGATCTCCTCGACGCCCATGATGCGGGCGATCGCGGTATCGAGCGTCAGGCCGATGATCGATTTCGTCGCGTCGTAATGCGGGCGCTCATAGCCATGGTTCTCGAAGGTGCGGGCCATGACCTCGTGGATAAGCTTGCCGGAGTCGACGAGGGTGCCGTCGCAGTCGAAGAGGACGAGTTTCATGAATTGGCCTGGTTCTGTCTTTCGAGAATTTGGCGGTTCAAGGCGATCAATTCGCGGAGGAGGTCTGAGTTTTCGCGAACAGCACGAGTGTTCTCGTCTCCTATTTGCTTCATCTCGGCCTGTTGCCGGGGCACGCTACGCAGCCGCATAATGCAAAGAACGAGATAGGTTCCCACTATTGCGATCAGTCCAATCGCCAGTATCTGAAAGATTATCTGTGGCATTCCTTATTCCCCATACTCCCCGCCGTCGCCTTCTTCAAAGCCTAGCAGGTTCCAGGTCTGTACCATATGCGGCGGCAGTGGCGCGGTGACCCGCAGGCGGCCTCCATCGGGATGCGGCACGTCAATATGGCGGGCATGCAGATGCAGCTTGTTCTGGATGCCGCCGGGGAAGGTCCAGCCCTGTTCGGCTTCGAAATATTTGGGATCGCCGATGATCGGGTGGCCGATATGGGCGGCGTGGACGCGGAGCTGGTGGGTGCGGCCGGTATAGGGCTCCATCTCGAGCCAGGCGAGGCTCTGGGCCGCTGCTTCCAGCACCCGGAAATAGGAGATTGCGTGGTCGGCGCCATCCTCGCCATGCTTGGCGGTGCGCATGCGGTCGCCGTCGGGCGTCTGTTCCTTGACCAGCCAGGACGATACCTTGCCCTCGGCCGGGCGAGGCACGCCCTTGACCAGCGCCCAATAGGTCTTCTTGGTGTCGCGTTCGCGGAAGGCAGCGGTCAGGGATTGCGCGGCGCCACGCGTGCGGGCAACCACCAGCACGCCCGACGTATCGCGGTCGAGGCGATGGACGAGGCGCGGCTTCTCGCCCTTGGGGCTGGTCCAGGCTTCCAGCATCTTGTCGACATTGCGATAGACGCCGGAACCGCCCTGCACGGGCAGGCCATGCGGCTTGTTGAGCACGATGACCTTCTTGTCCTCGTAGATCAGCATGCGCGAGAGCAGCTCGTGATCCGAGGAATGCGAGAGTTCCTTGCCGGAAAGCGGCTTGCCGGATTTCTTCTCGTCGACATCCATCGGGGGAATGCGCACCGTCTGGCCGGGCTGGACGCGGCTGTCGGATTTCACGCGGCCGCCATCGATGCGGATCTGGCCCGAGCGCAGAAGTTTCTGCAACGGTCCAAATCCCAGGCCGGGATAATGAAGCTTGAACCAGCGATCGAGCCGCATGCCCGCCTCGTCGTCGCCTACCTGCTTGTGTTCTACGCCTGCCATCGAGAAATCCTTTTGACGCGGCTATAGAGCGCTTCATCGCTAAATGGAAGCAGTTCTGTTGGCTCAAGCGGAGTCGCATGTTTGACCGGCCGGCGCGCGTCGTAGCCAAAGCATACGGCCAGGCCGGCCGGTCAAAGAGGCGGCCCGCTTCAGCCAACCCGAAGGGCCGGGCATCTTTCCGCCAGTTCCTGCGGCGCCGATCTCGGCCGTACCTAAGGGTACGACGCTCGCCCGCCGCCTTGGTCCTGACGAAAATCTGTCCCGGCAGAACTGCCTCCATTTAGCGGTGAAGCGCTCTAAACCAAAGCGCGCACCAAAGCGAGTCCTGCGAACACCGCGGCCACGGATATGACGATGGAAAGCAGGATATAGGAGGCCGCCCAGAGATAGTCGCCGCGCTCGGCCATAGTGGAGACTTCCAGCGAGAAGGCCGAGAAGGTGGTGAAGCCGCCGAGTATGCCGGTGATGATGAAGAGGCGTAGTTCCTGCGAGCCATCGAAGCGCCGGGCTATCAACTCGGCGAAGACGCCGATCGCCAGTCCGCCCACGATATTGACCGAGAGCGTGCCCCAGGGATAGCCCGGGCCGAACCAGCGAAGCGCGGCGAGACCAGTGAGATAACGGGCGACCGAGCCGAGCGCGCCGCCGACGGCAACGAGAAGGATGTGGTTCATGGCAAGCGTCTTAACGCAAGAATCGCCACGTGGGAATGCAGCAATTCAGGTGTTCCCAGCAGCCTTTGCCCGGCGGCAGAGCTTGTCCAGCGTTTCGAGGAAGGCCGAACGGTCGCGCGGCGAGAAGGCGGCGTTGTAGCCCTTGCTTTCGCCGGTTTCGCGCAGGTGCTGGCCGAGATCGCGCATGGCTGACGCCATGCCGATATTCTTCTCGTCGAAGATGCGGCCCGTTGGTCCCGTCACATGCGCACCGTTGGCCACGCACCGCACCGCGAGCGGCACGTCGGCGGTGATTACGATGTCATTGGGCTTGGAGTTTTCGGCGATCCAGTTGTCGGCGGCATCGAAGCCGGCGGAAACGATGATGTTTCGCACCATCGGATCGCGCGACGGCCGGAGCCCCGAATTGGCGACGAGCGTCACGCGCAGCGCGTGACGCTCGGCGACCTTCAGGATTTCCGGCTTGACCGGGCAGGCATCGGCATCGACGAAGATTTCAATTCCTGCCAAATCCAAGCCTTTCCAATACTACTTCACCCAGTTTTCGAGCGAGGCCTTGTCGGAACCGCCATAGGTCCAGATGCCCTGCCACGTGCCGTCCGGCTGCTGGAAATACATCGCCATGCCGAACGATTGGCCGGAGATATAGCCGACCGAGATCGCCGTGTCATCCGGGCTTGCCGGACCCATCTGGAAACGATCGCCGACGAACTTGGCGCCGAGGCCGGTGCCGATGAATTCGGTTCCGCCGACATTCCAGGCAACGCTATAGGTCTCGCCGGTGCGGGTCACCTTCACGACGCCGGTATATTCCTTGCCGTCGGGATTCTTGCCGAGCACCTGATAGTCGCCGGTCGGGTCGGCGAAGGCGACGGCGGGCAGAAGCACAAGGCAGGCAGTCAAAAGCATTTTCAGGCGCATAGTCATCCTCCGTTTCATGAGCACACGAAATTGCATCCCGGCTGCGGTATGTCAGTGTTCCGGCTGGCTGGATGTTGTCCCCAATTTCCCGATAACGGATATACCGGTTTCCGAGTCCCCGTAAGACGGTTTGCGGACCTTATTTGGGTGGAATTTCTGTCACTTGGCCGTCAGGATTTCGGACTGGCGCTCGCTGGCAACGGCGAGGAAAGCAGGGCCGGCCGGACATCGGTCCTGACCTTCTCCATCCTGACCGGCTTGACGGCCGTGTCCTTCTTTCGCGCGGCAATCATATCGACGGATTTGACCTTGATCTGGGTCACGGTCGGAATCCATTCCTCGGTCGAGACCTTGCGATAGCCCTTGTAGGCCCATACGCCGTGCCAGGTGCCATCGGAGAATTCGGTATAGGTGGCGTTGCCTGGCGTCTTGCCCATGCTGTAGGAAATCGCAATGCCGGTATCGGCGTTGCTCGCCGGGCCAGCCACGATCTGCCCGTCGACGATTTTCAGGCCGATGCCGACGCCGATTGTTTCGTCGTCGCCGATCTTCCAGACGATCCGGTAGGTCTCGTCCTTGCGCGCCACGCGCACCGTGCCGACATATTCGTCGCCGGTATCCGGGTTGAGGCCCTTGACGTGGTAGACGCCTTCGGGTCCGGCACAGGCGAGGCCGGGCATGACGAAAGCCGCAATGGCAGTTGCGAGGACGGGCAGGCGCATGGGTCTTCTCCGGTGGTGTGCGGAACAGGCCGTGATTACCCGTGAAGCTGCCGGATGGGTTTTGATATCGCGTTAATTTCGGGAAATGCGCTGGAAACGGGCTTAATGGCCGGTTACCGAGGCGTTTGAGCGTGCTTCACGCCTTCCATACCGGCATCACGTCGTCGGCGTCCGCCTCGGCGGAATAGACGCCGCGGGCGATGGCGCGGGCCATGGTCGAGACGGCGGCGGTGCAGAGGGTGACGAAATCCGCCACGTCGATCGTCTTGCCCGAAGCGCCGGTGGCGAGCGCGAAGACGATGTCGCCATCCATCGGCGTGTGCGAAGGCCAGATCGCATGCGGGAAACCATCATGGGCGACGACGGCCAGCCGTTTGCATTCTGCCTTGGAAAGCACCGCATCCGTGGCGATGACCGTGATCGTCGTATTGGCTTCGCGGGGCTGACCGAGATTCATCTTGGTGATGATGTCGCTGGCGTCAATGGGCAGGGGGTGTGGCAGGCCCAGGCCGCCAAACTCGTCGCCGATTTCGAAGGCCGCCGCGCGGAAATGGCGGGAACTGCCATAGGTGACGGAGCCAAGCGCGTTGACTGCCGCCAGTGCACCGATCGTCACACCATTTGGCAGGACCGTCGATGCAGAACCGAGGCCGCCTTTCAGCCCCGCCGTCAGAGCACCGGTGCCGGCGCCATGCGAACCGAGCGCGAAATCGCGGCTGGCCTTTTGCACCGCGTCGAAGCCGAGATCGCGGTAAGGCGGATAGCGGCCCCAGTCCTTATTGCCACCATTGATGAGGTCGAAAAGAATGGCGCCGGGCACGATCGGCACGCGGACCGGGCCGACTGCGAAGCCTCGACCGGCCTCGCGCAGCGCCGCCTGGACACCGGAGCCGGCATCGAGCCCGAAGGCCGAACCGCCTGAGAGAAACACGGCGTCGATCGCCTGCACGGTGTTGTGGGGTTCGAGCAGATCGGTCTCGCGGGTGCCGGGGGCGCCGCCCATGACGTGGACTGCGGCTGTCGCGGCTGTATCGCAGACCACGACTGTCACGCCGGATTTCAGTGCCCGGTCCTCGGCATTGCCGACGGTCAGGCCGCCGACATCGGTGATCAGGTTTTTCGGTCCCGGTTTCACTCGGTCACCGGCGGCAGGACGAAGGCATTGCCGTCCCAGACCAGCATCCGGAAGGGATTGGTCGAAAGCTCATGGTTCTTGTTGAAGCGGATTTCACCGATGGGTGTTTCAAACGGTGTATTGGACAGTGCATCGGCCAATGGCGCACCGCTGCCGGATGCGATCTCGTTTGCCTCGAGGATTACAGTTATGGCGGAATATGAAGGTAGAACATAGCCTTCCGCGCTTTTCTTCTTCTGGTGGATTATCTCAACGATGGGCTTGGCGCTGGCAATCGTCTGCGGGTCCGGAAGGGTCACGGCGAAGGTGCCGGGCTCGAGCGGCACAGGCTGGTTGGTGCCGTTGAGCGCATCGCCGCCCATGAAGGTCAGGTTGATCTTCGCGGCCTTCGCATCGCGGGCCATAACAGACATATCGTTGCGGTCGGAGGCGGCGAAGACATGCGTGATGCCCGCCTTGGCGAGGCGGCGGATCAACTGGGTCTGGACTTCCTGCGCAGGGCGGAAATTATCGATGAAGGCTGCCTTCATGCCCTTCTGCTCGAGGGCCTGGCGGACATTATCGATCATTTCGCGGCTCATGATCGTGCCATCATCGAGCAGCGCGAAGGGCTTGTCCTTCCACTGCGCGAAGATTTCCTGGACGATCATGTCGCGTTCGGCTGAAGTCGAGGGCGCCAGCCGGAAGAACGGCCAGCCCTTTTTCAGCGAATCCTCCATCAGCACTGGCGAGCGGACGGAGAGCGTGATTGCGGGGATTTTTGTCTCGGCGAGGATGGGCAGGCCACCATCGAGCGAATCGACGCAGAGAAAGCCGATCGCGGCGACGGCATCCGCTTGCCTGATCTGTTCGGCAATCGACGGGGCGGATTTTTCGGTGCAGGTCTCGTCGATGGTGATGATCTCCGCCTTGCCGTCGGCAGCCTGCACGGCGCCGAGCCTGATCTGGTCGCCGAGGACCTGGAGATTGCCCGACATCGGCGCCACAACGGCGATCCGGGGTCCGGCCGCGAACCCGGCCTGGGGCGCGGCAGCGAGGAGGAGGCAGGCGAGGGCGGAGCGCAGTTTCATGGTCATTCCATCATCATTGCCGGCGAATGTAGCCGTGATTTGACCATCCGCAAGGCGGATTACCGGATTTGTCGCATTTCCCTAAAATTTGACGCAACCTGATTTCGACTTTTTCAATTGTTTGCCTATATAGGAGCTACATGCTGAAGCGGAATCTGGCGGAACTGTCGGTGGCCGACGGGAAACTCTATCGCGATGCCATGGCGCGTTATGCGGGTCATGTGCAGCTGGTCACCACTGCGTTCAACGGCGAGCGCCGCGGCCTGGCCGTGACCGCCGCCTGCAGCGTTTCCGACAGCCCGCCGACGGTTCTCGTCTGCCTCAACCACAATAACGAGAAGAACCGGATGTTCTTCGAGAGCGGCATTTTCGCGCTCAATTCGCTGGCCTTTCATCATCAGGCGCTGAGCCATGCCTTTTCGGGGCTTGAAAAGCTGACGATGGACGAGCGGTTTGGGCATGGCAACTGGGATACGCTGGTGACCGGCGCGCCCGCGCTTGTCGATGCGATCGCCACCTACGACTGCCGGATCGTCAATATGATACCGCAGTCGACCCACACGATCGTGGTCGGCGAAGTCGCAGCCTTGCGACTTGGCGGGCAAAATCCGGCGCTTGTCTATATGGACCGGTCGTACCGCACATTATAGAGTCGTCCGGATGGAGCCGGCTTATGGCTCGCTGGAGTGCCTATGCCGGAACCTTCGAAGTCATCACTACCCCAATCGATAGACGAGACGATCGCGCTGCTCGAAGCGCATGATTACCTGGCCGGCCGGTCGCTGGCGACAGTGGTCTATCTCGCCCTGAAGCTCAAGCGGCCGCTTTTCCTAGAAGGTGACGCCGGCGTCGGCAAGACCGAGATCGCCAAGGTTCTTGCGACGGCACTCGGCCGCGACCTGATACGGCTGCAATGCTACGAAGGCCTCGACGTGTCCTCGGCGGTCTACGAGTGGAACTACCCCGCCCAGATGCTGGAGATCAGGCTCGCCGAAGCCGAAGGGGTCACGGATCGGGCGCGGTTGGAAGGCGATCTGTTCTCGGAGAAGCATCTGATACGGCGGCCGGTGCTGCAGGCGCTCTCGTCATCGGCAGGCGGCGCGCCGGTGTTTCTGATCGATGAGCTTGATCGCACCGACGAGGCCTTCGAGGCGTTCCTGCTGGAAATCCTGTCCGATTTCCAGGTCACCATTCCCGAGCTCGGCACGATCAAGGCAGCAGAGCCGCCGATCGTTATCATCACCACCAACCGCACCCGCGAGGTGCATGACGCGCTGAAGCGCCGCTGCCTTTATCATTGGGTCGATTATCCGACTGCCGATCTGGAGCTGGAGATCATCCGCCGCAAGGTGCCCGGATGCAGCGAGCGGCTGAGCGAGGAAATCGTCGCCTATGTGCAGAAGCTGCGGCGGCTCGACCTGTTCAAGAATCCCGGCATTGCGGAAACCATCGACTGGGCCACGGCGCTGACCGAACTCGACCGCGTCGCGCTCGATCCGGAGACGATTTCGGACACGGTCGGCGCGCTGCTGAAGTATCAGGATGATATCGCCCGCATCCAGGGCTCCGAGGGGCGGCAGGCGCTTGATGCGGTCAAAGCCGAGCTCAGGGCAGTGGGATGAATGATGGAGACTGTCGCGGCCAATGACGGGCGTCCAACTCCACCACCTCCGGAAGGTGACGGCCGTTTCGCCGACAATGTCGTGTATTTCGGGCGGGTGCTGCGCCGGGCCGGGCTCAAAATCGGTCCCGGTGCGATCAAGGACGCCATCGAAGCCATCGATATGATCGGGGTGGGTTCGCGAGAGGAATTCTATACGGCGCTGTTTTGTAATTTCGTCAAGCGGCATGAAGACAAGGCCGTGTTCGACGAGGCGTTCAACGTCTTCTGGCGGCCGCGCGATTTCGAGCAGAAGCTGATCCAGATGCTGTCGCGGATGACGCCCGACATTGGCGAGAAGCGAAAGCCGACGCCTGCGGCTGCCCGGGTCTCGGAGGCGCTGTTTGCCGAACGGCCCGAGCGCCAGCATGAGAAGGAGCAGATCGAGATCGACGCGCGATTCTCGGTCTCGGAACGCGAGGTCTTTCGCTGCACCGACTTCGCGCAGATGACGGCGGCGGAACTCGGCGAGGCACGGCGCGAACTCGAACGCCTGATCCTGCCGATGGACAAGGTGCGGACGCGCCGCTACGAGTCCGCCTCGTTGCCCGGCCGCATCGATGCACGCGCCACATTGCGGGCGGCAATGAAGACCGGCGGGGCGCTGATCCTGCCCAAGTGGCGCCGGCGCCGGCAGATCCATCCGCCGCTGGTGATCATCGCCGATATTTCGGGCTCGATGAGCCAGTACACCCGCATCTTCCTGCACTTCATGCACGTGCTGACGGAGAAGCGTCGGCGGGTGCACACGTTCCTGTTCGGCACGCGGCTGACCAATGTGACGCGGGCGATGCGGCATCGCGATCCGGACGAGGCGATCGCGATGTGCACCGATAGCGTCAAGGACTGGTCGGGCGGCACGCGGATCGGCGAGACGCTCAAGGAGTTCAACAGGCTGTGGTCGCGGCGGGTTCTGTCGCAGGGCGCGGTCGTGCTGCTGATCACCGACGGGCTGGAGCGTGATGACGCGGTGCTGCTGGCCCACGAGACCGATCGGCTGCACCGGTCGTGCCGCAGGCTGGTCTGGCTCAATCCGCTGCTACGCTTCGATGGCTTCGAGGCTAGGGCGCGCGGCGTGCGCGCCATGCTGCCGCATGTTGACGAATTGCGCGCCGTGCACAATCTACAAGCCATACGCGATCTGGCGAAAGCGCTGGCTGCTGGCCGTGCCGGCGATGCCGATCCCCGCCGCTACCTCTGAAGGAGGCCGATATGAACACTGCCAACTTACGTGATCCACTCGATGTCGCCGAAGCCTGGAAAGGGCAGGGCCGCGATGTGGCAATTGCAACCGTCATCGAGACCTGGGGTTCGGCACCTCGCCCGGTGGGCAGCCATCTGGTAATTGATAGCGACGGCAATTTCGAGGGCTCGGTCTCGGGAGGCTGCGTGGAGGGTGCGGTGATCTCCGAGGCGATCGACGTCATTGCATCGGGCGCCCCGAGAATGCTGGAATTCGGGGTTGCCGACGAAACGGCCTGGCGCGTCGGGCTGTCCTGCGGTGGGCGGATCGCGGTCTATGTCGAGAAGGTCGCCTGATGCGCGGCGTAGATCTGGCTGCACTGAACGAGGCGCGGCGCAGGCGGCGGGCGGCACTGCTTGTGACTGATCTCGGTGATGGCACGAGCACGTTGGTGCGTGAGGGCGAAAACGTGTCCGAGAGCCTGCGCGAGGCGGTGGAGAAGGCGTTCCAGTCCGGCAAGTCGGGACTGGTGGAACTCGATGGAAAGCGGCGCTTCCTCAACGTCCATGTGCCGCCGCCGAGAATCGCCGTGATTGGCGCTGTCCATATTTCGCAAGCCCTAGCGCGGATCGCTGATATCGCGGGCTTCGACCTCAGGATCATAGATCCCAGGACGGCATTCGCCACCGAGGAACGATTCGAGGGCGTAAACGTGGTCGCCGACTGGCCCGAGGATGTGCTGAAGGACGCGCCGCTCGACGCCTATACCGCGCTGGTGGCGGTGACGCATGATCCGAAGATCGACGACTTTCCGATCGCCGAGGCACTGAGGACCGAGTGCTTCTACGTCGGGGCGTTGGGTAGCCGGAAGACGCATGCCAAGCGCGTCGAGCGCCTGCGGGCGTTGGGAATCACTGACGAGCAGATCGCCCGCATCGATGCGCCCATCGGCCTCGATATCGGCGCGCAGAGCCCGGCGGAGATCGCCGTCGCGGTGCTGGGTGCAGTTATCCAGGCGTTCCGCAAGCGAGAGCTTAGACAATAAGGCAAAACGAAAAGCGCGCCGGCGTTTCGCGGGCGCGCTTTTGGAAACCTAAAACCTCAGATCAAGAATTACTTGATCTTGGTTTCCTTGAACTCGACATGCTTGCGCACGACCGGGTCATACTTGGTCTTGGTCATTTTTTCCGTCATCGTGCGGCTGTTCTTGGTGGTCACGTAGAACGTGCCGGTATCAGCCGTCGAGAGGAGCTTGATCTTGATCGTGGTCGCTTTCGCCATGGTCGTCCTGCCTTATAAAAAAGAGACGCCGTGGAATCCTTTGACCGGCCACGGCGAATTTGCGCGGAAACTACGCATCGCGCGGCAAAAGTCAAGTCTTCCTCGGGTGGAAAAACAGGCGCACGATGGCAAAAACGACAAACAGCACGAAGAAGCCGGTGATCGACCAGGGGTAGCCGTTGCTGCCGAAGAGATCCATGGCGGTGCCGATCGCCTGCGGGCCGGCAACCGTGCCGACGGCATAGGAAAAGATGAAGGCGGCGTTGGCGGCCGCGAGCTCGCTGCCACGGAAGCGTGAACCGAGATGGCTCAGGCCAACCGTATAGAGTCCGGCGATCGCGCCTCCGAAGAACAGCAGCAGCACCGAAAAGATGCGCCAGTCGTGGGTCACGAAGGGCAACAGGACAGAGCCGATCAGTCCGACGATACCGATGACGGTGAGCAACGCGCGGCGATCTTTCAGCCGGTCCGACAGCATGCCGACGGGGATCTGGAAGATCACGTTGCCGATTGCCATCGTACTCAAGAGGATGCCTGACTGCGCCTCGGAAAAGCCTTCGCGCGTGGCGTAGAGCGGAAACAGCGCCATGCCGCCTGCCTCGACCGCGCCGAAGACGAAGACGGCGGCGCTTGCGGTGGGCACCAGCAGCAGATAGCGCAGGAAATGGCCCATCGGCTTCTCATCGAGCTCGGGGCTCTCATGGCGCGCGAGAAAGATCGGTATGGCCGCGACGAGGATGATCGAAGCGCCGATCCCGAACGGCAGGAAGCCTTCCGAGCCGACAGCCGAGAAGATCACGTTTCCTGCTGCAAAACCAATGGACAGCACCGTGGCATAGATGCCGAGAATCATCCCGCGCCGTTCGGGCGAGGCCGCGACATTGATCCAGAATTCGGAGAGGATGAACAGCGCGGTGATCGCGCCATGGAAGACGATGCGAAGCGGAAACCAGGCCCAGAAATTCTCAATGTAGTAAAAGCCGAGCGCGCTGATCGCCGATATCAACACCGCCCAGAGCATGGCCGGCGCGACGCCGATATTGTGGGCGACTCGGGTGGTGATGGGGGCGGCGATCATGGCGGCGATGCCGGCCATGGCGGTGTTGAGCCCGGTGAGGCTCGACGAAATACCGCGCTTTTCCAGGAGGATCGACAGAAGAGGCAGTCCCAGCCCGATGGCGATCCCCACGGCGCTGATGGCCGATATGGCAGCGATCAGCGATGGCCAGTGTATGGAATCTTCGGTCTGCACAGACCTCTGATCAGTCATTCAATACTCTTTCGTCATTCGCCCAAATCGGTCCGGGCAAATGGTCCCCCCGGCACACGCTATAAAGACGTGCCGGGCCGGGATTTCAATGGCCGCAGTGGAAATTACCGCAAGTTTTTGGCGCTGCGCCGCGGGCTTCCTCAGCTTAAACGATCTTCAGGTTCCGGCTCCTTGCCGCCGAATCCATGCATACGTGCCGCCCATTGCAATCCGATGACGGCGCCCTTGATCGGCTGGATGGTGGCGAGTGCGAGAAGAACAGTGAGCGGCGTCCAGATCGAGAGATGGACCCAGTTGGACAGCGTCCAGACCATGTCGGTCATCATGAAGCCGCCGACCACGATATGGCCGACCAGCACGATGGAGAGATAGGCCGGCAGGTCGTCGGCGCGCTGGTGGGTATAGTCCTCGCCGCAGACGGCACAGTGATCGACGGGCTTGAGATACTTGCCGAACAGCTTGCCCTGGCCGCAATTCGGGCAGCGGCAGAGTAGGCCGCGCTTGATCGCGGTCGCGAGGTCACGCTTTTCGGTTCCCGTTTCCGGGTTCTTCCATTCAATGGGCATTGTCGGTTGGGCCTGCATCATATCCGTCCTGGCACCTTCATGATTGAATGGCGTCAGGGGTGGAAGGTTTCACCTCTTGCGCCCGCGCGGCGGCCGGGTTCCCGGCTTCTTGGCCGGGGGCGCGCGGTTGGGGCGCCTGGTGGCCTTGTGGAACGAGCGCGTTGCCGTCGGCAGTTTGCGCCCTTCGCTGATCACTTCAAACCGGAGCGCGCCGGCAAGCGGGACAGCGTCGACGAGTTTGACCCGGAGCGTGTCGCCCAGCCGGAAGCCGAGGCCGGATCTTTCGCCGGTCAGGGCCATATGCGCTTCATCGAAGATGAAGTAATCGCTACCCAGTGTAGATATGGGAACGAAGCCGTCGGCGCCATACTCCGGCAGTGAGACAAATAGTCCCGACTTGGTGACACCGGAGACGCGGCCGTCAAATTCCTCGCCGATGCGGCCGACCAGATGGTGGGCGATCAGGCGATCGACGGTCTCGCGTTCGGCCGCCATGGCGCGCCGCTCGAAGGTGGAGATTTCGGCGGCGATATCGTCGAGCTGGCCTTCTTCCTCCGCCGTCAGCCCGCCTGTACCGAGGCCCAGCGACGCGACCAGCGCGCGATGGACGATCAGGTCGGCATAACGGCGGATGGGCGAGGTGAAGTGGGCGTAGCGCAGGAGATTGAGGCCGAAATGGCCGATATTCTCGGGGCTGTAGATCGCCTGGCTCTGCGAGCGCAGCACCATCTCGTTGACCATGGTCTGGTAAGGCTTGCCGTCGACCTTTTCGAGGATCTGATTGAAATGGTTGGAACGCAGGTTGCCGTGAGCCAGCGACATTTCGAGCGTGCCGAGGAATTCGCGCAGCGTCTCCTGCTTGGCGAGCGACGGCGCGTCGTGGACGCGGTAGATCAGCATCTGCTTCTTCTGTTCCAGCGTCTCGGCAGCCGCGACATTGGCCTGGATCATCATCTCCTCGATGAGCTTGTGGGCATCGAGGCGGGGCGGCACGTGGACCCGGTCCACGGTTCCATCCGGCTTGAGAAGGATCTTGCGCTCGGGCATGTCGAGTTCGAGCGGCTGGCGCTTGTCGCGGCCGGCCTTGAGCTTGGCATAGGCGTCCCAGAGCGGCTTGAGGATCGGCTCGAGCAGCGGGCCGGTCTTGTCGTCGGGCTTGCCGTCTATTGCGGCCTGCGCCTGCTGGTAGGAGAGCTTGGCCGCACTCTTCATCATGATGCGATGGAAGGTGTGCGACGCCTTGCGGCCCTCCTTCGAGAACACCATCCGCACGGCCAGCGCGGGGCGGTCGACGCCTTCCTTCAGCGAGCAGAGATCGTTGGAGATGCGTTCGGGCAGCATCGGCACGACGCGGTCAGGGAAGTAAACCGAATTGCCGCGCTTCAGTGCTTCTCGATCCAGCGCCGTGCCGGAGCGGACATAGTACGAGACGTCGGCGATCGCGACGACGACGATGACGCCGCCCGGGTTGTCGGGCGAGGGATCGGGCTCGGCATAGACGGCATCGTCATGATCCTTGGCGTCATGCGGATCGATGGTGATCAGCGGCATGTCGCGCCAGTCCTTGCGATGCGACATGTCGGCGGCACCGGCGGCGTCCGCTTCCTTGATCACCGCAGGCGGGAAAATATAGGGAATGCCGTGGGCATGGATGGCGATCATCGAGATCGCCTTTTCCGACGAGACAGAGCCGACGACGGAGAGCACCTTGGCGCGCGGCAGGCCGAAGCGGCCCGCGCGCGCGGTCTCGACTTCCACCAGGTCGCCATCTTTCGCATCGCCGCGGAATTCCGGATCGACATCCATTTCCATGCCGCGCTTCTCGATCGGCATGATGCGGCCGGCGCCGCCGTCCATTTCACGGAAGACGCCGAGCGCCGCAGTCTTGCGCTTGTCGATGACCTTGATGATACGGGCCGTATAAGCCGGGCCACCGCGTTCCTTGTTGGGGAAGATCTTGGCGACCACGCGGTCGCCGATGCCTGCGATCGGTGCCTTGGTCTTGGAACGATCCGAGCCGGAGGACTGGCGGATGAGCACGGCCGGTGCGACGCCATTCTCGTCCAGCCATTCGGCGGGACGTGCGATCAATTCGCCACCGACATCGCGCATGGTGATGTCGAGGACCGTCACCGGCGGCAGCGCGCCGGGGCGGGTCAGCGACTTGCGGGTCTTCTGCAGCAGGCCATCGTCTTCCAGCGCGCGAAGCGCCGCCTTGAGTTCGATGCGCGTATCGCCCTTCAGCCCGAAAGCCTTGGCGATGTCGCGCTTGGAGGCCCGGTCGGGGTTGTCCTGGATGAATTCGAGCAGGATCTCGCGCGGCGGCACGGCACCATGGATGATGCCCTGCGGCGGCTTGCCCACTTGTTTTCTGGCGGGCTGCCTTCTGTCGTTCGATTTCGGGGGTCTACCCACTAGGATGCCTTCTTCGCTTTCGCCGCCGCCTTCGGCTTGGCCGCAGCCTTGGTGGTCTTCTTGGCCGCCGGCTTGGCCGATGCGGCCGCCTTCTTGCGGGCTGGCGGCTTCTTGGTCGACGGCGCCTTCGCCGCGCGCTCGGTGATCAAGGTGATGGCCTCTTCCATGGTCACGGTTTGCGGATCCTTGCCCTTGGGCAGCGTCGCATTGACCTTTTCCCAATTGACATAGGGACCGTATTTGCCGTCGCGGACGGTGATCTTGCCGCCATCGGGATGGTCGCCGAGTTCCTTGAGGGCTGCCGGCGTCGAGCGTCCGCCGCGGCCGCCGTTGGCGCGCTTTTCGGCATGTTCGGCGATGACCACGACGGCGCGGTTGAGGCCGATCGAGAACACGTCCTCGACGCTTTCGAGATTGGCATAGGCGCCGTCATGCAGCAGGAACGGGCCATATCGGCCGATGCCCGAGGAGATCATCTTGCCGCTTTCGGGATGCTTGCCGATGTCGCGCGGCAGGTTGAGCAGGGCGAGCGCCTTTTCATGATCGATCGTATCGGGCGCCCAGCCCTTGGGCAGGCTGGCGCGCTTGGCTTCCTTGCCGTCACCGCGCTGGACATAAGGCCCGAAGCGGCCGGAGCGAAGGGTCATCTCCTCGCCGGTCATCGGGTCCTTGCCGAGACTTACAGTCTCCATCGGTGCGGCTGCGTCGTCACCATTGGCGTCGGCGGTAAGCTGGCGCGTGAAGTTGCAATCCGGGTAATTCGAGCAGCCGACGAAGGCGCCGTATTTGCCGAGCTTGAGCGACAGCTTGCCGGTGCCGCAAACCTGACAGGTGCGCGGATCGGAACCATCGACGCGCGCCGGGAAAAGCAGCGGCGCGAGCGCTTCGTTCAGCGCATCGAGGATATTGGTGACGCGCAGTTCCTTGGTGTCTTCGATCGCAGCGAAGAACTGGGTCCAGAAATCGCGGAGCACGTCCTTCCAATTCAGTTCGCCGGCCGAGATCCGATCGAGCTTTTCCTCAAGCGCCGCGGTGAAGTCAAACTCCACGTAACGGCTGAAGAAGTTCTCGAGGAAGGCGGTGACGATGCGCCCTTTGGCATCGGGGATCAGCTTGCGCTTGTCGATGGTCACGTAGCCACGGTCGCGCAAAGTGGCGAGCGTCGAGGCATAGGTCGAGGGCCGGCCGATGCCGAGCTCTTCCATCTTCTTGATCAGCGTGGCCTCGGAGAAGCGCGGCGGCGGCTCGGTGAAATGCTGGGTCGCGTTGATCTTTTCCTTGGCGAGCATTTCCTGGGCGCGGATCTCCGGCAGGCGGCCATCCTCGTCCTCGGCGTCGTTATCCTCTTTTTCCTCGCGCTGGTCGGTATAGGCGGCGAGGAAGCCATCGAACTTGATGACCGAGCCGACGGCGCGCAGGCCGACCTTGCGGGGACCATTCGCGGCGGTGATCTCGGCAGTGGTTCGCTCGATATCGGCGGACGCCATCTGGCTCGCGATACCGCGCTTCCAGATCAGGTCGTAAAGACGGAACTGGTCGGCGTCGAGATATTGGCGGACGCTGTCGGGCGTGCGATTGAAATCGGTCGGGCGGATGGCTTCGTGGGCTTCCTGGGCGTTCTTCGCTTTGGTCGCGTAGAAGCGCGGCTTTTCCGGCAGGAAATTGCTGCCGAACTGGCCGGTGATCGCCTTGCGGGCTGCATCGATCGCCTCGGGCGCGATCTGCACGCCGTCCGTACGCATATAGGTGATGAGACCCGTGACTTCGCCACCGATATCGAAGCCCTCATAGAGCTTCTGGGCCACCCGCATGGTGCGCGAGGCATCGAAGCCGAGGCGCGACGAAGCGGCCTGCTGCAAGGTCGAGGTCGTGAACGGAGGGCCAGGATTGCGCTTGACGGGCTTGGCCTCGACGCTGTCGACGCGGTAGACGGCGCCTTCCAGCACGGCTTTGAGATCCCCGGCGTGATCGCCGTTGGCGACCGATTTCGCGGTCAGCCGCTTGCCGTCGGCGCTGACGAGCCTGGCTTCGAACACGTCGTTGCGCGGTGTCTTCAGCAATGCCGAGATATTCCAGTATTCCTCGGCGATGAAGCGGTCGATCTCGTTTTCGCGGTCGCAGACGAGGCGCAGTGCCACGGACTGGACGCGGCCGGCCGAACGGGCGCCGGGCAGCTTGCGCCAGAGCACGGGCGAGAGATTGAAGCCGACGAGGTAATCGAGCGCCCGGCGGGCGAGATAGGCATCGACCAGTGGCGCGTCGATATCGCGCGGATCGGCCATGGCATCGAGCACCGCCTTCTTGGTGATGGCGTTGAAGACCACGCGCTTGACCGGCTTGTCGCCGATCGCCTTCTTCTTCTTCAGGATATCGAGCACATGCCAGGAAATCGCTTCGCCTTCGCGATCCGGGTCGGTCGCGAGGAACAGGCCGTCGGACTTCTTCACCGCATCGGCGATTTCGTTCATGCGCTTCTGCGATGCGGCGTCGATTTCCCACGACATGGCGAAATCATTGTCGGGCTGGACCGAACCATCCTTGGCCGGCAAGTCTCGCACATGGCCGAACGAGGCCAGAACCTTATAGCCAGGACCGAGATACTTGTTGATTGTTTTCGCCTTTGCGGGCGACTCCACGACGACTACGTTCATTTACTTCTTTTTCTGTCCAAAAGGCCTTCGGACTCTGTCCCTTGCGTATGCGCGCATTGTTTCAGAGCCGTTTGCGGCATGGCAAGCGTTTTCACCGGCAT
Organism: Rhizobium sp. TH2; assembly: GCF_024707525.1. Classification (NCBI taxonomy): domain Bacteria; kingdom Pseudomonadati; phylum Pseudomonadota; class Alphaproteobacteria; order Hyphomicrobiales; family Rhizobiaceae; genus Rhizobium; species Rhizobium sp. TH2. The sequence continues at coordinate 2,582,562 of NZ_CP062231.1, read as the reverse complement.
GGCCGCGCTTATAGACTTGGCTTGGCGAATATTGCAATCGGGCAACACGGTCCGGTAACAAATTGGTATCGGCTCAACGCTTGGCAAGGCCCGGAAAGCCGCTACAACGCCATGCAACCTGTAACTGAAATAAAACCCGTTGCAATTAATACTAATTAAGGTAGACTTGTTCGCGTGTAAATGGCCAGGGTTGATTCATTCGACGTAACGTTGCGAGGCTGTGTTAGTGCGATGATAGGAAAGCCTGAAACCGTGACATCCCTGCCGACGAATACGGTGCAAAGCGTCAATTATATCAAGCAGATGCTGCCGGAGCTCGCCGACCTTGCGCGCAGGGAAAAGGCCGAGATGCTGGTCTTCCTGCTGGAGATGGCTTTCACCGAAGCCACGGATCTCCTGAGCGGCAGGTCAGACAGTATCAAAGTCGATCGAAACCATGCCGCCCGCATGGCGATGAAGCCGTCCGGCAAGATCTAGCTCCAGCAGCACCAGATAGACGGACTGCGCCGGCAATCCGGTGTGGCGGATGATATCGTCGATCTCGGCGGGTGTCGGCCCCAAGGCGTCCACGATCAGGTCCCGTTCCCTCTCACTCGGTGGCAGCGCTATTGGCTTGTCGTCCTCGTAAATCGGCTCGCTGACCTGTTGAGGCGAGAAGAGATCGATGCGGCTGACTGGCGCCATGGCCTCGATGATGTCGTTCGCATTGGTGACCAGCGAGGCGCCGTCCTTGATCAGGCCATTGGCGCCTTCCGAGCGCGGATCAAGCGGCGAGCCGGGCACGGCGAAGACCAGTCGGCCGAAATTTGCGGCGTAGCGGGCGGTGATGAGCGAGCCCGAACGGGCGGCGGCTTCGATGACCACCAGGCCAAGTCCGATGCCGGCGATCAGGCGATTGCGGCGGGGGAAATCCTTGGCGCGGGGCTCCCAGCCGAACGGCATTTCCGACAGCAGCAGGCCGCTGGAGGCTTCGAATTCAGCCAGCAGGGGTTCGTTTTCCGGCGGATAGGGCTTGTCGAGTCCACCGGCCAATACGGCGACGGTGCCGGTGTCGAGGCTGGCTCGATGGGCGGCCGAATCGACGCCGCGAGCGAAGCCGGACACCACGGAATAGCCGGCGCGGCCGATCTCGCGCGCCAGCATGGCGGCGAATTTGGCGCCGGAGACAGAGCAGTTGCGGGCGCCGACCATGGCGATCGAAGGCTGGCGCAGAATTGTGGCTTTGCCCTTGATTGCGATCAGCGGCGGGGCGCCCTCGACCTGGCGCAATGCCGAGGGATAATCCGGCTCGCCGATGCCGACGAAGCGTGCGCCGAAGCGTTGGGCGAAATCCAGCTCAGTCAGCGCTTCGTCTCGTGTGGCAACACGGACGGGACGCGTCGAGCCGCCCCGGCGCGACAGTTCGGGCAGGGCTTCAAGCGCCATTTCGGCCGAGCCGAAGTGATTGATCAGATCGCGGAAGGTCGCAGGGCCGACATTGTCGGAACGGATGAGGCGAAGCCAGGCGAGCCGCTGGCGATCAGTGAGCGCTATTCCCTTGGCACCGGCGCTCGTTTCCAACCTCTACCCCTTGCTGCCAATCCTGCTTTCGCCGCCCGAAAGCAGCCGCTCAATGTTCGCCCGATGCTTGATCCAGACGATGACCGACATCAGGGCGGCCAGTGCCGCGATCCTGATATCGCCGGCGAAGAACTCCACCACCGGGATCGCCACGGTTGCAACCAGAGCGGACAGGCTAGAGTAGCGGCTGATTGCAGCCGTTGCAATCCAGACGGCGAGCAAAAGCAGGCCCATGCGCCAGTCGAGCCCGAACATCACGCCAATGTAGGTTGCAACGCCTTTGCCGCCCTTGAAGCCAAGCCAGACTGGAAAAATATGGCCGAAAAAGGCGAACAGGCCGGCGATCACGCCGCCCTCGACGCCGAAGAAATATGTGCCGAGAAGAGCGGGCACCGTGCCCTTGAGCGCATCAAGCAGCAGCGTCGCTGCGGCCAGGCCCTTGTTGCCGGTGCGCAGCACATTGGTCGCGCCGATATTGCCCGAGCCGATCGACCGCACATCGCCAAGGCCCGCCATCTGCGTCAGGATCAGGCCGAAGGGCACCGAGCCCGAGAGATAGCCGAGCACGGCTGCAATAATCGCGGGAAAGGCCGCGATGTTCCAGGTTGTGAGTGCTTCCATGAATGCCCCTCCGGATTACAAGGAAAACACAGATTCGCCGCCGACGTAAGTGGCGACGGCGCGGCCGGAGAATCTTGCGTCTTCGAAAGGTGTGTTCTTCGAGCGAGAGACGAGCTGGTCCTTGACGCAGATCCAGGGTTCGTCGAGGTCGATCAGCGTGATATCGGCTGCGGCACCCGGCTTCAATGTGCCGCCGGGCAGGCCGAAGATGCGGGCAGGGGCCGATGACATGGCGTCGATCAGGCGCATCAGGCTGACCGAGCCATCGTGGTGGAGGCGAAGGGCGGCGGCCAGCATGGTCTCAAGCCCGACCGCGCCATCGGCGGCTTCCGCGAAGGGCAGGCGCTTGGTGTCGACATCCTGCGGATCATGGGAGGAGACGATGATCTCGATCTCGCCCTTGTTCAGCGCCTCGACCATGGCGGTGCGATCGTCCTCGGAGCGCAGCGGCGGATAGAGCTTGAAGAAGGAACGGTACTCGCCGATGTCGTTTTCGTTGAGCGCGAGGTTGTTGATCGAGATGCCCGAGGTGACCTTGGCGCCGCGCGACTTGGCCGTATTGATTGCTTCCACCGAGCCCGGCACGGAAATCTGCGCGGCGTGATAGCGTCCGCCGGTCAGCGTGGCGATGCGGAGATCGCGCTCGAGCGGAATGATCTCGGTTTCGCGCGGGATGCCGGAGAGGCCGAGCCAGGAGGCGAGCAGGCCCTCGTTCATCACGCCGCCGGCGCCGAGATGTTCGTCGCGGGTTTCCATCGAGATTACGGCGCCAAATTCGCGCGCATAGGTCAGCGCCCGGCGGAGGACCTGGGCATTGTGGAGCGGATGACGCCCATTGGTGAAAGCGACGGCACCGGCGTCTCTCAGCAGGCCGATCTCGGTCATCTCGTCGCCGTCAAGGCCCTTGGTGAGGGCAGCCGCCGGATAGATGCGGACGGGCGAGGCATCGCGGGCATTTTTGCGCACGAATTCGACTAGCGCGATGTCGTCGATGACGGGATCGGTGTCCGGCATCATGATGAAGGAGGTGACGCCACCGGCCGCTGCGGCACGCCCAGCCGAGGCGATCGTTTCGCGGTGCTCGCCGCCGGGTTCGCCGGTGAAGACGCGGGCGTCGATCAGGCCGGGGACGGCGACGAGGTTGCGGCAATCGCGGACGATGGCCGCTTCCGGCACGCCCTGGTTCAGGGCGTCTTTGCCTGATGCGAGGATCTTGCCGTTGCGGATGACGATCGTGCCAATTTCGTCGAGGTTGCGCGATGGATCGACGATGCGGGCGTTCTGGAGGACGGTCGTGGTCATGTCCGCTCTCCCATGTTCTGGCCGAGGAGCAGTGCTTCCATGACGGCCATACGCACGGCGACCCCCATTTCCACCTGCTCGCCGATGACGCTCTGCGGGCCGTCGGCGATCTCGGAGGCGATCTCGACGCCGCGATTCATCGGGCCTGGATGCATGACGAGCGCGTCGGGCCGCGCCACTTTCAGTTTTTCGGCATCGAGGCCGAAATAGTGGAAATACTCGCGCACCGATGGCACGAAGGCGCCGGACATGCGCTCGCGCTGCAGGCGCAGCATCATGACGACGTCGGCGTCCTTGAGGCCCTCCTTCATATCGTGGAAGACTTCACAACCCATGTCGGCGATGCCGGATGGAAGTAGCGTCGCGGGGGCCACGACGCGGACGCGGGCACCCATGGCATTGAGCAGGAGGATATTCGAGCGTGCAACGCGCGAGTGCAGAACGTCGCCGCAGATCGCGACAATGATGCGCGACACCTTGCCCTTCGCGCGGCGGATGGTGAGCGCATCGAGCAAAGCCTGGGTCGGGTGTTCATGCTGGCCATCGCCGGCATTGACGACCGCGCAGGAGACTTTCTGGGAGAGCAGGGCGGCGGCACCGGCCGAGGAGTGCCGTATCACCAGCACATCCGGCCGCATGGCATTCAGCGTCATCGCGGTGTCGATGAGGGTCTCGCCCTTCTTCACCGAGGAATTGCCGACCGACATGTTCATGACATCGGCGCCGAGGCGCTTGCCGGCCAGTTCGAAGGAGGCCTGCGTGCGGGTGGACGCTTCGAAGAAGAGATTGATCTGGGTCAGCCCGCGCAGGGTGGAGGTCTTCTTTTCGCGCTGGCGGGAAATCTTCACCGCCTCGTCGGCCTTGTCGAGGAGATAGACGATATCCTGTTCCGTCAGCCCCTTGATGCCAAGCAGGTGGCGGTGCGGAAAAAAGACCATTGCGCGGGATCCTTGCCTGTATTTGACGGCTCTATAAGGCGCTGCGGCGGGAGGGGCAAGGGAGCGCAGGTTCGAAATTCGGCTGATCCCCAGCACACTTGAAAGCGAGAGCGGAAAATCATATTATCCCGGAGTGGGAGATGGGCTTGCGCCCATCCCCCGTTGTCTACCTAGCAAAAGATATCCGAACAGTGACTTGCCAGCCGGTTCGGGTCTTTGTCAGAGTAAACGTGACAGCAAATGGTTTTCGGACCATAGCAATCACCTCCGTTCGATCAGCGAGGCTGTCGCCGCAGCCGGGGGAGCCAATCTTCCCCGGCAGCGCCCGCTGGCAAGGCGCATCTGCTTTCGCCGACATTCAATCCTAGACTGCAATCGGTTGCGTGCGCAAGCGCCCCACGTGATGCGCGCCATGGACAAGGCGTCTGTTTTCAACACATATTAGGCCGGTGGGTTTGGGCGGCCCCATGCAATCATTCGAGAATCCGCCTAAGAAGCGTTCATGGACAAGAATTCGCACGCCGATCTGACGCCCGAGGAACTCAACCAGCCGGAACCCTGGACGGGGATCAATGCCTATCGGTCCGATCCGCTGCTGGTTGATATTTCCTCCTCCATGCCGCGTGCGATCCGCGAGGAATTCGAGCTTATCGGCCGCTATGTGACCTCGCACGAGGCGCAGGAACTGGCGCGGATGGCCAACCAGGACACCCCACACCTGAGGACGCACGGGCCGCGTGGCGAGCGGCTCGACGTGGTCGATTTCCATCCGGCATGGCATGCGCTGATGCGGCGTTCGGTGGGGAGTGGGTTGGCCTCGTCGATCTGGGAAGACAAGGAAGACGAGAAGGGCATCGCGCATCAGGCGCGCGCTATACGCTTCTTCCTGACCGCACAGCTCGAATGCGGCCATCTCTGCCCGCTGACCATGACCTCCGCATCGGTGGCGGCGATCAAGTCCAATCCCGGCCTGTTGCGCGGGTGGCTGCCGAAGATCACGGCGCGGCGCTACGATTCCAACAATCGGCCCGCCCAGGACAAGCCCGGCGTGACGATCGGCATGGGCATGACCGAGAAGCAGGGCGGCACCGATGTGCGCGCCAACCGCTCCGTCGCCGACAAAGTGAGCGAGGGCATCTACCGGCTCAATGGCCACAAATGGTTCATGTCGGCGCCGATGAGCGATGCCTTCGTCATGCTCGCCCAGACGCGCGAGGGTATCGGCTGTTTCCTCGTGCCGCGCCTCTTGGAGGACGGTAGCCGCAACGGGCTGAGATTCCAGCGGCTCAAGGACAAGATCGGCAACCGCTCGAATGCGTCGAGCGAGGTGGAATTCTCCGATACCTACGGTTTCCTGCTCGGCGAGCCCGAGCATGGCATCCGCACCATCCTCGAAATGGTGACGCTGACTCGGCTCGATTGCGCGCTTGCCTCGGCCGGCATCATGCGCGCGGCACTTGCCGAGGCGGTGCATCATATCCGCGGCCGGTCGGTGTTCGGCAAGGAGCTGATCGACCAGCCGATCATGACGCGCGTCGTGGCCGACATGGCGCTCGATGCCGCCGCCGCCAGCGCGCTCGTCTTCCGGCTGGCCTCGGCATTCGACAATGCGAATGCCAACGAGGAGGAGCGGGCCTACCAGCGCGTCATGACGCCTGTGATCAAATACTGGGTCTGCAAGCTGGCGCCGGCGCTGATCTACGAGGCGATGGAATGTTTGGGCGGCTCCGGCTATGTCGAGGAGCGGCCGATGGCGCGCCACTATCGTGAGGCGCCGGTCAATGCGATCTGGGAGGGCTCCGGCAATGTCATGGCGCTCGACTTGCTACGGGTGCTGACACGCCACCGCGACCAGTTCGACATGGTCTTCAACATGCTCGAGCGTGATCTCGGCCCGTCTGGTGGCAAGATGGTGGATGTGCTTCGTGCAGCCGCTGCGCTATGCGAACGTGATGAAGGATCGGCCCGGTTTCTGGCGGAACAAATGGCTCTGGCGGCAGGTGCAGCTGAGCTTATGCGGCTCGGCGCGGGCCGTGTCGCGGACGCGTTTCTGGAAACGCGGCTGGCGGGCGGATGGCGCTCGACCTATGGCATGCTCGATTCGCGCTTCGATGCCCGCTTCATCATCGACCTGCTCTACCCAGCGGCCGGCGTTTAGCGCGTTTGTAGATATTCAACAGCAAATATAGCTTGTTATTCAGCGCCCTGCATGCTTCCTTCAAGGCAGGGACGGTGATGGGTTCATCCTTGGTGAGCCGTCGCCGAAGGACGGCCAACGTTGTTTTCGGGAGGAAAACATGAAAAGACGCGATTTCATCAAGATCTCCGCCGCTCTTGCAGCTTCCACAGTGTTGCCGTGGGCGACATCGGCTTCAGCCGCACTTGAAGACCTTCGAATCATCGCGCCGGCAAAGCCCGGCGGCGGCTGGGACCAAACGGCGCGCGCCATGGAGGAAGTGGTTCGCGCGCTAAATCTCGCTGGCTCGGTTTCAGTTGAAAACGTCGCGGGCGCCGGCGGCACGGTTGGCCTGGCACAGCTTGCCGGGCAGGAAAGCGGCAATGGCAAGGTGCTGATGGTCATGGGCCTCGTCATGGTCGGTGCGATCCTGACCAATCAGTCTGCTGCGACACTTGCCCAGACCACGCCGATCGCACGCCTGACCGGCGAGTTCGAAGTGCTGGTCGTGCCCGCGGCATCCGAATTCAAGACGCTTGCCGACCTGACGACGAAATTGAAGGCAGACGCGGGCACGGTGGCGTTTGGCGGTGGTTCCGCTGGCGGTACCGACCACATCCTCGCGGGCCTGATCACCAAGGCCGTCGGGGCCGATCTCACCAAGCTCAACTACATTCCCTTCTCGGGCGGTGGCGAAGCGCTTGCCGCAATCCTCGGCGGCCACGTTGCCGCGGGCATTTCCTCGCTTTCGGAATGGGAAGGCCAGATCAAATCAGGCGAACTCCGGGTGCTGGCCATCTCGTCCGGCGCCAAGGTCGAAGGCGTCGATGCGCCGACACTCAAGGAGCAGGGCGTCGATGTGGAACTCGCCAACTGGCGCGGCGTGGTTGCCGCTCCCGACCTCGATGATGCCAGCAAGGCTGGGCTGCTCGACCTGGTCAAGCAGGTCCATGACAGCGCCGAATGGAAGAAGATCCTCGCCGACAAGAAATGGACGGACCTCTATCTCGCTGGCGACGAATTCGCAGCGCTGGTCGAGGAGGAGAACAAGCGAACGACGGATGTGCTGAAGGCGATCGGCCTCGTTCAATAAGGCGGGGCGGCGATGAAGCAGGAATCGAAGTTGGCCGGCGTGATTGCCGGCCTGTTGCTGGGTCTTCTTGCGGTGCTGATCGCATGGAGCACGTCGCAACTGAAGATCGCGCCGAACTACGCCAAGGTCGGGCCACAGGTCTTCACCTATTTCGCCGCCGCCGCGCTGGCGATCGTTGGGATATGTTTCATCGTCCAATCGCTCAGGAACAGCCCTGACAAGGTCGTTGGCGATACGGACGAGACTGACTGGAAGGCTCTCGCCTTCATTCTGCTCGGCTTCGTCTTCGAAATCGTTTTCATCAAGATTCTCGGATTCATCCTGGCGTCGACGGTCCTCTTCACCGCAGTGGCGTTCGGTTTTGGCAGTCGGAAGGTTGTCAGGGATGTGATCATCGCGCTGATCGTCTGCAGCCTGGCCTATTTCACCTTCACCAAATTGCTGAACCTGCAACTGCCAGCCGGCATTCTCCAGGGGCTGATCTGATGGAAGCGTTCCAGTTCCTCCTCGACGGATTTGCCACGGCGCTGACACCGACCAACCTGATGTGGTGCCTGATCGGCACGACGCTGGGCACGCTGATCGGCATCCTGCCAGGCATCGGTCCGGCGCTGACGATCGCGCTTCTGTTGCCGGTTACGGCCAAGCTCGATCCGACCGGCGCCTTCATCATGTTCGCCGGCCTTTATTACGGCGCCATGTACGGCTCATCGACGACGTCGATCCTGCTCAACACGCCGGGAGAATCCGGCTCGATCATCACGGCGGTCGAAGGCAATGTCATGGCTCGGCAGGGCCGAGGCGCGGCGGCACTGGCAACGGCAGCGATCGGCTCCTTCATCGCCGGCACGATCGGCACGCTGCTTCTGACGTTTCTAGCGCCCGTCTTCGTCAAGGTCGCGCTGCGCTTCGGTCCGGCGGAATATTTCGGGCTGATGATCTTTGCATTCGCGGCGGCATCGGCGCTGCTTGGAAGTTCGCTCCTGCGCGGTGTCACCTCGCTCATCCTCGGCCTGGCGATTGGTCTCGTCGGCACCGACGTCCTGACCGGCCAGCCGCGCTTGACATTCGGGCTGCTGAGCCTCGCCGGACGCATCGACACCGTCGTGGTCGCCGTGGGTCTTTTTGCCGTGGGCGAGGCGCTGCATATCGCGTCGCGCAAGGATCTTCGCGAGGCTGAAGTGCTGGCGGTCAAGGGATCGCTGTTCATGAACCGCGAGGAATGGGGCCGGTCGTGGCGACCGTGGCTGCGCGGCACCGCCGTCGGCTTTCCGTTCGGCGTGCTGCCGGCGGGTGGCACCGAAATCCCGACATTCCTTTCCTATGTCATGGAAAAGAAGCTTTCGAAAAAGCCGGAGGAATTCGGCAAGGGCGCGATCGAGGGCGTGGCCGGGCCGGAGGCCGCCAACAATGCGGCAGTCGCCGGCGTGCTTGTGCCGCTCTTGACGCTCGGACTGCCGACATCGGCGACGGCCGCGATCCTGCTTGTCGCCTTCCAGCAATATGGATTGCAGCCCGGGCCGCAGCTTTTCACCAATTCCGGGCCGCTGGTCTGGGGGCTGATCGCCAGCCTTTATATCGGCAATGTGATGCTGCTGATCCTCAACCTGCCGCTGGTGGGGCTGTGGGTACGGCTGCTGGCGATACCGGCGCCGTTGCTCTATGGCGGCATCATGGTGTTCTCGGCGCTCGGCGTCTATGGCCTGAACCGCTCGCTGACCGACCTCGTCATTCTGCTCATCCTCGGCATTGTCGGCTTCCTCATGCGACGATACGGATTTCCGATCGCGCCCGCGATCATCGGGCTCATTCTCGGTCCGATGGCGGAGGAACATTTCCGGCGGGCGCTGATGATTAGCCAGGGCGATCCGAGCGTGTTCCTCACGCATCCGCTCTCGGCCTTCTTCCTGATCCTGTCGGTGCTGCTGCTGGCACTTCCATGGGTCCTCAAGAAGCTCGGCGCAGGTTCCAGCCTCGGCGAGGCTGCGAGTTAAAACAATGCGATCAGCGCAAGCACCAGCGGCATGGTGATGAAGGCGGCGGCGGTCTGGATCGTCGAGATCGCCGCATAGAGCGGCGCGTCGCCGCCCATCTGCTTGGCCAAGAGATAGCCGTTCATCGCCGTCGGCACGCTGGCTGCGAGGCCGAGCAGCTGGATCGTCGTGTGATCGAGCCCGGCGATCAGCCCCAGCACCACGACGAGTGCCGGAAAGGCCAGCAGTTTCAGGAAGACCGGAATGAGCGTCACCGGTCGTGGCTTGAGCGCATCGGAGACTTGCAGTCCGGCGCCGACGATGAGCAGGCCGAGGCCCAGCGCGCAGCGGGCGAGCAGATCGAGCGCATTCAGGACCGGCGCATAGATATGGATGCCCAGCGCCGCCGCGAGAACGCCAAGCAGGCTGGAAAACACCAGCGGATTGGTCACCAGCTTGAACAGGACGGTCAGAAAATCCTTCTTGCCGCCGCCGAACCAGATCAACAGGCCGATATTGATGAAATTGATCGGGATAATGATCGCACCCATCAGGAAGGCCACCATCGCCACGCCCGGCCGGTCGGCTATGCGTTCGGCGATTGCCAGCGCCACGAAGCCGTTCCAGCGGGTTGCCGTCTGGAACACCGAGGTGAATTGCGGCGCGCCGACGCCGCGGGCGCGAAACAGCGGCCAGGCAGCCATCAGCAGCGACGCCATCAGCAGGACCGCGCCGAGATAGACGACGCTCACCGGCAGGATGTCGATATCCGAATAATCGGCGGTGGCTAGCGTGACAAAGAGATAGCAGGGAAACAGGACGTAGAAGCCGAGTTGTTCAAGGCCGTTCCAGAGACCCTTGTCGAAGAGCGGCAGCCGCTTCAGCACGATGCCGGAGACAACGATGAGGAAGATCGGCAGGATGCTTTCGGAGATGATTTGCATGGGAGAGCTTCGCGGGGAGGTTGGCTCTTGTTAGTGGGCCGTTCTGCCAACTGCAAGCGCATTGTTGATCGGTGCAAACCATGTGGACAACGCGAGCCGCGCGATTGTCACCGCATGGTGAGGTCGCTAGGTTCCCGCCGGAACCAGGGGACAAGAATGCAAACGCAACACATTGTGGTGGATGCCGCGCCGCCGCGCAATCGCGACGCGACCAGGGCGCGGATATTGAAGGCTGCGGCCGAGCTGCTGGCAGAGGACGGTTTCCAGAATTTCGGCGTCAACGCCGTGGCCCGCCGCGCCGGCTGCGACAAGCAGCTGATCTACCGCTACTATGGCGGGATGGACGGGCTGGTCGATGTGATCGGCGGCGAGTTGGCGCGCTGGATGGAGGAGAAAATGCCGGTTGGCGGCAGCTCCGGCTTCATGCTGACCTATGGCGATCTCATCGAGCATGTGATGCTGCTGTTCATGGAAGCACTCAGGGACGATCCGTTGACGCGGCGGATCATCGCCTGGGAGGTGTCTGACAATTCCCCGCAAGTGCGGCGGCTGTCGGAAGCGCGGTCGCGGGCGCTGGGAGTGTGGATCGAGAAGGTGAGGGGCAAGATGCCGCCACCTAGGGGCGTCGATCATTTGGCGCTCAATGCGATGCTGCTGGCGGCCGTACAGCATGTGGTTCTGGCGGGGGCGACGGCAGGCCGTTTCGCGGGCCTTGAACTGTCTGGCGAGAAGGACTGGGATCGCGTCGCCTTGGCCGTTCGCAAGTTGGTACGCGGCGTTTACCCCTGATCGGCCGTCCTGGTCCCGTGGAAATTAACCCTAACAATTGTTTAACGTTGCGCCGCCGCGGCGAAGCTGGGACACTGCTTCTCGTCGGTCAGAGAGGTTCAGCGTCGGCCATGACATCGGGAAAGACAGGCATGATTGCTGTTGCGGCATTGGCCGTGGCGATCTCGCTCGTCGCCAAGGATTTCGCCATACCGCTCTTTACTATCTCGATGTTCGGGCTTTTCGACAGACTGATTGCCAATCCCGTTCTGCGGGCAAAAACAAGACTTTGACAGGAATTCCGTTATTTTCTGGCGGATAAGAAAAATCGCCCTTCGGGGCAGGATCTGGCCGGGGGACATGCGGATCGGGGCGGGGAAAACGGCCTCGATCCGCAGCAGCCGAGGACATGGGAATGAAATGGATCTTGATTTTCTGGGCCATGCCGATCGTCATTCTCGGCACGTGGTACGGACTTTCCTATAACGATCTCAACTTCGGCTACCTGATCCTCAGCCGTCGCATGAACGATTTCGTCTTCGAGCTTTACGGCAGCATTCTCGGCCTGCCGCCGAAGGAAATTCCCGGCCTCGTCGTGCGCGCCATCATCATGGATACGTTCATCCTTGCCGGCATACTGGCATTCCGCCGCCGCAAGGCGATTGCCGAATGGTGGCGGGCGCGTCAGGCGAAATCAGAGTCCGACGCCGCCGCCCTTGCTATGGACGAAAGCCTGTCCAGCGCGCCCTGAAGAATGAAGGATGCGGCGGCGGAATCGATCCGCTCGCTGCGCTTCTTGCGCGACACATCCATCTCGATTAGCACCCGCTCCGCCGCCACCGTCGATAGCCGCTCGTCCCAATAGACGAAGGGGATGGCGGTCTTGGCCTCCATGTTGCGCACGAAGGCGCGCGTGGCCTGGGCGCGCGGGCCAGAGCTGCCATCCATGTTGATCGGCAGGCCGATCACGAAGGCGCGGACCTCCTCCTTCGCCGCGAAAGCCAGCAGCACTTCCGCATCCAAGGTGAACTTCTTGCGGCTGATGACGGTACGCGGCGTGGCAAACCGCCGCCCCTTGTCGGAGAGCGACAGGCCGATCGTTGTCGTGCCGAGGTCGAGCCCGGCGACGAGGTCACCGGGAGAGAGCGTGGATGCTAGGTCGTCGATGGATAGGATGGTCATCGCTCTCCTTAGCGGTGCGCGGGAGGAAATTCCATACGGCAGGCAAAAATGCCCGTGAGCGTCTGGCCACGACTGGCCGGTTTCGGTATCAAGCTCCCAACAATGATAAGGGAGACTTACCATGAAGATCCGCTGGCTTGGCCATTCCGCTTTCCGTATCGAGACCGCCAAGGATACGATCCTGATCGATCCTTTCTTCACGCATAATCCCGCCTTCCAGGGCGAGGATGTCAAGGACGTCACCAAGGGCGTCACCCATATCCTGCTGACCCATGGTCACATGGACCATGTCGGCGATACGATTGCGTTGGCGGGTGAACTCGATGCCGAAGTCGTGGCAAATGCCGATCTCGGCGACTGGCTGGAGTTTCGTGGCGTCAAGAAGGTCAATCCGGGCGCGACCGGCGGCACGATCCATACCGGCAATTTCAGCGTGACTTTCACCAACGCGCTACATTCCTCCGCGCATCTGACCGAGGACGGCGTCAGCCACTCGCTTGGCAGCGCCAACGGGCTGATGCTGCATTTCGATGACGAGCCATCGCTGCTGCATATGGGCGATACCGACATTTTCGGCGACATGGCGCTGATCGAGGAACTGCACCAGCCGGATATCGGTCTGGTGCCGATCGGCGACCGCTTCACCATGGGCGGCGCGGTGGCGGCGCTTGCCTGCCAGCGCTTCTTCAACTTCAAGACGGTCATTCCCTGCCACTACAAGACCTTCGGCCTGCTCGACCAGACACCTGACAAGTTCGTTGCCGGGATGGAGGGCGCCAAAGCCCGCGTGGAAGTGCCCGATGTCGGCGGAACGGTGACGATCTGAGCCCGTAGGACCTACGTCAAAAAGCGATTGCGCGGCCTGCCATGCGCCTTTATAGCGGGCAGGGGAAATCTGACTGGAGAATGTTGTGTCCGTAGATGTTGCGACCGTCAAACGCGTGGCCAGGCTTGCCCGGCTCGCCGTCACCGAGGATGAGGCCGTGCGCATGACCGGGGAGCTCAACGGCATCCTCGGCTTCGTCGAGCAACTCTCCGAAGTCGATGTGGCCGGGGTCGAGCCGATGACCTCGGTGACCCCGATGGCCATGAAGATGCGCAAGGACGAAGTGACCGACGGCAATATGGCCGACCGGATCGTCGCTAACGCGCCCTTGACCGAACAGAACTTTTTCGAGGTTCCCAAAGTCGTCGAGTAGGGAACGTACGCAAGATGGAGTCCCGCATGGCCATCACGATTGCTATCGAAAGCCCGCTTCAGGACGACGTGCGCGCGCTCGTCGCCTCGCTGAACGAATACCTGCTGAAACTGACGCCGCCGGACTTCGTCTTTCATCTGACGGTCGAACAGATGGCGGAACCCGGCGTGACCGTCTGGATCGCACGGGACGGCGGTACGGCAATCGGCTGCGGCGCGCTGAAGCGCCATGACAGCCGGATCGCCGAGGTCAAGCGGATGTTCACGCATGAGGACTATCGCGGCCAGGGTATCGGCCGGCGCATTCTCGGCGAGATCCTGAGTGCCGCCGCCGATGAGGGCATTGAGGAAGTCGTGCTGGAAACCGGCGACCGTCATCATGCGGCCTGGGCGATCTATGAGAAGGCCGGGTTCAACCGCTGCGGCCCGGTCCTCGACTATCCCGATTCCGAATATTCCGTGTTTTATCACAAGCAGCTCGCTGCCTGAGAATTGAAGTGAAAGCCTGATGAGTGAACTGACAAGCCTGACGATCGCCGAAGCACGTAAAAAACTCCTCGCCAGGGAGATTTCCGCCGTCGACCTGACGGAGGCCTATCTTAACGCGATCGATGCGGCCAATGCGCAATTCAATGCTTACGTCACCGTGACGCACGATATCGCGCGCGCCCAGGCCAAAGCATCGGATGCGAGGATCGCGGCCGGCCAAGCCGGTGCACTCGAGGGCATTCCGCTTGGCATCAAGGATCTGTTCGCGACCAAGGGCGTCCATACCCAGGCCTGCAGCCACGTTCTCGACGGCTTCAAGCCGGAATATGAGTCGACCGTCAGCCAGAACCTGTTCGATGACGGCGCGGTGATGCTGGGCAAACTCAACATGGATGAGTTTGCCATGGGCTCGTCGAACGAAACTTCCTATTACGGCCCGGTGAAGAACCCGTGGCGCGCCAAGGGCTCGAATGCCTATCTGGTGCCTGGCGGCTCGTCCGGCGGCTCCGCGGCCGCAGTCTCGGCCTTTCTGGCTGCAGGCGCGACGGCTACCGACACCGGCGGCTCGATCCGCCAGCCTGCGGCATTCACAGGGACGGTCGGTATCAAGCCGACTTACGGCCGCTGCTCGCGCTGGGGCATCGTCGCCTTTGCCTCGTCGCTCGACCAGGCAGGGCCGATCGGCCGCGACGTGCGCGATGCGGCAATCCTGCTCAAATCCATGGCCAGCGTGGATCCCAAGGACACGACCTCGGTGAATATTCCGGTGCCGGATTACGAGGCGGCACTGGGCAAATCGCTCAAGGGCAAAAGGATCGGGATTCCCCGCGAATACCGCGTCGAAGGCATGCCCGAGGAGATCGAGAGCATCTGGCAGCAGGGCATCGCCTGGCTGAGGGACGCCGGCGCCGAGATCGTCGATATTACTTTGCCGCATACCAAATATGCTTTGCCGGCTTATTATATCGTCGCCCCGGCCGAGGCGTCCTCGAACCTAGCCCGCTATGACGGCGTTCGCTACGGTCTCCGGCAGGACGGCAAGGACATCCTCGACATGTATGAGAAGACCCGTGCGGCCGGTTTCGGCACCGAGGTCAAGCGCCGCATTCTGATCGGCACCTATGTGTTGTCGGCCGGCTATTACGACGCCTATTACATCCGGGCGCAAAAGGTGCGGACGCTGATCAAGCGCGATTTCGAACTCGCCTTCGAGGCCGGCGTCGATGCGATCCTGACGCCTGCCACGCCGTCATCCGCCTTCGGCATCGCCGACCAGGACATGGCCAATGATCCGGTGAAGATGTATCTCAACGACATCTTCACGGTGACGGTAAACATGGCGGGCCTGCCCGGTATCGCGGTTCCCGCCGGGCTCGATCACAAGGGCCTTCCGCTCGGCCTGCAGGTGATCGGCAAACCGTTCGATGAAGAAATGCTGTTCCAGACGGCGCATGTGATCGAGCAGGCCGCCGGACGCTTCACGCCTGATAAATGGTGGTAATTTATGGCTGACCTCACGTTCCGGACCATGACTGACGAGGACCGGGACGGGGTCGCCCGGGTGGGATACATTTCCTGGCTCGACAATCGCCATTATCCCGAATGGTTCGATCCCGAGATCGAGGCAAGGGTGGAAAGCTGGCTCAAGGACTTCGTCAAGAATCCGAAATGCGATCTCGTGGTGTGCTGTGCCGAAGGCCGAGTCGTGGGTTGGGGCGCGCGCGACAGCTATGACGAGCCGGGCAACGCTACGCACCCGTGGGATTACATTTCCGATCTCTGGATCGATCCGGGCTTTCAGGGCCGGGGCATCGGCACCTCTCTGCTCAATCAACTCATTGACCGGATGCGCGCCGACAATCTCGCCAAGGCACGGATCGAGGTGGCCCAGGCCAATCTGCGCGCGATCGATCTCTATATCCGCCAGGGGTTCCGGGAGACATGGCGCGGGGTGAAGATGTCCGAAACACTCGGACTTCCGCTGCCGCGCCTGCTGCTCGAGAAGCCGATCTGATCGGGAACGATCCATGTTCATTGCACGCCACGAAAAAGTCTCGCACAGCATAGCCCTGCCGATCAGCGCCGACGAGGCGATCGAGTTCTTCACGCCCGAGGGCGAGCGGATGTGGGTCGACGGCTGGGCGCCGCGCTACTTCCATCCCGCCAACGGCGAGACCATCGAGGGCATGGTGTTCGAGACCGGCGAGGGCGATGAGCTGACGTACTGGACGGTCGTGGACTTCGACCTGGCAGGTTGCCGGGCGCGGTATAGCCGGGTCACGCCGGGGTCTCGCTCGACGATCGTCGAGGTGATCTGCCGGGCTGACGGTGAAAATGCGTGCTGGGTCGAAGTCGGCTACACGCTGACGGGACTGAGCGAAGCCGGCAATGTGGGCATCGATGCCTTTGTTGGCGACGCCTATGCCGAGATGATCGAGAGATGGCGCACAAAAATCCTCGATCATCTCAAGCGCATGCCACACAGGGTCTCCATGTCTTAGGGACGGCTAGCGATTGCCATGACGAGCGAGGGCCTCCGTCTCGTCATTGAAAATGCCGAGCCTCGCTTCGATCGCGGCGATTTTCTCAGGCGTGTCAGCGCCTTCGTTCTCGATGGCCATGAAGAGTTGCTCGCAACCGCCCGGCGTTACTGTCGCAAACATCTGGCCCGGCTCGTCGGAGATATTGCGCCAGCTGTGACGGACGTTCGGCGGCAGCACGACGACGGTTCCCGGCGGGGCGTCGAATTCCTCGTCGCCACAGCGGAAGCGGTAGAGGCCTTTTATGACGCGAAAGCACTCCGTCTCGCGCGTATGCGTGTGCGGCGCGGGTCCCTTGCCCGGAGGCGTAAAGGTTTCCCACATGCCATAGGCACCATTGGTTTCGGCCGCCGTGGCGTGAATGACGATGCGGGCGCCGAATGGCGTCTTCGCGACGCGCTCCTTGCCCGGAATGGAAACGACTGCCTTGATGAAAGATGACATGGGCGCCCCCGCGAATGACGACGAAACTTAACACTTAACGGTTGGCTAGGCGAGAGGTTGAAACCGTAGGCGCCTTTTGGCGCCCACGGCAGTTGAGTCTCAGCGGTTGTCGACCTGCGACCGCACGAGGACGAGCCCTCGACCGGTAATCCGGTAAGGCTGGCCGCGTGACGACGAGATTGCCTTCAGTCGCTTGAGCTTGCGGAAGAGTTCAAGGTCGAGGCCGGGATAAAGCCAGCCGTCGCGACTGAAGCATTTGACGTCGGCGATCTTGGCCTTGTGGTTTTTGATATGTTCGATCCAGCCGCCCTGGGCGAGCAGGTGCAGAATGCGCTGTTCACTGCGCGTGATATCCATGATGATGATTTCCGAGAATGCCCGAATGGGCGCAACAAAACGTTCCCGGCACTGGAAATGCCAGAGGTTCAATTGCAGACCGCTGCGCGCAGGAAGAATTCCGCGGGCAGGGCCCTTCAGACAATCTCAGACGAAGTAGACATCAACACTCCATGGACGTGTCCGATATACGGGCGGATGCCGATATCGTCAACGGACGGGCATGGCTCAGTATTCCTTCTCGTAGAAAATTCCGGTCGAGGTGTTGCCGTCGGCAGTGGCCTCGCCGCGAAGCTTGACGCCCTTGCCGATATCGAGGTTGATCGCGACGCCCGATTTGGTCGCGTCCTCGCCCTGCTTCAGTTCGAGATAGGTGCGGCGGTTGATGTACTTGCCGGCCGTGACCTGGGCGCCGCCATTCTCATCGGTGCCGACATTGAGGTCATCGACGCCGAGACCTTGCCTGAGCTTGTTGAACAGCGACGTGCGCTGGCCGCCCGAGAGAGTGGCGACCGCATCGGCGAGCTGGGCGATCTGGAACGGCGACAGGCTGGCCGAATCCCGACCGAAGATCAACTGCGCCAGAACCTCATCCTGCGGCAGCGCCGGCGATGAAGTGAAGCTGAAGCTCGGGTCGTTGGCGGGGCCGTTGACATTGACGTTGAGCGTCGTGGCGTTGACCACGGTGGAGGCGACCATGTTGAGCGCAGGCACCAATCCGCCGCCGAAGGTGATCTGGCCGGTGGTGAAATCGAGGCGCTTGCCGATGATCGCCAGCCGGCCGCGCCGCATCTTGAAGCCGCCCGACACGCTGGGTGCGCTTGCCGAGCCGGAAATCAGCACCTCGCCGCCAAGCTCCGCATCAAGGCCGCGACCGCGCACGAAAATCTGGCGCGGGGCGACGATCTTGAGGCTGAGGCGCATGCCGCCCGCCTTGTTCTTGTCGGCCGTCGAGGTCGTGTCGGCCCTTAGTTCGCGGCTCTGCTTGACGACCTCGCGCGGCGCGTTCTTGTGTTTGACGTTTGCATTGGCAAGCGAGGCGGGCAACCGTTCAGGCACGGTGATATCGGCACGGCGCAGGCGTATCGATCCGCCGAGCGTCGCGCTGCCCAGAAGCGGTCCCTTGACGTTGAGATCGCCATTCATCTTGGCGACGACGACGCGGCCATCGGCATAGACGGTATCGTCGAGCTTGATCTTCAGGTCGGCGGGAAAATTCGAGCCCGGGCGAATGCCGATCGTGCCCGATGCGCTGACCGTGCCGCCGCCTTCGAGCCGGCCTGAGAGATTGCTGATCGTCGCGGTCTGGCCTGACAGCGTCACCGTGGCGCCGAGGCGGTTGACGATCAGGTTCTGCCGGATGGCGATAAACTGGCTACCCGCCGTGGTGATGCGGCCCGTGATTTGCGGGTTGGACGCGTTGCCGCCGATCTTGAGATCGAAGTTCGCGTTGCCCTTCAGCGCGAGCCCTTGGGCCGCAAGCTGGGCCGCAATCGCCGAGAAGGGCAGTTGGCCCTTGACGCTGAGATTGAGCGATTGGCTGCCTGTCGTACCGACCGTGCCATTCGCGCTCAGCGTCAGTCCGCCGCCGCCCCGAACATTGGTGTTGATCGACAGCACCTTGTTTTCAAGCTTGCCCTTTGCCGTCACCACCAGCGCCGGGATGCCGGCGGCGCGGATCTGGCTGGTCATCGCGCTTTGCCAGTTGACGTCGAAATTGACCATTGGGCTGGCCGGTGTGCCGCTAACAGTGGCATTGGCGGAGATCGTGCCGCCCGCATCGAGGCCCGAGGCAAATGTGTTGGCGAGGCTTGCGGGAAGTGCCGTGACCTTGATCTTGAGATCGAGATTGTTGCCGGCGGTGCCGTTGACGGTGATCGTGCCCCTGCCGGTGGCGATGGTGAGATTTGCGATGTCGGCGGCGCCATCGACCATGCGTATCGTGACCGGGGACGAGAGCTTGACCGGTATCTTCTTCGGGCTGGCGACGAAATTGGCGAGCGTCAGGGAGAGACCGTCGGGGCCATTTTCCACGGCGCCCTTCGCAACAAGCGGCGCGCCGTCGAAATTGCCCCTGATGTCGAAATCGGTCTTGGCGCCGGAAAGCGCGAAACTGGCGTCGAGATTGGCGAGGCGGTTCAGGCCGCTCGCCAGTTCGCCCGCCTTGGCGGTTCCCGAGATTTGTCCGGACAGGAGGTCCGGGATATCGAGGTCTATCGCCGGATTCTTGATCGTGACGCCTTGCGCGATGATTCCGGTGCCTTTGGCCTTGAGCTTTGCCGCGATCTTGCCGTCGGCATTGGCGAGGTCGATCTGGCCGGATATGTCGCCGCTCGCCTTCTGGCCTCCGAGTGCTGCGAGCAGGCCGATATCGGGGAAATCGAATTTCAGGTTGCCGGATGGCAGGAAGTTTTCAGCGAGCTGGATGGCGCCGGTCAGCGAATTGCGGCCGATATTTGCCTTCAGGGCCGGCACGGAGATGCGTCCCTGGTCGGTGACCAGATCGGCGGACACGTCGATCTTCTGGTTGTCGAGCGTGCCCGATGCCGTGACCTTGCCGCTGGGTTTGGCGCGATCGGCGACGCCGTCGATCTTCAGATCGAGATTCTTCAATGGACGGCCTGCGAGGATTGCCTCGGTGGCGGTTAGCGCGGCCTTGACTTTCAGTGCCGCCAGCGGACCTGACGCATCGGCGGTGAATTGGGCCTTGCCCGAAGCATCGGGATGGAAGGCGGCGATATCGAGGATGTCGCCGCTGAGCTTGGCCTGCAGATCATTGCCCTTCAGCGTGGCGGTGCCATCTGCGGTCAGGACATTCGACGTGAGATTGAGGTCGCTAATGGTGATGTCGCCTGGAACCGCGCCGGCGATCTTGCCGCTAAGCGCGGCCGGCCCTTTGACCTTGGCGGCGATTTGCGGTGGCAGCAGGCCATCGGCGATGGCCGAGAGGTCGAACGCGGCGTTGAGTTGTTTGGTGGCGAGCGTGTAGTCGGCCGTCGCGTTGCCATTGAGTTTTTCGCTCGCAACATCGAGTTTTTGCACAGAGATCCGGTCGGCGGCGAGCGCGACGTTACTCGTTACGCGCGTCTGCCCGAGTTTTTCAATGCCGTCGATGACGGTTTCGGCGGAGAGCAGGTTGTTGGTGAACGTGCCCTTGGATGTGACATCGAGCGGGGCAAGTCCCGCATCCCGGATTTGCCTGACGATCAGTCCCCTGCCGGTGACGTCGAAGGTGATGGATGGCGCTGTGGCCGTGCCGGTGACCGTCGCGTTGGCCGAGATCGTGCCATCGGCACCGAGGTCGGCAGCGAATGTATTGGCGAGAGCTGCGGGAAGGTCAGCCGCTTTGGCGGAGATGTTCAGCGTATCGCTTGCCGTGCCGGACAGCTTCATTGTGCCGGAGCCGATGGAGAATTGCAGATCGCCGAGGTCGGTCACGCCGCCAGCGATCTTGACCGTCGCCGGCGACGCGAGCTTGATCGGCAGTTTGCGCGGCGAGGCGGAGAACTCTGCCAGCGTGATATCCATGCCCTCGGGCTGACGTGTGATCGCGCCCTTGGCGATAAGCGGCTGCTCGTCGAGCGTGCCGTTGACGGTGAAATCGGTCCGGGCGCCGGCGAGCGCGAAGTCGGCATCGAGATTGGCGAGGCGGTTGGCGCCTGCCGCCAATTCGGCCGCCTTGACTGTGCCGGAGATCTGGCCGGTCAGGAGATCGGGGATATCGAGATCGACGGCGGGATTGCGGATGGTCAGGCCTTGCGCGGTAATGCCAGCGCCGCTCGCCTTGATCCGGGCGCTCATCTTGCCGTCGGTCGTCGTGAGATCGGCCTGGCCCTTGAGATCGCCGGTGGCCTGCTGGCCGGCAAGCGCGGCGAGCAATCCGAGATCGGGTAGATCGAAGGTGACATTGCCGGTCGGCCGGAAGGCGCGGTCGAATGCCAGTCCGGCACTCAGCGTGTTGCGGCCGATGTCGGCCTTGAGCGACGGGATCGAGATCAGTCCCTCACTGGTGACAAGGTCTCCCGCGACATTGATCGCCTGGCCGTCGAGCGTGCCTGTTGCGGTCAGCTTGGCGCTCGGGCTGGCAGGATCGATAACGCTGTCGACATTGACCGCGAGATCCTTCAGGGGCCGGCCGGCGAGCACGGCTTGCGCAGATGTGAGCTGAGCCTTGATGGCGAGCGCGGAGGTTGGACCAGATGCCTCGGCGGAGAATTGCGCCGTGCCGGTGATATCGGGCTGGAAGGCCGAGAGGTCGGGCAGGGCACCCGTAACATTGGCCTGTAGCACTCCTGATTTCATCGTGCCCGATGCGTCGGCGCTGACGATGTTGGATACAAGCTTGATGCCATTGAAGGCGAGATCATCCGGCGTGCCATCGAGCTTGCCAGTCACCCGCAACGGACCATCCAGCTTGGCGGCGATCGAGGCGGGGATCAGGTTTTGGCCGGTGACGTTGATGTCGAAGGTCGTTGCGATGGCCTGTGTCGCGGGTGAAAACGTGCCCATCACGGAGCCATTCAGGGCGTCGCTGTTGAATATGAATTTCTCGATCCGGATGTCTTCGCCAAGTCGTATCCCTGCATCCGTCCTGAGGTCACCGAGTTCGGCGATGCCGCCGATCGTCGTCTGCGCAGAGAGAAGCGCATTGGCGAAGGTTCCCTTGGACGTGATCCGCAATGGCGGGCGGCCGGCATCCTTGAGCGGCTTGGCGGAAATGCTGGTGGCAGACATCTCGAAATTGACGACGGGTGACGTTGCGTTACCCGAAATGCTGGCCTTAGCCGAGACGGTACCGGAGACATCAAGATCGGGTGCCAAGCCATTGATCAGGCTCGCGGGCAGGGCGGTCGCGTCGATGTTGAGACTGAGCGTGTCGGCGGCGGTGCCTTCGATCGTCACGGTGCCCGATCCCGCCGAGATCATCACCGGTTCGATTGTCGTCGTGCCGCCTGATATGGTGACCTTGGCGGGCATGGCGAGCGAGAGCGGGATTTTTCGCGGGCTTGCGGAGAATGCGTTCAGCGATAGCTGGATGCCATCAGGCTGTTGATCGACAAGGCCACGCGCGGTCAGCGGTGCGCCGTCGAAACGGCTCTTGAGGTCGAATGTCGTGCTGTTTGCCTGATGGTCGAATGTTGCCTCAAGGGCCTCCAGCCGGTTGGCGCCGGCGGCGATCTCGCGAGATTTGATCGCGCCGCCGATGCGCTGCGCCAGCAGGTCGGCACTTTCGATATTGATGATCGGCTCTGACATCACGACGTCGGGGGTGGCGATGCGCGAACCCGTGCCGTTGATCGTCGCAGCGAGGGCGCCGTTTCTAGCGCTGAGATCAACCGTGAGCTTGAGGTCGCCTTCGACCTGCTGGCCGGCGAGTTTCGCGAGCGTGGAGAGGTCGGCGAGATCGGCGTTGATCTTGCCGGTCGGCAGAAAATCGGCGCCGAGCTCGAGCGAGCCGGTGATCTGGTTCTGGCCGATGTCGGCACTGATCGATGGAAGCGAGATCAACCCATTCTCGCGGACGAGATCGCTCGTGAGGTTGATCTGCTGGCCGTCAAGCACCGTGCCCAGCGTTAGCTTGCCACCCGGTTTGGCGGGGTCGATGGTGCCGTCGAATTTCACATCGACGGTCTGCAGCTTGCGTCCGGAGGTCGAAATCTGGTCGGAGGTGATACCGGCTTTGATCACCAGTGCGGAGAGCGGGCCTGAAAGATCGGCGGTGACATGCACCCTGCCATCGACGCCGGGCTGGAATGCCGCGAGTGCCGGGATGTCACCGGTCAGCGATGCGGTGAGTTCGTTGTCCTTCAGCGTGCCCGAGACTTCGGCGGTCAGCAGATTGGATGCCAGCCTGATTTGATCGAAGGCGAGATCGTCTGCTTTTCCGTCTACTTTGCCGGAGAGTTCGATCATGCCGGAGACTTTCGAGGCAAGCGGCTCCGGCAGGGCGCGGGCGGGGGCAACGAAAAGGTTGAAGGCGCTGGCTATGGTCGCCGTGTCGAGGGCATAATCCAATGTGATCTTGCCGCCGATGGCGCCGCTGGAAATCTCGATGGCGTCCGATGCGACACGGGTTGCCGTGATGTCGAATGGCGCCTTGATGTCGATCGGGGCGACAACCAGGCGGGCGAACTGCGGGTCGTTGACCGCAGCACCCTGGCTCGTGAGTTCGACCGCGATCCGGCCGGCGCGCGTGGCGAGATCGAAGCCATCGGTTTCGCTGCGCAGGAAGACGTCGGTCAAGCGGCCTTGCGGCAGTGCCAGGGTTGCGATGTCGGCGCTCAGATCGATCGCGACGGACTTATAAGGACCGGATGCCACAAAGGAGGCGTTGCGTATATCGGCCTGCAACTCGCCATTCGCCACGGGCAAACGCACCGGAATGACCTGGTCTACCGAATGAACGCTGCCGTTGAGACTGACCTCGCCTTTCGGATCGATCTTGCCGCTGGCATCGAGCGTGAAGCTGCCATTGGTGAGCTTGCCCGCGCGGATGTCGAGCTGGCCGGTATTGTCGAATGACGCGTCCAGATCAACGGCGCTTTCGCCTTCGAACAATGGCCTGAGCGCTGGGGGCATCAGATCGCCGATCGCGCCGCCGCCGTTGAGATTGAGGTCGTGCATGCCAGCCGCGTTCTGCCGATGGCTGGCATTGACTGCCAGACGTTCGACGCCATCGAGCCTGGCGCGGATGATGCCGGACCAATCCGAGAGCGCGCCGTCGCCGGCAACCGAGAGATCGACCGCAGGGCCTCCGGGTAGTTGCAGGGCCGTGGCGAGCAGCCCGCCCCTGGGTTCGGCGATCTTGAGATCGAGCTTGAGCGTATTGGCGTTGACGGCATAGGCGAGATCGGCAAGCGCCTTTGCGTCGGGGCGATCCGTCTGGTTGGCGTTCAATTTGAGCGCGATGGCGTCTGCAGCCGCGCGGGCCGAGCCCTTGATGGCCAGCTTCGCCTCGCGGCCGATCAGCGGTTTGCCGAGCACGATCGAGGGCAGGTCGATGGCATCGACCGCGATCTCGACCGGCAGACTGAAACCGCCTTCCGACGGGGTGGGCTCCGGCTCGATCGTGACGACGGGCTGGCGCTTGACATTGACATCGGAGACCGCGATTCGCTGCGCGTGGAACTGCGCGCTTAAGAGATCGAGTGGCGACCAGTCGAGTTCAATATCCTTCAGTTCGGCATATTTGCCCTTGGTATCGGCGAGTTCGACGCGATCGACGCGGAACTTGCCGGCCAGCAGGCCGCGTGCGCCTTCGATCGTGACCTGCATATCAGGCGTGGAAATGCGGCTGGCGATCTGGTCGGCGGCGAACTGGTTGCCGGTGGCGGTATATCCGACCAGCAGGATTAGGGCGATCAGGACGAGCCCTAGCACGCCCACCAGCATCAGCAGGCGGGTGAAAATCCAGGCGATCCCTCGTAGCGCGGCTCTGATTGTCTCGCTCCCCGTCAGAAAGATTGGCCGATACCGGCATAGATGCCGAACATGCTTCCGTCCTGGTATTTGTTGATGGGCATGGCGACATCAAGGCGCAGTGGTCCGAATGGTGTGGCATAGCGTATGCCCAGACCGGCGCCGGCACGGATATCGCTGAAATCCGGATAGGTCTGGCTCGACACGCTGCCGACATCGATGAACGGCACGATGCCGAAGGTTTCGTTGATCTTCACGCGTGTCTCGAATGAGGCGAGCATATAAGATCGGCCGCCGAGGGCGTCTCCGTTTTTGTTGTATGGCGTGATTTCCTGATAGGCGTAGCCGCGCACGGTGCCGCCGCCGCCAAGGTAGAAGCGGCGTGTAGCCGGCACATCCTCGAGCGCCGGTGCCATCAGCAGCGAGCCCATGCCGAACTTGCCGGCCAGCGTGATCCGGTCGTCCTCGCCGAAGGACGTGTAGCCGGTGACGGTGCCGTCGAGCGTCGTGAAGAAATTCTGGCGGTTGAATTCGTAGCTCGGAATGCCGGTCAGCTTGAGGCGATAGCCCTCATGCGGATCGAGCTTGTTGTCGCTGGCATCGCGCGCCCAGGTGACCGGCAGCGAGAAAGTCAGGAACTGCGCCTCACCGCGAAAATCCTCCGTCTCGTTCCAGGTCAGGTCGACGCCGCCGGTGAGCGTGTCCGTCCGGTTGAGTTCATAGGCAATGTTGGCGAGCTTGGTCAGCGACGTGGAGCGATAGGTGTCGGGAACGACCTGTTGCGCGATGACGCTGATATTGAGCGTCGAATAGGCGTCGAATATGCCCGGCTTGGAGAATTCGATCGAGGCGAGGTAGTCGAGATCGCGATAGTCCCATTCGCTGCCGAGGCCGGATATCGAGCCGGTGATCTTGAGCGATTCCGCGCCGCCGAACAGGTTGCGGTGGCCCCAATAACCCAGCAGGCCGAATCCATCGAGCGAGGAGAATTGCGCGCCGGCGCCGAAATAGCGCTGCTTGCCGTCCTTAACCTCGATTGCCATCGGAATCCGACCATTCTCGTCGAGCTTGCCGGCATGCGTGATGTTGATCGAGGAGAAGACGCCGAGCTTGCGCAGGCGCTCGTTGGCGTCCTTGATCTCCTGTGGCGAGTAGCGCTTGTGCTGGTCGAGGCGCGACCACTTCTCGATGAATTCCTTGTCGACCGTTTTCGAGCCCGAAACCTCCAGGTCGCCGACATCGGCCACCGGCCCGCTCTCGGCGCCGATACGGATATCGACGGTATTGGTCTTGTGGTCGGCGGTCAGGCCGCGCTCCGTCAGCCTGGCGAGCGGCCGGCCCTCGGCCTCGAGGTCCTCCACCATCTTGCCGGCTGCCGCGATGACCAGCGTCGAATTGGCCTGGGCGCCGATATCAAGATCGTAATCGGCGGGGTCGAATTTCGTGGCGTCGCCGGTCAATGACACGGTGCCGATGGTGAAGGCCGGGCCGGGCTGCACATCCACGGTCACCGGAACGGGCTGGTCGCGGGGAAACTCGGGGACAGGCGGCAGTTCATCGATGTCCGTTCCGTTGACGGAGATTTTCACCACCGCGCCGTAGCGGGCATTCTCGTAGAGTGCCGCGAGCAGGCGCTCGCGGTCGTCGCGGGCCTTGATCACCAAGCCGAGGTCACCGTTGACGGGGTCTTCCTTTTCCTGGACCAGCGACGAGGCGTCCTGCAGCTTGTCGTCGAGTTCCTTGCCGCCCGAGTTGAACGTCAGGCTGTAGCGCACGGGATCGGAAACGGCCGAGGCGTTCTCGTCATCCTCGAAGAACTTCCAGCCGAATATCTCGAAAGCGGATGCGGATGTTGCCGGAATCGTAGCGAGGCCCAGGCTCATAAGCAGGCAAAGCGAGGCAGTTGCCAGGTTTCCGCTCAGACGTTCCATAGTCCCCAACTCATTGGCACTTAATCTGAAACCCGTAGCAGAAACAATTTTGAAACAGAACCCCTGAATGCCCATTCCCCGCAATCGTGCCCTCGGCCGGCATTGAAATGCTTGCCTGCGATGGGTAATTGCTCTAACGCCAATTCGTTCCTGGATGCGATCAAGAGAAGCTGAAGAATGACCCTAGTCGATGTACGCACACCCGATCCGAAACGCTTCATTCCGGGCGCCTCCGGCGACTGGGAAGTCGTCATCGGCATGGAAGTGCACGCCCAGGTGACAAGCAACTCGAAGCTGTTCTCGGGCGCTTCGACCGAATTCGGCAGGCCGCCCAATTCAAACGTCTCACTGGTCGATGCGGCGATGCCCGGCATGCTGCCGGTGATCAACGAGGAATGCGTCAAGCAGGCGGTGCGCACCGGCCTCGGCCTCAAGGCCCAGATCAATCATCGCTCGGTCTTCGACCGCAAGAATTATTTCTATCCAGATCTGCCGCAGGGCTACCAGATCTCGCAGTACAAGGATCCGATCGTCGGCGAGGGCAAGATCGTGATTTCGATCGGTCCCGACAGACAGGGCCAGTTCGAGGATGTCGAGATTGGCATCGAGCGGCTGCATCTCGAGCAGGATGCCGGCAAGTCGATGCACGATCAGCATCCGACGCTTTCGTTTGTGGATCTCAACCGCTCCGGCGTGGCGCTGATGGAAATCGTCTCCAAGCCCGACCTGCGCTCGTCGGACGAGGCGAAGGCCTACATCACCAAGCTCCGGAGCATCTTGCGCTATCTCGGCACTTGCGACGGCAATATGGACGAGGGCTCCATGCGCGCCGACGTCAATGTCTCCGTGCGCAAGCCGGGCGGCGAGTTCGGTACGCGCTGCGAGATCAAGAACATGAACTCCGTTCGCTTTATCGGCCAGGCGATCGAATATGAAGCACGCCGCCAGATCGGCATTCTGGAAGAGGGTGGTTCGATCGATCAGGAGACGCGGCTCTTCGATGCCGGCAAGGGCGAAACGCGTTCGATGCGTTCCAAGGAAGATGCGCATGATTATCGCTATTTCCCTGATCCGGATCTTTTGCCGCTCGAATTCGACAATGCTTTTGTCGGCGAGCTGCTGGCCCATCTTCCTGAACTGCCCGACGACAAGAAGGAGCGCTTCGTACGCGATCTCGGGCTGACGGTGTACGATGCCTCGGTGCTGGTGTCCGAAAAGGCGATCGCCGACTATTACGAGAAGCTGGCGGACGGGCGTGATGCCAAGATTGCCGCCAATTGGGTGATCAACGACCTGCTCGGCGCGCTCAACAAGATGGGCAAAGGCATCGAGGAAACACCGGCATCGCCGGAGCAACTCGGCGGCATTCTCGATCTCATCCGCACGGGTACGATTTCGGGCAAGATCGCCAAGGACCTCTTCGAGATCATTCTCGAGGAAGGCGGTAATCCCGCCGAGATCGTCGAGGCCCGGGGCATGAAGCAGGTGACCGATACCGGGGCGATCGAGAAGGCCGTCGACGAGATCATCGCCGCCAATCCCGATCAGGTCGAAAAGGTCAAGGCGAAGCCGACGCTTGCCGGCTGGTTCGTCGGCCAGGTCATGAAATCAACCGGTGGCAAGGCCAACCCGCAGGCGGTGCAGGCGCTGGTCAAGGCCAAGCTCGGGCTGGAGGACTGATGTTCTTCGTCCGCTCGGCGTCGCAAGCCGATCTCGTGATGATCTCGGCGCTGCTCGGCCGGAGCTGGCATACGACCTACGATGCTATCTACGGCGTCGATAAAGTGTCGGAGATCACCGGGTCATGGCATTCGGTGGATTCGTTGAAGCGTAGGCTCGCGCAGCCCGATGCCGAGTTCATCGTGGCAGACGACGGCAAAGTGATCGGCGGCATGGCCTATGCCGCAATGGACAACGACGAAAAGGATGTCGTTGTCCTGCATCAGCTCTATGTCGAGCCGGCTCTGATGGGGCAGGGCATCGGCCGCGATCTGTTTGCCGAGATCGAGACATGCTTTCCAGCAGCCAAGCGCATGCGGCTGGAAGTCGAGCCCAAAAACGAGCGCGCCATGCGCTTCTATGCTGGCCTCGGATTTGCGGAGATCGGCTGGACGAAGAATTGTGGCGGGCAATCCGACATACCGGCGGTGATCATGGAAAAGACGCTCAGCTTTGCGGGCTAGTCACTCGAGATTTGTGTGCCGTGCCCGCATGCTTTCGGCGGTCTCGCCGAGTCGTTCTTTCATGAGCATGATCAGGATCTCGTAGAAGACGAACTGCGTACCCTCATAGAGACTGCCCATCGGCAGGAAGGATGTCGGCGACGACTGGTCGTGTGCCATGGTCTGGGCCGGAATCACGAGCGTGAAATCCGAGAGTTTCGTGACCTGCGAGCCGCGTTCCGCCGTGAAACAGGCAGTCTTGGCGCCCGCCTTGCGCGCCTCATTCAATATTGCAAGCACTGTGGAGGTGTGGCCGGGGCCTGAGCTCACCAGCAGCAGATCGCCGGGACCGACGGGCGGCGCGGTCATGTCGGCGACCATGTGAACGTCGAGCCCGAGATGATAGAGCCGCATGCAGAGCGCCCGCATCATCAACCCCTCGCGTCCGCAGCCATAGAGGCAGACGCGCTTTGATGTCGCGAGCAGTTCGACAAGCGCATTCGTCTCGTCCTCGCTGATCGCGGCGATGCAGGCGTCGAGTTCGGCGAGCGCGCGGGCGCCCATATCCGCGATTCGGGTCATGTCGGTTCTCGATTTTCTGCGTGGCTTCGGGAGGCGCTCGGTTCGCCGCAGGATGGTGCGGCACTTGACTGAAAGCAAGCGGGAAAGCGGGCGGAATGCGTCAATTGGTGACTGGACAACCGGGGTGCGACGCGGCATAAGCGAAGACAATGAGATGGCGCGAAATCCCAGCGCGCCCTTCGTTCGAGGCCGTACCGACATGAAGTTCCTGCTGCAATTTTTCACCTGGTGGAATGGTCAGACGCTCGGCACGCGTTTCTTTACTTGGCGGTTCGGCAAGCGCGTCGGCGAGGACGAATTCGGCAACATCTATTACGAAGGCCCGCTGTCATCCTATGGCCTGCCGAAGCGTTGGGTTGTCTATAGCGGTTACGCCGAAGCGTCGGCTATTCCGCCGGGCTGGCACGGCTGGATGCATCATCGCACCGACACGCCGCCGAGCCGCGAGAAGTACGAGGCGCGCGAGTGGGAAAAGGGCCACAAGGCCAACCTGACCGGCACGTCGCTGGCCTATCGCCCCAAGGGTTCGCTGGCCACGGGTGGCGAACGCGACCGGGTGACCGGCGATTACGATGCCTGGACGCCGCGGAGCTGATCTCTTCTTGCCGCCATATTTGATCTTTACCGCTTGGCCAGGACGGATTCTGGCAGGCGCGGAACGGCATAAATGACTGCAACCAATACGGTGACGAAAAAACGGATCGCGGCGCTCATGCTGGGCGGCCTTTCGGCATTCTCCGCATTTGTGGCTCCCGCCAACGCCGCGAAGGTCAAGAACCCGGTCGCGGTGTTCTCCGGCCTCGACAAGATCACCGGACGGACGACCTCCTTCGATGTCTATATCGACGAGACCGTGCAGTTCGGCGCGCTGCAGGTGACGCCCAAGGTCTGCTTCACCCGCGACGAAACCGAGGCGCAGCGGATTTCCGGCTTCGTCGAAGTCGATGAGATCACCCTCGACCGCAAGATCCGCCGCATCTTTACCGGCTGGATGTTCGCGGCCTCGCCGGGTCTTAACGCCGTCGATCATCCGGTCTATGACGTCTGGCTCACCGGCTGCAAGCAATCGTCCGACGTGCCGGCGCCTTCCGAGACCAAGTCCGAAAGCCAGTAAGTCAGGCAAAATCCAGATCGTCGGATTGCATCGCCTTTTCGAGCAGTTTCTCATATTCCTTACGGGAAATGTCGATCGCGCCGAAGGACTTCAGGTGCTCGGTGGTGAACTGCGTGTCGAGCAGCGTGAAGCCGCGTTCGCTCATGCGTTCCACGAGATGGACGAGGCAGATCTTCGAGGCATCCTTGCGGCGCGAGAACATGCTTTCGCCGAAGAAGGCGGAGCCGAGCGAGACGCCGTAGAGGCCACCGACCAGTTCGTCACCTTCCCAGGCCTCCACCGAATGGGTGTAGCCCATGCGGTGCAGTTCCTTGTAGAGCGTCAGGATCATCGGATTGATCCAGGTCGTCGGCCGCATCTCGGTCGATTCGGCGCAGTATTCCATCACGCGGTCGAAGGCGGTGTTGATGCGGATGTCGAAGGGCTTGTGGCGCAACGTCTTGGCGAGGCTGCGCGATACATGGAACCGGTCGAGCGGAATGATGCCGCGAACCTTTGGCTGGACCCAGTAGACATCCGGGTCGTCAGCCGATTCCGCCATCGGAAACAGCCCCGCGGAATAGGCGCGGAGCAGGATTTCGGGAGTTATGGTGGTCATGTCGGAATGATGGCGTGCCATTCCGGATCACCTGTCAGACTGTCGGGCCGGCGAGATAGTGCTCAAGCCAGTGGATGTCGTAGTCGCCATTGGCGATATCCGGATTGGTCACGAGATCCTGGAACAGCGGCAGCGTGGTCTTGATGCCGTCGATGACGAACTCGTCGAGCACGCGGCGGAGCCGCATCATGCATTCCACGCGGGTGCGGCCGTGCACGATCAGCTTGCCGATCAGACTGTCGTAATAGGGCGGGATCCGGTAGCCCGCATAGGCGCCCGAATCGACGCGCACGCCAAGGCCGCCCGGCGCATGGAAATGCGTGATCGTGCCGGGCGAGGGCACGAAGGTCCGGGGATCTTCGGCATTGATGCGGCACTCGATGGCGTGGCCGGCGAATTCGATCTGGTCCTGGGTCACCGAGAGACCGCCGCCGGAGGCGACGCGGATCTGCTCGTGCACGAGGTCGATGCCGGTGATCGCTTCCGTGACGGGATGCTCGACCTGCAGGCGGGTGTTCATTTCGATGAAATAGAACTCGCCGTTCTCGTAGAGGAACTCGACAGTGCCGGCGCCGCGATATTTCAGCTTCTTCATCGCGTCGGCGCAGATCTGGCCGATATTCATGCGCTGCTCGACATTGAGTGCCGGGGAATTGGCCTCTTCCCAGATCTTCTGGTGGCGGCGCTGCAGGGAGCAGTCGCGCTCGCCGAGATGGACGGCATTGCCGGCGCCATCGCCGAACACCTGGATCTCGATATGGCGCGGCTTGCCGAGATATTTTTCCATGTAGACGGAATCGTTGCCAAAGGCATTGGCTGCTTCGGAGCGAGCCGTGTTGAAGGCTTCGAGCAGATCGGATTCCTGCTTGGCGACCTTCATGCCGCGGCCACCGCCGCCTGCCGTCGCCTTGATCAACACGGGATAACCGATCTCGCGCGCGGTCTTGATCGCATCGGCTTCGGTCAGGACTTCGCCTTCCGAGCCGGGAACGACCGGGATGCCGAGTTCCTGGGCGGTCTGCTTGGCGGTGATCTTGTCGCCCATGATGCGGATATGTTCGGCGGTCGGGCCGATGAAGGTGATGCCGTGCGCATCGAGAATATCGGCGAACTTGGCGTTCTCCGACAGAAATCCATAGCCGGGGTGAACCGCATCGGCACCGGTGATCTCGCAGGCCGCGACAATCTGGTGGATGTTGAGGTAGCTGTCGCGCGAGGGCGGCGGGCCGATGCAGACGCTCTCATCGGCGAGGCGCACATGCATGGCGTCCGAATCCGCCGTCGAATGGACCGCAACGGTGGCGATGCCGAGCTCCTTGCAGGCGCGCAGGACGCGAAGGGCGATTTCGCCGCGATTGGCTATGAGGATTTTCTGGATCATTCGCTATCCGCCTATTCGATGACCAGCAGGGGCTCGCCGAATTCGACGGGGCTGGAATCGTTGACCATGATCGCGGTGACCTTACCGGAGCGCGGCGCCGGGATCTGGTTCATGGTCTTCATCGCCTCGATGATCAGCACGGTCTGGCCTTCCTTGACGGTCTGGCCGACTTCGACGAAGGCCGGGCTGCCGGGTGCCGGCGAATAATAGCAGGTGCCGACCATGGGCGAGGTCAGGATGAAACCGTTGATGACGGGCGCTGCCTCGGCCGCGGCAGCCGCGACGGGCTGGGCGGCAGCAGCGGCCGGCTGCATGTACTGCGGTGCGTAGGCCTGGATCGGCTGGGGCGTCCCCATGCGCGACACGCGGATGCGGACATCGTCCTGCTCCACTTCGATCTCGGTCAGATCGGTGTCGTTCAAGATATTGGCGAGGTCCCTGATCAACGCCTGATCGATACCCGTCTTCTTGTCAGCCATCTTATCAATGTCCTGGTGTTTTGTTATTGAATGAGTTCTTTGGCGGCGTGGAGTGCCAGAATATAGGAATGCGCCCCGAAACCGCAGATGATTCCCTTGACCGCGGGCGCCGTCCACGTCTTGTGGCGAAACTCCTCGCGGGCGTGAATGTTCGAAAGATGCAGTTCGATGACCGGTTTGGAGATCGCCCGGATCGCATCGTGAAGCGCGATCGAGGTATGCCCATAGGCGCCGGGATTGATGCAGACCGCAGCCGCGACATCGTCGGCTTCCTGGATCCAGTCGACAAGCACGCCTTCGTGGTTGGTCTGACGAAAGTCCACCGAGATGC
Organism: Rhizobium sp. TH2; assembly: GCF_024707525.1. Taxonomy (NCBI): domain Bacteria; kingdom Pseudomonadati; phylum Pseudomonadota; class Alphaproteobacteria; order Hyphomicrobiales; family Rhizobiaceae; genus Rhizobium; species Rhizobium sp. TH2. Next base: position 2,549,001 of record NZ_CP062231.1, on the reverse strand, counting down.
CCAGTTCCGATGCCGCTGATTTACAATCGACTTCGATATCCTTAAGCGTCTTGCCTCCATAGATGCCCGGCTCCCGCTTTCCCAGCATATTGAGATTGGGGCCGTTCAGGACGAATATCGTTCTGCTCATCAACTCACATTCCGTATTCACGCAATCCCCTCCTATAGACCGCTCAAGGTGGAAGGGAAAGGGTGAAGTTGATGGCCGGCGCGGCGCGAGGCAGTGCCTGCGCCGTTGTCCACAACTGGACTGCCGTAAATCCTCCGGTCAACCCGCCGCGATGGCGTTTGAACGAGGGAGTGGTCTCAGCAGACGGTCTTGCCGCATTGCTCGACGCTGGTGATTTTCTTCGCCAGTTCCTCTTCACCGACCGCGCCGAACACGGCTTCATTGCCGATAATGTAGGAGGGTGTGCCTGTTATGCCGAGCTTCGTTGCAAGCTGGTAGGCATCGCGGACGCTTTCGTCGTTCGGGGCTTCTGTCATCTTGGCGCGGAGTGCTTCCTCCGTGACGCCGAGAGACTTGGCGACTTCGATCGCGCGGGCTTCATTGGCGTGCTCGCCGCTCATCAGCGCGCGATGGAAATCGCCGTATTTCTCCGGTGCGACCAGACGGACGGCATTCGAGACCTTGTGGGCATCGACCGAGTCCTGGCCAAGGATCGGGAATTCCTTCAGCACGAAACGCACTTCCGGATTGGCCTTGATAATGGCGTCCATGTCGCCGACGGCGCGCTTGCAGTAGCCACAATTGTAGTCGAAGAACTCGACGACCGTGACCTTGCCTTTGGGATTGCCGACTGCGAGATCGTAGGAAGCATTGAAGATTGCGTCGTGATTGTCCTTGACGGCGGTCTTGGCCTGCTCGGCGCGCTCAGCGGCCTGCTTCTTCTCATATGCCTGCTGGACTTCGATCAGGGTCTCCGGATGCGCCAGAAGATATTCGCGCACGATCTTGCCGATGTCGTCCTTCTCCTTGTCGTCGAAGGCATGGGCGGCGCCGGAAAAGCCGATCGCGGCGGCGATTGCAAATGCGGTCACCGGAAACAGTGTCCTGATATTCATGGGAATTCCTTTGGCGGGGCCATAAGGCCGATTTGTTCTTGTGCCCTCTATAATGCCAGAGGGCAGGTAACGAAACAGGAAATACACGTCCGACTTTCCGCTCGCGTGAATGTGATCCTGTGGCGTGACGGGCCCATATGGCAAAAGCCCGGCACTGGGCCGGGCTTCCAAACGTCATTTTCCGCCAATCAATTTCTGAATGACATCAAAGAAACCCCCGTTTTTGCCACCAGCCGCCCTTCTTGGGCTTGCCGGCGTCGTCCTCGGAGCTTTCGGCCGCCTTGGCGGGCGACGAAGAGCTGATGACGGGCTTGGAGGTTGCGATCGCGGCCTCGCCGCGGTTGGCGCGGCGGCGCGGGGCCTCCTCGGTGGTAGCTGCTTGCTCCGCTGGTTCGGCAGCGGCTGCAGGTTCGATGACCGGAGCTTTTTCGGTGACGACAGCCGCTGTCGCGACGGGCTGGACGACTTCCTCAGCGGCCGCCTGGGCCTTCTTCGTGCGGCGCTTCTTCGGCTTTTCCTCGACGTTGACAGCCGGCTTGACGGTGTCCTCATCGCCGGCATCGCTGTCAGGCGTCAGCGCGACGGCAACAGACGAATCGACATCCGGTGACTGGACGACGCCTGATGTGTCGTTGGTGTCGGCAGGCTGGCCGTCTTCGCGGTTCCGGCGGCCACCGCGCTTGCCGCGACGGCGGCGCTTGCGGGATTCAGCCTCGGCGGCGGTTTCCGTGGAGGTCGCCGATGTCTCGGCTGCATCATCCTCGGCATCGTCGCCGTCATCATCGTCTTCATCGGCGGATGTGCCGGATGCAGAGCCAGAAGCAGCCTGATCGGATGCGCCATTCTCGCCACCGGGGCGATTGCCACCCCGACGCCTACGCCTGCGCTTCTTCTTCTTGGCGCCGTTCTCATCGCGTGCGCCGGCGGGAGCGGCATGCTCCTGCACAGCCGGCTTTTCGTCGGCTTCGTCTTCCTCATCGTCTTCGATGATCGGAATATCGTCTTCTTCTTCCTCGGGCGGCGCGAAGGCGATGAGCTGCTCGACCTTCACCGGGTTTTCGACCGCTTCGCCGCGCTCGACGGTGAAATGCTGGGCACCAACGGTGGTATCGGATTCGATGACGATCGAGACGCCGAAACGGTTCTCATAGTCGACGATCGAGGCGCGCTTCTGGTTGAGCAGATAAAGCGCCGTGTCGGGCTGGGTATGCACGATGATGTCGTGGGTCGTGCTCTTGAGCAGGAATTCCTCCACACCGCGCAGCACATGCAAGCCGACGGAGGACTGCGAACGCACATGGCCGGTGCCGCCGCAATGGGCACAGATCTGCATCGTGCTTTCGAGCACCGAGGCGCGGATGCGCTGGCGCGACATTTCGAGCAGGCCGAAATGCGAGATACGGCCGACCTGGATGCGGGCGCGGTCGTTCTTCAGGTGATCCTTGAGGCGCTTTTCGACATGGCGATTGTTGCGCTTCTCCTCCATGTCGATGAAGTCGATCACGACGAGGCCGGCAAGGTCGCGCAGTCTCAGCTGGCGAGCGACTTCCTCGGCGGCTTCGAGATTGGTCTGGAGTGCCGTGTCCTCTATCGAGTGTTCGCGTGTCGAGCGGCCAGAGTTGACGTCGACAGCGACCAGCGCTTCGGTCTGGTTGATGATGATGTAGCCGCCGGACTTCAGCGTCACCTGCGGCTGCAGCATGCGGTCGAGCTGGGCTTCGATGCCGGCGCGCGAGAAGATCGGATGAATGTCACGATAGGCCTGCACGGCCTTTGCATGGCTCGGCATCAGCATCTTCATGAAGTCTTTGGCTTCACGATAGCCTTCCTCGCCGGCAACCAGGATCTCACTGATATCCTTGTTGTAGAGGTCGCGGATCGAGCGCTTGATCAGGCTGCCTTCCTCGTAGACGAGGCAGGGTGCAGTGGAGGCGAGCGTCTTGGTGCGGACGTTCTCCCAGAGGCGCATCAGATATTCGAAGTCGCGCTTGACTTCCGCCTTGGTGCGATTGGCGCCGGCGGTGCGCAGGATCACGCCCATGCCCTGCGGCACTTCGAGATCGCGGGCGATTTCCTTGAGGCGCTTGCGGTCCTGCGGGTTGGTGATCTTGCGGGAAATGCCGCCGCCACGGGCGGTGTTCGGCATCAGCACCGAATAGCGACCGGCCAGCGAGAGATAGGTGGTCAACGCCGCGCCCTTGTTGCCGCGCTCTTCCTTGGCGACCTGCACGAGCAGGATCTGGCGGCGCTTGATGACTTCCTGGATGCGGTATTGCTTGCGCGGCCGGCGCTGGATGCGATCGGGAACCTCTTCCATCGCGTCTTCGGCGCCGACGGATTCGATGACTTCCTGCTCTTCGTGGCTATCGTCATCGTCGTCATCGTCACCACCGCGACGGCGCGCGTCTTCGGAGACGGAATCAATGTGAGCAACCATGGCCATGGCGGGCGGTGTCGAGCCACCCTCATCATCGCTGGAGGAGTCCGATGCCTGCTCGGCGGCTTCTTCGCCGGCTTTTGCCTTCTTGGCACGCGGTGCGCGGGGCTTGCGCGGCTTCTTCGGCTTTTCAGCGGCCTCGGTCTCCGCGATTTCCGCAGCTTCCGCCACGGTTTCCGGAGCGGCGGCAGGGGTAAGCTTTTCGCCCTGCCAGGCTTCGATCACCGGCTGCGGTGCATCTTCCTGTGTCTGGTCGGAAGAGACCGGCCATTCCTCGCGCGCCTGGGTGGGGGGGGGACCTGCCGGCTCGAAATCGTCGTCACGACGATGTTCCTCGGCTTCGGCCCGCAGAAGGGCCTGCCGATCCGCCAGCGGGATCTGGTAATAGTCGGGGTGGATTTCGGCGAAGGCCAGAAAGCCGTGGCGATTGCCACCGTAATCGACGAAGGCGGCCTGAAGCGAGGGTTCGACGCGGGTTACCTTTGCCAGGTAAATATTGCCGCGAATCTGCTTCTTGTGCTGCGATTCGAAATCGAATTCTTCTATGCGGTTGCCGCGTACGACAACGACGCGCGTCTCCTCAGCGTGAGACGCATCGATAAGCATCTTGTCTGCCATGTAAGTACTGCTCCTCGGCCAGGAACGTCCGAAAGCCGCCCGACGTCAAATGAATGACGCTGGCGGCTTGCATTGCTGTGGCCGATAATTTCTATTCTCGCGGCGGGTAGGCAGGTGCCAGTGGGAAGGCGGCGAGGAGTCGGATATCCGATCCATCCTTGTTCTGCCGCGACTAACCTAGATCCCTGTGACAACGTCCTGTACCAACGAGAATGCCAATGCCCAAGACCTGTGGTGAGGTCCAATGAATTTGCCCGATTTCGGGCGAAAGGCGGCAAGCCGCCAGTAAATCACATGAGGTTCATGCCTCATGCTCGGATATAGCTTGGGATGAGCACGTGTCGACGGCAGATGATTTCGCAAACATGGCGCCAATCCAGAGTTGTGGCTGGCGGCCTCCAAGCGATTCCTATCCCGTCTTCGCCTTTCATCCCGTTTTCCTTCTAGGGTTTATCCCGTTGAATATCAAGAGGTGACGCAAATCCGTCACATTATTGATGAAGTGGTTATGCCGGCAGGGAGAAGTCATTGATTTTCCTCACGCCGGCCAGCAGACCCATTTTACGCAATCAGGCCAGGGGCTTGCCATGATGGCTGCGAATCATATTGACCCACGGTGATGCGCACGCGCACGGAATTGAAACTTGACCGGTTGGATGATGCTGAAACTCACAGCAAGGCTGCTGCTTCCCGTGCTTTGTGTCCTGGCGGTGATGGCGCATGCGCAGACCGCGCCGGAACCGCTGATCGCCTATGCCGCCCGGATCGCCGGCGATGATGCTCGGACGCGTGTCGTCATTGACTTCGACCGCAAGCCGGAATTCTCACTTCATTATACCGCGCAGCCCAACCGCCTGATCATCGATCTCGGCGAGACTGCCTTCGGTTTTTCGGAGGATGACCTCAAGGCGATCGGGTTGTTCTCGGAGATCCGTTATGGACGGATGGGCGAGGGCGCATCGCGGATCGTGCTCACGGCGCGGCGTCCAACGCGCGCTGTGCTGGCCGAGGTGCAGCCCAATGAACCCGGTAAGGGTTTTCGCCTGGTGCTCGATTGCGAGGTGATTTCCGAGCCGGCGTTGCAGGCGCTGGTCGCCGAGCAGAAATGGGTCGGCGCGGAAAAGGTTGCCGGCGGCAAAACCGATCGGATAGCTACGACGCCGGAGCCGGCGGCGGACAATAAATTCCTGATCGCGATCGATGCAGGCCATGGCGGTATCGATGCCGGCGCCAAGGGAACCCTGACGAAGATCGAGGAAAAGGCGGTTACGCTCGATTTTGCCACTACGCTCGCTGCCCGGCTCAACAAGGAAAAGGGCATCAAGGCGTTCCTCACTCGTGACAAGGACGAGTTCATCTCACTCTCCGAGCGCGTGGTGATTGCCCGCCAGCGCGGCGCGCAGCTGTTCATTTCACTCCACGCCGACACGCTAAGGCAGAAGGACATTCGCGGCGCGACGATCTATACAATCTCCGACAAGGCCTCGGATGCGCTTGCTGCGGGCCTTGCCGAGCGCGAAAACCTTTCGGACGGAATTGCGGGCGTGGAAATCGCCGACGAGCCGACCGAGGTAACCGACATATTGCTCGACCTCACCCGGCGCGAGACGCAGGCCTTTTCGATCCGCATGGCGGAAACGGTGCTCGATTCCTTCGACGGGCAGATCGGCCTGATCAACAACCCGCTGCGCCATGCCGGCTTTCGGGTTCTGCAGGCGCCGGACGTGCCTTCGGTGCTCCTGGAACTGGGTTTCCTCTCCAATCCGAAAGATGAGTTGTTGTTGACCGATCCCGAATGGCGCGAGAAGGTATCCGACCTCTTGGCCGAGGCGATCGGGAAATATATGGAAAGTGCGGGCGTCGCGCGCGGCGGATAAGCGGTGCGTTGGCTGTCGGAACCGGCTGCAATTCGTTAAGCGCTGTGACTGGAATGCTACGAACCGGCCCTATTTTCCTCACATTCGGGCAGGCATTGACGTATCGTGGTGGCGATGAATTCGGTATAGATCGAATCCGGCTGAAAACAGCAATGCGGGGATGGCACCCGCGGAACGAGTTTGATGATAAGACTGATCGGCTATTTCTTCGGTTTGGGTACGGTGCTCTATCTCGGGGTGGCGATGATGGCATCCGCCTATCTCGGTGAAGTCACCAAGGATCTCCCCGATTACCAGGTTCTCGCCAGCTACTCGCCGCCGGTGATGACGCGCGTGCATGCCGACGATGGCTCGCTGATCGCCGAATATGCTCATGAGCGCCGCCTGTTCCTGCCGATCCAGGCGATCCCCGACCGCGTGAAGGCCGCGTTCCTGTCGGCCGAAGACAAGAATTTCTACCAACATGCCGGTGTCGACTTCCAGGGCCTGGTTCGCGCCATCGCGGTCAACGTGCAGAACATGGGTTCGGGCCGCCGGCCCGTGGGTGCATCGACGATCACCCAGCAGGTGGCGAAGAACTTTCTGCTGACGTCGGACCAGACAATCGACCGCAAGGTCAAGGAAGCCATTCTCGCCTTCCGTATCGAGCAGGCCTATTCCAAGGACCGCATTCTCGAACTCTATCTCAACGAGATTTTTTTCGGCCTGAATTCCTACGGCCTCGCCAGCGCGTCGCTGACTTATTTCAACAAGCCGGTGACGGAGCTGACGATCGGGGAAGCAGCCTATCTCGCGGCTCTTCCCAAGGCGCCGAGCAACTATAATCCCTTCCGCCATCACGACGCGGCGATGGAACGCCGTAACTGGGTTGTCGATCGCATGGTCGAGAACGGCTATGTGACCAAGGAAGATGGCGACAAGGCCAAGGCCTCGGATCTCGGCGTCAATCCGAAGAAGGCCAGCTCCTTTCTCTTTGCGTCCGACTACTTCGCCAGCGAAGTGCGTCGTCAGTTGACCGAGAAATACGGTCAGGAGTCCCTGTTCGAGGGTGGCCTGTCGGTGCGGACATCGCTTGATCCGGCGCTTCAGCTATTTGCCCGGAAAGCGCTCCAGGACGGACTGGTCAGCTATGACGAAACGCGTGGTTTCCATGGCCTGATCGCAACCGTCGAGACCGGCACCGACTGGGGTATCCCGCTTTCCAAGGTCGTACCGCTGGCCGATGTGCCGGAGTGGAAGCTCGCGGTCGTTCTTGCTGCTGACGAGGAGGGGGTCGATATCGGTCTCCGTCCGACTGTCGATGCAGCCGGCAAGGTTGACGAGGCCCGGGCGACCGGCCGGATCGCGGCCAAGGCGATGAAATGGGCCTATCGTTCGGCAACGGCCGACCGCAAGTCGGCGAAGAGCCCGACCGGCGTGCTCAATACCGGCGACGTTGTCTATGTCGAGCCGCTGAAGGACGAGCCGGGCAGTTATCGGCTGCGCCAGCCACCCAAGGTGCAGGGTGGCTTCGTCGCCATGGATCCGCATACCGGCCGCGTGCTCGCCATGGTCGGCGGCTTCTCTTATAACCAGTCCGAATTCAACCGCGCCACGCAGGCCATGCGCCAGCCGGGCTCGTCGTTCAAGCCGTTCGTGTACGCGGCGGCGCTCGACAATGGTTATACACCTGCCTCGGTCGTGCTCGACGCGCCAATCGAGATTGTGTCGGGTGGCACGGTCTGGCGGCCGCAGAACTATGGCGGCGGCGCTTCCGGCCCATCGACGCTGCGTCTCGGCATCGAGAAGTCGCGCAACCTGATGACCGTGCGCCTCGCCAACGACCTGGGCATGAATGTGGTGGCCGAATATGCGGAGCGTTTCGGCGTCTATGACAAGATGCAGCCAGTGCTTTCGATGTCGCTGGGCTCCGGTGAAACCACGGTTCTGCGTATGGTCTCCGCCTATTCGGTGCTCGCCAATGGCGGCAAGCAGATCAAGCCGACACTGATCGACCGCATCCAGGACCGTTACGGCAAGACGATCTTCAAGCATGAGGAAAGCGTCTGCCAGGCCTGCAATGCCGACGATTGGACCGAACAGGACGAGCCCGAAGTGGTCGACAACCGCGAACAGGTGCTCGATCCGATGACGGCCTACCAGATCACCTCGATGATGCAGGGCGTCATCCTGCGCGGCACGGCGGCTGGCAAGATAAAGATCGAGAGCGATGTCGCCGGCAAGACCGGCACGACCAACGACGAAAAGGACACCTGGTTCGTCGGCTATACGCCGAATCTCGTGGCTGGCCTCTATATCGGCTTCGACGATCCCAAGCCGCTTGGCCGGGGCTCCACCGGCGGCTCGCTGGCAGCGCCTTTGTTCAACGAGTTCATGCAGGCAGCGCTGAAAGAGCAGAAGCCGGAGAAGTTCATCTTGCCGGAGGGCATGAAGCTGATCTCCGTCAATCGCCAGACAGGCATGCAGGCCCTCGATGGCGAGGGTGGCACGATCATGGAAGCCTTCAAGCCCGGCACCGGCCCGGCCGACGTCTTCTCGGTGATCGGCGGCGAGGAATTCGCCACGCCAGAGGAAATCCTCAATTCCTCGCAACAGGCCAAGGAAGCGGTCGAAGGCGGCCAGGGCGGGCTGTTCTGACGGCTTGACTTTGAAAGTGGCGATCACAACTATAAAGGTCACGCTTGTCATCGGGACGGGGTTCGAATGGAAATATTTTCCGACAGATCTGCGCTTGAGGCGATATGCAAACGCCATGGAATCGTTCGGCTGTCGCTTTTTGGTTCCGTACTGAAGGGCAAGGCGACCGAAAACAGCGACGTCGATCTTCTCGTTGAATTCAGCGAAACTGCCCGGCCGACATACCTGGATATGGCCAGGATCGAAATTGAACTCTCGGTCCTGTTGGACGGCAGAAAAGTTGATTTGCGCACTGCGAATGAGTTGAGCAGATATTTCCGGAGCGATGTCCTGGCATCCGCGGAACTCCAATATGCTGCATGAAGATCGCATTCGCCTGCGCCACATGCGTGAGTCCGCGGTAGTCGCGACACACTTTCTCAAGGGGCGCTCGCGAGGCGATCTTGAAGCTGACCTGCAGTTTCAGTTCGCGCTAGTTAGAGCAATCGAGATTGTCGGCGAAGCGGCCTCCAAGATCAGCGAAGATACGCGTCGGGCCAATCCAGAGATAGAGTGGCAACTTATAATCAGCATGCGAAACCGGCTAATACATGCCTATTTCGATGTTAGCACCGACATTCTTTGGAATACGGCAACCGAGGCACTGCCGCCTTTGATCCAACAGCTAAATGCCTTGTTGGAAGAATGATGCTTGCTGAGGTGCAAACCTTTGACATCCTCTCCATCAAACATTATTGACGGGCCGAATTTTTTCAACGGAATGAATCTATGCGCAATGAAATCGTGAATGTCGTCGACGAGATCAAGCAGGCCGTAAGCCTGCTGAGGAGGCATCTTTGACTGGGATCAGGCTGTAAGGCGGCTGGACTGGTTGAACAACAAGTCTGAAGACCCCAATCTCTGGAACGATCCGCAGGAAGCGCAGAAGCTGATGCGCGAGCGCCAGCAACTCGACGACGGCATTTCCAGCGTCCGCAAATTCGAGGCGGAACTGCAGGAGAATATCGATCTCATCGAACTCGGCGAGATGGAAAGCGACCAGGAGATCATCCAGGTGGCCGAGGAATCGCTGAAGGCGATGCTCAAGGAGGCCAACCGGCGTCAGGTCGAAGCAATGCTATCCGGCGAAGCCGACAGCAACGATACCTATGTCGAAGTCCATTCCGGCGCCGGCGGCACCGAGAGCCAGGACTGGGCCAACATGCTGCTGCGCATGTACACCCGCTGGGCCGAACGGCAGGGCTACAAGGTCGAGATCCTGGAAATGCATGACGGTGAAGAAGCCGGCATCAAATCCGCGACGATCATGGTCAAGGGCCACAATGCCTATGGCTGGATGAAGACCGAGTCGGGTGTGCACCGCCTCGTGCGCATTTCGCCCTATGATTCGAACGCGCGCCGCCACACATCCTTCTCGTCGATCTGGGTCTATCCCGTCGTCGACGACTCGATCAACATCGAGATCAACGAGAGCGATTGCCGAATCGACACCTATCGTGCCTCGGGTTCGGGTGGCCAGCACATCAACACGACCGACTCCGCCGTGCGCATCACGCATATCCCGACGGGAATCGCTGTGGCCTGCCAGCAGGAGCGCTCGCAGCACAAGAACAAGGCCAAGGCCTGGGACATGCTGCGTTCGCGTCTTTATGAGGCCGAACTCGAAAAGCGCGAGGCGGCGGCAAACGCCGAGGCGGCATCGAAAACCGATATCGGTTGGGGCCACCAGATCCGCTCCTATGTCATGCAGCCCTACCAGATGGTGAAGGATCTGCGCACGGGCGTCGAAAGCTCGGCGCCATCGGATGTGTTGGATGGCGACATCAGTCCGTTCATGGAAGCAGCGCTGGCGCACCGTATCAGCGGCAAGGCCGACGCGGTGACGGACGATCTGAGCTAGTCTTGTTTTGCCGTTGATTAGGCGGTAAATTTCTTGGGTAAGGGCGCTTGTCTTTTCCGGTCGGATTGACTAACAAGCGCCGAGAATTGTTTTTCGGGTTTGCGGATTGCAGGCCCGGAAGGCAGGCGAAGGGGTATAGCTCAGTTGGTAGAGCGGCGGTCTCCAAAACCGCAGGTCGTAAGTTCGAGCCTTACTGCCCCTGCCAGTCGTTAAAATCTGTCGATGGTCGCGCGGTTGACGTGCAGCCTTTGGCAATGGGAAAAAAGCTTCGATTTGCCCTTGTGAAAAAGGGAATCGGAGTTTATGTAGGGTTTAAATCAGACACGCGGTGCGTGGAGCTGGCGTGGTCAGCTTTACGCGCCGATATGGCGTGAGCAGTCAATGGCATCCAAAACTAATCCGTTTACGTTTCTGCAGCAGGTTCGCTCAGAGACGTCGAAAGTGACTTGGCCCACGCGGCGCGAGACTATGATTTCCACCGCTATGGTTTTCATCATGGCTGGGCTGGCTGCAATATTTTTCTTTGCTGCGGATTTGGCGATGGGCTGGGCGATCAGCTTCATCCTGAACGCCGGCAACTGATAGGCGGAGACGAACATGGCGGCGCGCTGGTACATCGTCCACGCATATTCCAATTTCGAGAAGAAGGTTGCGGAATCGATCGAAGAGAAGGCTCGCCAGAAGGGCTTGAGCCATTTGTTCGAGAAGATCGTGGTTCCGACCGAGAAGGTGGTGGAAATTCGCCGCGGCCGCAAGGTCGATAGCGAGCGGAAGTTCTTCCCAGGCTATGTCATGGTCCGCGCGACGCTGACCGACGAGGCCTATCACCTGATCAAGAATACGCCCAAGGTCACGGGTTTCCTCGGTTCCGACTCCAAGCCGGTGCCGATCCCGGACCACGAAGCCGACCGCATCCTCAACCAGGTGCAGGACGGCGTCGAGCATCCCAAGCCGTCGGTCTCTTTCGAGATCGGCGAGCAGGTCCGGGTTGCCGATGGGCCCTTCGCCTCGTTCAACGGCATCGTTCAGGATGTCGACGAGGAACGCTCCCGCCTCAAGGTGGAAGTTTCGATTTTCGGCCGCGCAACGCCGGTCGAGCTTGAATACGGTCAGGTCGAAAAGGTCTGATCAGGCTTGGCGGCGTTCTGCGCCGCCGAACCCCGCGTGGAAGGCGGAAGGTCTTTAGCCGGACCTTCGGAAAGCCGCACCACGCAACCGCAGCCGCCGGCGAATGCCGGCATTCGAGCCGGGTCGCCCCGGCTATTAACCGTTCCGGAACCCGCTATCGGGGGCTGGAGCTGCTAGAAAAGGCAGAGAAATGGCTAAGAAAGTAGCAGGCCAGCTCAAGCTGCAGGTCAAGGCAGGATCGGCAAACCCGTCCCCGCCTATCGGCCCCGCACTTGGTCAGCGTGGCATCAATATCATGGAATTCTGCAAGTCGTTCAACGCGGCTACGCAGGAAATGGAAAAGGGCATGCCGATTCCGGTCGTCATCACCTATTACCAGGACAAGTCCTTCACTTTTATGATGAAGCAGCCGCCGGTCAGCTACTTCCTCAAGAAGGAAGCCAAGATTACCTCGGGCTCCAAGACTCCGGGCAAGGGTTCTTCCGCTGGCAAGCTCACCAGGGCTCAGATCCAGTCGATCGCCGAAGCCAAGATGAAGGATCTCAACGCCGCCGATATCGAAGGCGCAATGGCCATGATCGAGGGCTCCGCCCGCGCCATGGGCCTGACGGTAGAGGGTTGATCGAGATGGCTAAGATTGCAAAGCGCATCCAGAAGATCCGCGAAGGCGTTGACCCCAACAAGTCCTACGCGCTTTCCGATGCGATCAAGATGGTCAAGGAACGTGCCGTCGCCAAGTTCGACGAAACGGTCGAGATCGCCATGAACCTCGGCGTTGACCCCCGCCATGCCGACCAGATGGTCCGCGGCGTCGTCAACCTGCCGAACGGCACGGGCCGTGACGTTCGCGTCGCCGTCTTCGCTCGTGGCGCCAAGGCTGATGAAGCCAAGGCGGCCGGTGCAGACATCGTCGGTGCGGAAGACCTGCTCGACATCGTCATGGGCGGCAAGATCGATTTCGATCGCTGCATCGCGACCCCCGACATGATGCCGCTCGTCGGCCGTCTCGGCAAGGTTCTCGGCCCGCGCGGCATGATGCCGAACCCGAAGGTCGGCACCGTGACCGTCGACGTTGCCGGAGCCGTCAAGGCTTCCAAGGGCGGCGCCGTCGAGTTCCGCGTTGAAAAGGCTGGTATCGTGCATGCCGGCATCGGCAAGGCATCGTTTGCCCCGGACGCACTTGAAGCCAACATCAAGGCATTCGCAGACGCCGTCGTGCGTGCGAAGCCGGCTGGCGCCAAGGGCAACTACCTCAAGAAGATCGCGATCTCCTCGACCCAGGGTCCTGGCGTCAAGATCGATCCGGCCACGATTTCGGCCTGATGTGAAGTTTATCGGGGGCCTCCTGACGGAGGCTTCCGTTCATGGTTTCCCGGAGTAACGCCCGGGAAAAGGCGGGGCAACCCGTCATTCCTGTCCGAGATTGCAGGTGGTTATACCTTAATCACTTAGCCTGCATGAGACGGGTAAGTTCCGGTTTCCGCGGATGAATATCCGCAAAGAACGGTTCGAACCTTGGATGCCTTGTGTTTTCACCTCGGTGAGGCGCGAGGGGGCAGGATCCTCAAGCGTCGCTTGGGATCATATCCCGTGCGGCAAAAGGCAACCCGGCAGGGTCCGCGCAGTTATTGCGGTCCTGCTAACTGGAGTGAGACAGTGGATAGAGCGGAAAAACGCGAATTCGTCTCCGAACTGAACGAGGTCTTCAAGGCTTCCGGCTCAGTCGTCGTGGCGAGCTATTCCGGCGTCACGGTCGCGCAGATGAACGATCTTCGTTCAAAGATGCGCGCATCCGGCGGCACCGTTAAAGTCGCGAAGAACCGCCTGGCCAAGATCGCTCTTCAGGGCACGGAGTCCGAAAAGATCAACAATCTTTTCAAGGGTCAGACGCTTATTTGCTATAGCAATGACCCGATTGTGGCTCCCAAGATCGCCTCTGAATTCGCCAAGACCAACGACAAGTTGGTCATCATTGGCGGAGCCATGGGCTCAACAGGTCTTGATGCCGAAGGCGTAAAAGCGCTTGCGACCCTTCCGTCGCTTGATGAACTGCGCGCGAAGCTGGTGGGTATGATTCAGACCCCCGCGACCCGCATCGCAGGTATTCTTCAGGCACCGGCAGGTCAGCTTGCTCGCGTGTTCGCAGCATATGCCGAGAAGAGCGAAGAAGCCGCATAAGGCGGTACTTCGCTGTCAGACTAACAAAACTCAAGTTCGAACCTATATAAGGAAGTAAGAAAATGGCTGATCTCGCAAAGATCGTTGAAGACCTCTCCAAGCTGACCGTCCTGGAAGCCGCTGAGCTTTCCAAGATGCTCGAAGAAGCATGGGGCGTTTCCGCCGCTGCTCCGGTCGCTGCTGCTGCCGTTGGCGGTGGTGCTGCTCCGGCTGCCGCTGTTGAAGAAAAGACCGAGTTCGACGTCATCCTGATGGAAGCCGGCGCGAACAAGATCAACGTGATCAAGGAAGTTCGTGCGATCACCGCCCTCGGCCTCAAGGAAGCCAAGGACCTGGTCGACGGCGCTCCGAAGCCGGTCAAGGAAGCTGTGTCGAAGGCTGAAGCCGAAGACATCAAGAAGAAGCTTGAAGCTGCTGGCGCCAAGGTCGAGCTCAAGTAATTCTCTACGATTACGGGCGGCGGGAGATCGCGTTTTCGCGGTCTCCCACTGTCTGTTTCTGACGTACCGGTTACCCAAAAGCCTGGTGAGCAGGCTTTTGGGTAATGGGTTCTTCAAGAGGATGGTTCCGAACCAGACGAGAAGGCAATCCGGCCTGTCGCCTGCAGAGGAACGAGATTGAACGATCCATTGATAGACGGAGCCGCCTGGCCAGCGCGCTGCGTCCGTTGCAGGCCCGGATGCATTTGATAAGGAGCGACGATGGCTCAGACCATTTCCTTTAACGGTCGTAGGCGCGTACGCAAGTTTTTTGGTAAAATCCCCGAAGTCGCAGAGATGCCGAACCTCATCGAGGTTCAGAAGGCGTCCTACGATCAGTTCCTCATGGTCCTGGAGCCTGAAGGCGGCCGCCCGGACGAGGGACTGAACGCGGTCTTCAAGTCCGTTTTCCCGATCACCGATTTTTCGGGTGCGGCGATGCTCGAATTCGTGTCCTACGAATTCGAACCGCCGAAGTTCGACGTCGACGAGTGCCGTCAGCGCGACCTGACCTATGCAGCGCCGCTCAAGGTGACGCTGCGCCTCATCGTGTTCGATATCGACGAGGATACCGGCTCCAAGTCCATCAAGGACATCAAGGAGCAGAGCGTTTACATGGGCGACATGCCGCTCATGACCAACAATGGTACGTTCATCGTCAACGGTACCGAGCGCGTCATCGTCTCCCAGATGCACCGTTCGCCGGGCGTGTTCTTCGACCATGACAAGGGCAAGAGCCATTCCTCGGGCAAGCTGCTGTTTGCTGCCCGCGTGATCCCGTATCGCGGTTCCTGGCTCGACATCGAGTTCGACGCCAAGGACATCGTCTATGCGCGTATCGACCGTCGCCGCAAAATCCCCGTGTCGTCGCTTCTGATGGCGCTCGGCATGGACGGCGAAGACATTCTGTCGACCTTCTACACCAAGTCCTACTATCAGCGGGACGGCAAGGGATGGCGCGTGCCGTTCCAGCCCGAGACGCTCAAGGGCCAGAAGGTTCTCTCCGATCTGATCGACGCCGATAGCGGCGAAGTGGTCGTCGAGTCCGGCAAGAAGCTGACCCCGCGCCTGCTCAAGACGCTCTCCGAAAAGGGTCTCAAGGCGCTCCGCGCGTCCGACGACGACCTCTATGGCAACTATCTGGCGGAAGACATCGTCAATCCCTCGACCGGCGAGATCTATCTCGAAGCCGGCGACGAGATCGACGAGAAGACGCTGCCCGTGATCATGGATGCCGGTTTCGACGAGATCCCGGTGCTCGATATCGACCATATCAATGTCGGTGCCTATATCCGCAACACGATCAACGTGGACAAGAACGAGAACCGTCAGGACGCTCTGTTCGACATCTACCGCGTGATGCGTCCAGGTGAGCCGCCGACAATGGAATCGGCTGAGGCGATGTTCAATTCGCTGTTCTTCGACGCCGAGCGCTACGACCTTTCGGCCGTGGGTCGCGTCAAGATGAACATGCGTCTCGACCTCGACGTTGCCGACACCGTGCGTGTTCTGCGCAAGGACGACATCCTGGCCGTGGTCCGGATGCTGGTCGACCTGCGCGACGGCAAGGGCGAAATCGACGACATCGACAACCTCGGCAACCGCCGTGTGCGTTCGGTCGGCGAACTGATGGAAAACCAGTATCGCCTCGGCCTGCTCCGCATGGAGCGTGCCATCAAGGAACGCATGTCGTCGATCGAAATCGACACCGTGATGCCGCAGGACCTGATCAACGCGAAGCCGGCTGCTGCTGCGGTTCGCGAATTCTTCGGTTCCTCGCAGCTGTCGCAGTTCATGGACCAGGTCAACCCGCTCTCGGAAATCACCCACAAGCGTCGTCTTTCGGCTCTTGGACCGGGTGGTCTGACCCGCGAGCGCGCCGGCTTCGAAGTTCGCGACGTGCATCCGACCCACTATGGCCGTATCTGCCCGATCGAAACTCCGGAAGGCCCGAATATCGGCCTGATCAACTCGCTGGCTACCTTCGCACGCGTCAACAAGTACGGCTTCATCGAAAGCCCGTACCGCAAGATCGTCGACGGCAAGCTCACGAGCGAAGTGATCTACCTCTCGGCAATGGAAGAGGCGAAGTACTACATCGCCCAGGCCAACTCGGTCATGAACGACGATGCGTCGTTTGCGGAAGAGTTCGTCGTCTGCCGTCATGCCGGCGACGTCATGCTTGCCCCGCGCGACAACGTGAACCTCATGGACGTCTCGCCGAAGCAGGTTGTTTCGGTGGCGGCGGCGCTCATTCCGTTCCTTGAGAACGACGACGCCAACCGCGCGCTCATGGGTTCGAACATGCAGCGTCAGGCCGTGCCGCTTCTCCGCGCCGAGGCACCGTTCGTCGGTACCGGCATGGAACCGGTCGTGGCTCGCGACTCCGGTGCTGCCATCGGCGCCCGTCGCGGCGGCGTGGTCGACCAGGTCGATGCGACGCGTATCGTTATCCGTGCGACGGAAGACCTCGATCCGGGCAAGTCCGGCGTCGATATCTACCGCCTCCAGAAGTACCAGCGTTCCAACCAGAACACCTGCATCAACCAGCGTCCGCTGGTCACCGTCGGTGACATCCTGAACAAGGGCGACATCATTGCCGACGGCCCGTCGACCGATCTTGGCGATCTGGCGCTCGGCCGCAACGCGCTCGTCGCGTTCATGCCCTGGAACGGCTACAACTACGAAGACTCGATCCTGCTCTCCGAGCGCATCGTGTCGGACGACGTGTTCACCTCCATCCACATCGAGGAATTCGAAGTGATGGCGCGCGACACGAAGCTTGGTCCGGAAGAAATCACCCGCGACATTCCGAACGTTTCGGAAGAAGCGCTGAAGAACCTCGACGAAGCCGGTATCGTCTATATCGGTGCCGAAGTTCAGCCGGGCGATATCCTGGTCGGCAAGATCACGCCGAAGGGCGAAAGCCCGATGACGCCGGAGGAAAAGCTCCTCCGCGCCATCTTCGGCGAGAAGGCTTCCGACGTTCGCGACACGTCCATGCGGATGCCCCCGGGCACTTATGGCACGGTCGTCGAAGTGCGCGTCTTCAATCGCCACGGCGTTGAGAAGGACGAGCGCGCGATGGCTATCGAGCGCGAGGAAATCGAGCGTCTCGCCAAGGACCGTGACGACGAACAGGCGATCCTCGACCGTAACGTCTACGGCCGCCTGATCGACATGCTCAAGGGCCATGTGGCGATTGCCGGTCCGAAGGGCTTCAAGAAGGGCACCGAGCTCAGCCAGTCCGTCATCAGCGAATACCCCCGCTCGCAGTGGTGGATGTTTGCCGTCGAGGACGAGAAGGTTCAGGGCGAGCTTGAATCGCTCCGCGGCCAGTACGACGAGTCCAAGTCGCTGCTTGAACAGCGCTTCATGGACAAGGTCGAGAAGGTCCAGCGCGGCGATGAAATGCCCCCGGGCGTCATGAAGATGGTCAAGGTCTTCGTTGCTGTGAAGCGCAAGATCCAGCCGGGCGACAAGATGGCCGGCCGTCATGGCAACAAGGGTGTGGTTTCGCGCATCGTTCCAGTCGAAGACATGCCGTTCCTCGCGGACGGTACTTCGGTCGACGTCGTGCTCAATCCGCTCGGTGTGCCGTCGCGCATGAATGTCGGCCAGATCCTGGAAACCCATCTGGGTTGGGCTTGCGCCGGCATGGGCCGCAAGATCGGTGAGATGATCGAGGCCTACAAGGCTTCGGGCGATATCAAGCCGCTCAAGATGACCATGACCGACCTGATGGGCTCCGGCCCGAAGGCCGAACGGGTCTCCGAGTTCGACGACGAGTCGGTGGTTCGCCTTGCCGAACAGTCCAAGCGTGGCGTTTCGATCGCGACGCCGGTCTTCGATGGTGCGCATGAGGCAGACATCAACACGATGCTGACCCAGGCGGGCCTCTCCGAAACCGGTCAGTCGACGCTCTATGATGGTCGTACCGGCGAGGAGTTCGACCGCAAGGTGACCGTGGGCTATATCTACATGCTCAAGCTCAACCACCTTGTCGATGACAAGATCCACGCCCGTTCGATCGGTCCGTACTCGCTCGTTACCCAGCAGCCGCTGGGCGGCAAGGCACAGTTCGGCGGACAGCGCTTCGGCGAAATGGAAGTCTGGGCACTCGAAGCATATGGCGCGGCGTACACGCTCCAGGAAATGCTGACGGTGAAGTCGGACGACGTCGCCGGCCGTACCAAGGTCTACGAGGCGATTGTCCGTGGCGACGATACGTTCGAAGCCGGTATTCCGGAAAGCTTCAACGTTCTGGTCAAGGAAATGCGCTCGCTGGGCCTGTCGGTCGAACTCGAGAACACTGTCATCGACGAAGTGCCGGCCGAACTGCCGGACGCTGCCGAGTAAAAGCACCACATAGCCCGCGCGTTGCCAAAGCGCGCGGGTACCCCACCGGTTCCTTAGGCTGACCGGGCGACGGGAATGAGCCGCGATCGCGGCAAGATGATTTTCAGGCGGCCGGTCAGCCCAAGTGACCGACATCCGCCGAATTTAGGGTATGGCGCCCCAAGGAGACAGGCATGAACCAAGAGGTCATGAATCTTTTCAACCCCCAGGCCCCGGCACAGGTCTTTGATTCCATCCGGATCTCGATCGCTTCGCCAGAGAAGATTCTTTCCTGGTCGTACGGCGAGATCAAGAAGCCGGAGACCATCAACTACCGCACGTTCAAGCCCGAGCGTGACGGTCTTTTCTGCGCGCGCATTTTCGGACCGATCAAGGACTACGAGTGCCTGTGCGGCAAGTACAAGCGCATGAAGTACAAGGGCATCATCTGCGAAAAGTGCGGCGTCGAAGTCACGCTGTCGCGCGTTCGCCGCGAGCGCATGGGCCATATCGAGCTCGCCGCTCCCGTTGCCCATATCTGGTTCCTGAAGTCGCTGCCGAGCCGCATCTCCACGCTGCTCGACATGACGCTGAAGGATATCGAACGCGTCCTCTATTTCGAAAACTACATCGTCACCGAGCCGGGCCTTACCGCGCTCAAGGAAAACCAGCTGCTCTCGGAAGAAGAGTACATGCTGGCCGTTGACGAGTATGGCGAAGACCAGTTCACCGCGATGATCGGCGCCGAAGCCGTGTTCGAGATGCTGGCTGCGCTCGAACTCGAGAAGATCGCGGGCGAACTGCGCACCGAGCTTGCCGACACCACGTCGGATCTCAAGCAGAAGAAGCTGATGAAGCGCCTCAAGATCGTCGAGAGCTTCATCGAGTCCGGCAACAAGCCGGAATGGATGATCATGAAGGTCGTTCCGGTGATTCCGCCGGACCTGCGTCCGCTCGTGCCGCTCGATGGCGGCCGTTTCGCGACGTCGGATCTCAACGATCTCTATCGCCGCGTGATCAACCGTAACAACCGCCTGAAGCGCCTGATCGAACTGCGCGCCCCGGGCATCATCATCCGCAACGAAAAGCGCATGCTGCAGGAGGCTGTGGACGCGCTGTTCGACAACGGCCGTCGTGGCCGCGTCATCACCGGCGCCAACAAGCGTCCGCTGAAGTCGCTCTCCGACATGCTCAAGGGCAAGCAGGGCCGGTTCCGTCAGAACCTGCTCGGCAAGCGCGTCGACTATTCCGGCCGTTCGGTCATCGTGACCGGTCCGGAACTCAAGCTGCACCAGTGCGGCCTGCCGAAGAAGATGGCGCTCGAACTGTTCAAGCCCTTCATCTATGCCCGTCTTGACGCCAAGGGTTTCTCCTCGACCGTCAAGCAGGCCAAGAAGCTGGTCGAAAAGGAAAAGCCTGAAGTCTGGGATATCCTCGACGAGGTCATCCGCGAGCACCCGGTTCTGCTCAACCGCGCGCCGACGCTGCACCGCCTG
The DNA here is from genome assembly GCF_024707525.1 of Rhizobium sp. TH2. NCBI lineage: Bacteria > Pseudomonadati > Pseudomonadota > Alphaproteobacteria > Hyphomicrobiales > Rhizobiaceae > Rhizobium > Rhizobium sp. TH2. The sequence continues at coordinate 2,528,848 of NZ_CP062231.1, read as the reverse complement.
GGCATTCAGGCCTTCGAACCGATCCTGGTCGAAGGCAAGGCCATCCAGCTGCATCCGCTCGTCTGCACCGCCTTCAACGCCGACTTCGACGGCGACCAGATGGCCGTTCACGTGCCGCTGTCGCTCGAAGCCCAGCTTGAAGCCCGCGTGCTGATGATGTCGACCAACAACATCCTGCATCCGGCGAACGGCGCACCGATCATCGTGCCGTCGCAGGACATGGTGCTGGGTCTCTACTATCTCTCGATCGTGGCCGAGAACGAGCCGGGCCAGGGCATGGTCTTCTCCGACATGGGCGAGCTGCAGCATGCACTCGAAACCAAGTCGGTGACGCTCCACACCAAGATCAAGGGCCGTTACAAGAGCGTCGATGCCGAAGGCAAGCCGACCTCGAAGATCTATGAGACCACACCAGGTCGCATGATCGTCGGCGAACTTCTGCCGAAGAACCCGATGGTGCCCTTCGACGTCTGCAACCAGGAACTGACCAAGAAGAACATCTCCAAGATGATCGACACGGTCTACCGCCATTGCGGCCAGAAGGACACGGTCATTTTCTGCGACCGCATCATGCAGCTCGGCTTTGCCCATGCCTGCCGCGCCGGCATTTCGTTCGGCAAGGACGACATGGTCATTCCGGATGCCAAGTACACGATCGTCGACGAGACCGAAAATCTGGTCAAGGAATACGAGCAGCAGTACAATGACGGCCTGATCACTCAGGGCGAAAAGTACAACAAGGTCGTTGACGCATGGGGCAAGGCTACCGAAAAGGTCGCCGACCACATGATGCAGCGTCTGAAGGCTGTCGAATTCACCGCTGACGGTCGCCAGAAGCAGATGAACTCGATCTATATGATGAGCCATTCGGGCGCCCGTGGTTCACCGAAGCAGATGTCCCAGCTCGGCGGCATGCGCGGCCTGATGGCCAAGCCTGACGGCTCGATCATCGAGACGCCGATCACGTCGAACTTCAAGGAAGGCCTGACCGTCAACGAGTACTTCAACTCGACCCACGGTGCCCGCAAGGGCCTCGCGGACACTGCCTTGAAGACCGCCAACTCCGGTTACCTGACACGTCGTCTCGTTGACGTCGCGCAGGATTGCATCGTCACGCATGTCGATTGCGGCACCGAGACCGGCCTCACCATGACGGCGATCATCGACGCCGGCCAGGTCGTGGCTTCGATCGGTACCCGTATCCTCGGCCGCACGGCGCTCGACGATATCGACAACCCGGTCACCGGCGAGCGTATCGTCAATGCCGGCATCATGATCGACGAAGCCAATGTCGTGGATATCGAAAAGGCTGGCATCCAGTCGGTTCGCATCCGTTCGGCGCTGACCTGCGAAATCCGCACCGGTGTCTGCGGCGTCTGCTACGGTCGTGACCTTGCACGCGGAACGCCCGTCAACATGGGCGAAGCCGTCGGCGTCATCGCGGCTCAGTCGATCGGCGAGCCGGGCACGCAGCTCACCATGCGCACGTTCCACCTTGGTGGTACGGCAACGGTGGTCGACCAGTCGTTCCTGGAAGCATCGTATGAAGGCACGGTCACCATCAAGAACCGCAACATGCTGCGGAACTCGGATGGCAACCTTGTCGCGATGGGCCGCAACATGGCGATCCAGCTTCTCGACGAGCGTGGCGTGGAGCGTTCCTCGCAGCGCGTCGCTTACGGTTCGAAGATCCTGGTCGATGACGGCGACAAGGTTCGTCGCGGTCAGCGTCTGGCTGAGTGGGATCCGTACACCCGTCCGGTCCTGACGGAAGTCTCCGGCCGCGTCGAGTTCGAAGATGTCGTCGATGGTATTTCGGTCACGGAAACCACCGACGAGTCCACCGGCATCACCAAGCGCCAGGTCATCGACTGGCGTTCGACCCCGCGCGGTACGGACCTGAAGCCTGCCATCGTCATCAAGGACGATGCCGGCAACATCCTCAAGCTCGCTCGTGGCGGTGATGCTCGCTACTTCCTGTCGGTCGAGGCCATTCTTTCGGTCGAGCCGGGCACGAAGGCTTCCCAGGGTGACGTGCTTGCACGTTCGCCGATGGAAAGCGCGAAGACGAAGGACATCACCGGCGGTCTGCCGCGCGTTGCCGAACTCTTCGAAGCCCGTCGTCCGAAGGACCATGCGATCATTGCCGAAATCGACGGCACGATCCGCCTGGGCCGCGACTACAAGAACAAGCGCCGCGTCATCATCGAGCCGGCGGAAGACGGCATCGATCCAGTCGAATACCTGATCCCGAAGGGCAAGCCCTTCCACCTTCAGGAAGGCGACTATATCGAAAAGGGTGACTACATCCTCGACGGCAACCCGGCACCGCACGACATCCTGGCGATCAAGGGCGTGGAGGCACTCGCTTCCTACCTCGTCAACGAAATCCAGGAAGTCTACCGTCTGCAGGGTGTGTTGATCAACGACAAGCACATCGAGGTGATCGTTCGCCAGATGCTGCAGAAGGTCGAGATCACCGAACAGGGCGATACCGGCTATATCACGGGCGACAATGTCGACCGGATCGAGCTGGAAGAAGTGAACGAACGCCTGATCGAGGAAGGCAAGAAGCCTGCCTATGGCGAGCCGGTTCTGCTCGGCATCACCAAGGCATCGCTGCAGACGCCGTCGTTCATCTCGGCCGCTTCGTTCCAGGAGACCACCAAGGTTCTCACGGAAGCTGCGATCGCCGGCAAGCGCGACACCCTGCAAGGCCTGAAGGAGAACGTCATCGTCGGTCGTCTGATCCCGGCTGGTACCGGTGGTACCATGACCCAGATCCGCCGTATCGCTTCGGCGCGCGACGAGATGATCCTCGAAGAGCGCAAGCGCGGTTCGGGTGCCAGCGACGCGACGCCGATGCTGCAGGACCTTGCCTCGGGCGAACAGGTTCCGGCCGGCGAGTAATCGCAAGCACTTGATAAATAACGAAGCCGCCGGGGCGACCCGGCGGCTTTTTTTGTTTACAAGAGCGTATTAATTTTTGCCTTCTTCTCGATCATTCGTGATCTCCGAAGTTGTCTGCCGTGCTCTATATTAGTTTTGCTTGACGTTCTCCAAGGATAGGTACACCTTGGCGCCCGTTGATACTTCATATTGGGAGAATGAAGTCATGGCAGTGTTTACATATGGGGCCGATCTGCCCTCCTTTGCGGTCGTGCACGAACTGTATGATCTCGATAGTCTGGAACTCGTTGACGGGGACGGCACTCAAGCGACCTTCGAAGACGAGAACGGCTATCAGATCGTCCTGACCGGCACGCTGTTTACATACGGTTCCGGCATTATGACGGGAGGCACGGTCACCGGGCTCAACTTGCTCGACGATGTCGGCGGCGATTTGCTCAGCGTGACCGGCACCAACCTCGACGTTCTGGATTTGATCGCAGAGTTTGCTGGAGAGCCGGACCTGTGGCAGTTCCTGAAACTGCTCTCGAGCGGCGACGATGTGCATCATGGCAACGACAACGGAACGGTGATCATGATCGCCGATGACCATGGAGACGACGAGGTCTTCTGCGGCGACGGCGGCTCCTATGTTACCGGCACAGAGGGCAATGACACGCTGCACGGTGGCGCGGACTGGGATACGCTCAGCTACGAAGAGACATACTGGTGGCAAGATGCGCGCTTCGGCATCGTTCTGAATGCGGCGAAAGGAACCGTGACCGACAGTTGGCGGGACAAGGACACCTTTTCGGGCTTTGAAGAGTATGGCGGATCCATTTTCAATGACCGCATGACGGGCAGCAAGCGTGACGAGGCCTTCAAGGGCCTTGATGGCCGCGACACGATCGACGGCGGCAAGGGGCAGGACCAGGTTCGCTATCACGACGACCACAGGTACGATGGCGAGGACGGGATCAACGCCAATCTCACCAAAGGCTTCGTCATCGATGGTTTCGGCAAGAGGGATAATGTTTCCAATATCGAAGGTGTTCTCGGAACCAACCAGGACGACAAGTTTGTCGGTTCGGCGGCTAGGAACTTCTTCACGGGCCTCGACGGCGTCGACAGCTATGACGGCGGCAAGGGTTTTGGAGACATCGCGCGGTTCTTTTACTGGAATGACATCGGCCAAGGCGGCATCATCGTCGATATGACCCTTGCGACGGGTCAGGTCATCAATGACGGCTTCGGCAATACCGAAACCATGAAGCGTATCGAGGGGATTGACGGGTCGCAGTTCGACGACGAGATCAAACTCGGCAAGGCCAATGGTTGGATCTATGCTGACGAGGGTGACGATCGCCTGGAGGCGGGCACAGGCCAACAGTGGTTCTCGGGCGGTGACGGCGAAGATATTTTCGTATTCGCGGCGCTGAATACCCTCGGCAACAAGGACACCCGTGACGAGATCGACGACTTCGATCAGGGCCAAGGGGATCAGATCGACCTTTCTGGCATCGACGGACTCTTCTTCGGCGGCGAGGGAGCGTTCAGCGGTGAAGAAGGCGAGATTCGCTATACCATCGCTGACGAGAAGACGATCATCGCCATCGACACCGATGGAAACGGCAAGGCCAACTACCAGATTCAGGTCAACAGGGCAGTAGAATTCGAGGAGGGGGACTTTATCCTCTCGCTCTGAGGTCTTGCACGGATGGCGCCATGATCCGGCGCCGTCCCTCGATATTCATGACGATGCCGGACTGTCTTCCGGGTATTGTTCTCTGTTGGGAAGCGCGGGAAGCCAGATCTCCCGGCGCTTACCCCAGATTTCGTAAGTCGGCACAAGGTCAGTCGGGGCCATGTCGAGGCTGCCGATCCGCAGTTCCGCTTCCCCGTCGGTCAGGTTGAACAGCCGTGATCCGCAGGCGAAGCAAAAGCTGCGGCCTTCATAGGTCGAGAAGTCGCCGGTGGATGAAAATGCCCCGCGCGGCCATGCGGCAAAGCTGACGAAGGCCGAACCGCTCTCGCGACGGCAATCGCTGCAATGACATAGTCCCACGCGCAATGGTTCGCCGCGTACTTCATAATGCACGCGGCCGCAAAGGCATTGTCCGGTGCGGATTGTCATGCTGCGCCTCCATCGATCGAGCGTTAACGCTCGGGGAGGGCATTCGATCCCCGGATAAGCAGGATCACCCGAAGCGGATGATCGCGACTTCGCCCTCGAGCGCGCCCTGATAGGCCGAGGCATGCGGTTCTTCGTCGGGAGCGCCCATCAGCGTGCCGATCTGGTCGAGGTCGGCTTCGGCGAAGCCTTCCTCGGTCAGCGCGTTGAGCGCCTCGCGCACCGCAGTGTCGTCATCCGGAGCGCGGAGCATGACATGGATATCCACGCCCTCGTTATCGTCCTCGGCATAGGCCTTGCCGATGATGATGAAGACGAATCCGCCTTTCGGCATGTTGTCGTTGACGGGATCTTCCATGATGGCGACCTTCTGCGAGACGCTGGCGATTCTGGTGATGAATGCCACAAAGGGCACATTGTTCGATTCGGTGACGGGAATCACCTGTGCCGGGGTCGCGAAAATGCAGGTCTGTCTTGCAGCCATGGTATTCCGGGCGGCGATGGCGTATAGAATATGGCATATTTTCCTTCGCAGATGCAATAAGAGAGAGACTGGGTTGCGCTGAAGGGCTATTGGGCAGCGCCGGATCGGCCATTTGCAGGCACTTGGCGGAAAAAACTCCTTGAAGGTCTTGACGAGGGTAGGTGAAACCTTTAGTACCCGCGCCATCAGAGCCGATGTGGGGCTGGCTGTTTCGGGATGACTCGTCCTGAACTTCGTCCCAAACAAGGTTCAACAAAGCACGTTGATACGAGATTGCTGCACGCATGATGCTCCCGCAAGCGGGAGAATCCTCTGCTTTTTCGGGTCATCTGCCTTTTGGCGGATCGATCCGGTTTTTGCGCATGAATGCTGAGTGCTTTGCCGGTGACGGCAGCAAGTGTGCCCCGAAAGGGTATGGAAAACAGAATTAAAGGGATGGTTACATGCCTACCGTAAACCAGCTGATCCGCAAGCCACGTCAGGCACAGGTCAAGCGCAACAAGGTTCCCGCACTGCAGGAAAACCCGCAGAAGCGTGGCGTATGCACCCGCGTTTATACGACGACCCCGAAGAAGCCGAACTCGGCGCTTCGTAAGGTTGCCAAGATCCGCCTGGTCAATGGCTTCGAAGTCATCGGCTACATTCCGGGTGAAGGTCATAACCTCCAGGAACACTCCGTGGTCATGATCCGCGGCGGCCGCGTCAAGGACTTGCCGGGCGTTCGCTACCACATCATCCGCGGCGTTCTCGATACCCAGGGTGTCAAGAACCGCAAGCAGCGCCGTTCCAAGTACGGTGCGAAGCGTCCGAAGTAATTCGGTTCACTGAATTCGGGTGCTGCGCGAGGTTCTCCGCGTGGTGAGCATCCTTAGAGATCAAGAGACGAGATAAAATGTCCAGACGTCATAAAGCAGAAAAGCGCGAGATCAATCCGGACCCGAAGTTCGGCGATCTGATCGTCACCAAGTTCATGAACGCCATCATGTATGACGGCAAGAAGTCGGTTGCCGAAACCATCGTCTACGGTGCGTTCGATGCCGCCCAGGCGAAGGCGAAGGCAGAGCCGATCGGCCTCTTCCACACCGCGCTCGACAACATCGCGCCGCATGTCGAAGTCCGCTCGCGCCGCGTTGGTGGTGCGACCTACCAGGTTCCCGTCGATGTTCGTCCGGAGCGCCGTCAGGCTCTCGCGATCCGCTGGCTCATCATTGCTGCCCGCAAGCGCAACGAAACCACCATGGTTGAGCGTCTCTGCGGAGAAATCCTCGACGCTTCCAACAACCGTGGTTCGGCTGTCAAGAAGCGCGAAGATACGCACAAGATGGCTGAAGCCAACCGCGCGTTCTCGCATTATCGCTGGTAATCTCGAAAGAAAGGCAAGCTCCGATGGCTCGCGAATATAAGATCGAAGACTACCGCAATTTCGGTATCATGGCGCATATCGACGCCGGCAAGACCACGACGACCGAGCGCGTACTCTATTACACCGGCAAGTCCCACAAGATCGGCGAAGTCCATGACGGCGCCGCTACGATGGACTGGATGGAGCAGGAGCAGGAACGCGGCATCACGATCACGTCTGCTGCGACCACGACCTACTGGAAGGGCCGTGACGGCAAGACCCGCCGCTTCAACATCATCGACACCCCAGGACACGTCGACTTCACCATCGAAGTCGAGCGTTCGCTGCGCGTTCTCGACGGCGCCATCGCGCTCCTCGACGCCAATGCCGGTGTTGAGCCGCAGACGGAAACCGTCTGGCGCCAGGCCGACAAGTACAATGTCCCGCGGATGATCTTCTGCAACAAGATGGACAAGACCGGCGCCGATTTCTATCGCTCGGTCGAGATGATCAAGTCCCGCCTCGGCGCCACCGCCGTCGTTTGCCAGCTGCCGATCGGCGCTGAAACGGAATTCAAGGGCGTCGTCGACCTGATCGAAATGAACGCTCTCGTCTGGCGCGATGAGCAGCTCGGCGCGCAGTGGGATGTCGTCGAAATTCCTGACGACCTCAAGGATGCCGCCGTCGAATGGCGCGAAAAGATGATCGAGCAGATCGTCGAAATCGATGAAGCTGCCACCGAAGCCTATCTCGAAGGCAACATGCCCGACAACGACCAGATCCGCGCGCTCATCCGTCGCGGCACGATCGACGTCAAGTTCTTCCCGATGTTCTGCGGCTCCGCCTTCAAGAACAAGGGCGTTCAGCCGCTGCTCGACGCCGTCGTCGACTTCCTGCCGTCGCCGATGGATATCCCGGCGATCAAGGGCATCGACTTCAAGACCGAGCTGGAAATCGAGCGTCATGCCGATGACAGCGAGCCGCTCTCGATGCTGGCCTTCAAGATCATGAACGACCCGTTCGTCGGTTCGCTCACTTTCTGCCGCATCTATTCGGGCAAGCTCGAAAAGGGCACCTCGGTTCTCAACACGGTCAAGGACAAGCGCGAGCGCGTCGGCCGCATGCTGCAGATGCACTCGAATTCGCGTGAAGACATCGAAGAAGCCTTCTCGGGCGACATCGTCGCTCTCGCCGGTCTCAAGGATGCCACCACCGGTGACACGCTCTGCGATCCGCTGAAGCCCGTTATTCTCGAGCGCATGGAATTCCCCGAGCCGGTCATCCAGATCGCGATCGAGCCGAAGTCCAAGGGCGACCAGGAAAAGATGGGCCTCGCGCTCAACCGCCTGGCTGCCGAAGATCCTTCGTTCCGCGTCAAGACCGACGAGGAATCCGGCCAGACGATCATCGCAGGCATGGGTGAACTTCACCTCGACATCCTCGTCGACCGCATGCGTCGCGAGTTCAAGGTCGAAGCCACCGTCGGCGAACCTCAGGTTGCCTATCGCGAAACGATCACGCGAGAGCATACCGAAGACTACACCCACAAGAAGCAGTCCGGCGGTACGGGCCAGTTCGCCCGCGTCAAGCTTGTATTCAAGCCGAATCCCGATGGCGACGACTTCAAGTTCGAGTCCAAGATTGTCGGTGGTGCGGTGCCGAAGGAATATATCCCGGGCGTTGAAAAGGGTATCGCAAGCGTTCTGACCTCCGGTCCGCTCGCAGGCTTCCCGATGCTCGGTGTCATGGCGACACTGATCGACGGCGCCTACCATGATGTCGACTCGTCGGTTCTGGCATTCGAAATCGCGTCTCGCGCCTGCTTCCGTGAAGCAGCCAAGAAGGCCGGTGCCCAGCTGCTCGAGCCGATCATGAAGGTCGAAGTCGTGACGCCTGAGGATTATGTCGGTGACTGCATCGGCGACCTCAATGCCCGTCGCGGCCAGATCCAGGGCCAGGAAGCCCGTGGCGTTTCGGTCGTTCTCAATGCGTTTGTGCCGCTGGCCAACATGTTCAAGTATGTGGACAAGTTGCGCTCGATGTCGCAGGGCCGTGCACAGTACACGATGTCCTTCGATCACTACGCGCCGGTCCCGTCGAACGTCGCCCAGGAAATCCAGGCAAAGTATTCCGGTCAGCGTTGATCGGAATACAAACCGTCAGATTGAGTTTACGGCCGACAGGCCAAGGAATGGAGAGCCGAAATGGCAAAGAGCAAATTCGAGCGGAACAAGCCGCATGTGAACATTGGCACGATTGGTCACGTTGACCATGGCAAGACGTCTCTGACGGCTGCGATCACCAAGTATTTCGGTGAATACAAGGCTTACGACCAGATCGACGCCGCGCCGGAGGAGAAGGCCCGTGGCATCACGATCTCGACCGCTCACGTCGAATACGAGACGCCGGCCCGCCACTATGCCCATGTCGACTGCCCCGGCCACGCCGACTATGTCAAGAACATGATCACCGGTGCGGCGCAGATGGACGGCGCGATCCTGGTTTGCTCGGCCGCCGACGGCCCGATGCCGCAGACCCGCGAGCACATCCTGCTCGCCCGTCAGGTCGGCGTTCCGGCGATCGTCGTGTTCCTCAACAAGGTCGACCAGGTCGATGACGCCGAGCTTCTCGAACTCGTCGAACTGGAAGTGCGCGAACTTCTGTCGTCCTACGACTTCCCGGGCGACGAAATCCCGATCGTCAAGGGCTCGGCTCTGGCCGCTCTTGAAGATTCCGACAAGAAGATCGGCGAAGATTCGATCCGCGAACTGATGGCCGCCGTCGACGCCTACATCCCGACGCCTGAGCGTCCGATCAACCTGCCGTTCCTGCTGCCGATCGAAGACGTGTTCTCGATCTCGGGCCGTGGTACGGTTGTGACCGGCCGCGTCGAGCGTGGCATCGTCAAGGTTGGCGAGGAAGTCGAGATCGTCGGCATCCGTCCGACCACCAAGACCACGGTGACCGGCGTTGAAATGTTCCGCAAGCTGCTCGACCAGGGCCAGGCCGGCGACAACATCGGCGCGCTGATCCGCGGCGTCACCCGTGACGGCGTCGAGCGTGGCCAGATTCTGTGCAAGCCGGGTTCGGTCAAGCCGCACAAGAAGTTCATGGCTGAAGCCTACATCCTGACCAAGGAAGAAGGCGGCCGTCATACGCCGTTCTTCACCAACTACCGTCCGCAGTTCTATTTCCGCACGACGGACGTGACGGGTATCGTCACGCTGCCGGAAGGCACCGAGATGGTCATGCCCGGCGACAATGTGACGGTTTCGGTCGAGCTGATCGTTCCGATCGCGATGGAAGAAAAGCTCCGCTTCGCGATCCGCGAAGGCGGCCGCACCGTCGGCGCCGGTATCGTCGCATCCATCGTCGAGTAATCGGTGGGTTGAACATCAAGGGCAGGGGCCTCGTGCCCCGCCCGGTTGTTTGAAAACAAGAACAAAGAAATGTCCGCAAGGACATGACCAGCAAGGACTAGTCGAATGAACGGCCAGAATATCCGCATCCGCCTGAAGGCGTTTGATCACCGGATCCTCGATGCCTCGACGCGCGAAATCGTTTCGACGGCCAAGCGCACCGGTGCGCAGGTCCGCGGCCCGATACCGCTGCCGACCCGTATCGAGCGTTTCACCGTCAACCGCTCGCCGCATGTGGACAAGAAGAGCCGCGAACAGTTCGAGATGCGCACCCATAAGCGCTTGCTCGACATCGTCGATCCGACCCCGCAGACGGTCGATGCTCTGATGAAGCTCGATCTTGCCGCCGGCGTCGACGTCGAAATCAAGCTCTGAGACTTCAGGGTCTGGATCTGGCGCAAGCCAAATAACAAGGAAGGTACGTGGCTCCAAGGTCGTCAAGACCCAAGCCAACGGCTTCTAAAACGGGAAACCGGAAGACCGTGATGGTCCAACGGAATCCTTAAACAAGAGGCATGAGGGAGCTTTGCTCCATCAGGAACTCTCAAGAGGACGAACCAATGCGTTCAGGTGTAATTGCACAGAAAGTGGGAATGACCCGCATCTATACAGATGCAGGCGAGCATGTTCCCGTGACGGTTTTGCGCATGGAAAGCTGCCAGGTGGTAGCTCAGCGCACTGAAGAGAAGAACGGCTACACTGCTGTTCAGCTCGGCGCCGGCGTTGCCAAGGTCAAGAATGTCTCGAAGGCTTCGCGCGGTACCTTCGCGCTTGCCCAGGTCGAGCCCAAGGCCAAGCTTGCCGAATTCCGTGTTTCCGCCGACAACATGCTCGATGTCGGAACCGAGATTGCCGCCAGCCACTTCATCGCGGGCCAGCTGGTCGATGTGACCGGCACCTCGATCGGTAAGGGTTTTGCTGGTGCCATGAAGCGCCACAACTTCGCTGGTCTTCGTGCAACGCACGGCGTGTCGGTGTCGCACCGTTCGCATGGTTCCACGGGTAACCGTCAGGATCCGGGCAAGGTCTTCAAGAACAAGAAGATGGCCGGCCATATGGGCCAGACGCGCGTGACCACGCAGAACCTCGAAATCGTCTCCACCGACGACGATCGCGGTCTGATCCTGGTTCGCGGCGCGGTCCCGGGCTCGAAGGGCTCCTGGATCATCGTTCGTGACGCCATCAAGGCGGGTATCCCGGCTGACGCTCCGCGTCCGGCTGGCGTCCGCGCAGCCAAGTAAGGGAGACCGCCAAGATGGATCTCAATGTAAGAACACTTGATGGCAAGGATGCCGGCAAGGTCTCCGTCTCGGACCAGATCTTCGGTCTCGATCCGCGCGAAGACATCATCGCCCGCATGATCCGCTATCAGCTCGCCAAGAAGCAGCAGGGTTCGCACCAGACCAAGACCCGCGCCGAAATCTCGCGCACCGGCAAGAAGATGTACAAGCAGAAGGGTACGGGCCGCGCTCGTCACCATTCCGCTCGCGCACCTCAGTTCCGCGGCGGTGGTCGTGCCCATGGTCCGGTTGTCCGCAGCCACGCCCATGACCTGCCGAAGAAGATCCGCGCTCTCGCACTTCGCCATGCCCTCTCGGCAAAGCTGAAGTCGGAAGATGTGATCATCATCGACAACCTGGTGGCGACCGAAGCCAAGACCAAGATCCTGGTCGGCGCTTTCGAAGGCCTCGGCCTGACCAACGCGCTCTTCATCGGCGGTGCCGAACTGGACGCGAACTTCAAGCTCGCTGCCCAGAACATCCCCAACATCGACGTACTGCCGGTTCAGGGCATCAACGTCTACGACATCCTGCGCCGCAAGAAGCTCGTGCTTTCCAAGGCTGCCGTTGAAGCTCTGGAGGAGCGGTTCAAATGACTGATCTTCGCCACTATGATGTGATCCGCACCCCGGCTATCACCGAAAAGTCCACCTTCGTTTCTGAATTCAACCAGGTTGTTTTCAACGTTGCCAAGGACGCTTCGAAGCCGGAAATCAAGGCAGCTGTCGAAGCCCTCTTCGGCGTCAAGGTCAAGGCCGTGAACACGCTCGTCCGCAAGGGCAAGACCAAGCGCTTCAAGGCCACGATCGGCAAGCAGCAGGACGTCAAGAAGGCCGTCGTCACCCTGGTCGAAGGCCAGACGCTCGACGTGACCACCGGTCTCTGAGGATAGAACAATGGCATTGAAAACATTCAACCCGGTTACGCCGAGCCTGCGCCAGCTGGTCATCGTCGACCGCTCCGGCCTGCACAAGGGCAAGCCCGTCAAGTCCTTGACGGAAGGTCTGTCCTCCAAGGGCGGACGCAACAATCAGGGCCGCGTCACCGCCCGCTACCAGGGCGGTGGTCACAAGAAGTCCTACCGCATGGTGGACTTCAAGCGCCGCAAGTTCGACATCGAAGCGACTGTTGTGCATCTGGAATACGATCCGAACCGGACCGCATTCATCGCGCTCATCAAGTACGACGACGGCGAGCTCAGCTACATCCTGGCTCCGCAGCGCCTTGCTGCCGGCGACAAGGTGATCGCTTCCGACAAGGGCACCGACGTGAAGCCCGGCAACACCATGCCGCTTCAGTTCATCCCGGTCGGCTCGATCATCCACAATGTCGAGATGAAGCCGGGCAAGGGTGGTCAGATGGCCCGTTCGGCCGGCACCTATGTCCAGCTGGTCGGTCGTGACCAGGGCATGGCGATCCTGCGCCTCACCTCCGGTGAACAGCGCCTCGTGCCGGGCTCCTGCCTTGCAACGATCGGTGCGGTTTCGAATGCCGACCACATCAACACCAATGATGGCAAGGCCGGTCGTTCGATCTGGAAGGGCAAGCGTCCGCATGTTCGCGGTGTCGCGATGAACCCGGTCGACCATCCGCACGGCGGTGGTGAAGGCCGCACCTCCGGTGGTCGCCATCCGGTGACCCCATGGGGCAAGCCCACCAAGGGCAAGCGCACCCGGTCTAACAAGCAGACCAACAAGTTCATCATGCGCTCGCGGCATCAGCGTTAATTGAGAGGAAGTCAAAATGGCTCGTTCAGTATGGAAAGGACCGTTTGTCGACGGATATCTTCTCAAGAAGGCTGAGAAGGTACGCGCAGGCGGCCGCAATGAAGTGATCAAGATGTGGAGCCGTCGCTCCACCATTCTTCCGCAGTTCGTCGGTCTCACGTTCGGCGTCTACAACGGCAACAAGCATGTTCCCGTGTCGGTCTCGGAAGAAATGGTCGGACACAAGTTCGGCGAATTCTCCCCGACCCGGACCTATTACGGTCACGGCGCGGACAAGAAGGCAAAGAGGAAGTAATCATGGGCAAGGCTAAGACAGAACGCCGGCTCAAGGACAACGAGGCGCAGGCAATTGCGCGCACGATCCGCGTGAGCCCCCAGAAGCTCAACCTGGTTGCAGCGATGATCCGCGGCAAGAAGGTCGAGCGCGCGCTCGCCGAGCTGGAATTCTCCCGCAAGCGTATCGCCGGTACCGTCCGCAAGACGCTCGAATCGGCAATCGCGAACGCCGAGAACAACCATGACCTCGACGTCGACGCACTCGTCGTCGCCGAGGCCTATGTCGGCAAGTCGATCGTCATGAAGCGTTTCCACGCTCGCGGTCGTGGCCGTGCATCGCGTGTTGAAAAGCCGTTCTCGCACCTTACGATCGTCGTTCGTGAAGTTGCCGAAAAAGGGGAGGCCGCATAATGGGTCAGAAAATCAATCCAATCGGTTTTCGCCTCGGCATCAACCGTACATGGGACAGCCGCTGGTTCGCCGACAACGCCGAATACGGCCAGCTCCTGCATGAAGACATCGCCATCCGCAAGATGCTGATGGACGAGCTCAAGCAGGCCGGCATCGCCAAGGTGGTCATCGAGCGTCCGCACAAGAAGTGCCGCGTCACGATCCACTCGGCTCGTCCGGGTCTGATCATCGGCAAGAAGGGCGCCGACATCGAGAAGCTTCGCAAGAAGGTTTCGGAGATGACGAAGTCCGAGACGCATCTCAACATCGTTGAAGTGCGCAAGCCGGAAATCGACTCGACGCTCGTTGCCCAGGGCATTGCCCAGCAGCTCGAACGCCGCGTTGCCTTCCGTCGCGCCATGAAGCGCGCCGTTCAGTCCGCCATGCGTCTGGGTGCCGAAGGCATCAAGATCACCTGTGGCGGCCGTCTCGGCGGTGCTGAAATCGCACGTACGGAATGGTATCGCGAAGGCCGCGTTCCGCTTCATACATTGCGCGCCGACATCGACTTCGGCGTGGCTGAAGCACACACCGCTTTCGGCGTGTGCGGCATCAAGGTCTGGATCTTCAAGGGCGAAATCCTCGAACACGATCCGATGGCCTCCGAGCGCCGTGCGATCGAAGGTGACAACCAGGGCGGCAACACCAACCGTCGCCGTGAAAACGCCTGATAGCGCGACACGCAGACTTCGGAGAATTAAGAAATGTTGCAGCCAAAGAAAACGAAGTTCCGCAAGCAGTTCAAGGGCCGCATCCATGGTGTTGCCAAGGGTGGTTTTGACCTGACTTTCGGTGAATATGGGCTCAAGGCCCAGGAACCCAACCGGGTTAACGCCCGCGAGATCGAAGCGGCTCGCCGCGCGATCACCCGTCACATGAAGCGCGCCGGCCGCGTCTGGATCCGCGTGTTCCCGGACGTTCCGGTCACCAAGAAGCCGACCGAAGTCCGCATGGGCAAGGGTAAGGGTTCGGTGGAATACTGGGCATGCAAGGTCAAGCCCGGCCGCGTCATGTTCGAGATCGACGGTGTGAGCGAAGAACTCGCGCGTGAAGCCCTTCGTCTCGGCTCGGCCAAGCTTTCGGTCAAGACGCGCTTCATCCAGCGCATTGCCGAATAAGGAGTGATTGACATGAAAGCCGCCGACGTTCGCGCATTGAGCGAAGACCAGATGAAGGACGAGCTCGCCAAGCTCAAGAAGGAGCAGTTCAACCTGCGCTTCCAGAAGGCGACCGGCCAGCTGGAGAAGACCGCACGTTTCGACGAGATTCGTAAGGACATTGCCCGCATTAAAACCGTCGCCCGCCAGAAGGCGGCCGGCACCAAGGCTTGAAGGATATAAGAAATGCCGAAACGCATTCTGCAGGGCACTGTCGTCAGCGACAAGAATGACAAGACCGTCGTGGTCCGCGTCGAACGTCGCTTCGCCCATCCCTTGCTTCAGAAGACGGTCCGCCGTTCCAAGAAGTACAAGGCACATGACGAACTGAATGCCGTGAAGACCGGCGATGTCGTTTCCATCGAGGAATGCGCGCCGATCTCCAAGGACAAGCGTTGGAAGGTTGTGAGCACTCACAGCTAAGATCTGGCGCTATCCCTGGCAAGAGCTGCTCGCCCGGAAAATTATCCGGGCGTGAACTCTTTTTTGGGGGTAGGGCTTGATTTTGGGCGAGTTTTGTATAAGACGCGCCCATTCCTTTGAAAATTGGACTGACAAGCCGGACCAGGGGTCAGGGCGTTCAGACGCTCTGTCCAACCAGCCGGTGATAACAAGAAGGCGACCTGACATGATTCAGATGCAAACAAACCTCGACGTTGCCGATAATTCCGGCGCGCGTCGTGTCATGTGCATCAAGGTGCTGGGCGGCTCCAAGCGTAAATACGCGTCGATCGGCGATGTCATCGTCGTTTCGATCAAGGAAGCCATCCCGCGCGGCCGTGTGAAGAAGGGCGACGTGATGAAGGCCGTGGTGGTTCGCACCGCCAAGGACATCCGCCGGCCGGACGGAAGCGTCATCCGCTTCGACAGCAACGCAGCCGTTCTCATCGACAACAAGAAAGAGCCGATCGGCACCCGTATCTTCGGACCGGTTCCGCGCGAACTTCGCGCCAAGAACCACATGAAGATCATCTCGCTGGCTCCAGAAGTTTTGTAATCGAGAGGAACGACTGAGATGCAAAAGATTCGCAAAGGCGACAAGGTCGTCATTCTTACTGGCAAGGACAAGGGCCGTTCGGGCGAAGTCCTCCAGGTCATACCCAAGGAAGACCGTGCGGTCGTCCGTGGCATCAATCTGGTGAAGCGCCATCAGCGCCAGTCCGCTTCGCAGGAAGCCGGCATCATCACCAAGGAAGCCCCGATCCACCTGTCCAATCTGGCGATCGCCGACCCCAAGGACGGCAAGCCGACCCGCGTCGGTTTCAAGATCGACGGCGACAAGAAGGTTCGCGTGGCAAAGCGTTCGGGAGCGACGATCGATGGCTAAGGATAGTTACGAGCCGCGGCTCAAGAAGGAATACAACGAGCGCATCCGTCAGGCGATGCAGGAGGCTTTCTCCTACTCAAACGTCATGATGATCCCGCGCGTCGACAAGATCGTGATCAACATGGGCGTGGGCGAGGCGACTGCCGACTCCAAGAAGCCTACCGTTGCCGCAGCCGACCTTGCTGCGATTGCCGGCCAGAAGCCTGTTATCACCAAGGCACGCAATTCCATCGCTGGCTTCAAGGTCCGCGAGTTTATGCCGATCGGCGCGAAGGTTACCCTGCGCGGCATCCGCATGTATGAATTCATGGACCGTCTGATCAACATCGCGCTTCCGCGCGTTCGAGACTTCCGCGGCCTGAATCCGAAGAGCTTTGACGGCCGTGGCAATTTCGCCATGGGTGTCAAGGAGCACATCGTGTTCCCGGAAATCAACTACGACAAGGTTGATCAGATGTGGGGCATGGACATTATCGTTTGCACGACGGCCAAGACCGACGACGAAGCGCGGACTCTTCTGAAAGAGTTCAACTTCCCGTTCCGTGCCTGACCGTAACGACGAGCGTAGAAAAGGAACTATCAAATGGCGAAAACGAGCGCAGTTGAGAAAAACAAGCGCCGCCGTGCATTGGTTGCCCAGCAGGCTAACAAGCGTGCCAAGCTCAAGGCAATCATCCAGAGCCGCGATCTTCCGATCGAAGACCGGTTCAAGGCTACTCTGAAACTGGCTGAAATGCCGCGCAATGGCTCAAAGACCCGCATTCGCAATCGTTGCGAAATCACCGGCCGTCCGCGTGCATATTACCGGAAGCTCAAAATGTCGCGTATCGCTCTGCGCCAACTCGGCAATTTTGGACAGATCCCCGGCATTGTGAAGTCAAGCTGGTAAGGAGAGCAACTCATGTCCATGACTGATCCATTGGGTGATATGCTCACCCGCATCCGCAACGGTGTCGCCCGCCGCAAGTCGTCTGTTTCGACTCCGGCTTCGAACCTGCGTGCCCGCGTCCTCGACGTGCTGCAGTCCGAAGGCTACATCCGCGGTTATTCGAAGGTCGATTTCGAGAACGGCAAGTCCGAGCTCAACATCGAGCTGAAATACTACGAAGGCGCTCCGGTGATCCGCAAGATCGACCGCGTGTCCAAGCCGGGCCGCCGGGTCTATGTCTCGGTCAAGTCCATTCCGCAGGTCGCGAACGGTCTCGGCATCACTATCCTTTCGACTCCGAAGGGTGTGATGGCCGATCACCAGGCTCGCGAACAGAACGTTGGTGGCGAACTGCTTTGCTCGATCTTCTGATCTAGCAAAGTCGGTTTCGCATAGCGAACAGACAGGAAGAAATATGTCTCGTATCGGTAAAAAGCCCGTTCAGGTTCCTGCCGGCGTGACGGCGTCCATCACTGGACAGACCGTGACCATGAAGGGTCCCAAGGGCGAACTCAAGTATGTCGTCAACGACGAAGTGCTCATCAAGCTCGAAGACAACACCGTCGCCGTAACTCCGGCGAACGACTCCAAGGACGCCCGCGCAAAGTGGGGCATGTCCCGCACCATGATCGAGAATCTCGCGAAGGGTGTGAAGGATGGTTTCGAGAAGAAGCTGGAAATCAACGGCGTCGGTTATCGCGCCGCGATGAACGGCAAGAACCTGCAGCTCCAGCTCGGCTTCTCGCACGATGTGGTCTACCAGCCGCCGGAAGGCATCAGCATTGTCTGCCCGAAGCCGACCGAAATCACGGTTACCGGCATCGACAAGCAGGTCGTCGGCCAGGTGGCAGCGGAAATCCGCGAATATCGCGGCCCCGAGCCCTACAAGGGCAAGGGTGTGAAATACGCCGGTGAGCGTATTATCCGCAAGGAAGGCAAGAAGAAGTAAGGAAGCGGAAAAATGGCTAGCACAAAAGAATCCCAGGTGCGCCGCGCGAGCCGCGTCCGCCGTCAGATCAAGTCGGTCGCCAATGGCCGTCCGCGTCTGAGCGTTCATCGTTCTTCCAAGAACATCTACGCCCAGATCATCGATGACGTTGCGGGCAAGACCCTTGCTTCGGCTTCCACCCTCGATGGTGACCTCAAGAGCCTGAAGACCGGCGCCGACACCGCAGCAGCTGCCGCCGTTGGCAAGCTGGTTGCAGAACGTGCCGTCAAGGCCGGCGTGAAGGAAGTGGTCTTCGACCGCGGCGCCTTCATCTATCACGGCCGCGTCAAGGCGCTCGCCGATGCAGCCCGCGAAGGCGGTCTGAGCTTCTGATTTGTCGGCCCGGAGCGATCCGGGCCTTCACTCCCCCGAGGCGGGAAGCCTCACTCACCGGACCCTGATGCCCCTGAGCGGAGCGTCCCGGGTCTATTTTGTATGCCGATTGCACCCGGAAAAGAAAAAGGAAAAGGACAATGGCACAAGAAAAGAGGCGGGATGACCGCCAGAACCGCGAAGAGCGCGACAGCGAGTTTGTCGACAAGCTCGTCGCGATCAACCGCGTCGCGAAGGTCGTCAAGGGCGGCCGTCGTTTCGGCTTCGCAGCGCTCGTCGTCGTCGGCGACCAGAAGGGCCGCGTCGGCTTCGGCCATGGCAAGGCTCGTGAAGTGCCGGAAGCGATCCGCAAGGCGACTGAAGCCGCCAAGCGCGACCTGATCTTCGTACCGCTGCGCGATGGCCGTACGCTGCATCATGACGTCAATGGTCGTCATGGCGCCGGCAAGGTTCTGCTTCGCTCGGCCCAGGCCGGTACCGGTATCATCGCCGGTGGCCCGATGCGCGCCGTCTTCGAAACACTCGGCGTCCATGACGTCGTTGCCAAGTCGACCGGTTCGTCCAATCCGTACAACATGGTTCGCGCGACGTTCGACGCTCTCAAGAACCAGGTTCACCCGAAGGACATCGCAGCTCAGCGCGGCATCAAGTATGCAACGCTTCAGACGCGCCGCTCCCAGGCGACCGGCGGCGCAGTTGCCGCTGTCGAAGAATAAGGAGACGGACCATGGCCAAGAAGGCAGAAACCAAGAAGACCACCGTCACCGTTGAGCAGATCGGTTCGCCGATTCGCCGTCCGGCCCGCCAGGAACAGACCCTGATCGGCCTCGGCCTCAACAAGATGCACCGCGTCCGTACGCTCGAAGACACGCCGTCCGTGCGTGGCATGATCGCCAAGGTCAGCCACCTGGTTCGCGTCGTCGACGACAAGTGAGCCGGGAGAGACGATCATGAAACTGAATGAAATCACCGACAACGAAGGCGCGCTCAAGCGCCGCAAGCGCGTGGGCCGCGGTATCGGCTCGGGCACCGGCAAGACCGGCGGTCGCGGCGTGAAGGGTCAGAAGGCCCGTTCCGGCGTTGCCATCAACGGTTTTGAAGGCGGCCAGATGCCAATCTACCGCCGCCTGCCGAAGCGTGGCTTCAATAACATCTTCAAGTCCGACTTCGTCGTCGTATCGCTCGGCCGTATTCAGGCCGCGATCGATGCCAAGAAGCTCGACGGCAAGAAGACTGTTGACGCGGCTGCCCTCAAGGCTGCCGGCGTGATCCGTCGCGAAAAGGACGGCATCCGCATCATGTCCGATGGCGAGATCAAGGCCAAGGTCGCGATCGAAGCCATGGGCGCTTCGAAGGCTGCTGTCGAGAAAATCGAGAAGGCCGGCGGCTCCGTAAAGCTGCTGGCACCGGTTGCCGAAGCCGCTTCCGAATAAGCTGACAAATTGACGCCCGGTGCTTCACACCGGGCGTTTTCTCTCCTATATGAGAGCCTCACATCCGGCAGCCCGCGCACTTCTGCGGCGGCTGGCGGAGAATGCGAAACCTGATTGTGAGGCCGGCGAATTTTCCTTGCTGCCCGCTTTTGGTTTTCTTGACAATTCAGACCTGCCACTCCGGATGACGCCGATCTCCGTCCCGGTTTCGGTTTTGCGGAGAAATTCATGGCTTCTGCAGCGGAACAACTAGCTTCCAACCTGAGCTTTTCGACCTTTTCAAAGGCTGAGGACCTCAAGAAGCGTCTTCTGTTCACCCTTGGCGCGCTTCTCGTCTATCGCCTCGGTACCTATATTCCGCTTCCCGGCATCGATCCGGCCGCATTCGCCAACGCGTTCAAGACGCAGTCCAGCGGCATTCTCGGCATCTTCAACATGTTCTCCGGCGGTGCCGTCGAGCGCATGGCGATCTTCGCGCTCGGAATCATGCCTTATATCTCCGCTTCGATCATCGTCCAGCTGATGACCTCGGTCGTTCCGGCGCTCGAGCAGCTCAAGAAAGAGGGCGAGCAGGGCCGCAAGATGATCAACCAGTACACCCGCTACGGCACGGTGATCCTGGGTGCGCTGCAGGCCTATGGCATAGCGGTTTCGATGGAATCGGGGCAGGGGATCGTCATGGATCCCGGCTGGTTCTTCCGCATTTCGACCGTGGTGACGCTTTTGGGCGGCACGATGTTCCTGATGTGGCTCGGCGAGCAGATCACCTCGCGCGGCATCGGCAACGGCATTTCGCTGATCATCTTCGCAGGCATCGTCGCGGCACTTCCGAGCGCTCTTGCCGGCACTCTCGAACTGGGCCGCACCGGTGCGCTTTCGACGGCCATCATCGTCGTGGTGATCCTCGTTGCCATTGCGGCAATTGCAATGATCGTGTTCTTCGAGCGTGCCCAACGACGGCTCCTGATCCAGTATCCGAAACGGCAGGTCGGTAACCGGATGTTCCAGGGCGATACGTCGCATCTGCCGCTGAAGCTCAACACTTCAGGCGTCATCCCGGCCATCTTCGCATCGTCGCTGCTGCTTCTGCCCGCTACCTTGGCTGGCTTCTCCGGCAGCCAGGGGACGCTGCCGGATTGGGCGACCGCGATCGTGGCGGCCCTCGGCCATGGCCAGCCGCTCTACATGCTGGCCTATGCGGGCCTGATCGGCTTCTTCGCCTTCTTCTACACGGCGATCGTCTTCAATCCGAAGGACACCGCCGATAACCTCAAGAAGCAGGGCGGCTTCATCCCTGGCATCCGTCCGGGCGAGCGGACTGCGGAATATATCGACTACGTGCTGACCCGCATCACGGTGGTCGGCGCTCTCTACCTGATTTTCGTCTGCATCCTGCCGGAGATCCTGATTGCCCAGACCGGTGTGCCGTTCTACCTTGGTGGCACGTCGCTTTTGATTGTTGTCAGCGTCACCCTTGATACTGTAGCACAGATCCAGGGACATCTGATCGCCACGCAATATGAGGGGCTCATCAAGAAGTCGAAACTCCGGGGAGGTAAGAGGGGATAATGCGGTTAATCTTGTTGGGGCCGCCGGGCGCGGGGAAGGGCACCCAGGCCCAGCGGATCGTGGAGAAGCATGGCATTCCGCAACTTTCGACTGGTGACATGCTGCGTGCAGCGGTGACCGCCGGCACTGATGTCGGCAAGCGTGCCAAGGCGGTGATGGATGCCGGCAATCTCGTATCCGACGAGATCGTCAATGCCATCGTCTCCGAGCGAATCGACCAGCCAGATTGCAAGGACGGCTTTATCCTCGACGGTTACCCGCGTACCCTCGTCCAGGCCGATGCCGTCGAAGCGATGCTCGCCACCAAAGGCACCAAGCTCGACGTCGTGATCGAGCTCGAAGTTGATGACCGCATTCTCGTGGATCGCATTTCCGGCCGCTATACCTGCGCCAATTGCGGCGCCGGCTATCATGACCGGTCGCACAAGCCGAAGGTCGATGGTGTCTGCGACAAATGCGGCTCGACCAGCTTCAAGCGCCGCGCCGACGACAATGCCGAGACGGTGGCGACGCGGCTGCAGGACTATTATAAGAAGACTTCGCCCTTGATCGGCTACTATCACGCCAAGGGTCTCCTGAAATCGGTTGACGGCATGGCCGATATGGATGAAGTAACCGCATCGATCGAGGCGATTCTCGCCAAGGTCTGAAACCGAAGAATCTTTTAGCGGCGTGTTGCTTTTTCCAGGCGATTCCGCTATTGACGCGCCAACTCGCGAAATACTCGTCGATCGGCGCGGCTTTCCCTTTGAGAATCGGGAAGTCCGGTACGGTCGTTTTTGACGTGAAAGCGAACCGCTGTTTTAAAACTTGTGACTGGCAAAACCAGTCGCGCAACGAAGAAAAGCCGATTGCCGGATGGCAACCGGATTGTGAAGGAGAACAGGCGTGGCCCGTATAGCTGGCGTCAACATCCCGACTCAGAAGCGTGTTGTCATCGCTCTGACTTATATCCACGGGATCGGTCCGAAATTCGCTCAGGAAATCGTCGAGAAGGTCGGCATCCCGGCTGAACGCCGCGTGCATCAGCTCACCGATGCCGAAGTTCTTGCTGTCCGCGAAGCCATCGACCGCGACTATCAGGTGGAAGGCGATCTTCGCCGCGAAACCTCGATGAATATCAAGCGTCTGATGGACCTCGGTTGCTACCGCGGCCTGCGTCATCGCCGCTCGCTGCCCGTTCGCGGCCAGCGCACGCACACCAATGCCCGCACCCGCAAGGGTCCGGCAAAGGCGATTGCCGGCAAGAAGAAGTAATTTCGTCAATAGACGGAAGACGAAAGAGGCTGGTGCTTCCGCACGAGCCTCTTTTGCCAGTTTCAGAGGCCTCGGCCTCTGATCGCATGCGGTCCCTCCCGAGGGACCGGGACGACAGGGCAGGGACGTCAATCCTTTCCCGGTGTAGCCGCTGGCATTACGGCGGTGAAGAGATCAATGAAAGGAAAGCATATGGCCAAGGAAGCCGCACGCGTCCGCCGTCGCGAACGCAAGAATATTTCGTCGGGTGTCGCTCACGTCAACTCGACCTTCAACAACACGATGATCACCATCACGGATGCGCAGGGCAATGCGATTGCCTGGTCGTCGGCTGGCGCCAAGGGCTTCAAGGGCTCGCGCAAGTCGACTCCGTTCGCTGCGCAGATGGCAGCTGAAGACTGCGCCAAGAAGGCTCAGGAACACGGCATGAAGTCGCTGGAAGTGGAAGTCTGCGGTCCGGGCTCGGGTCGTGAATCCGCTCTTCGCGCGCTCCAGGCTGCCGGTTTCATGATCACCTCGATCCGCGATGTGACCCCGATCCCGCACAATGGCTGCCGCCCGCGCAAGAAGCGCCGCGTCTGATCATATCCGCGCCGCCGGCCCCGGCCGGCGTCCTCGATGTCGATTGCCACGATTGGATGGTGGCACGAATGGAAGGTAACTACACATGATTCAGAAGAACTGGCAGGAACTCATCAAGCCGAACAAGGTCGAGTTTTCGTCTTCGAGCCGCATAAAGGCTGTCCTTGTTGCAGAGCCGCTCGAGCGTGGATTTGGCCTCACCCTCGGCAATGCGCTCCGCCGTATCCTGCTCTCCTCGCTCCGCGGTGCGGCTGTGACGGCAGTGCAGATCGACGGCGTGCTGCACGAATTCTCCTCCATCCCCGGCGTTCGGGAAGATGTGACGGACATCGTGCTCAACATCAAGGAAATCGCCATCAAGATGGATGGCGACGATCCCAAGCGCATGGTCGTGCGCAAGCAGGGTCCGGGTCAGGTGACCGCAGGCGACATTCAGACCGTCGGCGACATCGAGATACTCAACCCGAACCACGTGATCTGCACGCTCGACGAGGGCGCCGAGATCCGCATGGAATTCACCGTTGCCAATGGCAAGGGCTACGTTCCCGCGGACCGCAATCGCTCCGAAGACGCGCCGATCGGCCTCATCCCGGTCGACAGCCTGTTCTCGCCGGTCAAGAAAGTGTCCTACAAGGTGGAAAACACCCGTGAAGGCCAGGTTCTCGACTACGACAAGCTGACCATGACCATCGAGACCGACGGTTCCGTCACGGGCGAAGATGCCGTTGCTTTCGCCGCCCGCATTCTTCAGGACCAGCTGTCTGTGTTTGTCAACTTCGACGAGCCGCAGAAGGAAGCCGAAGAGGAAGCCATCACCGAGCTCGCCTTCAACCCGGCGCTGCTCAAGAAGGTGGACGAACTCGAGCTTTCCGTGCGTTCGGCCAACTGCCTCAAGAACGACAACATCGTCTATATCGGCGACCTCATTCAGAAGACCGAAGCCGAAATGCTTCGCACTCCGAATTTCGGCCGCAAGTCGCTCAACGAGATCAAGGAAGTTCTCGCGTCCATGGGCCTCCATCTTGGTATGGAAGTTCCCGCCTGGCCGCCCGAGAACATCGAAGAACTCGCCAAGCGCTACGAAGATCAATACTGAAAACAGTAAAGGCAGGACACTGCCTTTCCCCGTCAAACAGCAGATTTGATCTGCATGTGCCAGGAAACGGCAGGCCCAACAAAAACTAGGGTAACCTGCGATTAAAGGAGAATAGCAATGCGCCATGGTATGGTCGGCCGCAAGCTCAACAGAACCGCAAGCCATCGCAAGGCGATGTTTGCAAATATGGCAGCCTCGCTCATCGAGCATGAGCAGATTGTCACCACCTTGCCGAAGGCAAAGGAAATCCGTCCGATCGTCGAAAAGCTCGTGACGCTCGGCAAGAAGGGTAGCCTTCACGCCCGCCGCCAGGCGATCTCGCAGATCGGCTCTGCCGAACTGGTCGCCAAGCTGTTTTCGGCAATCGCACCGCGCTATGTCAACCGCAATGGCGGCTACATCCGCATCATGAAGGCTGGCTTCCGCCACGGCGACAACGCCCCGCTCGCGGTCGTCGAATTCGTCGATCGCGACGTCTCGGCCAAGGGTGCCGCTGACCACGCGCGCGTCGAAGCCGAGAAGGCCGCCGAAGCGGCCTGATCCATCAGGATCGAATGAATCGAAGGAGCCGGGCGACGAGCCCGGCTTTTTTGCGTTGGGCGATAGGTTCAACCGCTTTTGGTTGGGCGGAGGCGTTGCCAAGCATCAAGCTGAGATAATTCCTCGTTCGTGAGCACCGTTTCGGAATGCGCCAGGTCACGCAAGGCTTTGATAGACGTGTAGTTGGAATCACTTCCAAGCAGTTCAATGTCCCTGGATTGCCGGCCAAGCTCACGTTGGACAATTACGTCCGATAGAATGGTGTCCTCAGAAAGAAGATCTTCAGGGAGGAAATCGAGTTTCGCGATCGTGATTTGGTCGGTTATTTCATACGCGCGTCGGCCTGCCCATGCTGCCTCCTGGGCGCTATGGGTAAGAACAAAGCGGATTGCATAGGCCAAGGATGAAACTGCATCTTCAACGAGGGCGACGCGAAGCCATTGATCCGAAGTTTCCGGGGCGAACATATCCATGACTTCTTCAAGCAGCGCATCCCAGCCAGTATTGTCGAGCTCGTCGGATAGGATTAGTTCCCAAAGTTGAGCCGTGATCTCGCGATATCTGCTCGGTGATGCCAGCCCCAAGGCACTTGCGCAATGTTCGTAGTTTATGGTTTGCCGCGTCGTCACTGCGGCAGCGAAGGCCGCCGCCTTCATGATCGGAAGGCCCGCAAGTGCTTGCGTCCGTGCCGTTTCGTCATAGCGATGGATCAACGTGAGGCCTGCTTGTGCTGTGACAACGGGTTTACCTCAAGTTAGAATAGATTGCTTTGAAAGTCACAAGGTCGTTCATGATCAAAACACAGCGCCTGCTCCTCCGCGAACACCGCATCGACGACTTTGCTGCCTATATCCCGCTCTGGACCCAGCGTCTGCCGGGTTCCGATGGCGGCTACCGGTTTCCGCCGCTCAGGGATGAGGACGTTTGGGCGCGGTTGCTGCGCTGGATCGGTCACCGGCATGTCTTCGGCTTTGGGCCTTTCCTGGCTTTCGACCTGGCATCTGGCAGGCTTTGCGGCGAGGTCGGCTTCGGTCACTTCCATCGTGGCAATGGCCCCACGTTCGACGGTGTGCCGGAGACGATGTGGACTTTGCATCCTGATTTTCACGGCAGGGGATTGGCGGGCGAGGCGGCAATGGCCGCGATCGAATGGTTTGACCGGCATTACCCATCGCCACGCACCGTCTGCATGATCGAGCCGGACAATACGGCGTCGCTCAAGCTGGCCGAGCGGTTCGGCTTTCGCGAGTTCGGACGCGGTAAATACAAAGGCAGCCTGAACATCTTCCTCGAGAGGATGCGCTAAATGAACCGGGCTCATACGCCGGGCGAGAGATCGGTAGTGTCGATATCGGCAGCTTGCCGTTTGAACCTCTCGTTGATCGCTCCATCACGCCTCAGCGATTCGTGGAGCTCGAATTCGAAAGCGAATGCCCGTCGCAGCACCGCCTTGGTGTCATTCGTCAGCGAGAGCGGCATTTCCGGCGAGACATTGGCGAGCTTCGCGTCGATCGGCTTGCCCGTGCGGTCAATGATCAACTGATAGAGATCCGAGAGATTCTCGTATGGATAGAGCCGGTCGACGCCGATTGCGTTCATGCCCGACAACGAGACCCAGGACGGGGTCTTGATACGCGCATGCACTGGTTGCTCGCCAACAGGCCTGCAGACATCACGCACGAACTGGTCGAAGGTCATGCCGCCGGTATAATTCACCGAGCGTGGATTATCAGGCTTCTTGAGCTCGTCGCGGGTACGATAGCGATACCAGCTGCCAAGCCAGTCGAGCGGTTCCCGCATCACTGAAATGACCTCATAATCCGATCGCTTCATGCGGGTATGCGCCTCGATCATCGGCGCCATATATGCCATGAAACCGCGATAGGACATGTGCTTGAGTTCGGGCGGCTTGCTGATCGAAATCGACGAGCGCGGCGTCAGAGCGTTTTCGAGGGCCGTCGTGCCGGTCTTGGGCTGGCTGAGGATCACCAGTCCCGCCCGATTGAGGAAGAGCATATGACATATTCCGTTGTGGGAAACGAAGGCGCCGCATTCGGCGCCCTCGCTTGGATCGATCAGTAAACCACCACGCCACGGACGCTCTCGCCCGAATGCATCAGCTCGAAACCCTTGTTGATGTCTTCGAGCGGCATGGTGTGGGTGATCATCGGGTCGATCTGGATCTTGCCGTCCATATACCAGTCGACGATCTTCGGCACGTCGGTGCGGCCGCGCGCACCGCCGAAAGCAGTGCCCATCCAGGTGCGGCCGGTGACCAGCTGGAAGGGACGGGTGGAGATTTCCTGGCCGGCGCCGGCGACGCCGATGACGACCGACTTGCCCCAGCCGCGATGCGACGCTTCGAGCGCCTGCCGCATGACCTTGGTATTGCCGGTGCAATCGAACGTATAGTCGGCGCCGCCGATCTGGTCGGCACCGCGTTTTGTCATGTTGACGAGATGGGGAACCATGTCGCCATCGACGTCCTTGGGATTGACAAAGTGAGTCATTCCAAAGCGTTCGCCCCAGGCCTTCTTGTCATTGTTGATGTCGACGCCGATGATCATGTCGGCGCCTGCGAGCTTGAGGCCCTGGATGACGTTGAGGCCAATGCCGCCAAGACCGAAGACGATCGCCGTGGCGCCCATCTCGACCTTGGCCGTGTTGATGACAGCGCCGATGCCCGTCGTCACACCGCAGCCGATGTAGCAGATCTTGTCGAAGGGGGCGTCCTCACGCACCTTGGCGACCGCGATCTCGGGTAGCACGGTAAAGTTGGCGAAGGTCGAGCAGCCCATATAATGGTGGATCTTGTCCTTGCCGATCGAGAAGCGGCTGGTGCCGTCGGGCATCAGGCCCTGGCCCTGCGTGGCGCGGATGGCGGTGCAGAGATTGGTCTTGCGGCTGAGGCAGGAGGGGCAGGAGCGGCATTCCGGCGTGTAGAGCGGGATGACATGGTCGCCCTTCTTGACGGATGTCACGCCCGGGCCGACATCGACCACGATGCCCGCGCCTTCATGGCCGAGAATGGCCGGGAACAGGCCCTCGGGATCCGCGCCAGAAAGCGTGAAATCGTCGGTGTGGCAGATGCCGGTCGCCTTGACCTCGATCAGCACTTCGCCGGCCCTCGGGCCCTCGAGCTGCACGGTCATGATTTCAAGTGGCTTGCCGGCCTGCGTGGCCACGGCTGCACGAACGTCCATGGTGGTTCTCCCTGAATTCGTTATCTCGAATCTTCAAATCACAATGATCCATGACCACGCAAGAGAGCAAATCAATTTGATATCCGGCTGCGCATGCCCGCCGGTCGTGACTATGATTGCGTCATCGCATCCAGCGCGCTGCGGAATTTCGATACCGCAGCGGAGACAAGCTCGGCATTGTCGCGTGCCTCCGAGCCATCCGGAAGGAGTTTGCCGTCTTCGAGACCGACGCGCGTTGAGAAACGCCGCTCGGCCGCGAGATCAACGAATGGCCAGACAGTGGTGTCAAATCCATGCAGGAGGGTGGGCCAGTGGATGCCGGCGCGCGTAAGGACGGCCTCGATCCCCTCGGCGATGGCCAAGCCGCTGTTCCAATCCTGCTCGTCTATTTCGATCAGGATGCGGAACGACCGTCCGGCATTCGGCAATGTCACGAAACGCTCGGCATCGGCCACCGTGGCGAGGCCCGCCTCGACGCCGACGCCGATCTCGTCCAGAAGCGTGATGATATCAGGGGCATCGGCTTCGGAAAGGTTCACGGATGCGTAGTCCGGCAACTGCGTCCACTCCCGGATCAGATCACGTGTCCGTTGGATATCGTTCTCGATCCAGGCGCCCGTGGAAACGCCGATCAGAGTGCCGGGGCAGGCGGCGCGGACAAGGGGAATCGTCTCGTTGATGGCGGCAAGCGTTTCGCGGCCGTTCGAGCGCGGATGGACATGGAGTTCCGCAGCACCGGCTGCAATGCAGACCTTGGCATCGGCCACCATTGTTACTGCCGTCAGCGGCAGGCGAGGATGGTATTCGGCCGGGCGAGGGCCATTGATACAGGCTTGGACGATCATCTGGTCATGCTCCCGAAGAGTTGGCATTCAAAACGATCGCATGGAGTGTCGTCCGAAAGCGTCAGCAAATCAACGGGCTGCCGCCAGATCCGCAAGATGTGATTCATCTTTCTGCGGGATCGGTTCAGGGAGTTCGTGCCGAATATTTGTTGTCTCTCGGGTGCGCCGCTGCGATGGATCGCCTATCATCCGGATCTCCCGCCGCAACGAATCGCTCCCATGCCCGCCCATCCACCGACCGAACAGAACGGCCTTTTCAAAGGCCTGGCGATCATGGCTTTCGCCATGATGATCCTGCCCTGCATGGATGGGATCGCCAAATATCTCTCGACCTTCCAGGCCATGTCGCCGGGGCAGGTAACGTTCTACCGCTTCTTCTTCCAGCTTGTGCTCACGGTGCCGCTGCTGCTTACCGTGGCGGGATCAGGCGCCTTCCGGGCCAAGCGGCCGTGGATGAACCTCATGCGCGGCGCGCTGCATGCTGCGGCGACCTTGCTCTTCTTCACCGCGATCAAATATATGCCGCTGGCGGATGTCTTCGCGATCTATTTCGTCGAGCCGTTCATGCTGACGGCCATGTCGGCGGCCTTTCTCGGCGAGAAGGTGGGCTGGCGACGCTGGGTGGCGATTCTCATCGGCTTCGGCGGCGCGATGATCATCATCCAGCCGAGCTTCGAGATATTCGGGGTTATGTCGCTGCTGCCTGTGCTCTGCGCCTTCCTCTTCGCGCTCTATCTCTTCATGAACCGGGCGATCGGCGAGGCCGATCCACCGCTGACCATGCAGACGATTTCTGGCCTGGGCGGCACGATCTTCATGGCTGTTGTGCTGCTGATCGGTGACGGGCTGGGGAATGCCGATTTTCAGATGGCTCTGCCGGATTCAGGCTTCAGTCTCATGCTGCTGATCGTGCTCGGCGCGCTGTCCGGCTACGGCCACCTTCTGGTGCTTCGGGCGTTCCGGCTGGCGCCGGTGTCGATCCTGGCGCCGTTCCAGTATTTCGAGATCATCTCGGCGACGATCTTGGGCTTCACGCTGTTCGGCGAGTTCCCGACGCCATCGAAATGGCTGGGTGTCGCCATCATCGTCGGCTCCGGCCTCTACATCATCTGGCGCGAGCGGCGGGTGCAGAAGGAAGCGGCCGGCGTGCCTTAGCTCATGCGCTCTTGGCAGGCGCCGGATCGAGCGGCAGTTCGACAGTGAAACAGGCACCGCCATCGTCGAGCGCACTGTACCAAGCGCGGCCACGGTGAAGCCGGGCGATTTCGGCGACCAGCGCCAGGCCCAGGCCCCAGCCGCCAGCGGATTCGCTGCGGCCCTCGGGCCGATAGAAGGGTTCGAACACGCGTGCCTCTTCCTCGGGCCTTATGCCATCGCCCTTGTCGCAGACGGCGATCGTCGCCAGCCCCTTGTTCGACGAGAGATGGATGGTGACCGGCGGCTTGCCGTGGCGGGCCGCGTTCTGCAGCAGATTGCGGATCATGCGGCGCAGCAACCGTTCGTTGCCCGGGATGGTGAGGGACCCGCCCTCGATCTCGGCATTGACGGTGGCGGCCTCTTCGGCTGCGAGCGGCAGCAGGTCCACCAACTGGCCGAGATCCATCTTCTGGTCACTGTCGATACGGCTCTTGAGAAGGATTTCATCAACCAGTTCATCGAGTTCGGCGAGATTGCAGACAATTTCCTTGCGTAGCTCATCGCTAGGCGAGGCCTCGAACATTTCCGTCGCCATGCGCAGGCGCGCAAGCGGCGAGCGAAGCTCGTGGCTGGCATTGGCGAGCAGGCTCTTCTGTGAATTGATCACGCCCTCGACCCGGTCGGCGGCGCGATTGAAGCTCTTCGCCACCTGGGCGATCTCGTCACGGCCGCAGACCTCGACACGGCTCGACAGCGCGCCGTCGCCCCAGTGCTCGACGCCCCGGCGCAATTGCTCCAGACGTCGCGTAAGATAGCGGACAGCGGGCAGTGACGCGACGCCGATGGCGAGCGCCACGATCAGGATCGCGGTGAGGAAATGCCACCGTGACTTGTCGAAGCCGCGGTCCATAAACACTCGCACATGGCTTCCGTCGGGCAGATCGGCTTCGAATTCCTTACGATGGCGGTTGCGCTCGTCGAGGAAAATGGTCGCGCCCTCGCGCGTGGCCATGGCGCCGGCGCCCTGGATGAAACGCTCGTCCTTGTCGAACAGGCCGACATCGGCGTCGAGGCCCTTGGCGAGCCTTTCCAGCATCTCCTGCCGCTCAGCCCTTGTCATGTCGGCGCTGAGCATGGCGCTGGCAAAACGGTCGAGCTTGCCGGAGAAGCCATGGTCCTCGTCGCCGAAATCGCCCATCATCGCATAGGTTCCAAGCGACAGAACGACGAGCAGCAGGCCGCAGAGAACCGTGAGATACATCTTGATATAGAGACGGCTGCGGATCATCGGTCGGATTCGTCCTGGTTGCGGGCGAAGATATAGCCCGATCCACGCAGCGTGATGATGCGGCGCGGATGCTTGGGGTCGGTCTCGATGGCCGCCCGGATGCGGGAGATATGCACATCGATCGAACGGTCGAAGGCCTCGAGTTCCTCGCCCTTGGTTAGTTCCATCAGCCGTTCACGCGACAGCACGCGGCCGGCATTCTCGGCCATGTTGACGAGCAGCGCGAACTGGTAGCCGGTCATGGGGCGTTCATTGCCGTCGAGCCGTACGCAACGCTGGCCACGGTCGATCTCCAGCCGACCGAAACGCAATATGTCCATCGGCGCGATCGACGACGAGCCTTGCGTACGCCGCAGGATGGCTTTCAGCCGCGCCGCCAGTTCGCGCGGACTGAAAGGTTTGGCCAGATAATCGTCCGCGCCGAGCTCCAATCCCACTATACGATCCGTTTCCTCACCCTTCGCAGTCAGCATGAGGATCGGGAGACCGGAGCCGGCGCGGATGCGGCGGCAGATTTCGAACCCGTCGTGATCGGGGAGCATCACGTCGAGGATCACAGCGTCAGGCGCCTTTCGAGCAATTTCCTGGAGGCCGGAATTGCCTGTGGCCGCGCTGCGGGTCGTAAAACCTGCCGATCGCAGATAGTCGGAAAGCATGGCGGCGAGACGTGTGTCATCGTCGATAATCAGCACTTCCGCCGCCATGCTTTCTCCCATCAACCTTTACCAGCGGCCGTGAGGGCCGAATTCCTTCATTTCCTCGACCAGCTTCATGCGCTGTTCGGGGGTAAGGATTTCTGCCGCATCGGCAACCGCTTTGGCAATGGTTTTCGACCGTTCTTCGAACTGAGCCATCTGTTTGGCGCGCAGAGCCTCGATCGCAGTCCGGTCGATGGTGGGAGCTTCAATAAGCTTGATGATTTCGTCTCGCATGGCCATCCGTGTCTCCCTGTCCGGGCGAACCTCGTCCACGGTCGACGTGACGAGCGCCTTGAGTTTCGATTTCTGGTCGTCCGATGCGCCGGCATCGGTCAGCATCTGGTCAAGCCGGTATTCCATGTAGCCGCGCATGAACTTGTGGCGTCCGCCCCAATCGTCGTTGTTGGCGAAGGCATATGCGCCGGCACCCGCGATCGTGACGACGGCCACGCCGCCGATGATCAGCTTGCGACCCCAGCCGGGCTTTTCAGGGGGGAGAATCTCGATTTCCGGCCCAATGTTGTTCTCGGTCATCAGACTGTCCTTTCCGTGGTTCGTCGTTTCCGATGACTGCAAGATAGCCGCTGTCTGTTTCCCTCGGTTGTCGCTGGTGTAAAGTAATGTAAAGCCCGAAAGCGCATTCCTCACGTCTCCGAAAGTGCGCACAGGCTTTTGATTTTCTTGAATTTAATCATCGTGGGGAGAATTGCCGGACGGGTTCTCTTTTTTGTTGGACCCGGACTGCAAATTCGTCTAGCACGAAGTCGGCGAGAGAAATCGGCCGGAAAGAGAAACAGCTCATGTAAGCAAGCCATCACGGGAATTTCCTGCATCAAACGCGGGTTTTCGTTGGCAAGGTACTTCAGGATCAAAAGGGGCTTGGCTATGTCGCAAGATAGCTCGGACGAAATCGAACACGCCCCTGAACCTGAAGAAAAGGTTGAGCTCTCCGATATCTATACGGAAGACGGTTCGGTCCGTGGTGACTTCCTCACCATGGTGGGCGCGGCTATTGCCGACCGCGACGTCATCTGGCTGCGCCGCAATGTCGGCAGCCTGCATATTTCCGAACTGGGCGACGTGCTCGAGGCGATCCTGCCCGACCAGCGTAACGCGCTGGTCCATTTGCTGGGCGACGACTTCGACTTTGCGGCACTGACCGAGGTCGACGAGGCAATCCGCCTCGAGATCGTTGAAAATATTCCGAACGAAGCGATCGCAGCGGGTATCACCGATCTCGATTCGGACGATGCCGTCTACATTCTCGAAGACCTCGACGACGAGGATCGGGAAGAGATTCTCGCTCAGCTGCCGTTCACCGAACGTGTACGGCTGCGCCGCTCGCTCGATTATCCCGAAAGCTCCGCCGGGCGCCGCATGCGCTCGGAATTCGTCGCGGTGCCGCCGTTCTGGACGATCGGCCAGTGCATCGACTACATGCGCGAAGAGCAGGACCTGCCCGACAGCTTTACCGAAATCTTCGTCATCGACCCGACCTTCAAGCTGATGGGCGTCGTCGACCTCGACAGCATCCTGCGCACCAAGCGCGCGGTGAAGGTCGAGGACATCATGCGCGAGACCAATCATCCGATTCCCGCCGAGATGGACCAGGAAGAGGCAGCACAGCTTTTCGAGCAATATGACCTTCTGTCCGCAGCGGTGGTGGACGAGAACGACCGTCTCGTCGGCGTGCTGACGATCGACGATGTCGTCGACGTCATCCATGAGGAGGCGGACGAGGATATCAAGCGCCTTGCCGGCGTCGGCGACGAGGAACTGTCGGACAATGTGGTCTCGACGGTGCGGTCGCGTTTCCTGTGGCTGTTCATCAATTTCGGGACGGCGTTCCTGTCATCGACGGTGATCGGGCTCTTCGATGCGACGATCGAGGAAATGGTGGCGCTGGCCGTGCTGATGCCGATCGTCGCCTCGATGGGCGGCAATGCCGGCACACAGACCATGACCGTGACTGTGCGCGCGCTCGCGACGCGTGATCTCGATATCTACAATTCTGGCCGCATCATCAGACGCGAACTCGGCGTCGGCGCCACCAACGGGCTGATTTTCGCCTGCCTGGTCGGAACGGTCGCGTCATTCATGTATCACGACTACCACCTCGGGCTGGTGATCGGGATCGCGCTCTTCGTCAATTTCATGATGGCGGCGCTTGCCGGCAACCTGGTTCCGCTGCTTCTCAATCGGTTCGGAGCGGATCCCGCCGTGGCGTCCTCAGTATTCGTCACGATGATGACCGACATGACCGGCTTCTTCGGATTTCTCGGCCTGGCGACACTGTGGTTCGCCCTGCGGTAACGGCAGAAAATTGACTTTTACGTAAGAACCTGTAGCTTGCGGATCCTGCCTGCATTTCGAACGGAGTCCTCCGTGACCAAGCTCTACAGCATTACCGAAATGACGCGCGAGTTCGATATTTCGACGCGTACGCTCCGGTTCTACGAGGACGAAGGGCTGATCCATCCGGAACGCCGGGGGCGCACGCGGCTCTACCGCACCGCCGACCGGCATCTGATCGCGCAGGTCCTGCGCGGGCGGCGGATCGGCTTCACGATCGCTGAGATCAGGGAGATCATCCAGGTCTACAATGAACCACCCGGCGAAGCCGGTCAGTTGAAGCTCTTGATCAGGAAGGTCGAGGAAAAGCGCGACGGGCTCAGGCAGCGACGCAAGGATATCGACGAGACGATCGGCGAACTCGACAATATCGAGGAATCCTGCCTCAATCGGCTGGCTGAAATCGGCGTCAGTACCTGATCAGATCCAGGCGCGGGTGCGGCGGCGATATTTTTCGAATTCGAAACCGAAGCGCGCCAGCAGGTGTTTCTCCTCGCGGCGGATGATCCAGGCATGCGTAATGCCGGCGGTGACGATGGCAGCCGCGATGAGCCAGGCATTGCCGGTGACCATGCCCGCGCCGAGCGTCGCCAGCGTATAGGCGAGATAGACAGGATTGCGCGTGAAACGGTAAGGGCCCGACGTCACCAGCCGTGTGGCGGCGCTTGAGGACAGCATTGCCGTGCCGCATTTATAGAGCTTGCGGAAGCCCGAAAAGCCGAGCCAGACCGACACGGCGAGGAATACGCTGCCAATGGCGAGGAACGTCAGATACCAGCCGTCGAGCAGCTCAAGAGGGAATAGGCGATCAAGGCCGACCGCGATCAGTATCGCGGCGATATAGACGAACGGGGTCCACGGAAAACTGAGCGGCCTCACGCGATATGCATTCATAAGTCTTATTCCAACCTGAACGTCGCCGCTCATTCCGAGCGTGCGGTGCATTCGATTCTCAACGTGTCGATGCGCTCACTATCAGCGGGCGAAATTGCGCCAGACTGGAAGGCGGTGAACAGGTTCTGCTTTTGCAGTTCATCCAGCGCACAGCCACAGAAACGCGTGCAGAACTGCGCATCGAGCGTCGCCCTGCAATCGGCCTCACATTTTCCCACAAATCCTGCCGCCGGATCGGGCGGGTAGATCAGCGAGAAACCGAAGAGCATCGAAATCAGGATTGGCTGGTGCACGAGATAAAAGACGAGACTGTGGCGGCCCAGGAAGCTGAATGCGGTTCGGAGCCGGTTTTCATCGCTGTCCCCAGAAGCATATTGTCGCAGCAGGCTCTGGACGCGGTCGAGGCGGGAAGCGGCCATGCCCAGCAGGAACGGGCAGATCCAGGGCAGGAGCGGCACGTAGTCGAAGCTCGTCCGTGTCTTCGTCGAAAGCCCGAGCCACCAGAACCAGGGATCGTTGAAGGCGTCCGATTTGAGATAGAGCGGCGCGACAAAGGCGAGAGCCGCGGCCAACACCGCGAAGATTGGATTCACGCGCAGAAAAATCAGGCCGACAAGGCTGAACAGGGCGATCGCATGCAGGATGCCGAAGAAGATCAAACCCTGAGGAATGGCGAAATAGCTCGCCACGGTGACGAGCACTGCAGCGGCGATGATCTTGCCGAATCGTATCCAGAAGACATTCCAGCGAATGCCGTTGCGATGAGCGAGGACGAGCGAGAAGCCGGCAAGAAACAGGAAGGTCGAGGCGATCACGCGGGCATAGATCCTCGGCCATCCCACGGAGGGATAGCCGGGTTCGAGATAGCCGAAATCGCTGAGATCCCAGAGGAAATGATAGCTCGCCATGGCGATCAAAGCTGCGCCACGCAGGATATCCAGCCATGCGATTCGTTTGCCGGTCGGGGCCTTCTCGGGGGATGCGGTTTCCGTCATCGGGGGCTCCGCAGCGAATGCGGCATCACAATTCCATGTCCTTGAGGATCGCCCGGCGCGCTTCCGAGAAGAACTGGCGGCGGATGAGAACGAAGAAAACGAACACGGTCATTGCCATAAAGACATAGGCGTTCACAAACCAGCCGAGATAGCCGATCGACAGGAAAATCGCCCTGAGGCCGGCGTTGAAATGCTTGGCGGCGATTATGTTGAGCGCAATGACGCGCTCGGCTGCCTTTGCCGCGCGTTCGGGCTCCTTCATGGTCTCCGCATGCATCGGCAAGCCGCCGAACAGGATGGAGCAGTAGTTGAACAGACGGTAGGACCAGCCGAACTTGAAGAACGCATAGGCGAAGATGATCGCGAGACCGCCGACCTTCAGCTCGAACCCCTGGCGTCCACCCTGCAGCATGATCGGCAGATCCCGGAACAGGGCCTCGACCTGATCCGTGGCGCCGAGAAGCGCGAAGCAGCCGCCGAGTGCGAAGAGTGATGCCGAGGCGAAGAAGCCTGTGCCGTTCTGCAATCCCGCCATGATCTGGGTATCGATCATCTTCAGGTCGCGGCCGAGCGAATTCTGGATCCAGCGGGCACGGTGGATCGCCATGGCGCGCGTGATGCTCATGTGGGATGATTGCCGCTCGACGCTGGTCAGCCAGTTGAAGCCGCCCCAGGTGGCGATAAAGAAGACCAAAGCGAAATAGTCGAGATGCGTCATGGCTCTACTGATAAGGGGATTCGTGCCTATATTGATAGCAGCATCCTGATATGTCGCGAGCGTAGCAGCGTGTGGCGGAAAGTCCATCGCGCGCAAGCTCGCGAATTGCCATAAGATGGTCTGTGGAATTAACCCGAGGCGGCAAGGCGGTCATTCATGTTTCTATCCGTGTTCGATGTGTTCAAGATCGGCATCGGTCCGTCGAGTTCCCACACGATGGGACCGATGACGGCGGCGAACGCCTTTCTAGCACTGATCCTGTCGCCGGACTGGCCGCGTCCCTCAGGGGCGAAGGTGGCCGCGATCAAGGCAAGCCTGCACGGATCGCTCGCCTATACAGGCATTGGGCATGGTTCGGACCGGGCGGTGATTCTCGGACTGACCGGCCAGAATGCCGAAAGCGTCGATCCGGATCAGATGGACACACTTGTCGCGGAAGTCGAGCGCACGGGCAAGATCAACCCGCCGGGACATCCGGCCTACGATTTCCGGCCGAAGGATGATCTGGTCCTCGACAAGAAGAACCCGCTGCCGGGCCACGCCAACGGCATGACGTTTTCGGCCTTCGACGGGGCAGGGCGGCTTTTGCTCAAGCAGGTCTACTACTCGATCGGCGGCGGCTTCGTGGTCACCGATGTCGAGCTGGAAAAAGCACGCAGCGCCAAGAAGCCTGACAGCGTCAAGGTGCCATACCCCTTCGCGTCGGCAAAGCAGATGCTTGAGATGGCAAACCGCTCCGGTCTGTCGATTGCCCAGATGAAGCGCGCCAACGAGGAAGTCTCGATGAGCCGTGACGATCTCGACGCGAAGCTCGACAAGATCTGGGACGCGATGACCAATTGTATCGATCGCGGTCTGGCGGTCGATGGCATCATGCCGGGCGGGCTCAAGGTGCGCCGACGTGCGCGCCAGATCCATGACAAGCTGCAGGAGGAATGGCGCTCCAACAAGATCAACCCTTTGCTCGCCAACGATTGGCTCTCGGTTTATGCCATGGCGGTCAACGAGGAGAATGCCGGCGGTGGCCGGATCGTCACGGCACCGACCAATGGTGCGGCCGGCGTCATTCCCGCCACGATCCGCTACTACCAGCATTTCCATGAGGATTGGGATCAGGATGGCATCCGCGACTACCTGCTGACGGCCGCTGCGATCGGCGGCATCATCAAGCACAATGCCTCGATCTCCGGCGCCGAGGTCGGCTGTCAGGGGGAGGTGGGTTCGGCTGCCGCGATGGCGGCCGCCGGTCTCGCCGCCGTCATGGGTGCCACGCCCGAGCAGATCGAGAACGCCGCCGAGATCGCGCTCGAACACCATCTCGGCATGACCTGCGATCCGATTGCCGGGCTGGTACAGGTGCCGTGTATCGAGCGCAACGCACTTGGTGCGGTCAAGGCGGTCACTGCCGCGTCACTGGCACTGAAGGGCGATGGCCAGCATTTCGTGCCGCTCGACGCCTGCATCGAGACGATGCGCCAGACCGGCAACGACATGAACGAGAAATACAAGGAAACCTCGACCGGCGGCCTCGCCGTCAACGTGGTAGAGTGTTGATATCCGTGGCGTCCGTGTTGACGATTGCGGCGACTTGGCGGAGAAGAGGGCATGGCACTTCATCTCATCAAGCTCTGCGTCGGCTGTGAGTCGATCGATGATCTCAGGGAGTGGGTGACGGAGCGGTCGCTCATCGCCATCGCCTCCGGTCATCAGCCGCACTCCTCGCACACGACGCGCATGACACCCAAGCGGGTGGCCGATCTTCTCGACGGCGGATCGCTCTATTGGGTGATCAAGGGCCAGCTTTGCGCGCGCCAGCCGCTGCTCGATCTCGTAGAGTTTACAGATGTCGACGGCATCGGCCGGTGCAAGCTTGTCCTCGGACCTCAGGTCATCGAGACCATGCCGCAGCCGAAGCGGCCGTTCCAGGGCTGGCGGTATCTTGAGACGAAGGATGCGCCGCGCGATCTCTTCGAGGCGGGACAATCCGAGAAGGACATGCCGGCCGAGCTGAAGCGCGAGCTTGCCGAACTCGGCCTGCTCTGATCAGCGAAGCCTGAGCCGGATCGGGTGAGCGCCGTTCGGCGTCTTTACGTGCAGGTGGAGGCTGACTTCCGGCTGGCCGGCACGCCAGGCGCGTGCCCCATGGCCGAGCAGCATGGCAACGAGATCGCGGGTCTTGGAATGGGAGCGGTTGAGCCCCATGCCCGCCAGCTTCATCGCCGCCTCGTGCAGCGGATGAAGCCCGATCGACTTGCCGGCTTTGCCTGAAGTCTTGGACTTGAACTCGGATACGTTGCCGTTCTGTGCCATGGGTTGCCTCGTACGCAATACAAATCGAGGTTTTGAGCCAGGAGGCGAGCCTCCCGTATTCCTAACGCGACGGGATCACCGTCATGGAAAGCCGCGGGATACCCTCCTGCGGCTCTCCGAATTCGTTTTACTGCAGGCTTGCCCAGCAGCTGACGCCCTTGCGCTTCAGCACCTTGCAGGCGCGGACCGCTTCATCCTGATCGGAGAAGCCACCGAAGCGAGCGCGGAAGAGCTGTTCTTCGCCCTTGACGAAGGCGACGGTAAAGGGAGTGGCGGAACGCAATACCTTGCCGCCCTTGTCCTGCGCTTTTTGCAGGAGATTCATGGCCTGGTCCTTTTCAGGTGCCGCGCCGACCTGGATCACCCAGCCCGAGATATCGGATTTGGTGGAGGCGGTGGTCACCTGATCGACCTTCTGCTCTTCGCGGACCGGCGCCTCGGCTTCGGCGACATCTTCGCCAACAGGCTCTTCCGGGAGAACGACCTTCGCAGCACGATTGGACTTGGTGATCTTGACCGTCTTGGTGCGGATCACCGGCACGAGAGTGTCGTCAGCCGAGGCAACTTCCTCTTCGGCCTGCTCGTAACGGGTGGCCGGCACCGGACCGTTGTGCGGAAGATCAAGCGCACGGGTCGCGACTTCGACTTCGGTGTCCTGCTCGGGTTCGGCATAGGCGGTTTCGACGACTGCGGGCTGCTCGGCCTTGGCGATGAAGTCGTTCATCTTGCCCTTGCGCGATGCCTTTGGCAGATAGGTCTCAACCAGCTTGCGCATCTTGGCATCGCGTGAGCGGCCAGACTTGCCGCCGAGCACGACACCGACGATGGAGCGGCCATCAGCCTGGGCAGATGTCACCAGGTTGAAGCCTGCAGCGCGGGTGTAGCCGGTCTTGATGCCATCGACGCCACGGACGTTGCCGAGCAGGCGGTTGTGGTTGCCGATAACCTGCTTGCCGTATCTGAAGGAGCGCGTGGCGAAATAGCCGTAATATTCGGGGAAGTGCTTGCGCAGCGCGATGCCAAGGCGGGCCTGGTCGCGGGCGGTGGTCACCTGGCGCGCATCCGGAAGGCCGTTGGCATTGTGGTAGACGGTGCGGGTCATGCCGAGTTGGCGGGCCTTGGAGGTCATCAGCTTGCCGAAGCGCGGCTCGGTGCCGCCGAGGAATTCGGCGAAAGCCGTGGCGCAGTCATTGGCGGAGCGGGTCACGAGAGCGAGAATGCCCTGTTCGACGGTAAAGGTGCTGCCTTTGCGGACGCCAAGCTTGGACGGCTGCTGGGCGGCGGCATGGGCCGAGACCGGTACACGGGTATTGAGCGAGATGCGGCCCGATTCGAGAGCATCGAACACCATATAGAGCGTCATCATCTTGGTCAGCGAGGCGGGATAACGCAGGCCGTCCGGATCTTCCGAAGCCAAGATCTTGCCGGTGCGCACATCGATGACGATGCTGGCGGGGCGGGGTCCGGCGAAGGCTTCGGCAGTAAAAACAAAGCCGATCAACACGGCCAATGCAAGCGACCAAAAAGCCCTGATAAGCGGATGGTGCATGCCTTCGATCGAAGGCGATACGAACTTGAACTGTGACACAATGCTACTCTTTGTTTTTGTTTCAGTCTGCCGTCGGGAGGTCCGGCGTGATTGGAAAAAATCTACCGAGTTAGCGTTACCAATCAGTTTATGATGAATGATAAGTTGAGACATTTCTGTGCCATTGAAGGAAAAAATGCGTTTAGCGTTAATTTCGGGCGGGATGGTTCACAAAGTATTGAAATCAAATAAATTTGCCGTTCTATCGCTTGATATGCCTGGTGGCGAATTCCAGCATGGCGATATCGATCTTCTCCCATTGCGGCAGAAGATTGGAGGAGAAGCGGTAAAGCAGCGTGAGATCGCGACCGACATGGATGTCGCGCTGGCAATCGGCCGCGGTGGCATGTGCCCTCGACCTGGGCAGGATGCAGCGCACGGCATAGACGGCGCCGGTCTTTGTCGTTCCCGTCAACAGCTTCTCGTCGCCGAAGCCCGATTTCTCCGAGAGATCGTGGATCGCCAGGCCGGAAGGGCCGGAGCGTGGCTTGCCCGTGAATAGCCTTTCATAGATCGGCTCGAGCCTGCCTGACATATCGCGCGACATGACGCTTTGCGAGAAGTCGGCGAAAACCAGCGCCTCTGTATTGGCCGGATTGGAGAACGCCAGGGCATTGGTGTGCGAATAGCCTTCCATCGGTGGCCAGGACAGATAGACGCTGACTGCATCGGCGGGGCCGCTGCGACGCTGGCTTTCGAAGCGGATCACATTGGCGGGGAGCGCTATTACATCATGGCCGACGATGACATGCTGGATCTCCGTGGACGCGGTATGCCCGCCGAGGGACAGTTCGTCGCCATAGTTCTTGCCCGCGACGCTGATCAAGGCTGTCAGGGCGGCGAGGACACCAATTGCCGCCGTCAGCCGGAACAGCAAGCGATTGGATATCAAGGACTCGTCGGTGTCGGATGCGGTCGTCATCGTCATCATCCGTTGGTTGCCTGGCGGAAGTATCGTGCGTGGTGCCTGTGCCAGACTGACGCAAAAAATGCTGGCACGGCGCTTGCTCACCTCATGCTTTTGAGAAGCAACCAGTTTAGGGTTAACCAATGTTTAATGCCGGTGATCTTTTCGTTAGCGTCGTCGTCGGGCTCGCCCTGCCGCTTGCCATACTTGATGGCCTCAGGGCGTTTGTGGGAGCCCGCATGCCGGTGCAGCATGATGGATTCCAGATTGAGACGCGGCTTTCGCCGTGGCTGTTGGCGGTGATCGCAGGTCCGGGCCTGCTGGTCGAAAAGCTCATCGAGGGGTGGAAGGAACAGTCACTGGGTGCCGGCGATCTTCCCGCCGGCGCCTTCATCGCCGTCGGCTGGGCGACGATCTACGGCTATGTGGTGCTGCGCGGCGTGCAGTTCGTGCTGCCGGTCTAAGAAAATGCCGGTCCCGGGGGATACGGGACCGGCAAGCTGGGCTCGGCCGGGGACGGGGATACGGGGTGTGACCGGGCCCTTTAGGTGTGGCGGTTACTGCAGGCTACCAACCGCTGGCGAATGATCGTCCTCGATCTTGACCCACTGGGCAGCGTTCTTCGTCGATTGGCGCTTGAGATAGGTGTACTCCGTGTCCGACCAGAGCAGGACCTTGTTGCGCATATTGTCGAGCACGAAGTCGCCGCGATCGGTGCGCACGACAAGCACGGCATGACCATCGCCGTTCGGCTGCAGCACGACGGTGATCAGCAGGTCGGAGGGTGAAAATCCGCGCTCGACCAGCATCTTCTGCTTGAGGAGGACATAGTCCTCGCAGTCACCAACCGACTTGGGATAGACCCACTTCTCCTCTACGCCGTAGATTTCCTGGTCCGTCAACGGCTCGACCGAGCTGTTGGCGTTGTAGTTGACCTTGAGCAGCGTCTTCCACTTTGCTTCGGTCAATTGCATCGGACCGCCGTCATTGGTCGGTCCGCACTTGCCGGTATTGACCTTGCAGAATTCATAATGGCCGATCGGCGGGTTCGTCTTGCCGAGCGTGATCATATTGGCTGGCGTCGCATAGGCTGATGTAGCGAGGCCGAACAGTGCGGTCGTCAGAAGCCCCTTCAGGAATGTTCTTGTCATTTGGTGTCTCCCCGTTGTGGGAAGACAATGGCACACAGTTTTTTATCGCCCACCAATATTGATAGTAAAATCAAGTATTAAATAGAATAAAACAAATATAAAATGAAGCGAGAATTAGAGTGAAACTCTTTCTTTATTTGATGTGTATTTGATTATTGTTTGAGCTGAATTTGATGAAAATCTTAGGGAATAGGATCTCGGCAGATCGAGGCGGCTGCCTATGTTATTGAAAAATAGTTATGTTCTTGAATTGTTGTGAGCGATGAAAGGTTTGGGGGGTGCCGCCAGGATATCTGGAGCAAAGCGTCCATGGACTGGCCTAGCTCAATGCAGCTGCTTGTCTGTTTGGAAAATGCTTATGGAAAGGCCGCCGACAGCCGTGGAGACCTGTCCATTTGGGGCAGAATAAAGGCGCTGATTTGCGGGATTTGCGGCTTTTCTTGGTAAACAGAGGATTGCCAAACGGCAACCAACGCCCGGAAACGAAAAAGCCGGCATGGCGCCGGCTTGAAAACTCTGCTCTTTTGATGCCGTCAGACGAGCATCTGCAGGCCTTCGCGGGAAAGGACGTTGGCGAATTCGATCGCGACGCCTTCCTGGAAGTGGCGGACGACGCGGCCGCGCATATTGCCGAGCCTGACCGGTGTGCCCATGGCGGGGCGAACATCGATCTCCACCGCAGCGCCCGACATCGACAGGTCGATGATGCGGCAGGGATAGTTGCGGCCGTCGTCGAGGCTCAGTTCGGACGTGTTGTTGTTGGGCGCGACACGCTCGTGGCGGCGATCCTCGGGCAGGTTGAACTGATGCTTGTTGGCAAGCCAGGTCAATTGGGCGGCGAGTTTCTCGCGCTTGCGGTCGGTCGTGCTGATCTTGCAGACAAAGCCATGATCGACATGGCGGGTAACGGTGCATTCCAGCCTGCCGATATGATCGACATAGGCGACGATCCGTTCGCCGATCGCGGGAAATGCCGCGCACTGGAAGACGACTTCCGACGGCGACATTTCGACTGCCTTGCAATCGAATTCCGCGTAGCTGCTCGACAACATGAGACGACCGCTGAGATTGACAACCACGCGTTCGTTCGAGTTGTTCTGTATCTGGATGCGAGCGGCCGCGGGT
The DNA here is from genome assembly GCF_024707525.1 of Rhizobium sp. TH2. Taxonomy (NCBI): domain Bacteria; kingdom Pseudomonadati; phylum Pseudomonadota; class Alphaproteobacteria; order Hyphomicrobiales; family Rhizobiaceae; genus Rhizobium; species Rhizobium sp. TH2. Next base: position 2,484,429 of record NZ_CP062231.1, on the reverse strand, counting down.
GCTGTCGTCGAGAATGCCGGCATATTCGAGAATCCATTTTCGCCTATGGATTGAATAATAGGGCGGCGAGGTTAACGAAGCGTTTTTTGTGTGACAAAACTCCTACGGATTCAGCGCTCGTACGAACAAATCCGATTATCGATCATATATCGAGATTGTCGGCGAAAACCGCCCGTTCCTGGATGAACCGGAATCGTGCCTCGGGCTTGGTGCCCATCAGGCCGTCCACGGCTTCCCGCGTGCCTTCGAAGTCGATTTCGTCGATTTCGACTCGCAGAAGCGTGCGGCTCGCCGGATCCATCGTGGTTTCCTTGAGCTGACCGGTCGACATCTCGCCGAGACCCTTGAAACGGCCGATCTCCACCTTCTTGCCGCCCTTGAACTCGGTTTCCATTAATTGCGCCCGGTGCGCGTCGTCCCGTGCATAAAGCGTCTTTGCACCCTGGGTGATGCGATAGAGCGGCGGCACGGCAAGGAACAGATGGCCCTTCCGCACGAGTTCCGTCATTTCCTGGTAAAAGAAGGTGATCAGCAGCGACGCGATATGGGCGCCGTCGACATCGGCGTCGGTCATGATGACGATGCGCTCGTAGCGAAGGTCTTCGTCCCGGTATTTGCTCTTGGTGCCGCAGCCGAGTGCCTGGATGAGATCTGAGATCTGCTGGTTGGCGCCCATTTTCTCGCGGCCGGCAGAGGCAACATTCAGAATCTTGCCCCTGAGCGGCAGGATGGCCTGGTTGGCGCGGTTGCGCGCCTGCTTCGCCGTGCCGCCGGCCGAATCGCCTTCGACGATGAAGAGTTCGGCGCCGTCGGCTGAATTCTGCGAGCAATCGGCCAGCTTGCCCGGCAGGCGCAGCTTGCGCACCGCTGATTTGCGGTTGACTTCCTTTTCCTTGCGACGGCGCATGCGCTCGTCCGAACGCTCGATCACCCATTCGAGCAGTTTGTCCGCCTCATTGGGGTTATCGGCGAGATAGTGGTCGAACGGGTCGCGGATGACGTTTTCGACAATGCGCTGCGCTTCGACGGACGCCAGGCGATCCTTGGTCTGGCCGACGAATTCCGGTTCGCGGATAAAGACCGACAGCATGCCGGCCGCCGAGATCATCACGTCATCCGTCGTGATGTTGGCTGCACGCTTGTTGCCGGTGAGGTCTGCATAGGCCTTGAGGCCCTTGGCCAGCGCGATGCGGAAGCCCGCTTCATGGGTGCCGCCTTCGGGCGTGGGGATGGTGTTGCAATAGGAATGCAGCATCATGTCGCCGCCGTACCAGGTCACGGCCCATTCGACCGATCCATGGCCGCCACGCTCCGTCTTGCCGGAGAAGATTTCGCGGGTGACGGTAAATTCCTTGCCGATCTGTGCGGCGAGGTAATCCTTGAGGCCGCCGGGGAAGTGGAAGACCGCCTTGTCAGGTGTTTCGCTGCCTTCGACCAGCGCAGGATCGCAGCTCCAGCGGATTTCGACGCCGCCGAAGAGGTAGGCCTTCGAGCGCGACATGCGGAAGATCCGGCCGGCATCGAATTTCGCATGCGCGCCGAAAATCTGCGGATCGGGATGGAAGCGCACGCGCGTACCACGCCGGTTGTGGATTTCGCCCAGCTCCTCCAGCGGACCCTGTGGGACACCGCGCGAGAAACGCTGGCGATAGAGCCGCTTGTTGCGGGCGACCTCGACCTCGACGAAATCGGAAAGCGCATTGACCACCGATACGCCGACGCCGTGCAGGCCGCCCGACGTCTCATACGCCTTGCCGTCGAACTTGCCGCCGGCATGCAGCTTGGTCATGATCACTTCGAGCGTCGACTTGCCGGGAACCTGCGGATGCAGTTCGACCGGAATACCGCGACCATTGTCGCTGACCGTCAGGTAGCCCTCGGCATCAAGGCTGACTTCGATGAAATTGGCGTGGCCTGCCACCGCCTCGTCCATAGAATTGTCGATGACTTCGGCAAACAGGTGATGCAGCGCCTTTTCATCGGTGCCGCCGATATACATGCCGGGCCGCATGCGGACCGGTTCCAGGCCTTCGAGGACACGGATCGAGGACGCGCCATAGTCCTCGCCGGATTTTTCTGGCATGGACGTGGTTGTCGGCGGTGGCGGCGGAGGTGGCGACATATTGCCAGCAGCGGCGGGCTTCCGTTCGGGCTTTGGGGCCTCGGGCATATCGTCGAAAAGATTAAGGGCTTGGCTCATGTGTTCCAGTCGGCTCGTTCGTTCCGCGAATCATTGGATTCTGACAGATGGCACAATGATACGCGAACATATAGAGAATGGCGTGTCCGAGACTTGAATGGCAAGATATCGGGCCGAGATAGCGAGGATGGAGGCCTGATGTCCACAGTTCGTTTGCCGAGAAGGATGCTGATCGCTACTTTCTCAACGATTCTCATGCTGACTTCGGCTGCCGCTGGCGAACTCGCAAGCTTCAAGGACAAGCTCTTTGCCTATCCGGGCATTCTCGAACAGGCCGATGACGGTGCGTTCCTGAAGGTCGATTACGACAAGATGCGCGACATCCACAAGCGGGACGAGATCCTGGAGCGCCGGGTCAAGGGCGACTATGTTTCGCTCGGTGTCCGCTGGCGCCAGGATTTCGAGACCGTGGAGCATCAGGGCCGCTCCGTCGATGTCTTCCATATCGGCAAGCTGCGTTCGGCGCGCTTCGCGGTGATCTTCGTCCATGGCCGGGGCGGTGATCGCAAGCTGGGTGCCAACGATTTCACCTTCGGCGGCAATTTCAATCGCCTCAAAAATCTCGTGGACGAGAATTCGGGCGTCTATTTCGCGCCCTCGGCCAAGGATTTCCAAGACCAGGGGGCGGCGGACGTTTCGGCGCTTATCGATTATGTCCATGCCTCCGCGCCGCAGGCAAAGATCGTGCTGACCTGCGCGTCGATGGGCACCTCCATCTGCTGGAAGATCACTGATGACGCGACCGCGTCGGGCCAGCTTTCCGGCATGATGATCTTTGGCGGTCCCGCAAATCCAGCGTTCCCTAGGAGCGCTGCCTATGCCGCGAAGTTGCCGATGTTCTTCAGCCACGGTTCCGACGACAATGTCTATCGCTGGCAGGATCAATATGCGCTCTACAAGAGCCTGATCGGCAAACACTATCCGACGCGTTTTGTGCTTTTCAACACCGGCTCGCACGGCACGCCAATCCGCATGACGGACTGGCGCGTGACCCTGAACTGGATTCTCAAGTAGAGCCCCAGCATCAACCTGAGCGGAGCAGGACCTTGGTCGAATCCACGGCCAGGGAAATCTGCTGGTAATGGGCGTAGCGGCGTTCGGAATTCTCGGCCGAACGGAGGAGCTGTGTCGCGGCCTCCGAGACTGCGGCATTTGCCTCAGCCATCGCGCGCGGCAGGGCTTCCTGCTTCACGGCACGATAGGTACGGCGCTTCTTGAAGCGCGGATTGGCGTTGCGGGGAGCCACGAGCTTTGGCGCGTCGCGATCCTGATATTTGGAGACGATCGAGCCAAGGCGCTTGCTTGTCTTGCGGAGGATACGTTTGGCTTCAGTGTAGTCGCCGCCGTCCGGCATGGAAGCTACGACCATGTCGATGCCCTGACGCAGGCAATCGATGCGATAGACTTCGTCATAATTGCTGCATTCGCGGCGTACCAAGCGCAAATCCTGGATGATACGATCGGTCTCATACCGGCTTATGCGGAATTCCTCGCGCTCGCGACCCTCGTAATTGCCGCCCTGGCCGGGGCTGGTCTTGCCGCCGCCGCTGTCATTGCCGCCACCGTCACCAGGAGGATCGCCGCCGCCGTCGCCGCCGCCGGGATCGACCGTCTGGGCCTTGAACAGGAGGTCGATCGCGTTGAGATCCGGCGATGACAATGTCCGAGGTGCGGGGATGCCGGCATAGACAGGAACGACGCCTGAAAAGGCGATGCAAAACGCAAGGCACGTTCTCACCGCGAATGCCGTCGCTCTCATATACATATGTCCGTCCCCGTTATTCTACCGTTTCACCGAAAGCGATGCGCATGCTGCGCTGCGTGCCTTTGCCTATGGACCCGTCGATCTTGCCCGCATAGAGGCTGTTGCGGGCGAGTTCCGCCTGTAGTGCCTTGCGCGTTGCGGGCTTGAACTGATTGGGGTTGGTCTCGAGTTGTTCGAGCACATCCTTCACGCCCGAGCGAAGGGCGGCATAAAGATACTTCGCCGCATCGTCCGGCGTCTTGCCCTTGACCACGCCGTCATCGATCAATGCCGCGACATTGTACATGGCCTGCGGGTGACGCAGGTCGGCGGCTTGCAGGAAAAGCTCGACGGCCTTGGCCTGGTCGCGCTTCAGGCCGCTCGCTCCCTGGTAATAGAGGAAACCGAGATCGTTGATGGCGTCAGCAAAACCGAGATCGGCGGACTTCTGGTAAAGCTCAAGCGCCTTGGCGACGTCCTGCTTGGTGCCGATGCCCTTTTCATAGAGCTTGCCGAGCTCGAACATGGCTTCCGGGTCGCCTTCCGAGGCTGCTTTGGAGAACAGCTCGTAGGACTTCTCCGGGTTGAAGCGGGCCTTGTCGTTGGTGGACAGGGACATGTAGCCGAGGCCGATCATGGCGCGGACATTACCTTCGTCGGCGAGCGAGGCCAGCTGCAGCGCCTGGTCGGGCGCCAGCGAGCCCCACGCCTGCTTGCGATCGGTGAGCGAGGCGACATTCATGTCGGCCCCACCGAGGAAGAAGGGTACCCCAGACAGCGAGCCGTAGAAATGCGGCTCCTGCTTGTTCTTGGTTTCCTTGATGACGGCATCGCGCACCTGGCGGAACATCATGCCGATCTCGACATTACGTGCCGGCAGGTTTTCGATCAGCGCGCGGGCGAACGGGCTGTGACCGCCTTCGCCGTCGAGCGCCACTTCGCCATCCTTTGCCGCGTAGACGACCAGCATGCCCTTGTCGACCGATGGTGCCGACAGGCCGGCGCGCCTGATCGAACGGGTCGCATTGGAATCGAACTCCTCCGTGCCGGCCTTGGCGACTTCCTGCACGGGCCAGTCGGCGAAAGGATTGTTGCGGCAGGAATCGAGAATGACGATCCGGAGCTTGCGGGCATGCTCGACCGACGCCAGCAGATGCTTGAGCGTGATCGCCTGCGCGCCGATGTCGGACGGCTTGGCGATCTTGACGTCGACCGGGATCAGGAAGTTCTGGCCGTTGAGTTCGACACCATGGCCCGCATAATAGACGAGCGCGATATCCGATGTTTCGGACTTGAAGGAGAATGAATTCATCGTCGAGACCAGATCGGCGAGCGGCTGATCGATGGCCATATCGACCTCGAAGCCCAAGCCCTTGAGTTTCTCGGCGATGACGGTTGCGTCGTTGGTGGCATTGGCAAGCTGGGGAATGCTCTGGTATTTCGACATACCGATGACGAGCGCTACGCGGTTGGCCGCTTCAGCGGCAACGACCGAGATCGTGAGCAGCATGATCGCGATAAGGCCAACCAATGGCCGGCTGATGCGAATGTAGGCGGACATCCAGGTGTTCCTCGGTCCCGGCGGCAATTATATCGAATCCGCTGGAAAGATTGAAGTCGTTGAATCCGATACGGTCAATGTGATTGTTTTATTCTTAAGCCGGAATGTTGCGCGATGACGTCTTCTTAACTTTCGCTTGCGGAATTTTCAGGCTTTCTGGTAGTTCACCTCAGCAAATTCTGTTGGATGGGAAAAGACGATGACAACTCTGGGCATCCGGCCGCTGGTCGCGGGCAATTGGAAAATGAACGGTACGCGAGATTCACTCAATGAGTTGAAGGCGATGGCCGACGGTGCCCCGGCATTGTCCGGCAAGATCGATATGCTGATCTGCCCGCCCGCAACCTTGCTCTACGTCGCCACCGCGCTCGTCATCGACAGCCCACTGAAGATCGGCGCGCAGGATTGCCACACGGCACAGTCCGGCGCGTTCACCGGCGATATCTCGGCTGCGATGATCGCCGATTGCTTCGGCACCTTTGCGATTGTTGGCCACTCCGAACGTCGCACGCTGCATAAGGAAGGCGACGCTCTGGTTCGCGCCAAGGCGGAAGCAGCCATTGCCGCCGGGCTGACCGCGATCGTCTGCATCGGCGAGACTGAAGCCGAGCGCAAGGGTGGATCGACGCTCAATGTTCTCAGAACGCAGCTTGCCGGTTCGGTTCCGGATGGCGCGACGGCCGGGACCGTCGTCATCGCCTATGAACCGGTCTGGGCTATCGGCACCGGTTTGACGCCGACGACAGGCGATGTCGAGGAGGCGCATGCCTTCATGCGCGCCGAGCTCAAGACCCGCTTCGGCGGCGAGGGGGCCAAGATGCGCATTCTCTATGGCGGTTCGGTCAAGCCCTCGAATGCGAGTGAATTGATGGCTGTCGCCAACGTTGATGGTGCGCTGATCGGCGGTGCCAGCTTGAAATCATCGGACTTCCTCGCCATCTCTCGGGTCTATGGCGATCTGATCGCCTGACGACAGCGCCCGGAAGCGCCGCCAAAATCGCGCGCCGAGGGCTTTCAAATCCTCCAAGGCTCGTGTAATAGCGCGCCAACTCTAGACATTTGTCCGCCGCCCGGCGGGCGGGATTGGATATATGCAGACCGTTCTCATCGTAATTCATCTGATGATCGTGCTTGCGCTTGTCGGCGTTGTACTGATCCAGCGTTCGGAAGGCGGCGGCCTCGGCATCGGCGGCGGCTCTGGCTTCATGAGCGCACGCGGCACCGCCAACGCGCTGACGCGGACGACGGCCATCCTGGCTTTGTTGTTCTTCGTCACTTCGCTGGGCCTCGGTATCCTGGCGCGCTACGAATCCAAGCCCACCGACATTCTCGACCGGCTCCCGACCACGACGACGGGAGACAAGAATCTTCTCGATTCGCTGGCGCCCAAGACGGAGGAGAAGAAGGAAGTCCCGGCCGATCCCAACGCGATCCCGCTCGGCGGCGACAATACCAATGCCGCCGATCCTGCAGCCGACCAGAAGCCGGCCGACGCGACCACGACCGACGTCAAGCCGGCCGATCCGATCACCTCTACCGACACCAAGCCTGCGGACACCAAGACCAACACGACATCAGAGGAAAAGCCGGCTCTGCCGCAATAACCTCCTCGGCACAGGCATACAAAACCGGCGGGAATTTCCTGCCGGTTTTTTCATGGGCATGGCGTGCCCACGGGAAAACGTCAGCAACCAAGAATTTCTTCTGGCGGAATCATCCGCAAAGCAGTAGGGGGTAAAGCCCATGGCGCGATATGTTTTTATTACCGGCGGTGTGGTTTCTTCCCTAGGCAAGGGAATCGCATCCGCAGCACTGGGTGCACTGCTTCAGGCCCGCGGATACAGGGTCAGGCTCCGCAAACTCGATCCCTACCTCAATGTCGATCCGGGCACGATGAGCCCGACACAGCACGGTGAAGTGTTCGTGACCGACGACGGCGCAGAGACCGATCTCGATCTCGGACACTACGAGCGGTTTACCGGCCGTTCGGCGACCAAGACCGATAACATCACAACCGGCCGCATCTACAAGAACATCATCGACAAGGAGCGGCGCGGCGATTATCTCGGCGCCACGGTCCAGGTCATTCCGCACGTTACCAATGAAATCAAGAACTTCGTGACCGAAGGCAACGAAGGCTACGACTTCGTGCTCTGCGAGATCGGCGGCACGGTCGGCGATATCGAGGCGATGCCGTTCATCGAGGCGATCCGCCAGCTCGGCAACGAATTGCCGCGCAATTCGGCTGTCTTTGTCCATCTGACCCTGATGCCGTACATCCCGGCTGCCGGCGAGTTGAAGACCAAGCCGACACAGCACTCCGTCAAGGAACTGCAGGCGATGGGCATTCACCCGAATATCCTGTTGGTGCGCGCCGATCGCGAGATTCCCGAACCAGAGCGCCGCAAGCTTTCCCTGTTCTGCAATGTGCGGGAATCGGCCGTGATCCAGGCGCTCGATGCCGCCAGCATCTACGACGTGCCGATCGCCTATCACAAGGAAGGCCTCGACGACGAAGTGCTGGCAGCCTTCGGTATAGAGCCAGCGCCGCAGCCGCGCATGGAGCGTTGGGAAGAGGTTTCGCGCCGGATACACAATCCCGAGGGCGAAGTGACCATCGCCATCGTCGGCAAATATACCGGCCTCAAGGATGCCTATAAGTCGCTGATCGAGGCGCTCTATCACGGCGGCATCGCCAATCAGGTCAAGGTCAAGCTCGACTGGATCGAATCGGAAATCTTCGAGAAGGAAGACCCGTCGCCCTATCTCGAAAAGGTCCACGGCATCCTCGTCCCCGGCGGCTTCGGCGAGCGCGGTTCCGAGGGAAAGATCCAGGCGGCAAAGTTCGCCCGCGAGCGCAAGGTGCCGTATTTCGGCATCTGCTTCGGCATGCAGATGGCCGTGGTTGAAGCCGCGCGCAATCTCGCCGGCGTCGAGAAGGCCTCCTCCACCGAGTTCGGCAAGACATCCGAGCCGGTCGTCGGCCTGATGACGGAATGGGTGAAGGGCAACGAACTCGAAAAGCGCTCCGCAAGCGGTGATCTCGGCGGCACGATGCGTCTCGGCGCCTATCGCGCGGTGCTCAACAAGGGCACCAAGATCGCTGATATCTACGGCTCGACCGAGATTTCGGAACGGCATCGCCATCGCTATGAGGTGAATGTCGATTACAAGGAACGCCTGGAGGATTGCGGGCTGGTATTTTCGGGCATGTCGCCGGACGGCGTCCTGCCGGAGACGATCGAATATCCCGATCATCCGTGGTTCGTCGGCGTGCAGTATCACCCCGAACTCAAGAGCCGGCCGTTCGAGCCGCATCCGCTGTTTGCCAGCTTCATCGAAGCGGCGCTGGAGCAGAGCCGCCTCGTCTGAGGCGGCCCAAATCTTCTCTTGATCAAGCCTGTTCGAAGGCGCGCTGCTTGAGGGCGCGGTCCTTGTTGCGCACCGCGTAGCCAGCCTGCGGCGGCCAACTTGCGTAAGCGCCTTCCGAATGTTCGAGCGCAAGCCGTGCATGGACCGCCCAGTTTGGGTCGTCGAGTGCCGCACGTGCTATCGCGACCAGGTCGGCATCGCCATTCTCGATGATCGACTGGGCCTCGGACGGCTTGGTGATCAGCCCGACCGCGATAGTTGGAACGCCCGTTTCCTTGCGGATCGTGGTCGAGAAATGCAGCTGGTAGAGCGCTTTCGGATTGAACGCCGCGCCATCGAAGCCGCCCGATGAGCAATGGACCGCATCCACGTCCAGCGCCTTCAACTTGCCGACCAGAACGATACTGTCATCGATCGTCCATCCATCCGGATGATTGTCGGATGCCGAAATCCGTACGAAGAGCGGCTTCGCCCGCGGCCATGCGGCGCGGACTTCCTCGGTGAGTTCCAACAGCAGACGCATGCGGTTGTCGCGGCTGCCGCCGTATTCGTCCTGGCGCTTGTTGGCGAGCGGCGACAGGAACTGGTTGAGCAGATAGCCATGCGCCGAGTGGATTTCGACGACGTCGAAGCCCGCTTTTTCCGCACGAAACACCGCTTCCACGAATGAGGTTTTGAAGCGCTTGATATCCTCGATCGTCATTTCGCGCGGTTCCCTGAAACCAGGCGCGGTTGGCGAATGGATGACCGGGCTCGGCGCGATCGGCTGCCAGTCCTCGAAGGCAATCGCCGCCTTCTCCTCGTCGGTCGGGTTGGGGCGGAACGGCACCGGGGTCGAGGCCTTGCGGCCGGCATGGGCAAGCTGGATACCGGCCGCCGCGCCCTGCGAATGCAGGAAATCGACGATGCGGCGGAAGGGTTCGATCTGCTCGTCGCTCCATAGGCCGGTATCGCCGTAGGAAATGCGACCCTCTGGTGAAACAGCGGTCGCTTCGGCGGTCACCAGGCTGAACCCGCCGATGCCGAAGCGCGCGAGATGGGCGAAATGCCAGTCGTTGGCGAAGCCGTGCCGCGCCGTATACTGGCACATGGGGGCGACGGTGATGCGGTTCTTGAGTGTGAGTTCACGGAATGTGATGGGAGAAAATAGCTGGGACATGAACTGGCCTGCAATCTGATGTGAGGACACGTGCCGCGAGGCGGCGGTCTTGCCTTGCGAGGGCCATCACAAACTAGGTAATCAAAATCATGATTGCGAGGAATGATTTTCTAAATCAGCCTCAGCCCCTTGAGGCTTGCATGCCCTTCCTTGCCGATAATGATGTGATCATGAACGGAGATGCCGAGCGGTTTGGCCGTATTGATGATCGTATGGGTCATGTCGATATCGGCGCGCGACGGGGTCGGGTCACCAGAGGGATGGTTATGGACGAGAATGATGGCGGTGGCCGAGAGTTCCAGCGCCCGCTTGACCACTTCGCGCGGATAGACCGGCGTATGGTCCACCGTGCCGCGCTGTTGCACTTCGTCGGCGATCAGCTGGTTGCGCTTGTCGAGGAAAAGGATGCGGAATTGCTCCTTCGTCTCATAGGCCATGGCGGCGTGGCAATATTCGATGACCGCGGACCAGGAACTGAGCAGCTTCTTGCCGGTGATGCCGCTTTTCAGCGAGCGGTGCCCGACAGCGGCGATCAGCTTGATATCCGTGGCGACAGCCTCGCCGACGCCCTTGACCTCCTGCAGCAGATGGATCGGCGCACCAAGGACGGCGGCCAGCGAACCGAAGCGGTCGATCAGCGTCTTGGCGATCGGCTTGGTATCGCGGCGGGGGATCAAGCGGAAGAGCAGCAGTTCCAGCAATTCGTAGTCGGCTAGCGCGGTATCGCCGAGGTCGCGGAACTTGGCCCTCAGCCGCTCGCGGTGGCCGTGATAATGCGCCTCGGCGCCGTTGGCGTCCTTGAGAGGTGTTGATTTCTTGAGCGCATTCTTGCGCGGCATTGTTTCCGAGAAGAAGCCGCGTTCATCCTCGACCGGCTCACCTGCCCCTGAACTGTCCGGGTCCAGGGGATCGCGGGGAATGCCGGAGGAATTGCTCATCGATACCTCAGTTGGGGAGGCCGGGCTTGTCGAGCCCGCCGGGCGAAAGCGTGAAGATCTCGCATCCATCGGCCGTGACACCGACCGTATGCTCGTACTGGGCCGAAAGCGAGCGGTCGCGGGTGACGGCCGTCCAGCCGTCGGAGAGAACCTTCACATGCGGCCGTCCGAGATTGATCATCGGCTCGATGGTGAAGATCATGCCCTCTTTCAATTCCGGACCCTCGTTGGCCTGGCCGTAGTGAAGGATATTAGGCGCATCATGGAACAGCCGGCCGACGCCATGGCCGCAGAAATCGCGCACAACGGAGCAGCGTTCCGCCTCGGCGAACGACTGGATCGCATGTCCGATCGCACCGGTGCGAGCGCCGGGCCGTACGGCGCGCACGCCGCGCATCAGGCATTCGTGGGTGACTTCCATGAGCCGTTCGGCGGCGCGCTTGACCTCGCCGACGGGATACATGCGGCTCGAATCGCCATGCCAGCCGTCGAGGATGAAGGTGACGTCGATATTGACGATCTCGCCTTCGCGCAGCGGCTTGTCGTCGGGAATGCCGTGGCAGACCACGTGATTGATCGAGGTGCAGGAACTCTTGCGATAGCCGCGATAGTTCAGCGTCGCGGGCAGGGCATCGTTCTTCATGCCGAATTCGAAGACGAAGCGGTCGATCTCGTTGGTCGTGACGCCGGGCTTGATCAGCGGCCAGATCTCGTCGAGGCAGCGCGCCGTCAACTGGCAGGCCTTGCGCATGCCCTGGAATGCATCGGGTCCATAAAGACGGATGGCACCGGTGTTCTTCATGGGTGCGGCAAGGGCTTCGATATAGGTGACCATCAGGACCAATCAACTTTCAATACAGGCACGTTCAAGCGGTATTCCAACCTCTATGCTGGGAAAAGCACCTCGTCAAATACGAACCTTGACGTAGGAGCCGGGTGCTTCCTCGATCGGATTGAGCTTGTTGCCGCCCGGTTTCCGCGCATCGACCTTCTTGTCCGACTGGCTTTCGATCCAGGCATGCCAATGCGGCCACCAGGAACCCTCGGTCATTTCGGCCGCCGCGACCCAATCGTCGAAATCGCCCTTGGTTGGGCCGCCATGCCAGAACTGGTACTTCTTCCTGTCAGGCGGATTGACCACGCCTGCAATATGGCCGGAGCCCGACATGATATAGGTCACCGGCCCGCCAAACAGCTTCGAGCCAGTGAAAACGGATTTTGCCGGTGCGATATGGTCCTCGCGGGTGGCGAGGTTATAGACCGGGATCTTGATATCCTTGAGGCTGAGCGTCTTGCCCGCGATCTCCATCTTCCCCTGGGCGAGATTGTTGTCGAGGTAGCAATTGCGCATATAGAAGGAGTGGTTGGCGGCCGGCATGCGGGTGGAATCGGCGTTCCAGTAGAGCAGGTCGAAGGCCGTCGGCTCCTGCCCCTTGAGGTAGTTGTTGACGAAATAAGGCCAGATCAATTCCTGCGAGCGCAGCATGTTGAAGGCCATCGCCATCTTGGTGCCTTCAAGAAAGCCGTCCTCCTCCATGCTCTTCTCGATGCTGCGGATCTGGGCCTCGTCAGCGAACACTTTCAGGTCGCCGGCATAGGTGAAATCGACCTGGGTGGTGAACAGCGTGACAGACTTGATCCGCTTGTCGCCTTCCTGCGCATGTAGTGCTAGCGCTGCCGCCAGCAGCGTGCCGCCGACGCAATAGCCAATGGCGTTCACATCCTTCTCAGCCGTCGCCTTGGTGATCGTGTCGAGCGCGAAACCGATGCCTTCACGGGCATAATCTTCCCAATCCTTGTGCGCGTGGCGCTCGTCGGGGTTGACCCAGGAGACGACGAAGACCGTATGGCCCTGCTCGACGCACCATCTGATGAAGCTCTTCTGCGGGTTGAGGTCGAGGACGTAGAACTTGTTGATCCAGGGCGGCACGATGAGGAGAGGGCGCTTCAGTACCTCCTCGGTCGCGGCGTCATACTGGATGATCTGGCAGATATCGTTCTCGGCGATCACCTTGCCCGGCGTGACCGCCATGTTCTCGCCGACCTTGAATTTCGACGTATCGGTCTGGCGCAGGCGCAGGTCACCGCGGCCTGCCTTGATATCCTCGGCAAGCTTCTTCATGCCTTCGACGAGATTGGCGCCGTTCTGGGCGACGGTTTCCTTGTAGAGGACCGGATTGGTGACGATGAAATTGCTCGGCGAAAGCGCAGACGTGATCTGCTTGACATAGAATTCCGCCTTGTGGCGCGTATGCGGATCAAGTCCCTGGGCTTCCTGCACCAGCTTCTCGGCCCAGTCGGCGGTCACCAGATAAGTCTGCCGTAGGAAATCGAAGAACGGCGTTTCCTTCCAGTCATGTGCCGAGAAGCGTTTGTCCTCCCGCACCTCCGGTACCGCTGGTGCCTTGCCCGCCGCGCGGTTCATGGAATTCATCCAGATGCCGAAATAGGAACTCATCAGATGGGTCTGCGCCTCGAGCGTGCGCGAGGGGTCGGAGACCCAGTATTCGACGACCTTGGAAATGGTGGCGACGATATCGGTGAGCGGCTCGATATCGGCATTGGTCTTCTCGCCCTTTTCGCGCGGCTGCAGCCATTCGGAGGCGGCCTTGCCGAGGTTCTCAAGCGAGCGGGCGATATTCAGCGTCAAGGCCTCGGGATTCTTGACCACGAAGGGCTCGATCTTGGCCGGATCGAAACCGGGCAGGGCATCGCTGGGCGGCTCTTGCCTCGTGTCTCTGTCGGCCATCGTGCCTCGCTCCCCTTATTCTCATTTTGATTATTGACGGATAGATTGCATGAAACGCATTGCAATTTCCACCATTTAGGTGTCAGAAAAATGGGCGCCCCGGCCAAATGCCGAAATTCGATTTTCAGACGCGAGAACGGAATGCCCTCCGCACGGACCCTCAAAAACCTGATCGCACTTGCGGTGTTCTCCACTGGGCTGGTCGCCTGCTCCAGCGCGTCGCGGACAGAGACAGTGCATCCTGTGGATCATCGGCCGGTCCAATCGGACAGGTATCCCGATTTCTCCAAGCCGCTCGACTCGGCCATGCCGCAGATGACGGATGAGGACGCCGCGCGGATGGAGACGCAGCTCTCTGCGCTTGCGCGCCAGCGCAAGGCGGGAACGGTCTCGGAAGCGGAATACAGGCGCCGCGTCGAGGAACTTCAGGCCCTGGGCCGGACAACGGAGTAGTCGAATGCCGTCGCTCGCAAGCTTTCTCGCATTCTCGCTGATCGCATTCGGCATGGTGATCACACCGGGTCCGAACATGGTCTATCTCGTCTCGCGTTCGATCAGCCAGGGCAGGGGCGCGGCTTTCATCTCCCTGATCGGCGTCGGGGCTGGTTTTCTTTTCTACATGTTTTCGGCGGCTGTCGGCATCACGTCGCTGATGCTCGCCGTCCCCTATGCCTATGACGCGTTGCGTTTCGCCGGCGCGCTATACCTGCTCTATCTCGCGTGGCAGGTGGTTCGTCCCGGTGGCCGGTCGCCGTTTCAGGTCCGGGAACTGAAGCCCGACGGCCCGAGAAAACTGCTGGCTATGGGACTGGTGACCAACCTGCTCAATCCGAAGGTCGCGGTCATGTATCTGTCACTGCTGCCCCAGTTCATACATCCCGACGCGGGAAGCGTGATGACGCAACTGCTGGCGCTCGGCTTCACGCAGATCGCCATCAGCCTGACCGTCAACTCAGTGCTGATCATGATCGCCGGCTCGCTCGCGGTGTTTCTGACCAGCCGCCCGACCTGGATGCTGGTGCAGCGCTGGGTGATGGGAACCGTGCTCGCCGGCTTTGCGATGCGGATGGCAACGGAAGCGCAGCGCTAATATAGCCGTCGCGGATGCCCTTTTTGCCCTTGCCTTTCCCGGCGTTTGGACGCAAAGCGTGATTTGCGGCGCGGTGATGCCGCTATTAGCCCAAGAGGTCTATGATGGAAGAGTTTCACAAGGTCCGACGCCTTCCGCCTTATGTTTTCGAACAGGTCAACCGTTTGAAGGCCCAGGCGCGCGCGGCCGGTGCCGACATCATCGATCTGGGCATGGGCAATCCCGACCTGCCGACCAACAAGCTGATCGTCGACAAGCTGGTCGAGTCTGTGCAGCGGCCCGATACCCATGGCTACTCGTCGTCAAAGGGCATTCCCGGCCTGCGCCGCGCACAGGCCGGTTATTATGAGCGGCGCTTCGGCGTCAAGCTCAATCCCGACACGCAGGTTGTCGCGACGCTAGGTTCCAAAGAGGGCTTTGCCAACATGGCCCAGGCGATCACCGCGCCGGGCGACGTGGTGCTGTGCCCGAACCCGTCCTATCCGATCCATGCCTTCGGGTTCCTGATGGTCGGCGGCGTTATCCGCTCCATCCCGGTCGAACCGGATGCCGAGTTCTTCCGGGCGCTGGAACGCGCCGTGGCCCATTCCATCCCCAAGCCGATCGCGATGGTGCTCTGCTATCCATCGAACCCAACCGCGACCGTGGTCGATCTCGATTTCTACAAGGACGTGGTCGCTTTCGCCAAGAAGCACGGCATCTTCGTGCTGTCCGATCTCGCCTATTCCGAAATCTATTTCGACGGCAACCCTCCGCCGTCGCTTCTGCAGGTGCCCGGCGCGATGGATGTCGCGGTCGAATTCACCTCCATGTCGAAGACCTTCTCCATGGCCGGCTGGCGCATGGGCTTTGCCGTCGGCAACGAGCGGCTGATTTCGGCGCTGACACGGGTGAAGTCCTATCTCGATTACGGTGCCTTTACGCCGATCCAGGTGGCGGCGAGTGCTGCGCTCAACGATCCCGACGCCGACAAGCATATCGACGAGGTGCGGCAGGTCTACAAGCGCCGTCGCGACGTGATGGTGGAGAGTTTTGGCCGGGCCGGCTGGGATATCCCGGCGCCGAAGGCTTCGATGTTTGCATGGGTGCCGGTGCCGGAAAAATTCCGCCATCTTGGCAGCCTCGAATTCTCCAAGCTGCTCATCGAGAAGGCCGATGTGGCGGTGGCACCAGGTATCGGATTCGGCGAGCACGGCGATGACTATGTGCGCATTGCCCTGGTCGAAAACGAGCACCGGTTGCGGCAGGCCGCGCGCTCGATCAAGAAATTCTTCGGAACGGCTGATGAGACGCTCCACAACGTTGTCGCGCTGAAATCCGCCAGATAAACATTACGGAAACAGGAATTGAATATGGCTGATGCCCTCAGAATAGGCATTGCAGGCTTGGGCACCGTTGGTGCCGCGCTGATAAAGGTTCTCCAGACGCGCAGTGAACTGCTGACCGTGTCCTGCGGCCGGGCGATCGATGTCGTGGCTGTGTCGGCACGCGATCGGAGCCGTGATCGCGGCTTCGATGCGAGCGACTTCCAATGGTTCGACGATGCGACCGAACTCGCCCGCACGGCCGATATCGACGTCTTCGTGGAGCTTATGGGTGGCAATGGCGACCCCGCTTATTCCTCGGTGAAGGCAGCATTGTCGCGCGGCCTGCATGTCGTCACCGCCAACAAGGCGCTGCTCGCCAGGCATGGCGTCGAACTCGCCGGCTTGGCCGAACAGAACGGCGCGATCCTCAATTTCGAGGCGGCGGTCGCTGGCGGCATTCCCGTCATCAAGGCGCTTCGCGAGTCGCTGACCGGCAACACTGTCAACCGCGTCTACGGCATCATGAACGGCACCTGCAACTACATCCTGACCCGGATGGAGAAGGAAGGCCTGACCTTCGAGGCGTGCCTCAAGGAAGCTCAACGGCTTGGCTATGCCGAGGCCGATCCGGCCTTCGATATCGAGGGTAACGACACAGCCCACAAGCTATCGATCCTGACCACGCTGGCCTTCGGTACGCAGATCGCGGCCGACGATATCTATCTCGAAGGCATCACCAATATCTCGCTCGATGACATCTTGGCGGCGGCCGATCTGGGCTATCGCATCAAGCTGCTTGGCGTGGCGCAGAAGACGGCATCCGGCATCGAGCAGCGCGTGCATCCGACCATGGTGCCGCAGGATTCGGTGATCGCGCAGGTCGATGGCGTGACCAACGCCGTGGCGATCGAATCCGACGTGCTCGGCGAGCTCTTGATGGTCGGCCCCGGTGCGGGCGGTAACGCGACGGCTTCCGCCGTGATGGGCGACATCGCCGACATCGCCAAGAGCCATCCCGGCGCGCAGCTCGTGCCCAGCCTTGGCCGCCCGGCAAAACAGCTTGCACCCTACAAGCGCGGTGAAATCCAGAGCCACGAAGGCGGCTATTTCATCCGCTTGACGGTCGAGGATCGCACCGGCGTCTTCGCCAGCGTCGCTACACGGATGGCCGAGAATTCCATCTCGCTCGAATCCATCGTTCAGCGCCCCAAGAAGCATGACGACAAGGCCGAACGCCAGACGATCATTCTGGTTACCCATGCGACCACAGAGCAATCTGTTCGCCGCGCCGTCGGTGCGATCAAGACCGAGGGCTACCTGATCGGCGAGCCGCAGGTGATCCGTATCGAGCGGCCGAAGGCGGCCTGAGCGCGGCTTTGACTTCGCTAGTGTTTATCCCTACTTCTCAATATGTTGCGGGGAGTTGAGATGAACGAGCGCGTTGATCCGGTCGAAAGGGCCTTTCTCGGTGTCGAGCGCTCGGTGAGCGGCCAGCGCTGGCAGCAGCGCCTCGACCAGGCGGGGCTCAATCGCGCGCTCGCCATGTCCCAGACCCATGGAATGCCGGAATTGATCGCACGGGTGATCGCGGGCAGGGGCGTTGGCGTGGCCGATGCGCCGGCTTTCCTCGATCCGACGCTCCGTGACCTCATGCCCGATCCCTATACGCTCACGGATTGCGAAAAGGCTGCCGAGCGTATCGCGCGCGCCATCGACAGGGGCGAGCATGTCGCGATCTTCGGCGATTACGATGTCGATGGCGCTTCGTCGGCGGCCTTGCTTTACCGCTTCCTTTGGCATTTCGGCCTTGAGGCGACGATCTATATCCCCGACCGCATCTTCGAAGGCTATGGCCCGAACCCAGCCGCGATCAACCAGTTGATCGATGATGGCGCGCAACTCATCGTCACCGTCGATTGCGGTTCGACCAGCATCGACTCGCTGGCGGCGGCCGCGGCGCGCGACATCGATGTCGTCGTCATCGATCACCATCAGGTCGGCCATGAACTGCCGATCGCGCATGCCCTGGTCAATCCGAACCGCGAGGACGATCTGTCGGGGCAGGGGCATCTCTGCGCCGCCGGCGTCGTCTTCCTCGTGCTGGTGGCACTGCACCGCCTGATGCGCCAACGCAATGATCCCCGTGCAGCGAGCCTCGACCTTCTGTCCCTGCTCGATCTCGTGGCGCTGGCCACGGTCTGCGATGTTGTGCCGCTCAAGGGCCTGAACCGGGCTTATGTGGTGAAGGGGTTGATCGCCGCCCGCCATATGAGCAATCCCGGTCTGGCCGCGCTCTTCGTCAAGGCAGGCATCGGCGGGCCGGTGACGCCCTATCATCTCGGCTTTCTCGTTGGCCCTAGAATCAATGCCGGTGGACGGATCGGTGACGCGGCACTTGGGTCGCGCCTGCTGACCATCGATGATGCCGGCAAGGCCGCCGAGATCGCGGCAAAACTTGACGACCTCAATCGCGAGCGCCAGGAAATGGAGAAGATCATGCTGGCCGAGGCGGAGGCCGAGGCACTGGCCGAATACGGCACGGGCGAGGGCGCCTCTGTCATCGTCACGGCGCGCGACAAGTGGCATCCCGGTATTGTCGGGCTGATCGCGGCGCGCCTCAAGGAACGCTTCAGTCGTCCAGCCTTTGCGATAGCCTTCGATCCCTC
This sequence comes from Rhizobium sp. TH2, assembly GCF_024707525.1. Taxonomy (NCBI): domain Bacteria; kingdom Pseudomonadati; phylum Pseudomonadota; class Alphaproteobacteria; order Hyphomicrobiales; family Rhizobiaceae; genus Rhizobium; species Rhizobium sp. TH2. The sequence goes on along the minus strand of NZ_CP062231.1, from coordinate 2,465,643 downwards.
GGGAAAAGGCACCGGTTCGGGCCGCTCGATCCCGGGCTTCGATATGGGCCGCATGGTGCGCGCTGCCGTTGACGAGGGGATCCTGCTCAAGGGTGGCGGCCATGCCATGGCAGCCGGCCTGACAGTGGAGCGCGGCAATCTCGGCCGTGTGCGGAGCTTCTTCGAGGAGATGGCCGGCAAGCAGGTGTCGGAGCTTGTCGAGGACCAGATGCTCGATATCGATGGCGCGCTCGGTGCCTCCGGTGCCACGTTCGACTTGATCGACCAGTTGGAGAAAGCGGGGCCTTACGGTTCTGGCCACCCGCAGCCGGTCTTCGCACTGCCGTTCCATCGGATCCTGGAATGCCGCTATGTCGGCACCAACCACATCCGCGTTTCGCTGCAGGCGATGGACGGTGCGCGCCTCGAAGCCATGGCCTTCCGCGCCGTCGATACCGATCTCGGGCGCTTCCTGCTCTCCTCGCGTGGCGACCAGGTGCATGTTACCGGGTCGCTCAGCGCGGATTACTGGCAGGGGTCGCGGCGAATCCAGTTCCGGATCACGGATGCGGCGAAGGCTGTGTGAGAAATTGGTACGCCCAAGGGGAATCGAACCCCTGTTCCCGCCGTGAGAGGGCGGTGTCCTGACCGCTAGACGATGGGCGCGCGGTGGACGCGAATATAAGCAAGCGCAAGGCCTGCTGCAAGCGTCATCGCAATGTCATGAAAATCATCGAAGTGGCACGCCCTAGGGGAGTCGAACCCCTCTTCCCAGAATGAAAATCTGGTGTCCTAACCGATAGACGAAGGGCGCGTGCGCTTCGATGGCGCCCTTATAGCAGCGGATTCGATTCACGCAAGCGGGCAGGCGCGGGATTTTCACAGAATCTTCAAAATCACATGAAGAAACGCATGCAATGCGTTCAAACGATTTCATATTCTTTGAAGGGGAGAAACGGTTGGCACGCCCTAGGGGAGTCGAACCCCTCTTCCCAGAATGAAAATCTGGTGTCCTAACCGATAGACGAAGGGCGCGCGAACGGGGCGTATATAGCCAGCTTGTTTGCACACCGCAAGCGCAAAATCCGAATTTCCGCCGGTAAATAAGCCGCATCCACCAAATGCGAAAAAGCAAAATCAGGGCAATGACTTAGGCATGGAATAGCTGGGCCGGGAGGATTGCGCCGGGTGGCCCGACGACTGGATATCAGCCGCGGGCGCGCTTTTTGCGGCGGCAGCGCCAGTTCCAGTCGCGTTCGCTGCCGATATCGATATGCACCGATTCCGTATGGCAATAGGTGCCGATGCCGCCACGGCCCGGCAGCGAGCGGAGATAATCGGCGAGTTCCCACTTGGAGACGCCCTGGACCTGGATATCGGCTGCCGCACAGAGCGTGTGCAGCGAATGGCGTACGCCGCCGGCACGCCTGTTGTGGCGCCGATCACGGAAGCCGGACGTGATGATGGCGGGACGCTTGTAGTGGTTCTCGACCTGGTGGATCAGGTCGACAAGCTGCGGCCTCAGGCAACGGACCTCGACCTTGTCGGTCTGGATATAAAGGCCGTTGGGAGAAAGGCGGGTCATAGATGGCAGCGAAGCCAGTTGCATCAGGCCGGCGGGCGCGTCTTCGTCGTCGCCTTCGTGTTCCTCGTCGTCTGATATGCTGTTCGTCGGGAACATGGCATTGACGTTGACGCCGGGCAGCGCGTTGTCGCTGAGCGCCGCTGTCTGCATGTTGGGGATGCCGCGCGTGAGCGTCTTCTTCTTGGCGAAGCGGTCGCCGTCGAAATCCTTGGAATCCTTCTTGCGGAAGAGGTCGGCGAGCGTGAGCGGCTTTTTCTCGGGCTGTTCTTCCATCTCCGCGGCGACAGGCCCGGCAAGATTTGCCTGCAGCGTATCGAGATCGGCAATCGCGGGATCGGCGGCGGCCAGCTCGGAATCCGGGCCGGTGGCCGTGTCGAGCGCATTGAGCGTCGGATTGGGGTCGAGCACCGGAATTTCGGTATCGGCCATGGCGACATCCTGCACCTGCTCGACGTCCTTGGCATCGGGCATCGGCACCGCCATTCGCTCGGCGAGGCTGTCGTAGCTCGGCAGCGCGTCGGCGGCCGATTGCTCAGCCTGGCTGTCGGCAGCAATGACGGCTTCGACGGAATTGTTGGCGTAGATGCTGGATTTGGTCGCGGCGACGGTTTCCGTGCCGGGCTCGACCTTCAACCGGCCGGTCTTGGGCACAAGACCTTGCTGGGTAAAATTGCCGTCCTGCGTTGAATAGATGCTGTTCTGCGTTGCGGCGATGTTCTTAGGCTGCGTCAACAGACCCTGATTCTGGTTCGCACTCGCATCGTCGGTCACCCCGAGGTCGGCGGAATCGAGCGACCGGACGTCCTGGTGTGCCTGGTTGGCGATCTCGGATTGCTCCTCGCTGGCGGCGGCTTTCTGCTGCGCGGCGAGTTCGATGAGATTGGCGGGACGGGTCGCGGCTGTGGTCTGGATCTGGGCAAGCTGGTCGGCGGGAGAAGACATGCAGCCATGGAGGCCGAGCATGGTGGCGGCAAGAAGCACGTAACGCATAGGTCCGGGTTTGGCTGTGCTGATCCGGTCGCTTGGCAAAATCCGTCCCCACGCTATTTGTATGATTTTCATCCCGGCGACCCTGTTTAGACAGAAAATCGCAAAATGTAAACCAAGGTAAAATTGTCGTGATCGCCGCTACGATGAACAGGGTTTGCAGCAAGTTCCGGGGCTGTCGCCAAGCCCCGGCACTGGATGCGTATCAAATGCGGCGAAAGCGTGTTCCGTCGCAGCCGGGCCTTTTGCCAAGCTTACCACTTTCCCGTATTCGGCATGGAAAGCCACGGTTCGGCCTGGGGCAGCGCTCCGCCCTTCTGCAAAATCTCGATCGAGATGCCGTCTGGCGAGCGGACGAAGGCCATCCTGCCGTCACGCGGTGGCCGGTTTATGGTGACGCCCTTTTCCTGCAGCGACGCGCAAAGGGTATAGATATCATCGACTTCGTAAGCCAGATGACCGAAGTTGCGCCCGCCGCTATAGTCCTCGGGGTCCCAGTTGAACGTCAGCTCGAGGGTCGGCGCGGCGGACGCCTTGGCGGCGTCGATATCGTCGGAGCTCGCGAGGAAGACCAGCGTGTAGCGGCCGGCCTCGTTTTCGATGCGGCGGACCTCGATCATCCCCATCTTGTTGCAATAGAAGTCGAGCGAGGCGTCGATATCGGTGACGCGAACCATCGTATGGAGATAGCGCATTGGGTCCTCGTTTTGGCTGATGTTTGGCGCAAATCTGGACAGAAAGCCAGCTTGAGGCAAGCCATTTATGCGAACACAAGCCATAGGTTTTTTAGCTACCGGGACTTGCATCTGTATCATTTCGGGATGTTAATCTCAGGAGTGAAGAATCAGTTAACCGGTATGTGGCGTAGTAGGGGCAAGACAGTATGGCGGATAGGATTTCTTCCAAGAGCATCTCCCTCTTCGAGGACATGGCTGCCGAGCCGGTTGACCTCCTCGAAATCACCGGCGTCATCAAATGGTTCGATGTAGCCAAGGGCTTCGGCTTCATCATCCCCGATAACGGCGAGGCCGACATCCTCCTTCACGTAACCTGCCTGCGCCGCGACGGCTACCAGACGATCCTCGAAGGCACGCGGGTTGTGGCGCTCGTCCAGAGGCGCGATCGGGGCTATCAGGCGTTTCGCATCCTCTCCATGGATACATCCACCGCCGTGCATCCCTCACAGATGCCGCCAGTGCGGACACATGTGCAGGTCACGCCGTCGAGCGGGCTCGAGCGGGCGATCGTCAAGTGGTTCAACCGCACCAAGGGTTTTGGTTTTCTGACGCGCGGCGAGGGCACCGAGGACATCTTCATCCACATGGAAACGCTGCGCCGCTACGGCATTACAGAACTCCGGCCCGGCCAGAGTGTGCTGGTCCGCTTCGGCGATGGCGACAAGGGGCTGATGGCGGCCGAAATCCATCCTGACATCATCAATCCGGGCAACCGGTCTCACTGATGCGTCGTGCTTTGCAGCGTCTCAATAAAAGCGCGCTTGCCGCGCTTTTTCTATTTGCTCTGGCCTCGGCCATGGCGTTCTCGGCTGGTTTCGAGACCGAAAAGCTTGTGATCCGCACCAAGGCGGGTAAGGAATTCCCATTCACGGTCGAACTCGCGATTGCCGCCGACCAGCGCCAACAGGGGCTGATGAACCGCGACGAGATGGCTGCGGACAAGGGCATGCTGTTCGATTTCGGCGAGACGCGGCGCATCTATATGTGGATGAAGAACACCTATCTGCCGCTCGACATGCTGTTCATCGGGCCGGATGGCCGGATCGCGCTTGTCAGGGCCGACACGATGCCGCTCTCCGAAGAGATCATCGATTCGCGCGATCCCGTGCGCTTCGTGCTCGAACTCAATGCCGGCACGGCGCAGAAGCTGGGAATCGCCGCCGGCGACATGATCGAGAGCGGTCAAATCGCGGCATCTGCGAAGAAGCCTTGAATCACATCACTTTAAGAGTTGCAGGGCAGGGACGACTTGTGTAAGTCCCTCGACATCGGAAGATACGGAGCGTAGCGCAGCCTGGTAGCGCATCTGGTTTGGGACCAGAGGGTCGGGAGTTCGAATCTCTCCGCTCCGACCACTTCCGAAGGGACATGGTCATTTGCTTGCCGTCAATCTTATGGCAGTATGCTTGACCATAAGTGCCAGACGAATTTGGGGTGAATCCAGCATGCCGGCAAAAATCTACCGTCCCGCCAAGACCGCGATGCAATCCGGCAAGGCAAAGACAAATCTCTGGGTGCTGGAATACGATCAGGAGCGCCCGCGCGTCATCGACTCGGTCACCGGCTATACCGGTTCGGGCGACATGCGCCAGCAGCTCAAGCTGATGTTCGAAACGCGCGAACTGGCCGAGGCCTATGCCAAGCGCGAGAATATCGAATACCGGGTCGTCGAGCCCAAGGAAGCCACCCGCAAGACGGTGTCCTACACGGACAATTTCAAATATACCCGCACGCAGCCCTGGACGCATTAGTCGTCACCCGGCTGCCTGAAGCCCTAGACTTTACGGCCTCCGGCCAGTGCGGCCCCTTAGCTCAGCTGGATAGAGCACCTGCCTTCTAAGCAGGTTGTCGCAGGTTCGAGCCCTGCAGGGGTCGCCATTCTTCCCGGGTCACCTCAACCGCCGCTCAATCCGGCCTGCTCACCCAGCCTGCTTCCTTCGAGCACGCTTCCTGGCCGTCCGCGTTCATCTTTTCCCATTCGGAACTGTCGATGTCCTTGCCGTAATTGTCCTGCATCATCTTTTCGTTGGCGCAGGCGCAATAGGTCGCGACGGCGTCCGTTGTCTGGCCCTCGTCGGCATTGTCCTCGAGGCACTGGCCGATAATGTCGCCCTCCGCGGCGGCGAGGGAATAGGTGGGGAAGGCGGATACAAGAAGGAGAATAGAAGCTGCTGCAAGCACGCGCATGAATGTCCTCCCAGACATGAAACCAAATTTCGGAAGAACATAACGTGCCGCGATGCGACACGCTAAGGCTGTTTTGACTTTATTTGGGGGGCAGCCGGCAGCCGGTACGCAACCGCACGGAAACCTTTTGCCACTTCGATCATTTCAATGTCAGCGGAAAAAGGGAGAGGGCCATGGACGATACACAAGACCACCCAATCCGGAAACGGGCCCACCAGATATGGGAAGAAGAAGGCCGCCCCGACGGCAAGCATGACGAGCATTGGCGGCGCGCCAAATCCGAGGTGCATGGTCTCGAAGACCTGCCGGCGTCCGACTCGGTGAAGAAAGCCGCGACCAAGCCAAAGACATCGGCTGGGCAGAAGCCGCGCGGGCTGAAATCAAAGACCTGATGCCAAGATACTTTTTTCACATTCGAACGGACGATGCCTTCATCCGCGATCCGGATGGAAGTGACCTGCCCGACCTTGAGGCCGCGCGTTCCGAGGCCGGGCAGTCGGCACGCGATCTCCTCGCCGATCTGCTGAGAGAGGGTGGCGTGCTCGACGGCCAGGTCTTCGAGATTTCGGACGAGGCTGGCACCGTGCTCGAACGCGTGCCGTTTCGCAGCGTGCTCAGGCTGCCGTGAAAATCACCGCGGCTCAATCATTGCATCGGCCCGATGAGGCGCTGGTATTCCTGTTCCGGCACGCCATAGGCATCGCCCGCGAAAAGTTCGAGCGCGCGGCGGTCGCGGATGGTGATCAGGTTGCGCTCGGAATAGACGAGGTGGTTGCCTTCCAGTACATGCAGTGCCGTGGTCACCGAGGATCGCCGGACCGCGAGCATCACGGACAGGAATTCATGCGTCAAAGCGATCTGGTCGCCGGGGGTGCGGTCATGGCACATCAGGATCCAGCGGGCGAGGCGTTCGTCGATGTGATGAACGGAGTTGGAAAGGCCGGTATAGGCGGTCTGGATCGACAGCGCATAGGCGTAGCGCGACAGGAGCTTGCGCAGGGTTTGGCTCTTTTCGATCGCCGCGCGTAGCGTGTCATTGGCGATGCGGTAGCCGTGGCCGGGAACCTGCATGAAGATGGAGTAGGGCGTCTGCGCGGTTTCGAGCACCAGGCTTGCCGGTGTCATGCCTTCGCGGCCGAAAATGCCGACCTCCGAACGCTGGCCCTGTGGTGTAATGGCGACGATCGAGCCGATGCCCGAGTCGATAAAGTAAGAAAATTCACTCGGCGTATTCGGGTCCGAAAATACAAAGGAGCGCGGGAGCTCGACCAGTTCTATGTCGTCGGCCACCATATTGAACGCATCGTCCGGCATCAGCGCCAAAAGACGGTTACGGACTTTCGCTTGCGATACCATTGCTCTTTCCGGTTCGGCCAGAGCATTGGAACTCCACAGCTTTTCTCCGCGAAATGTAGCCTGGTCTGTCATTTTTGTTCGATCCAATTTGCTTAAGGCCGCTTGAAGGCTCCCGCAAGACGATCGCCCCGGTTGGTGCGATTGCGTACATAACGAGCTTTTCCAATTGGACCGGTTATAACCAGCGGAGACCTTGACTGTGGATTCCCGAATTGCTGGCCGACTACCTGAAAACCATTCTCATCGTCGAGAACGAGCCGCTGATCGCCATGGATGTTGAATCCATGCTCAATGCTTTAGGCGCGGCCAAGGTTCACCATGCGATGACCTGCAGGGATGCCCTGGACTGGATCGACGGCAATCATCCCGATATCGCGATCCTCAACCTTCACCTGCGCGACGGGCCAGGGACGATCGTCGCCGAACGGCTCGCCGATCGCACGATCCCGTTCGTGATCTATTCAGGAGACACGCAGGCGTCTTCCGATCAGAACGACCTCATCACTCAGGCGGTATGGATCACGAAGCCCTGCACCCAGGACGAATTGGTGGACGCCCTCCAGCGCGCGTCAGGGTTTACCACGCGATAGGTCGCGGCCATTGATCGAAGCCGGCACTGCGATCTGTTCCGCCGTATCGCGCGGAAGCGGGATATCGACCTCCTCGGGAACCATCACATGTGCCGCCCCCAAGGCGATGTCCTCAATCGCGCATGCGGTACCGGTCTCATCGATCACATGCGGATGTGCTTTCCAGTAAGTCTCAATGTGTAACATGTCCCTTCCTCTTTTTAAGCGCGGGCGTGTGAAGGCGGCCGTCCGCTTACTGTACTCAACGGGTGGGATGGGATCGGGTTCCAATAAATTTTGAAGAAAATGATCGCACCCAGGAAGGCTGCAATCAGCCCGTCGCGAGGGTCTGGAAGTTGTCGTTGCCGCTCTCGGCTTCGTCCTGAAGACGGCGATAGAGGATGGCGTAGAGGCCGGCGCTGCGCTCCCATGAGAAGCGGGCGGTCATGCCCTGGTTCTGCAGGCGCTGCCACTGGTCGGGCAACTGGAACACCTCGATGGCACGGCGCACACCATGGCGAAGGCCTTCGGTGGTGATCGGATGAAACTGGAAACCGGTAGCGACGCCCGCACCCATGGCGGCATCGTTGGCATCGATCACGGTTTCGGCCAGTCCACCGGTGCGCGAGACGATCGGCACGGCGCCATAGCGCAGGCCGTAAAGCTGGGTCAGCCCGCAGGGCTCGAAGCGCGACGGCTGGATGATCGAATCCGAGCCGCTGTGAATGAGATGGGCGAGGCGCTCGTCATAACCGATATGCACCGCCACCCGTCCCGGAAACCGGTTTGCCTTCGCGGCAAGCAGGTCCTGGATCGCAGCGTCGCCCTGGCCGCAGACGATGAGCTTGCCGCCACGATAGACGATCTCTTCCGCCACGTCGGCGAGCATATCCATGCCCTTCTGCCAGGTCAGGCGGCTGACGCTGGCGAAAATCGGGCCTTCGTCCTCGTCGATGCCAAGTTCGCGGATCAGCGCGGCGCGGTTTTCCCGTCGCAGTTCCGGCGTCGCGGCGTCGAACGGGCGGGCGAGATAGGCATCCGTCGAGGGGTCCCAGACGTCATCATCTATTCCGTTGAGGATGCCCTTGAGCTTGTCGCGCCGGGCGTTCAGCACGCCCTCCATGCCCATGCCGAAACGCGGCGTGAGGATCTCGCGGCTGTAGGTCGGGCTGACCGTTGTGATCGCATCCGATGTCATCAGCCCGCCCTTGAGGTAGGACATATCGCCATAATATTCGAGGCAATCAAGGGAATAGGCACGCACCGGCAGATGCAGGTATGGAAACAGGCCCGCGGGATACTGGCCCTGGAAGGCGAGGTTGTGAATGGTCAGGACGACGGGTTTGTCGTTGCCCATCTCACGCATATAGACCGAAGTCAGCGCCGACTGCCAATCATGGGTGTGAACGATATCGGGCGTCCAGCCCGGAAGGATGCCGTCGGCGATGCGGGCCGCGGCCAGCGAGAGGGCGGCAAACCGTTTCCAATTGTCGGCATGATCGCGTCCGGCCTGGTCGACATAAAGCCCGCCGGGACGATCATAGAGCGTCGGGATATCGAGCACGAAATAGATCTGGTCCTCGGACTGGAAATGCCGGAGCGAGGCGGCTTCGCCGAGGATTTCATCGAAGACCAGAAGCGGTGCGCCGGCACGCGCCATGGGCAGCAGCGCGGGGTAGCCGGGGACGAGGGTGATGGTGCGGATGCCGAACTTCTGGAGGGCCTTCGGCAGTGCCCCGGTGACATCGGCCAGTCCGCCGGTCTTGGCGAACGGAAACACCTCCGATGTCACGGATAGTACCTTCATGCGGGCCGCCCAATCCTAGCCAGAATGCCACTCAAACTAGTCAAACTGTATTAATGCGCGCTTACCCAATCGCGTAACGCTAGAGCTAAATTTCAGTTCCTTGAATCGGGGTATGGCGACGCGGATTCTACGTCGTCGTTTCTGGGATGTTGCGCCGCGATAGAGGGAAAGTCAAAGTGTTTGTCGGGGCAAATTTGGCCTGTATCGAGGCCGTATGGCGGAACCAATTGAAAAGGCAGGGATTGGTCCAAAAACACAAGGAGATCACCATGCTGAATTTCATGGCACCCATGCCCGGCTACGACCCCGGCACAGGCAATCCGGTTCCGCCCATGCCGCCCGATGTCGATCCACCGATCAAGGAGCCCGAGCCCGACCGGCTGCCCGGCGAGGAGCCCTTGCCCAACCCGGACGAGAACGACAAGCCCGGCAAATATATGTGACGAGTGGGCCGGCCACGCCTCAAGGGATTATCCACAGAGGCAAAATTTCGTCTTGCGCTTCGGCCACGAACAGATTACATCCGCCGCACCCTCGGGTCCGGGGGCGATTAGCTCAGTTGGTAGAGCGCTTCGTTTACACCGAAGATGTCGGCGGTTCGAGCCCGTCATCGCCCACCATTTTTCATTAATTTCATTATCCTGTTATGACTTTGCGCCGTCATCCCGCCGCTCTATAATGCGCCAACCATCGCCCAGGAGTGCTCCATGAAAATCCACCCCGCCGGTTCGCGTCCGTCTTCCATTCCGTCCGCCGATTACTTCTCTGGCCGCGTGCGGCAGGATCCATTGGTCGAGGCGCCGGCTCCGGCGCGGGTGAGGGCGGCTTCGGTGACGTTTGAGCCTGGTGCGCGCACGGCTTGGCACACCCATCCGCTGGGGCAGACATTGGTGGTGACCTCGGGCGTCGGGCTTTGCCAGGTCTGGGGCGGCACGATGGAGACGATCCGGGCCGGAGACACGGTCTGGTTCGCGCCTGGCGAAAAGCATTGGCATGGTGCTTCGCCCTCGGTGGCGATGACCCATATCGCGATCCATGAAGCGCTTGATGGCAAGCATGTCGACTGGCTGGAACATGTGACCGACACGCAATATGCAGGCGAGGGCTGACGCCAAGCAAACACGATCGGTGCATCAGCAAATATCATCCGTGCGGGCGCTTTATCGCGGCTGCCTGGCATGCGATCCTCCGTGCCACTGAACGACGGAGAATGCTTCCATGAAGGCCATGTATTACGAACGCTACGGCGAGCGACCCGAGATCCGCACGCTGCCCGACCCGGTGCCGGAACCGCATGGCGTGGTGATCAAGGTTGAAGCATCGGGCGTCTGCCGCAGCGACTGGCACGGCTGGGTGGGCCATGATCCGGATATCGTGCTGCCGCATGTGCCGGGCCACGAACTGGCGGGCGTGATATCGGCTGTCGGCAAGGATGTGATACGGTTCAAGGTCGGCGAACGTGTCACCGTGCCCTTCGTGTCCGGCTGCGGCCGCTGCGAGGAATGCCATTCCGGCAACCAGCAGGTCTGCTCGCATCAGTTCCAGCCGGGTTTCACGCATTGGGGTTCGTTCGCGGAATTTGTCGGCATCCATTATGCCGATACCAACCTCGTGCACCTGCCCGATGATGTCGATTTTGCCACGGCCGCCAGCCTTGGTTGCCGCTTCGCCACCTCCTTCCGCGCGGTGGTCGATCAGGCGCGCACGCGGCCGGGCGAATGGGTCGCCGTGCATGGCTGCGGCGGCGTGGGCATGTCGGCGATCATGATCGCCTCGGCGCTCGGCGCAAATGTCGTGGCGATCGATGTGGCCGACGACAAGCTGAAATTCGCCCAATCGATGGGCGCGGTCGCCGGTATCAATGCGGCCAGCGTCGCCGACGTGCCCGAGGCGGTGCGGGAGATCACGCGCGGCGGCGCGCATGTCTCCATCGATGCGCTCGGCCATAAGGTCACCAGCTTCAACTCGATCGACAATCTCCGGCGTCGTGGCCGGCATGTGCAGGTCGGCTTGATGCTGGGCGATGACGCCACGGCGAGGATACCGATGGCCAAGGTGATCGGCCACGAACTCGAAATCTATGGCAGCCATGGCATGCAGGCCTGGCGCTATGGCGCGATGCTCGACATGATCGCCGCGGGCAAGCTCGCGCCCGCGAAGCTGATCGGCCGCACGATAACGCTGGAAGAGGCGGTGCCGGTGCTGATGGGCATGGAGACGTCGCGCGAGATCGGCATCAGCGTGATCACGCAATTTTAGGCACGATTCTTCCCACAGTTGTAGCGGTTTCCGGAATGCGCTAGGCTGTCCACCTTGGCTGAGAAGGAGGGGCAATCGATGGCAAATGATCTCGAAACCGCATCCGTTCTGTTCCGCAACGCGATGAGGGAAGCATTCAAGAAGCATTCAACCTGGTATCTGATTCAGGGGGCGTTGCTTGTTGTCGCCGGCATGCTGGCGATCATCTATCCGCTGATGTCGGCGGTTGCGGTGGTGGTGCTGATCGGCTGGCTTCTGATGTTCAGCGGCATCATCCAGGCCATCAGCCTGATCGGGGCGAAGCACGCGCCGCATTTCTGGCTGCAACTGATCTCGGCGATCCTCGCGATCCTGGTGGGTTTCCTGTTTGTCCGCGAGCCTGGGCAAGGCCTAGTTACCCTCACGCTGCTGCTGATCATCTTCTTCATGATCGAAGGCGTGTCCAAGATCGTCTTTGCGCTGACGATCCGGCCGATGCCGCAATGGGGTTGGGTGCTGGCCAGCGGCCTCGTCGGTGTTATCCTTTCGGTCCTGCTATTGGCGTTCCTCAAGGTGACGGCCATCTGGCTCGTCGGCCTGATGCTCGGCGTACAGTTGATCAGCATCGGCGCCGCGATCGCCAACATGGCGTGGCAAGCGCGCAAAAGCTGATCGGTCAGGTTTTTCGGAACAGCGGCAGCGCCACGAAGAGGGCGACAAGCGCCGGAAGTGCCATCGATAGATAGAGCCAGAAGCCTGCGCTGATCGCGCCCTCCGTTCCGCCTGGCGTGACGAGGCCCGAGGAATTGGCGACCACGCCTGCCACTGCCGCGCCGAATGCCGCACCTAGCGATTGGATGAGATTGATCGAGGCCGAGGCCTTGTCGGCCTCCGCATCGTCGGACCGGGTGAGTACCAGCGAGACAAGATGTGCCCAGCCGAGGCCCGTCCCGACGCCCATGCCGAATAGTAGGGCAGAGATCGCGACAACGATCCAGATATTGCCTGCTGCGTTGGCCTGGGAGATCACCAGCGCCAGAATGAAGGTCGAAGCGGACAAAACGATCGTTCCCGCAACGATCGCGGCGATAGCCTTGCGCCCCTGGAAAGAAGCAGTGCCGAGACCCGCTGCGGTCCAGCCCAGGGCGACGAGCGCCACGAGATAGCCGGCAACCAGCGGCGTCACGCCATGCAGGGTCTGGAGGAAATAGGGCGCGTAGATATCCGAATTCAGCGACACGATGACCAGGAACATTACGAGATAGACTTTGGCGAGCGGATGGCCCAGCCATGTCGCCTGGGTGGGGAAAAGCCGGGCGGCGGAGTGCCGCTCCCAGAAGAGCAGGGCTGCGATGGCCGCCAGCCCACCGCCGACGAGCACCGTGCGCCAGAGATGGGTCTCGGCCGTGCCGGCGAAGGAAATCGCCAGGATTGCGCCGAGGATCAGCAGGATCTGCGGAAGCGGCACATCTTCCGGCTCGCGGTCGTCCTCGCCCTCGGGCAGCCATTTCGGCGCGGCAAACGCCATGATCACGGCAAACGGGATGAGGATCAGGAACGCCCAGCGCCATTGGCTGCCATTCGCGAACATTCCGCCCATCGTCGGCCCGAGGAACACCGAGACGCCCCATAGCGATGTGTAGAGCGCCGACGCCGCATTCTGCAGGCCAGGCGGATAGACGAATCGGATGAACGAATAGGCCATGGTAACCAGCAGCCCGGCGCCAAACCCCTGCACGACGCGGCCGACCAGAACCATGATCATGTTCGGCGCCAGCCCGATGATGCCGCAGCCGACGGCGAAGAGCAGTGCGCCTGTGATATAGGTCTGGTTCAGCGTCATGTTGCGCGGCCGGATCACCACGCAGATCGATCCCAGCACGATGGCCGCGACGAACAGTGAGGCCGTCCAGGCGAGCAGTTCCAGCCCGCCGATATCGCGGACCATGGAGGGCATCAGGCTGGTCGTGACATAGAATTCCAGCGCCTCTAGACCGACGCCCGCGCCAAGCAGCAGCGTCGCCGGGGTGCGTGATCGCGTAAAGAGATCGCGCAGGCGCGGCGTTTCGATCTCTTGGCTCCCGATCTCCCGCTTGTCAGTCGTCATATGCAATCACCACATCAGGCAGGCGCTGCCGACCATTTTTGGGGCAATCGCATTCGGAATAAATCGGTCTTTGAATACGTCCTTCGATTCATATAGCTATTTCGAGCGAATATGAGGAGTGGGGACGATGCGTTTTTCAACTTTGGCGATACTTGCGGCGGTGGGGCTGATCTCTTCGGTGCAGCCTGCTTTGGCGGACGGCTGCTACGATCTCTGGTGGCAGCGCAACGAGATCTATAACCGCAACGGCTTCTGCTTCAAGACGCAGGACGGCATGGACGCGTTCGACAACAGCGATTGTTATACGGACGATCCGGATTTCACCCGTCGCGAGCAGAAGCAGATCCAGCAGATCAAGCGCCAGGAAAACAACATGGGTTGCTGACTGCGGGCGGCGTCACGCGACTGTCTCGCCGCCATCACAAACCAGGATCTGGCCGGTCACATAGGATGACCGGCTGGAGACCAGGAACAATATCGGTTCGGCGATCTCCTCGACATCGGCCCAACGGCCCATCGGCACGCGCCGCTTGATATAGGCCTCGATCTCGGCCCGGCCGCCGACCTGGCGGATAAACGGCTCGTTGAACGGCGTATCGACCCAGCCGGGGCAGAGCGCATTCACGCGTATACCGAATTTCGCATAGTCACCCGCCATCTGCCGCGTCATCGCGATCACCGCATGCTTGGTGGTGGTGTAGGCGATCATTTCCCGGTCATAGAGAATGCCGGAACTCGATGACGTATTGAGGATGACGCCACGCCCGGCCGCCTTCATGAAGGGCATGACGGCGCGAGCAGCGATGAAATGGGCGCGGACGTTCAAATCCCAGGATTTGTCGAAGCCCTCGACCGCGACATCCTCGAGATTGCCCTCGACCTGCGCGCCGGCGTGGTTGTGCAGGATGTCGATACGGCCTAGTCTCTGGTGGACGCCGGCAATGGTCTCGCCGAGCTTTGCATCATCCGTGACATCGACTTCGATCGCTTCGGCGTTGCCGCCAGACCCCACGATTTTCGATGCGGTTTCGGCAGCACCCGCGCCGTCACGATCCAACACGACGACAAGCGCGCCCTCGCGCGCCATGATCTCCGCGCCCGCTCGGCCGATGCCGGAACCCGCGCCCGTGACGATGGCGACCTGATCTTGAAGGATCATCTCATTCTCCGTCTGCACTCACGTGCTTTTTCTCGCGCATCAGCACGCGCGCCATGCCGATCAGGATCAGCGAGCCGACGAGGACCGATGTGGCAATGGCATTGATCTCGGGTGTCACGCCGCGCCGGATGGAGGCGAAGACATAGATCGGCAGCGTCGTCTCAGAGCCGGCGACGAAGAAGGCGATGATGAAATCATCGAAGGAAAAGGTGAACGCCAGCAGGAAGCCCGCGACGATCGACGGCATGATCTGCGGCAGCACGATCTTGCGGAATGTCGTGAGCGGCGTGGCGTTGAGGTCGGAGGAAGCTTCGACGATGTCACGGCCGAGTGTTGCCACGCGTGCCTTGACGATCATGGTCACCAGCGCCAGCGAAAACAGGCCGTGGGCGGCAATGATCGAGCCATAGCCCAACCCGAGTTTCGGCGGTGTTTCCGATGGCCAGAGGCTGGCGAGCGCCGGATTGACCGCGCCGAAGACGGCGACCAACGCCACCAGCGTCGCAATGCCGATCACCACGCCCGGCACGACGATGGCCGCGGCAAACATGCCGTCGAAAACGGCGCGGCTTCGCGCGCTCATCCGTTCCATGCCGAGTGCCGCCATGGTGCCGAAGACGGCCGCGAGGGCCGCGGAGGTGAAGGCGATGATCAGGCTGTTCTGCAAGGCGTCGGTGAGGAAGCGATTGGCAAAGGCCTTGCCATACCATTCGAGCGAGAAGCCAGTGAACTCGCTGGCATTGCGGCCGGCATTGAACGAGAACAGCACGACGAGTGCGATCGGCGCATAGAGGAACACATAGACCGCGGTGACCAGCGCTCTCATATCAAGTCCACCTGACGTGTTCCGGCGATGCGCCACGCGATCCGCATCGCGGCCATCAGGACGATGACCACGACGAACACCAGCGTCACCGCGATCGCAGAGCCAAAGGGCCAGTTTCGCGACTGGAGGAAGAGATCGACCAGCGCGTTGCCGATGAAGAACACCTTGCCGCCGCCGAGCAGCTGCGGAATCAGGTATTCGCCGAGCAGCAGGATGGTGACCAGCGCCACGCCGGTCATGACACCGGGCAGTGACAGCGGCAGCGTCACCTTGAAGAATGTGGTCAGCGGGTGGGCGCCAAGATCGGACGAGGCATCGATCAGTCGCCGGTCGAGCTTCTCCAGGCTGACATAGATCGGCATGATCATCAGCGGCAGGTAGCCGTAGACGATGCCAACCAGCACCGCGAAGGGCGTGTTGATCAGCCTGACATCATCGAGCCCGATCATGGCGAGCAGATTGGGTATGCCGCGCGAGCCGAGAATGAACATCCAGGCATAGGTGCGCACCAGAAGGCTGGTCCAGAAGGGCACGATGACCAGCGATACCAGCAGCAGCCGGTACCGCCGGTCGGCCTTAACAGCGAGATAATAAGCGACGGGATAGGCGACGACGAGGCAGACGAATGCGCCCAGCGGCGCCAGGATCAGCGTGTTCCAGAAGGCTGTCGCCCGCGATGGCAGCCTGCCGAACTGTTCGAGCGTAAAGGCGGCCTGATAGCCGCCCTCCGGCGCGCGTTCGCCGAAAGCGAAGACGAGCATGGCGATGAACGGCAGTACCAGGAAGACGAACAGCCAGATGGCGGCGGGCGCCATCAGCGCCGCCGTCACCAGGGTTTTTCGTCTCTGCATTGCCGCTGTCATCGTGGTCCTTTGGTTCGGTTTGAAGTCGGCGGCTGGGGTTTGCCCCTCATCTGCCTGCCGGCATCTTCTCCCCATCGGAACGGGGAGAAGGGAATCGTGGTGACGTTTAGTCTCCCGCTGACGGTGAGGCCCTTGGCAAAGTTCGTCGCCCCAGCTTCCTTCTCCCCGCTTGCGGGGAGAAGATGCCGGCAGGCAGATGAGGGGCTATCGCCAGCCCTTACGCCGACTTGAACCGTGCCATCACTTCCGCACGCGCCGGGTCGGTCAGGGTCACGGCGGCGCCGAATTCGAGCGGCGTCAGCGATGCCTCGTCGGGATAGACGATCAGGTTCGACGTCACGTCCTTGGGAAGCAGGCTGAAGATGCGGGAATCCGTGGTCGGCGCGCCGTTGAAAATGTGCTCCTTCTTGGCGACTTCCGGATCCATGAGGTAATTGAGCAGCGCGTAGCCGGCCGGCTTGTTGGCTGCGTCCTTGGGGATCGCGTAGAAATCGCACCAGATCTCGCCGCCATCCTTGCCGAGCACGAACTTGATGTCCGGTATGTCGCGGTTGAGCTGCGCACCGTCATTGGTCCAGCACATGGTCATCCAGGCATCCGTCGCGCGCATCGAGGGCTGGTAGTCGGAATTGATCGCGAAGAGATGCGGCTTGACCTTGATCAGCAGTTCCTCGGCCTTGGCGAGTTCATCCGCCTTGACGGAGTTGAACCCGAAGCCGAGCGCCTTGAGCGCGCTGCCGATCGTGGTGAGCTGATAGTCATGCACCATGACGCGGCCGGTGGCTTCGCCCTGCGCGACCTCGAAGAATTCCTTCCAGCTCGCAACCGGGGTCTTCATCTTTGCCGAGTTGAAGGCGATGCCCGTCGTGCCCCAGTTCTTCGGCACGGCATACGTCTTGCCGTCGATCTTGCCTTCATGGGTGAAGCGCTGGTTCTGGGTCGCATCCGAGAAATTCGGCAGTTTTGCGAGATCGAGCTCATCGATCAGGCCGAGCTTCTGGTAGGTCGAGATCGTGTAATTGGTCGGCACGAACAGATCCCAGCCCGAAGCGCCGGCCTGGAGCTTGGCCAGCATTTCCTCGTTGGAGCCGAAGACATTGACCTCGACGGCAACGCCGGTCTTTGCGGTGAAGGCCTCGAAGGTGGCGGGATCGTGGTAGTTCGGCCAGGTCGCGATCGACATCTGGGTGCCGAGTTCCTGCGCCTGTGCCTCTCCCGCGAGGGGGCCGAGATTGCGGCCGAGCACGGCCGTGGCAAGTCCCAGCCCGGTGACAGCGAGGAAATGGCGGCGGGTGACCGAGCCGCGCTTGTAGCGCATCAGTTCGTCGGCGAATTGGGCCTGCGTAAGCTTGTCATTGTCGATTTTCGTCATGGCACTGTTCCCTTTGGTTATTGTTGAACTGCAAAGACATGCGAGGCATTGGGTGCGATCGAAAGGTCAACCTCGGCGCCCGGCTCGAAGAGTTCGGCAGGCCCGCTCGCGCTCCGGCCGGAAAAGACCAGAATGCTGCCGATACCAGAGACTTCGATGGAGTATTCAGCCGATGCGCCGAGGAAGATGCGATGTGTCACGGCGCCGCGGATGGTTCCGCCGGCGCCCGGCCGAGATACGGAGATCGCCTCGGGCCGGATGGAAAGCGTTGCCTTGCCGTTGGCAAGTCCCGGTGCGGTGACAGGCAGTGCCGCGCCATTGGCGAGCGTCGCGATGCCGGACTTTCCATCGGACCCGGAAATGGTGGCGTCGATCTTGTTGGTCTTGCCGACAAAGTCGGCGACGAAGAGATCGGCGGGTTGATCGTAGATTTCCTGCGGCGAGGCGAACTGCACGATCCTGCCGGCATTCATCACGCAGACCCGGTCGCTCATCGAAAGCGCCTCTTCCTGGTCATGCGTCACCAGCAAGAAGGTGATGCCGAGATTGCGGTGCAGGTTCTGCAATTCCATCTGCATGGCGGTGCGGAGCTTCTTGTCGAGCGCTGCAAGCGGTTCGTCGAGCAGCAGCACGCGCGGCTTGTTGACGATGGCGCGGGCGAGCGCCACGCGCTGCTGCTGGCCGCCCGACATTTCATGGATGCGGCGCTTGGCGAAACGTTCGAGATGGACCATTTCCAGCGCATCGCCGACGCGTCGCATCACCTCGGCATCATCCAGGCGAGGGCGGATCTGCCGCAGGCCATAGGCGATATTCGTCTCGACATCGAAATGCGGAAACAGCGCGTAATGCTGGAACACCATGTTGACCGGCCGGCGATAGGGCGGCACGCCGGTCATGTCCTCGCCGCCGATCAGCACCTGGCCGGTGCTCGGCTGCTCAAAACCGCCGATCATCCTCAGGCACGTGGTCTTGCCACAGCCGGAAGGCCCCAGCAGCGCCACGAAGGAGCCGCGCGGAAGCTGGAAGTCGGTTTCCGAAACCGCGGTCACGTTGCCGAAACGCTTTGCGACCGCCCGGAATTCAACGTCGAATTCGGATCCAGTGCTCACTGATCATTCCCCGTGGCTCTTCGGTTTGTGCGGCAGTCTGTCGCTGCCTCATTAAGCCCCACTGGACGCGAGACTATTCAAATACCGCTTGCGGGGTATATACCCTCAGAGTGGTATTTCTGTAGAATTATTGCGTTTGGGGGAGTAGAGCAGGCGAACCATGCGGACGGATTTCGACCATTTGTTCGAGGCGGCAGCGGCCTTTGTCGGCGTGGCGGCACTTGCCGACGATGAGGCAGGCAAGGCTTTCGTCAATCTGATGAAGTCGCTGTTTCCGTTCGACTATTGTGTCATATTCGCCTATCGCGGAGCCGAGCGGCCAATCGATCTCTTCTCGACATTCGACGCCAGGGAATACGAGATCTTCGTGCGCATGTATCAGGACGGTCCCTACTTGCTGGACCCGTTCTTCTCGGCGGCTTCACTCCCCAAGCCGGGGGTATGGCGGATGCGGGCGCTGGCGCCCGATCGCTTCTTCGCCTCGGAATATTACCGCAGCTATTATGTGAAGACAGGGCTTTCCGAGGAGGTCGGCTTCTTCGTACCGGCGGGCGGGGGCGTCACGGTCGTTCTGTCGCTGATGCGCGGCGAGACGCTCGGCGTGTTCCGGGATGCCGAATATGGGTTGATGCGCAAGGCGGAGCCCTTCGTCGCGGCCATGGTTCGTCATGTCTGGGGCAGGCTCGGTCCGCGTTTCGATCGTGCGGTCACCGGAAGGAGACACGGCGCCTCCAGTGATGGAGCCAGTGCCCGCGCCCGTATCAGTGAGCGTCTGACCGCGCGGGAAACCTCCATCATCGAACTTGTGTTGCAAGGCCATTCCTCGGAATCGATCGGGCTGAGGCTCGGCGTGGCGACCGGTACGGTCAAGGTGCACCGCCGCAACATCTATCGCAAGCTCGGCATATCCTCGCAGGCGCAGCTGATGTCGCTCTATCTCGGACGGCCGAAAGTACCGGAATGATCACAACGCGGCTTTTCGTGACGCGCCCGAACCGCTATTCGTTTATCCCAAAGAATGAGGGAGGATCGCGTGGACCTGAACAACGAGATATTCGCAACGGGAACGTTCGTCGGCCGCGTCTGGTCGACCGAGGATGACGGGCCGGCTATCGTCCATCTGCGCCGTGGCATTCTGCATGACGTAACGTCGAAACAATCGCCGACAATGCGCGACCTTCTTGAGCGCGACGACGCCGTCGCATGGCTGAATGCACAGCCGGACAGGCCCTTGATGGCGCTGGCGGACGCGGCGGCGTCGGGTGTTCTGCTCGCACCCAATGACCTACAGGCAGTCAAGGCCTGCGGCGTCACCTTCGCCCGGTCGATGATAGAGCGCGTCATCGAGGAGAAGGCGGCGGGCAATCCGGACCTGGCCGAGACGATGCGCAAGAAAGTGACCGCGCTGATCGGCGACTCGCTTCGCAACCTGAAGGCCGGCTCGCCCGAGGCTGCGAAGGTGAAAGCGGCGCTGATCGAAGAGGGTATCTGGTCGCAATATCTCGAAGTCGGCATCGGTCCGGACGCCGAAGTCTTCTCCAAGGCCCAGCCCATGGCATCGGTGGGCTATGGTGCTGATGTCGGCCTGCACCCGATCTCGCGCTGGAACAATCCTGAACCCGAAATCGTGCTGGCGGTCAATTCCAGGGGCGAGGTCAAGGGTGCAGCGCTCGGCAATGACGTCAATCTCCGCGACGTCGAGGGCCGTTCGGCGCTGCTGCTCGGCAAGGCCAAGGACAACAACGCGTCCTGCTCGATCGGACCCTTCATCCGGCTGTTCGACGAGACCTATTCGATCGATGACGTGCGCAACGCCGATCTCGATCTGGCGGTAGAGGGCGAGGATGGTTTCAAGCTCTCAGGCAAGAGCTCGATGAAGGAGATCAGCCGCGATCCGCTCGATCTGGTCGCGCAGACCATCGGCAGGCATCATCAATATCCGGATGGCTTCATGTTGTTCATGGGCACGCTGTTCGCCCCGGTCGAGGATCGCGACCACAAGGGGCAGGGGTTTACCCATAAGCTGGGCGATGTCGTGACGATCTCGAACGGCCATCTCGGCAGCCTTGTCAACACCGTGCGCCTTTCGACGGAATGCGCCGCCTGGACGTTCGGGACACGCGCCCTGATGTCCAACCTCGCGCGCCGCGGCCTGCTTTGAATTGATCGCTCAAAAGCAAGAGGCGGGCTTTTGGCCCGCCTCCATAAAGATCGCAGACGTCTCTCGATATCAGAGCAGGAAGTCGCCCGCGTCGAGCTTGAAGCTGCCGTCGAGGATGAAGCTCATGTCCGCTTCGGAATTGCCGTCGATATCGAGATGAACGATGGTCTGGCCGTCGACGCGCTCGTAGTTGACCTGGCCGGCCTTGCCGGTGAAGTCAGCCGTGCCGAGGAACTTGAAGGCCTGGTCGCCGTCTTTTTCCGCGTTGGTATCGATCAGGCGCAGGTCGAAGCGATCCTGCTTGCCGTTGAAGCCGAGGATGTGGTCGGAATCTTCAAGGGTCGCGGAGGAATCGTCGAGATCGAAGATGAAGATGTCCTTGCCCTTGCCGCCGGTCAGCGTGTCGGTGCCGGCGCCGCCATCGATCTTGTCGGCAAACTTGGTGCCGACATAGGTGTCGTCATTCTCCGAGCCGATGAAATACTGCGCCTTGGCGTTGAAGATTTCATAAAGCGCCTGGATCGCGAGTTCACCGTTGGTGAGGGTTTGGCCGGTTGCGACCTCGTCGCTGTTGCCATCGCGGAGCAGGGTCATCAGGTCGTAGAAGTCGTTGCCCGTGCCAAAAGTTGAGCCGGCGCCAGCTTTTTCAAAGATATCGAGGCCCGAGATCTTGAGTTCCTGGAGCACGCCGATGAGAGTGGAGCGCTCCTCGGCGTTCTGGGAGAACAGGGTGTTGGCATCCCAATAACCCAAGGTCACGGAGTCCACGGAACCCGAATAGCTGCCATGGATGCCGACGATGCCGTCATATTGCAGATTCTCGCCTTCCATCAGCACCTGCGCATTGTTGGTGCTGGAAGCGTAGCGAATGCCGACCTGCGTGCCGTCATAATAGGTGTTCGGGCCCATTTGCATGTCGTAGTAGGTGCTGTCGTAATAGGTCGTCGCGCCTTTGGTCGTCGTGCCCATCGAAGCGAAGTAATTCGCGAGGTACGCGGCGTAATCGACGCCTGCCGCCGACTTGGAAGCGTCGATCGTCATAAACTTTTCTGCCATGTTCTTACTCCTTGATACCGGGCGAGGCGCGCCCTGTTGTCCCTCCGCCGGCCGCAAAAAGCACAGCGAAACACGCGCCGGCGGGATGCCAGCGAGCAACTGTCCGATTTGGGTACCGGGCCGACCTCAAGGAGATTTCAGCGGCGGATGCCTGAATGTTCGAGATTGAAAGGCGTTCTAGTAAACATGACAAAGCTAGTCAACAAACTAGATGTCGATTAAGACATTTTTCATGATTATTTTTGTCAAGATAAGCGATGTCGGGAATACATTGCACTTCGCTAATGCAGGAATGGTTGCTTTCTGCGGAACTTAGGGGCTGGACAACCGGCCTATCGCATCGATGAAAGCCCGTTGAGCGTCGTCGAGCGCACCGCTATTATCGACAGCAACAGATTTGCAGTCCGGCTGCCAGTCATGCGTCACGCGTGTCAGGCGCCGCTCGATCTCATCAGGCGTTTCCCGGCCGCGCAGCTTTAGGCGCTCAGCGATAACGTCGGGCCGTGCGGTCACTTCGATGACGGCGAGGGAAGCGAAAGCATCGGTGAATCCGGCCAAGGCGCCCCGTGAGCCGTTGGCGATCAATGTCCTTCCCGCTGCCAGTTCATCGCGCGTCTCAACGGGAATGCCATAGTGAAGACCATGCGCCTGCCACGAGACCGCGAAACGGCCGTCATGTTCCATGGCGGCAAAATCCTCGGGCGAGACGCTCCTATGATCTTCCGTCTCGCCATCAGCCGCCCGGGTGATGACCCGCCGGACGAATCCCACGTCGGGATCGTTGCGGAAATGGTCGCGCGCAGCATTGATCAGGCTGTCCTTGCCGGCACCGCTCGGCCCGACGACCACGATCATCGTGCCCTTCTGTTGCTCTCCGCCGTCCATCAGGCGACGCGCTGGCCTTCGCGCCAGACCGAGCGGACCACTGGTACGCCGCCGGTGTAGCGAACCCGCACGAGGTCGGCACGCAGGCCCGGCCTTATCGAGCCCCGGTCATCTAGGCCGACCGTGCGGGCGGGCGTCGAGGTCACCATGGCGATGGCCTGGGGCAGGCTGATCGCATCTTCGCCCTCGCTCAGCACGAAGGGCGCGTGGATCAGGCTCAGCGGCACGTAATCCGATGAGAGCACGTCGAGGATGCCGTGATTGGCGAGGTCGCGCGCCGAGATGTTGCCGGAATGAGACTTGCCGCGCACGATGTTGGGTGCGCCCATCAGCACGCTGAGACCGGCCTCGTGGGATGCGCGTGCCGCTTCGAGGCTGGTGGGGAATTCGGCCAGGCGAACCCCATACTCGATCGATTCCTCGACGTGATCCAACGTCGCATCGTCGTGCGAGGCGATTGTGATGGCGTGCTGGTTGCAGAAAGCGGCGATGACATCGCGATGGCGCTTGGCGTAGCGCGCCGATGCTTCCTGGCGAACCCTGCAGAACTCGGCAAACGCCTCATCCGACAGGCCGCGCTTGGTTTTGTAGTAGAACGTGTATTGTTCCATGGTCTGGAACTGTCGCTGGCCAGGCGCGTGGTCCATCAGCGACACGAGCCGGACCTGCGAATCCTTCTCGAAATCCGAGAAGTCGTCGAGCACGTTGGCAGCCGAGACCTCACAGCGGAGATGGATCAGATGTGAGGCCTTGAGCCGATCCTCGCTGGCGGCGTTGGCCAGGGCGTCGGCCATTTCCCGCATCTCACCGGCTGCGAAGCCGCCGTCCTCGTCGCTCCCCATGCGCAGACAGTCGAACACCGTCGTGATGCCTGACGACGCGACCTGCGCGTCATGCGCCTGGATCGCAGCGGTTGTCATCCAGCGGACGCCGGGGCGGGGTGAGTAATGCGCCTCAAGATGATCTGTGTGCAGCTCGATGAGACCGGGAATGATGTAGTCGCCGCCGAAATCCTCGCCTGTTGCCGAGTTTCCACGCGAAATCTCGGCGATCTTGCCGTCCCGGATCACGGCGCTGCCCTCGACGATCTCGTCGTCGAGAACGATGCGGGCATTGGAGAACACGGTTTCCTTTGTCATGTCAGGCGGTCTTTCTGATGGCGGGTTCTGGGAGTTGGACGAGGTGCTTCAGAATGAAGGGCGCTCCGCGTGCTGGTTCTACGAAAAGCGCGAGATGGCCGATGCGGCGCGGTGCCGATACATAGTCTCCGAAGAAGCTTTCGATCGCCGCGCGCATCGCCGGCTGTTCCGCCGGTTCGACCTGTCCGGTCAGCGTCATGTGGAAGCGAAAATCCTCGAAGACGTATGGGTATCCCCAGTTGACGAGGTTTTCGCGCCGCTCCGGTGTCAGTTGATCGGGGTTGCGGCGCGCGAAATCGCTCTCACTGAGCGGCGCGCGGAAACTGTCGAAACGGCTGACGCAATCGTCGGCGAGCATCTGCAGTTCCGCACTCCAGTCGGCGGGAATGAGCGCGAAGAAACGGCCGATCTGGCCAAGCACAAGCTCTGGAAGAGTGAAGCCCGAGGTGCCGGCCGAAAAATCATCGAGCGCAGCGATGAGTTCAGCCTCGGCTCGCCCATCAGCCAGCGCGAAGGGTGCCTTCATCGTGGCGTGAAAACCATAGCGGCGGGCATCGTCGGTCAGCGCCTTGAACGCGTCGGCACTAAAACCTTCGACGGCTGGCTGCTTGAGCGCCGCATCGGTGAATGCATCACGGCCGAGCCACTCGGCCGCCCGCCGCGTCAGCGGATCGTCCGCGGGCGGTGTGAAATAGATGGCATAACGCATGAATGATGCCGCGCGGGCGATTCCCGCCGCGTCCCTGATGTTGAGTGCAGGCTCTAACGCCGTATTATGACACTATCGTGATGAGGAGCCCATCAATCGAGAGCGCAGCATATTCGAAGCCGCGTCGAATATGTAGACCACGAGCAGGATGAGTACCACCATATAGGCGACGTTCTCCCAGTCGGAATTTGTTCGCATCGCTTCCCAGAGTTTCAGGCCGATGCCGCCGGCACCGACCGCACCGATAATGGTCGCCGAACGTGTGTTGGATTCCCAGAAATAGAGCGCCTGGCTGGCAAAGACCGGCAGCACCTGCGGCAGGACACCGAAGCGTTGCACGGCAATCGTCGATGCGCCGACGGATTTGACACCCTCGCGCGGCTTGTTGTCGATATTCTCCAGCGCCTCGGCATAGAGCTTGCCGAGCGTGCCGGTGTCGGTGAAGAAGATTGCCGAGATGCCGGCCAGCGGTCCCGGCCCGAAGGCGCGGGTGAAGAACAGCGCCCAGATCAGCATGTCGACCGAGCGCTGGAAATCGAAGAAACGCTTGACGACCTGGTTGGCGATCTTCGAGCGCGTGATGTTGCGCGCCGCAATGAAGGCCAGCGGGAAGGATATGATCGCGGCGAACAGCGTTCCGACGAACGCCATGACGATCGTCTGCAACAGCTTCGTCCAGACGTCGAGATGCTGCCAGGATGGATTGTAGAGAATGTCGTTGGCTGCGAGCGCGGCATTGCTTCGCGTGGGATCGAGGCGTTCGCCCGATGTGATCAGCGAGATGATTTCGCCCGTGGGTTTGCCGAAGAATTTCGAATTGGTGTCGAAGATGAAATTCGCCCAGCCGAAAAAGCGCTTGCGGATTCTGACGCGGTCCGGCTCGACCTCCATCCAGCCGGGCAAGCCGAAGCTGATGATGATCTTGCCGCCGGCATGCGGCTGGCTGGCCCAGGAGGGTAAAGGTGCGTCGAGCCTGATCTCGGTTCCACCCAGCGGGATGGTTAGCACCTCGCCATCGTGCGTAATGATTGCTCGCTGCGGCGTGACATCGGCGGTGGTCGATGCGCTGAATTCGACGACGGTATGGGAGGCAACCTGTTCGGTAATGTCGGCCTTCGCCGCAGGCTCGTTCGTCAGCGTCTTGTCGGCCGTATCCGGCGCCCCGAGAAAACTGAAGGCTGACTTCTTTTCGGCTTCGGCCGGTTGAGCCGCGTCCGGTGCAGCGACCGCGCTGTCGGCGGCGCGTGTGACCGTCGTCTCTTGCCTCTTCAGCCAATCCGGCCGCGGGTTCTTGCCGAGCGTGGAATTGTTGGGAAAGTCGATCCGCATGCCCTCGGGGGCGATGTCGATGTCGGGCCGTTCCTCATAGCTCACCCAGTCGGCGAGATAGCTGCCGGCAATCCCCCAGTTGGCGGTGCCGAGAACCTTGCCGATCGAAAAGAACCAGAAGCAGAAGATCACGTAGAGAATGGCGACCAGCGCGATCAGCGGAATGCGCAGCCGCTGATGCAGCGGCGCCGAGATCAGGTCCGGGTGGCGGGCGGCAAGTGCTTCCATGTCGATTGCGTTCATGTCGTCGCCCCTCAATGAACGAGCTGTAAGGCGTGGTCGCCGGTCAGCCGCTGGCGCAGCCAGGCGGAGAACTGATCGACCGAGATGATGGTGATGAAGAGCAGCAGCATGATCGCCAGCGTCTTGGCTTCATGGCCCTGGCTGATCGATAGCCTGAGCAGTTCGCCGATGCCGCCGCCGCCGACCGCGCCGATGATCGTGGAGGCGCGGACGTTGATCTCCAGCCGAAGCAGCGCATAGGAGGCGAAGTTGGGCATGACCTGCGGCACCATGCCGAAGCGCACCCGTTCGATCCAGTTGCCGCCCGATGCGCGCAGGCCCTCGTCGGGCTTCATGTCGGCGTTTTCGATGACCTCGTAGAACATCTTGCCGAGCGCGCCGATCGTGTGGATCGCCACCGCGATGATCGCCGGGATCGGCCCCAGGGACAGGATCGCCAGGAAGAAACCGGCGATGACCACCTCGGGGAAGGCGCGGAGCACTTCCATCACGCGACGGACAAAGCCGCGTACGAACGGATTCGGCATCATGTTCTTGGCTGCGAAGAAGCTTAGCGGAAAGCCGATGACGAGCCCGATCAGCGTCGAGAAGATCGCGATGTTCACCGTCTCGATCATTTTGTAGAAATATTCGGGAATGTAGATATTCGACGTGATGTAGTAGCGACCGTCGGGATAATTGTACTTGAAGCTGCCGTCGTCATAGGGCGAGGGCAGGTCGAACATCGCCCGGAAAATCTCCCACGGATCGCGCGGGATTAATTCGCCGATGAAATCGAAGAGATAGGGCAAGCGGTCGAGGAACTTGCCGGAATTGCTGTCATTGGCGAACCACAGCGAGCCGGAAAGCGCGATCGCGAAAATCACGAAGCCGATCAGCGTGTAGAGTCGGCGCTTGCCCGCGAGTTCGCGCCAGTGGCGCTCGATCAGCGCGCCGCCTTCGCCCAATGTCTGGGTGGTCGCCATGTTCATGAGATTCGTATCCCCGGTCGCAAGAAGAGCGCCGCGGGATTTCTCCGGCGGCGCTCACTCCTATTGGGCCTGTCAGCCGCCGATGGTTGCCTTGCGGGCGTCGATGATCGGCTTGTAGAAATCGACCGTCACTTCGGTGTAGCTCTTGAAATCGCCGCCCTGGATGGCGGAGAAGCAAGCGGCATCGGTTTCCGGCAGCTTGACCATATAGTCCTTGAACTTCTTCTTCATGTCGTCATTCATCGAGGAGCGGACGACGATCGGGCCGTTCGGGATCAGCGGCGACTTCCAGAGTTCGACCAGGTCATCCATGTTGAGGATCCCCTTGTCGACCATCTTGCGGAGGTTGCCGGAGGTGTAGCCGTCCTTGAAGTCGCCGACGCCCGAACCGAAGGTCGTGCCAGCATCGAAATTGCCCTTCAGGACTTCGAGAACAAGGTTCTCATGGCCGCCGCCGAAACCGGTTTCAGTGAAATATTCCTTCACTGGCGCGCCGGTCTTCTCGGGCAGGGTCACGAGCGGGACCAGGTAGCCCGAGGTGGAGTCCGGATCGGCAAAGCCGAGCTTCTTGCCCTTGATGTCGGCGAGCGTCTTATAGCCCTTGTCCTTGCGGGCGACCATGATGGAGTAATAGCCCATCGAGCCGTCGGTCTGGACGGTGGTCAGGATCGGCTCGACAGCCTTGGCATCGGCGAGATAGATCTTGGCAAAGCCGGAAGCGCCGAGTTCGGCGTAATCGAGCGTACCGCCGAGCAGGCCCTGCACGACGCCGTCATAATCGGCGGCCGGGAACAGCGAAACCTTTTCGACGCCGATGGCAGCCGGAAGCTGATCGACGAGGCACTGGTAGGACTTGAGGCGGTCGGCTTCGTTTTCGCCGCCGAGAATGCCGATGCGGAATTCCTTGAGGTCTTCGGCAGCAGCGGCGGAAGCCAGCGCGAGAAGCGCGGTGGCGGCAAGCAGGGTCTTCTTCAACATGGTGTCTCTCCTGGTCGGTCCGGTCAAACCGGATGTTCTTGTCGATTCGGGAACTGCCTTTGACGCGGGCGGGCGATCGGGTCGGGCGTCTCAGACGCCCAGCAAAACCAGTGGCTTCGGTACATTGTCCGGGACGGGCACGATTGCCGCCGCCGGAATATTGATGCTGGTGGAGGTCATCGACTCGTCAAGCGCGCCCTCGGAGCCGTAGATCGCCGATACGGCGTCGCGCGTGAGTTCATCTGGGCCGCCGTCGAACACGACCTTGCCCGCCGCCATGCCGATGATGCGCTGGCAATAGGCGCGCGCGGTGTCGAGCGTGTGCAGGTTGCAGATGACCGTGATGCCTTCGCGTTCGTTGATGTCGCGCAGTGCATCCATGACGATCTTGGCGTTGAGCGGATCGAGTGAGGCGATGGGCTCGTCGGCGAGCAGCACTTTCGGCTCCTGCATCAGCGCACGCGCGATGGCGACGCGCTGCTGCTGGCCGCCCGACAGCGTGCCGGCGGCTTGCAATGCTGACTGTTCGATGCCGAGCCGCTCGAGTGCGGCGATCGCCATGATCCGCTCTTCGCGGGTGAACATGTTGAGGATGCTGGTGACCGTGGAACGGTGGTTCAGCCGTCCGAGCAGCACATTGGTCAGCACATCGAGACGCGGCACGAGGTTGAACTGCTGGAAGATCATGGCGCAATCGCGCTGCCAGCGGCGCAGTTCGGCGCCCTTCAGGGACGACACTTCACGGCCATCGAAAATAATGGAACCGGCCGACGGGTCCGCCAGCCGGTTGATCATGCGAAGGAACGTGGATTTCCCGGCACCGGAGCGACCGATGATGCCGACCATCTGGCCCGCTGGGATGTCTGTTGTGACGCTGTCGACGGCGGTCTTCGATCCGAATCGTCGCGTGACATTCCTGAATTCAAACATTCCGCCAAATCCCTGTTTCGACTTTTCGCCGTTGTTGGGATCGGGTCTAGAGGGCTTGATTGAAGGTTCGGTGTCGAATTCATGACGGTTGGATGACAATCCACAGCCGGGATTGCCGGGGAGAGCCTATTCCGCAGCTCTTTGAGCGATCTGCTCGCGTTCGGACTCGACCTGGGTCGCCACGGCATCGGTGTGGAGCCATTCACGCCATATCGCGACCAGCAGCGCCATCAGCACCGGGCCGACGAAGAGGCCGAGAAAACCCATCGTCTTGACACCACCGATCAGGCCGAAGAATGTCGGCAGGAAAGGCAGCTTTATCGGCCCGCCGACGAGCTTCGGCCTGAGCGTCTTGTCGACGATGAAGAGTTCCACCGAACCCCAAATGAAGAGCGCCGCGCCGGCGACATGGGAGCCGCTCGCGACGAGATAGAGCGAAACCAGCGTGAAGCTCAGCGGCGCGCCGCCGGGGATGAGCGCCATGATGCCGGTGATCACGCCGAGCGTCACGGGCGAGGGGACGCCGGCGATCCAATAGGCGATGCCGAGCACGATGCCCTCGCCGATGGCGATAACGGTCATCCCCGTCACGGTTGAGCTGATCGTCAGCGGGACGATCCGCGACACGCGCTCCCAGCGTTCGGGAAGAATCCGTTCACCGATTCGATCGAGCTGAAGGACAAGGCCTTCACCGTTGCGATAGACGAAGAACAGCGTGATCAGCATGAAGAGAAGCGTGAGCAGCGCCTGGAAGGCGGTGGCGCCGAATGTGACGACGCCGCGATAGATATTGCCGATATTCGAGCCGCTGATCACCTGGACCAGTTCGCCGAGGCCGCCGGCATGGCCGGCATATCGCACCCATTGCTCGCTCAGCATTTCACCGGCGAAGGGCAAGCCCTGCAGCCAGACCGGAACCGGCGCTCCATGCTTGTTCGCCTCGATCGCCCAGAGCACCCAGACCTTGATTTCCTTCATCGCGTAGACGGTGGCGATCGTAATCGGGATGATGATGAAGGACAAAACCAGCAGCAGCGCGATCGTGGCGCCGAGCGTGCGATTGCCGCCGATGGCATTGAGAATCCGACGGTAGATCGGCCAACTGGCGAAACCGATCACCAGCGCGGCAAGCACTGGCACGATGAAGCCGTGGAAGAAATAGACACCGGCCAGAATCACAAGGACCAGAAGCACGCGCGCGACCGTCGCCGAGGGCACGAGCGCAAATCGCTCCCGCCGGGCAGTTTCTATGTCTGCCCGCTCGACGGTGGAATAGGGTCTGCCGCGGTTGCTCGAATGCATTCGGTCTCCGATATCTGGACCATTTATAGAACCGGCATGACGCCCATATTATGATGGACGTTTGTACGGCGAGCTATAGTCGAAATTGTTTTATCAGGAACCAGAAAAATGGCGGAGGGTAAATATCCGGGATTTGCGCCGGATTGATGATTACCAATCTGGCCCAGGCACCAAATTGCGCTATGATTGCTTCTCGAAACACTTATCGACCTGATCGACGATTATGGTGACCGGCATGATACGGGTACTCTGCGAATGGGATGAAGAGGCGAAAGTCTGGGTCGCGACAAGCACCGACATCGACGGGCTTGTGGTCGAGGCCGAGACCGTCGGTGCTGGCGGTGCTCAGTGACCTCGTCGAATTGAACGGCCGGCCGAAGGCCTTCTAAGCCGCCGCCGTCTCCATATCCTCATGCCGGTCGAGAAACGCCTCGGCGCTCAAATTCCGAAAATCATCCAGCGCCGCCCGCAGCCGGAGATGATCCCAGTCCCACCAAGCCAGTTTCTCGTAACGCTCGGCGACATCGCGCGAGAAGCGTTCGCGGATCGGCTTGGCCGCCACGCCGCCGACCACCATGTAGGGCTCGACATCCTTGGTCACCACGGCGCCGGCGCCGATGGCCGCGCCATTGCCGATCGTCACGCCGGGCAGGATGGTCGCGCCGTGGCCGATCCAGACATCATGGCCAATCGTGATCGCATGGTCGCGCCGCCAGCCGAAGAAGTCCTCGTCGGTGCCGGCATCCGGCCAATAGTCGCCGGAGCGATAGGTGAAGTGGTGCAGCGTCGGCCGCCAGAGCGGATGATTGGTGGCGTTGATCCGCACATTCGCCGCGATATTGGCGAATTTGCCGATCGTCGTGCACCAGATCATGCCGTATTCCATGACATAGGAATAATCGTCGATGGTTGTTTCGGAGATCCGGCAATGCTCGGCGATCTCGGTGTAACGGCCCAGTCTCGTATTGGTGACATTGGCGGTTTCGTGGACAAGCGGGGTTTCCGAGAGCTTGGTCATGCTGCCTGCTTTCGTGCGGAGAATGCGCCGACATCGACAATGCGGTCTGCGACCTGGCTGCGGACATCTTCGTCGTGGAAGATGCCGAGCAGTGCGACGCCATTTTCCTTCTTTTCCCGGATCATTTCGACCACCACGGCGCGGTTGGCGGCATCGAGCGATGCGGTCGGTTCATCGAGCAGCAGCACCGGATGATCGGTGATGAAGCCGCGCGCGATGTTGACGCGCTGCTGTTCACCGCCGGAGAAGGTCGCGGGCGGCAATTGCCAGAGCGCGTCCGGCAGGTTGAGCCGCGACAGCAGGATTGCTGCCGCTTTGCGAGCGTCTTCCACCGGGGTGCCGCGGGCGGTCAGCGGCTCGGCTACGATATCAAGCGCGCCGACGCGCGGCACGGTACGCAGGAACTGGCTGACATAGCCCAATGTACGGCGGCGTATTTCCAGCACCTGGCGCGGGCTGGCCGTGGCGATGTCGTGCGGTTCCCCATCATGCTTGATCAGGATCTCGCCGCGATCGACGGCATAGTTGCCGTAGATCATCTTGAGAATCGAGCTCTTGCCGATGCCGGAGGGGCCGCCGAGCACCACGCATTCGCCCGCGCCGACATTGAGCGAAGCGTTGGACATGACGGGCAGTTTCAGCCCTCCGCGCAGATGCATGGTGAAGGTCTTTTGGAGGCCGGTGACAATCAGGGGGGACGACATATCCATTCTCCTCAGACCTGCAGGATCGATGAAACGAGCAATTGCGTATAGGGCTCCTGCGGGTCGTCGAGCACGCGGTCGGTCAGGCCGTGTTCGATGACCAGCCCGTTCTTCATCACCATCATGCGATGCGAAATCAGCCGGGCGACCGCGAGATCATGCGTGACGATGATGACCGACAGGCCAAGATCCTGGACGAGGCCGCGCAGCAGGTCGAGCAGGCGCGCCTGTACCGAGACGTCGAGACCACCGGTGGGCTCGTCCATGAAGACGAGGCGCGGCGAGGTCACCAGGTTGCGCGCGATCTGCAGGCGCTGGCGCATGCCGCCCGAAAAGGCGCGCGGCTGATCGTCGATGCGATCCTCGTCAATCTCGACGCGGGAGAGCCAGTCGGTCGCGGTGGCGCGGATGTTGCCGTAATGCCGGTCACCCACTGCCATCAGCCGTTCGCCGACATTGGCACCGGCGGACACCGCCATCCTGAGGCCATCGGCCGGGTTCTGGTGCACGAAGCCCCAATCGGTGCGCATCAGGAAGCGGCGTTCAGCCTCACTCATCCGGGCGATGTCGCGGAAGGCATCGTCGCGCATGCGGTACTGAATCATGCCGCTATCGGCCTGCAAACGCGTCGAAAGACAATTGAGCAACGTCGTCTTGCCAGAGCCGGATTCACCGACAATGGCGAGCACTTCGCCGGGCCAGAGATCGAAACTGACATTCATGCAGCCGATGCGGCTGCCGTAGAATTTGGAAAGACCCTGGACTTTCAGAAGCGGTGTGTCGGTCATTCGGCGGCCTCCAGTCCGGCCTGTTCGCCCACATGGCCCTGCGCCCGGCGATCCTCGCAATAATCGGTGTCTGAGCAGACGAACATCCGCTTGCCCTTGTCGTCGAGCACCACTTCATCAAGGTAGACGCCGTGGGCGCCGCAGAGCGCGCAGGGCTTGTTGAAAGACTGCACCGTGAACGGATAGTCCTCGAAATCGAGGCTCACGACTTCGGTGAAGGGCGGGACGGCATAGATCCGCTTCTCGCGGCCGGCGCCGAACAGTTGCAGCGCTTCCGAACGATGCATTTTCGGATTGTCGAATTTCGGGATCGGCGAGGGGTCCATGACATAGCGGCCCTCGATCTTCACCGGATAGGCATAGGTCGTGGCGATCTCGCCGTTGCGGGCGATATCCTCGTAGAGCTTCACATGCATGAGGCCGTATTCCTCGAGCGCATGCATTTTGCGGGTTTCGGTCTCGCGTGGTTCGAGAAAGCGCAGGGGTTCGGGGATCGGCACCTGGTAGACCAGAGTCTGGCCGGCTTTCAGCGTTTCCTCGGGGATGCGGTGGCGCGTCTGGATGATGGTCGCCTCAGACGTTTTGGTCGTTACCGCGACGTTGGCGACCTTCTGGAAGAAGGCGCGGATAGACACAGCATTGGTCGTGTCGTCTGCACCCTGGTCTATGACCTTGAGTACATCGTCCGGCCCGATGATCGCGGCAGTCACCTGCACGCCGCCGGTGCCCCAGCCATAGGGCATCGGCATTTCGCGGGATGCGAACGGCACCTGGTAGCCGGGAATGGCGATCGCCTTGAGGATGGCGCGGCGGATCATCCGCTTGGTCTGTTCGTCGAGATAGGCGAAGTTGTAGCTGGCAATGGTTGTCATCTTGGCTTACCTTCTCGCCATGCGGGCGCGCCCGCCGAATAGGGGCTTTGGTGCATGGACAATATTGTCGTCGGGTTGGTCCTGATGGCCGTCATCGCGGCCGTCATAGGCTATTTCTTCTTCAAAGCTTCGAAGGCGAAGCGGGATCATGGCTCCCACACATCCGGTGATCCGGGTGGAGATGGACGAGGCTGGGACTACAGCCATGCCGATGGGGGCGCCGACGGTGGAGATTGAGGACGCCAGCTCATGACGGACAAAGAGATCACCGTGCTTCTCTTTATCGCCGGCTTTTGCGTGCTGGTCGCCGTCATAGGTATCGTGTTCCAGGACCGTCTCCCGGCAAATTTTGAATCGGGTCCCGACGGAGGCGACAGCGATGGAGGCGGAGACGGCGGGGGCGACTGAGGCCATCATTCCGCGGCCTCCTTGCGTTCGTCGTCACTGTCCTTGCGCCTACGCGCCGCCTCATAGTCTGAACGCATGCGGCGCACGAGATCGAGTTCGGCCTGGAAATCCACGTAATGCGGCAGTTTCAAGTGTTCGACGAAACCCGTCGCCTGCACATTGTCGGAATGCGAGATGACGAATTCCTCGTCCTGCGCCGGTGCCACGACATCCTCGTCGAACTCCTTGGCGCGAAGGGCGCGGTCGCAGAGCGCCATGGCCATCGCCTTGCGCTCGGACTGGCCGAAGACCAGCCCGTAGCCACGGGTGAATTGCGGCGGTTCCTTGGCCGAGCCCTTGAACTGGTTGACCATCTGGCATTCGGTTACCTGGATGCGGCCGAGCGAGACGGAGAAGCCGAGTTCCGGAATATCCATCTCGACCTCCACTTCGCCGATGCGGATCTCGCCGGCAAAAGGATGGGTCCGGGCATAGCCACGCTGGGTCGAATAGCCGAGCGCCAGCAGGAAACCTTCGTCACCACGCGCCAGTGCCTGCAGGCGTGAATCGCGTGTCATCGGAAATTCCAGCGGCGTACGCGTGATGTCGCCGGTCTGATGGTCGCCGGGCATGACGCCATCGGCCTCGATCAGGCCTTCCTGTGCGAGGATTTCGGAGACGCGCATCACGCCTTCTTCGGGCGCTTCCCGCTCGACCGGCATTTCCGGCTCGGTGTCGCCGGCAAGGGACGGATCGATCAGGCGGTGGGTATAGTCGAAGGTCGGTCCCAGCAGCTGCCCGCCGGGTAGGTCCTTATAGGTCGCTGACACACGTCTTGCGACCAGCATCTCCGCCGTATCGATCGGCTTGGTATAGCCGAAACGGGGCAGCGTGGTGCGATGGGCGCGCAGGATGAAGATCGCCTCGATCATGTCGCCGCGCGCCTGCTTCAGCGCGATGGCTGCCAGCGGGCGATCGTAGAGCGAGCCTTCGGCCATGACACGGTCGACGGCCAGGCCGAACTGCTCGACGATCTGTTCGATGGTGACCGAGGGCAGGTTGCGGTCGCCCCGCCGTTTGTCGGCCAGCAGCCGATGGGCATTGGCAATGGCTGTTTCGCCGCCTTTGACAGCTACATACATATCATGCCCCTCTCGTTGCGATTTTGGTTGCGCGCGGCAGGCAGAGAATGTCGGCGCCCGAGACCAGGACCAGATCGACGCCGCGCGGATAGAGCGCGGCATTTTCCCGCCACATGCTTTCGAAATGCGGCGGCAGGCCCTGCGGCGCGATGGTCGCTTCACCATCGATGCCCGGGCCGGAAAGCGTGAGCGTTGCGCCACCGACGAGATCAGGCAGTTCGGCGATAATGGTCGTCGAGCGATCCGGATATTCCTGCGAACCCGTCGAAAAGGTCGACAAGGCAGGGAGCACCGCTCCCTTTTCGAAAAAGGCGAAGGCGGCATCGGTGCGGTCTTCCGTCAGCAGCGATCCGGTCTGGAATGCCAGCCAGCCTTGCACGCCCGCGCCGATCAGCGCCGGTGACAGATAGACCGGCGTGTCGTGGTCGCAGAGCGTAAGCGCGATGGCGCCTGCGCCGGCACTCATGGGTGAGGGCGGCGCGGATGGCGCGCTGACGGTGGCGATGGTGCCGGGCCGGGCCATGCAATCCATCAATGTCTTGAACATCGACTGCGCTTCGAAGACCGGGTCGGCAAAACCGCCGGTGTAGGATTCGGTGCGATAGGCCATCAGTCTTCTCCCCTGACCATGGTGAAGAAATCGACGCGCGTCGCGGCGGTCTCACGGCGGCGGGTCTCATCTGCCTCGGCGATGCCCCGTTCGATATCGGCGGCGAGCGCACTGACAGCATCGTTTGTTTCCGGCCGCTGGCCGAGCGCATCGAAGATCGCGGCGAGTTCGGCCTTGCGTGGGGTCAGGCCGAGCGTCTGGCCGAAACCGATCTCGCCCGTGCCGAGCCGGATCGTCGCGCGGCTGATGCTGGCTTCACCGAGATTGAAAGGTGCGCCGCCGCCGCCGATGCGGCCGCGGATCATGACCAGGCCGGTCTCGGGTCCTCGCACGGCAAAGACATCAGGCTTGTCAGGCCATTCCTCCCAGGCGCTTTCGAGCCTGCTGTCATCCGCCTTTGCCAGAATCTCCATAATGTGCCGGCGCCGGTCATTCTGTCCGTCCAGGCCTGAACTTGAATTTTCCAGAGGCATTGAACATTCTCCAAATGTCTATTAGTCTAGATAACTAGACATCTACAACGGCAATTACGCCCTGACAATGACAGACATGTGACATGAACGAACATTTTCCCATCGATCGCCGGAGCGGCATCTCCGCCTGGAAACAGATCGCCGACCAGATCAGTCGCTCCATTATGTCAGGTGAATATGACGAGACGGGCATGGTGCCGCCGGAAACGGTTCTGGCCGAGCGTTTCGGCGTCAACCGCCACACGGTGCGCAACGCGATCGCGGCACTGGCCGAGGATGGCATGCTGCGCCGGGTGCAGGGCAGGGGCACGCTGATCGAGAAGCGGGAGAGACTGGTCTATCCGGTCGGCCGGCGGACGCGATTCTCCGATGGACTCGGCAGCCAAGCGCATGAACTGGAGATGCGGTTGCTCGGCGCGCAATCCGTCATGGCGCCCGAACAGGTCGCAGCAGCACTCGGTATTCCGGAGACCGCGTCAGTCCTGAAGCTCGAGACCCTGAGCATGGCCGATGGCGAGCCGATCTCGCTTTCAAGCCATTATTTCGACGAGCGTCGTTTTCCCGAGATGGCGATTCATTTCGAACGACACCATTCGATCACGCGTGCGCTGGCTGAACAGGGTGTCGAGGATTACGTCCGCATCTCGACGGAGGTGACGGGACGTCTCGCGACATCAGAAGAGAGTTCAAGGCTCCGGCTCTCGTCAACCTCGGTCGTCCTCGAAACACTGGCGGTGAATGCTGATTCCTCGGGGAGGCCCATCCAGTTCTCACGCACTATTTTCGCGGCCGAGCGCATCACGCTGAGGCTGGAAACACAGGGTGTTTGATCCGCGGGAGTGTATTTGTTCTGTCCAGGGAAACGGATTCGGCCATCTGGCCCCTAGAGCCCGAATTTCCCCGAAAGAGACCCGAGATTCGGGTGCGAGCGAGGCTGCAACGATAGGGCGTCGCCGTGATCGGCTATCGATTTCCCGATTGAAGACAATGGCTTGAAGGAAAATCCTCGAAAATCTCGGTGCCCTTTTCCATTTTGTCACAAAACCTGCTTGACACTTCCACCGGCACCCCTTAGTTAGCCGCTCACGAACGGCGAACAAGCCGTTCGGAAAGAAATGCGCGGGTGTAGCTCAGTTGGTTAGAGTGCCGGCCTGTCACGCCGGAGGTCGCGGGTTCGAGCCCCGTCACTCGCGCCATTTCTCTCTTCCAGATCAAAAGTTTGATCGGCTTGTCCTCAATTGAAAATCGACGAGCTTCGTGCGCTTAGCTCGCGACTGTCGCTCGGACAGCGTCCGCCAGCTCTTGCCATGGACCGATACGCCACGCGCCTGACGCAGCGCCGGATGTGGACGGCAGAACCCATATCGCCGTCTTCCCGATACTCTCTTCATGCTGTCCATAGTCGATCGACTTCCGGTCGAAGAAGGCCTGTGCCGCGGCTTTGCCGTTGAAGGCGAGAGCGCCAGGCTGGATCTCTTCCATGGCTGCCCGCAGGCGACCGGCGTCGAAGCAGTCGGCTGGCAGATCCTTGTCCATTCCGAAATGGTGCTTCGCCATATCGGTGAAGCCGATCCCGAACGCATCGAGCAACCGCCAGTCCTCCGGGGCGACGAGATGTGGGGTGAGGCCGATGACATGGATCGTGCGCCAGAACTTGTTTCCAGGACCGGCGTAATAGGCGCCGATCCGGGCCGATCGTGTGCCGGCCGCCGTTCCGCAAATCACGAGGCGCAGGTTGGGCCGGAGGAGGTCTTCGAGGATATGTATCATCGACGGCGTGCAATCGAGCCAGGCTTGGTTAGTCGTATCGTGGTCTTCGTGGCGGTGATTACCGACAGCGCCCTTTTCGAAGCCCTGTGGACTCATCCACGCCCAGTCAAGCTCTACTTGGTGTGGAAGTTGCCCTTCTGCCCGCCATATCTGCCCGTATCGTTGACCGAGCGATCTTTCGGACTGATAGGCGCGGCACCCTGGCAGCTCGCAAGTGTCAGCATCGCTATTGTGCCGGCTAGAAAAAACGCGAAACGCATCTCTCAGTCTCCTTAATAGGCATCAAGCCGGAGCGGCGACCGCGATTGATTGCGATCCACTCCTGCAACAGGAGATAGGTCGCGTCCAACACCATGTCAAATCGGCAATGATTACGTTGCCTGCCAAGGCAGCGAGCGATCGCATCTTCTTCCTAGGAGTCTTAATTTCAAATGACTTCAAACGTTTGAAACGCGCGAATTGACGCGGTCCGGGCAAATGTGGCGGCAATGCGTTGAAAATGGTTTCAACGTCTTGCTAATCACACATAGCTGCGCTAACCACGACTGCGATGCAACAAATTTCGGCCTGGCCAGGGACGGCTATCGCGCTTGCGAAACGCTCTCCGGCAAGCCAGGCAGGGACCAGGTCAAATGACTGAACTTCTCGGCTCCTACCTCCCGATCGCCATCTTTATCGGTATTGCTCTGGTGATAGGTCTGGCGCTTCTCGTCGCCCCCTTCATCGTGGCTTACAAGGCGCCCGACTCGGAAAAGCTCTCTGCTTACGAGTGCGGCTTCAACGCCTTCGACGATGCCCGCATGAAGTTCGATATCCGCTTCTACCTGGTCTCGATCCTCTTCATCATCTTCGACCTTGAGGTCGCCTTCCTGTTTCCGTGGGCCGTGTCTTTCGGCGCGATCGGCTGGTTCGGCTTCTGGTCCATGATGGTCTTCCTTCTCGTGCTGACCATCGGCTTTATCTATGAATGGAAGAAAGGAGCGCTCGAATGGGATTGACATCCTCCGACGCTACGCTCGTCGCCCCCCAGCCGAAGGGTGTTATCGACCCTTCCACGGGCAAGCCCATTGGCGCCAATGATGCTTTCTTCGGCGAGATCGACAACGAACTCGCCGACAAGGGTTTTCTGGTCACGTCGACCGACGAACTGATCACCTGGGCGCGCACCGGCTCGCTGATGTGGATGCAGTTCGGCCTCGCCTGCTGCGCCGTCGAAGGCCTGATGCAGGTCTCGGGTCCGCGTTACGACATGGAGCGCTTCGGCGTCGCGCCGCGCGCCTCCCCGCGTCAGTCCGACGTGATGATCGTCGCCGGCACGCTGACCAACAAGATGGCGCCGGCGCTGCGCAAGGTCTATGACCAGATGCCCGAGCCGCGTTACGTCATCTCCATGGGCTCCTGCGCCAATGGCGGCGGATACTACCATTATTCTTACTCGGTGGTGCGCGGTTGCGACCGCGTGGTGCCGGTGGATATCTATGTGCCGGGCTGTCCCCCCACGGCAGAAGCACTCCTCTACGGGGTGCTGCTTCTGCAGAAGAAAATCCGCCGCACCGGCACGATCGAGCGCTGAGGGCAGGGCATGTCGAATACACTCGAAGAGCTTTCGGTCTATCTCAGGGAGAGCCGCGGCGAGGCAATCGTCTCCGCGGAAATCGCCTGGGGCGAACTGAACGTCACGACAACGGTCGATAGCTATATCGCTCTCCTGACCTTCCTGCGCGACGATCCGCGTTGCCAGTTCATCAGCTTCATCGATCTCTGCGGTGTCGATTATCCGGAGCGCGAGAAGCGTTTCGACGTGGTCGTCCATCTGCTGTCGCCGAAGGCCAATACGCGCATCCGCGTCAAGGTAGCTGTCGGCGAGGATGAAACGATCGCCTCGGCTACGTCCGTCTTCGTCGGCGCCGACTGGTTCGAGCGCGAGGCCTACGACATGTACGGCATCCTGTTCACCGGCCATCCGGACCTCAGGCGCCTGCTGACGGACTACGGCTTCGAAGGCTATCCGATGCGCAAGGACTTCCCGACGACCGGCTATGTCGAGGTTCGCTACGACGATACGGTGAAGCGGGTGGTCTACGAGCCGGTACAGTTGCGCCAGGAATTTCGAAACTTTGACTTTCTCTCGCCATGGGAAGGGACGGATTACGTTCTTCCCGGTGACGAGAAGAAGAGTTAGCAGGCTGCCACAGGCTCAACTGCCTGAAGCTACGCCAGTATTCGCCTCCACTTCGGAGCACATGGAATGACAGAACATAACGTCCGCAACTTCACGATCAACTTCGGGCCGGAACACCCGTCCGCGCACGGCGTGCTGCGGCTGGTGCTCGAGCTCGACGGGGAAATCGTCGAGCGCGTCGATCCGCATATCGGCCTGTTGCATCGCGGCACCGAGAAGCTGATCGAGACCAAGACCTATCTGCAGGCAGTGCCCTATTTCGACCGGCTCGATTACGTCGCGCCGATGAACCAGGAGCACGCTTTCGCGCTTGCCGTCGAAAAGCTCTGCGGCATCGAGATCCCCAAGCGCGGGCAGCTCATTCGCGTGCTTTATTCCGAGATCGGCCGCATCCTGTCGCATCTGATGAACGTTACCACACAGGCGATGGACGTCGGCGCGCTGACGCCGCCGCTCTGGGGCTTCGAGGAACGCGAAAAGCTGATGGTGTTTTATGAGCGTGCCTGCGGCGCGCGCATGCACTCGGCCTATTTCCGTCCGGGCGGCGTCCACCAGGACCTGCCGCCGGAGCTCGTCGAGGATATCGGCAAGTGGTGCGACCAGTTCGACGAGAAATGCGATGATATCGAGGGCCTGCTGACCGGCAACCGTATCTTCAAGCAGCGCAATGTCGATATCGGGGTGGTGTCGCTGGCCGATGCATGGGCATGGGGCTTCTCCGGCGTCATGGTGCGCGGCTCGGGTGCCGCCTGGGATCTGCGTCGCTCGCAGCCTTACGAATGCTATTCGGAACTGGATTTCGAGATCGCGGTCGGCAAAAACGGCGATTGTTTCGATCGCTACCTGATCCGCATGTTCGAGATGCGCCAGTCCAACAAGATCATGAAGCAATGCGTCGAGCTGCTTCTCGGCAAGGAAAAGACCGGCCCGGTGTCATCCACCGACGGCAAGGTCGTGCCGCCGAAGCGTGGCGAGATGAAGCGCTCGATGGAAGCGCTGATCCATCACTTCAAGCTCTACACCGAGGGCTACCATGTGCCCGCGGGCGAGGTCTATGCCGCCGTCGAAGCGCCGAAGGGCGAGTTCGGCGTCTACGTTGTGGCGGATGGCACCAACAAGCCTTACCGCTGCAAGATCCGGGCACCGGGCTATGCACATCTGCAGGCGATGGACTTCCTCTGCAAGGGCCATCAGCTTGCAGACGTCTCGGCCGTGCTGGGTTCGCTCGATATCGTGTTCGGGGAGGTTGATCGCTGATGCAGAGGATCGCTCTGGCTTTGATGATCGGAATGCTCTCAACTGCCGCGATCGCGCAGGAGGAAGTTCCGAGTCTGACCAGCGGCGCTTCCATGGGACAACTCATTGCGCAAGGCTACGAAATCAAGGCGGCTGTTCCCAACGGCAAGTCCTTCGTTGTCTTCCTGCAAAAAGATTCAACAGGTTACGCATGCCAGATGACGACCTTGTCGCGCGCGGTATGCGGCAAGATAAATTGATAGGGCGCGAAAGAGAATGTCCGTACGTCGATTAGCCGATGACAGCGTCCAGCCGCCGAGCTTTGCCTTTAGCAAGGAAAATGCGGTCTGGGCCAAGGCAACGATCAAGAAATACCCGAAGGGCCGCGAGCAATCCGCGATCATCCCGCTGATGATGCGCGCCCAGGACCAGGACGGCTGGGTGACCAAGGCTGCGATCGAATCGATCGCCGACATGCTCGGCATGGCCTATATCCGTGCGCTCGAGGTCGCGACCTTCTACACGCAGTTCCAGCTGCAGCCGGTTGGCACACGCGCCCATATCCAGGTCTGCGGCACCACGCCCTGTATGCTGCGCGGCTCGGAAGAGCTGATCGCCGTCTGCAAGTCGAAGATCCATCATGATGCGCATCATCTCAATGCCGGCGGCACGTTGTCGTGGGAAGAGGTCGAATGTCTTGGCGCCTGCGTGAATGCACCCATGGTGGCGATCTTCAAGGACACCTATGAGGACCTGACGCCGCGCCAGCTCGAATATATCATCGAGCGTTTCGAAGCCGGCAAGCCGGGCGACGTGAAGACGGGCACGCAGATCGACCGTATCTTCTCCGCGCCCTTCGGTGGCCTGACATCGCTCAACGAGCCGGATCCGGTTGTTGCAAAGCCGAAGGCAGCACGTGCAAAGCCAACGGCTGCGGCTGTCGCCGAAGGCGCAAGTGTTCCGCCGTCCAATGCCGCCAAGCCTAAGACCGATGCGATCGAAACCAGCCCGGCGATTAAGTCGCCTGCCGATGGCAAGGTCGCCGAACCTGCGGCAAAGGCCGAAGCGAAAGCGGCTGAAGTATCAGCGGCATCAGCGGTTGCTGCCACGCCCGCTGCTGTCGTGTCGAAGCCTTCGCTCGAAGACGCTAGCCGCCCCAAGGGTATCGAAAAGCCGGCCACTCCCGATGACCTCAAGCTTATCTCAGGCGTTGGCCCGAAGATCGAGGGCATCCTGAATGGGCTGGGCATCTTTACCTATGTGCAGGTCGCAGGCTGGCAGCAGAATGAACGCGAATGGGTGGATGGCTACCTGAATTTCAAGGGCCGCATCGATCGCGACGATTGGGTGCGTCAAGCCAGGGCCTTGGCCGATGGCGGTGAAGCCGAGTATATTCGTGTCTTCGGCAAGAAGCCGAGATAGGATCAATCATGGCGGAAGTCACCAACGAACTGATATACGAAGTCTTGAAGCAGATGCAGGGTCGACTTACCAATATCGACCACAAGCTCGGTGAGGTGGACAATCGGCTCGCATCGATGACCACGCAACTGCGTGGTCTGTCTTCGAGCGTCGATGCAGCACATGGTGACACTGCCAATATCTACATTTCTCTGGGCCATCTCGACGGTCGCCTCAAGCGGATCGAGAAGCGCCTCGAAATAATCGATGAACCCGCGGAATGACGCCATGCTGACTGACAAGGATCGCATTTTTACCAACATCTACGGCCTCAAGGACAAATCCTTGAAGGGCGCGATGGCGCGTGGCCATTGGGACAATACCAAGGGCCTGCTCGAAAAGGGCCGCGACTGGATCGTCAACGAGGTGAAGGCCTCGGGCCTGCGCGGCCGTGGCGGCGCCGGCTTCCCGACCGGCCTCAAATGGTCCTTCATGCCGAAGGAGAACGACGGCCGTCCGCATTACCTCGTGGTCAATGCCGACGAATCCGAACCCGGTACCTGCAAGGACCGCGACATCATGCGCCACGATCCGCATACGTTGATCGAGGGTTGCGTCGTGGCTTCGTTCGCCATGGCCGCCCATGTCGCGTATATCTATGTGCGCGGCGAGTTCATCCGCGAGCGCGAGGCGCTGC
This sequence comes from Rhizobium sp. TH2, assembly GCF_024707525.1. Lineage (NCBI taxonomy): Bacteria > Pseudomonadati > Pseudomonadota > Alphaproteobacteria > Hyphomicrobiales > Rhizobiaceae > Rhizobium > Rhizobium sp. TH2. The sequence goes on along the minus strand of NZ_CP062231.1, from coordinate 2,421,776 downwards.
AGGCGGCGATCGACGAATGCTACGAGGCCGGATTGCTGGGCAAAAACAACAAGCTCGGCTACGATATTGATATTTTCGTTCATCACGGCGCGGGCGCCTATATCTGTGGCGAGGAGACCGCGCTGCTCGAAAGCCTCGAGGGCAAGAAAGGCCAGCCGCGCCTCAAGCCGCCGTTCCCGGCCAATATGGGCCTCTATGGCTGCCCGACGACGGTCAACAATGTCGAGTCGATCGCGGTGACGCCGACCATCCTGCGCCGTGGCGCAACCTGGTTCGCGTCCTTCGGCCGTCCGAACAATGTCGGCACCAAGCTCTATTCGATCTCCGGCCACGTCAATCGTCCCTGCACGGTGGAAGACGCCATGTCGATCACCTTCGAGGAACTGATCGAGAAGCATTGCGGCGGCATTCGCGGCGGCTGGGATAACCTGCTTGCCGTCATCCCCGGTGGTGCCTCGGTGCCTTGCGTGCCGGGCGTCACCATGCGCGCCGCGGTCATGGATTTCGACGGCCTGCGCGAGCATGGTTCGGGCCTCGGCACGGCGGCTGTCATCGTCATGGATAAATCGACGGATATCGTCAAAGCGATCTGGCGCCTCTCGGCCTTCTACAAGCATGAGAGCTGCGGCCAGTGCACGCCGTGCCGCGAAGGCACCGGCTGGATGATGCGGGTGATGGAGCGCATGGTGCGCGGCCAGGCGCAGAAGCGCGAGATCGACATGCTGTTCCAGGTCACCAAGCAGGTGGAAGGTCACACGATCTGTGCGCTCGGCGATGCGGCCGCGTGGCCGATCCAGGGCCTGATTCGCCACTTCCGGCCGGTCATGGAAGCCCGTATCGACGAGTATACCCGCAATGCCAGCGCCCATGGCGCGGTTCTCGAAGCCGCCGAGTAAGGGATGATGATGGTCAAGGCCGGCAAACAGGATGACAAGAAGGGGGTGGCTGACGAAGCCGCCTCGTTCTCGAATCTTGCCGAGTCCTCGGCCAAGCTCTTCGCCGAACAGGCGGCTGCGATGACCGTGTTCACAGCGTATGGCATGAGTGTTGCCGCCCAGATGACCGGGATGATGCTCGGGGCTTTGCGCGGTCCGGCTCAAGCCGACGCGCCGACCAAGGCCGAGGTGAAGCCGCAGGCTGAAACCACGGGCAATGTCGTTCCGTTACGTCCTGTGCAGGAGACCAAGCCGCACGCGCCCGTTAAGTCGCCTGTTGCCAAAGCTCCCGTTGCAAAGGTACCGGCGCGTAAAGCTGCGACCGTCAAGCCTGTGGCCAGCAAAGTCGAAACCAAGCCTGTCGCCCCGAAAGTTGCAGCGGCGAAGGCGGAAATGGCTTCTGCGTCCGGCGACGACCTCAAGAAGATCCCGGGCATCGGCCCGCGGCTTGAAAAGGTTCTGAACGATCGCGGCATCGCTCGATTTGGCGACATCGCGGGCCTCAGCAAGGCGGCGCTGAAGAAACTCGATGGCGAACTCGGCCTCGAAGGCCGGGTGATGCGCGATGATTGGGCAGGGCAGGCGAAGGCACTTTCCGGAGGGAAGGGCTGATGCAGCTTGCGGAGTTCAATGTGGGGCACCTCCGTTATCCGATCGACGATCCGCGTGTGCGGCGTTTCGTGATGGCGCTCGACATGGTCAACGGGATTGCAGAACGCATGCCGGGCTTTGTCTGGCGGCTCAAGGGGGACGCCGGTAACGCCACTGACATTCAGGTCTACGACGACCCGAAGATCGTGCCCAATCTCAGTGTCTGGAGCGATATCGGTTCGCTCGAGAATTTCGTCTGGAAGACGGTGCACAAGACGTTCTACGAGCGTCGCGAACAGTGGTTCGAAGTGCTGGAAAAGCAGAATTTCGTGATGTGGCCGGTCGAGGACGGGCACGAGCCGACACTGGCGGAAGCCAAGGACCGGCTCGATCATCTCAATCAATATGGCGATAGCGACCAGGCCTTCGGCTGGTCCTATGTGCCGCAGGCAAGGCTCTGGCTTGAAGCGCGTTGTGCGTGAGGCGGGAAGGCGAATATGACGAAGCTGAAAGTTGACGGAAAAGAAATCGAAGTGCCGGATCACTTCACGCTGTTGCAGGCGTGCGAGGAGGCCGGTGCCGAAGTTCCGCGCTTCTGTTTTCACGAGCGGCTGTCGGTTGCCGGCAATTGCCGCATGTGTCTGATCGAGGTGAAGGGTGGACCGCCGAAGCCTGCGGCCTCCTGTGCCATGGGCGTGCGCGACGTCCGCGGCGGCCCGAATGGCGAGCTTCCCGAAATCTTCACCAACACGCCGATGGTCAAGAAGGCCCGCGAAGGCGTGATGGAATTCCTGCTGATCAACCATCCGCTGGATTGCCCGATCTGCGACCAGGGCGGCGAATGCGACCTGCAGGACCAGGCGATGACCTTCGGTGTCGATGCGTCGCGTTATTCCGAGAACAAGCGCGCCGTCGAAGACAAGTATATCGGACCGCTGGTCAAGACCGTGATGAACCGCTGCATCCATTGCACGCGTTGCGTCCGCTTCACCACCGAAGTTGCCGGTATCAGCGAGCTCGGCCTGATCGGCCGTGGCGAGGATGCCGAGATCACCACCTATCTCGAACAGGCGATGACCTCCGAGCTTCAGGGCAATGTCGTCGATCTCTGCCCGGTCGGTGCGCTGACCTCCAAGCCGTTCGCGTTCACGGCGCGTCCCTGGGAGCTCAACAAGACCGAATCCATCGACGTGATGGATGCGCTGGGCTCCGCGATCCGCATCGACAGCCGTGGCCGCGAGGTCATGCGCATCCTGCCGCGCGTCAACGAGGACATCAACGAGGAATGGATTTCCGACAAGACCCGCCACGTGGTGGATGGCCTCAGGACCCAGCGTCTCGACCGGCCCTATGTCCGCAAGGACGGCCGTCTGGTGCCCGCGACCTGGGCGGAAGCCTTCTCGACCATCAGGTCGGCGGTGGCGAGCACGACGGGCGACAAGATCGGTGCCATCGCCGGTGACCTTTCGACCGTCGAGGAAATGTATGCGCTCGGCGAACTGATGAAGGCGCTCGGCTCCGAAAATGTCGATTGCCGGCAGGATGGCTCAGCGATCGATCCGTCCTTCGGCCGTTCGAGCTACATCTTCAACCCGACCATCGCGCGGATCGAAGAGTCCGACGCGCTGCTCATCATCGGCGCCAATCCGCGCTGGGAAGCGGCGATCCTCAACGCCCGCATCCGCAAGCGCTGGCGTCGTGGCGAATTCCCTGTTGGTCTGATCGGCGAACAGGCGGACCTGCGCTACGATTACGAATATCTCGGCGCCGGCCCGGAAACGTTGACCGAAGTGGTCGATGGAACGTCGAAGTTCTTCTCAAAGCTCAAGCGCGCCAAGAAGCCGATGATCGTCGTCGGGCAGGGCGCTCTATCGCGCAATGATGGTAAGGGCGTTCTGGCAAGCATCGCCTCGCTTGCTTACGCGGCAGGCGCGATCAAGGATGGCTGGAACGGCCTGGGCGTGCTGCACACGGCAGCCTCGCGTGTCGGTGGTCTCGACATCGGCTTCGTGCCGGGCGTGAACGGTGTGGATGCGGCAACGCAGGTCACCACGATGGACGTCCTCTTCCTCCTCGGCGCCGACGAGATCAACCTTTCCAAGAAGGGCGCGAACCTCACCGTCTATATCGGCTCGCATGGCGACAATGGCGCATCGAACGCCGATGTCATCCTGCCGGGTGCCGCCTACACGGAAAAGTCGGGCATCTTCGTCAATACCGAGGGCCGGGTGCAGATGAGCCAGCGCGCCAATTTCGCGCCGGGCGATGCAAGGGAAGACTGGGCTATCATCCGGGCGCTCTCCGACACGCTCGGCAAGCGCTTGCCCTTTGATTCGCTTTCGCAATTGCGCTCGAAACTCTATGCCGCGTTCCCGCATCTCGCTGATGAGGACGAGATCAAGCAGGGCGGAGCCGACGAAATTGCCGCAGTGGCGAAAAAACCGAGGAAAATGGGCAAGTCCGGGTTTGCTTCTCCGGTCAAAGACTTCTATTTGACGAACCCGATAGCGCGCGCTTCGGCCGTCATGGCGGAGTGCTCTGCGCTGGCCCGCAACAACTTCAAAGCTGCGGCGGAATAGGCTGAAGGCAAGGGATTATGGACGCATTCATTTCAACCTATGTCTGGCCGCTTCTGATCATGGTCGCGCAGTCGCTGCTGCTGCTCGTGACCCTTCTGATCTTCATCGCCTTCATCCTGCTGGCCGACCGCAAGATCTGGGCCGCCGTGCAGTTGCGCCGGGGACCGAACGTGGTGGGTCCGTTCGGGCTTTTCCAGTCCTTCGCCGATCTGATCAAGTTCGTGCTCAAGGAGCCGGTCATTCCTTCGGGCGCCAACAAAAGCGTATTCCTGCTGGCCCCGCTGGTGGCCGTGACGCTGGCGCTTGCGACCTACGCCGTCATCCCGCTCAACAATGGTTGGGTGATCGCCAATATCAATGTCGGCATCCTTTACGTCTTCGCTATTTCCTCGCTCGAGGTCTATGGCGTGATCATGGGCGGCTGGGCGTCGAACTCCAAATATCCGTTCCTCGGCGCGCTGCGCTCTGCGGCACAGATGGTATCCTATGAAGTCTCGATCGGCTTCGTCATCGTTTGCGTGCTGCTCTGCGTCGGTTCGCTGAACCTGACCGACATAGTGCTCGCACAGCAGGATGGCCTCGGCACCAAGCTCGGCCTGATCCCGTCCTTCCTGGATTGGCATTGGCTGTCGCTGTTTCCGATGTTCATCGTGTTCTTCATTTCGGCGCTTGCAGAGACCAACCGCCCACCTTTCGACCTTCCGGAAGCGGAATCGGAACTGGTCGCGGGCTTCATGGTCGAATATGGCTCGACGCCATACATGATGTTCATGCTCGGCGAATACGCGGCCATCGTGCTGATGTGCTCGCTGACCACGATCCTATTTCTTGGCGGCTGGCTGCCGCCGGTGGATTTCTGGCTGATCAACTGGGTGCCTGGCATCGTTTGGTTCCTTCTCAAGGTGTGCATGTGCTTCTTCATGTTCGCCATGGTGAAGGCCTTCGTGCCGCGCTACCGCTACGACCAGCTGATGCGCCTGGGCTGGAAGGTGTTCCTGCCGCTCTCGCTGGCCATGGTCGTCATCACTGCATTCGTACTTAAATTGACGGGGTGGGCATAATGGCCGGTCACGATCACGCTGTCGCTTCGACGCCTGCCGCGAGTTCTGGCATGAGCACGATCAAGCAATCCATCCGCTCGCTGTTTCTCCTGGAGTTCATCGGCGCGTTTTTCCTGACGATGCGCTATTTCTTCAAGGCCAAGGCGACGATCAATTATCCCTTCGAAAAAGGCCCGCTCAGCCCGCGTTTCCGTGGCGAGCATGCGTTGCGCCGCTACCCGAACGGCGAGGAACGCTGCATTGCCTGCAAGCTCTGCGAAGCGATCTGTCCTGCCCAGGCGATCACCATCGAAGCCGGGCCGCGCCGCAACGACGGCACCCGCCGCACGGTGCGTTACGACATCGACATGGTGAAGTGCATCTATTGCGGCTTCTGCCAGGAGGCGTGCCCGGTGGACGCGATCGTCGAGGGTCCGAATTTCGAATTCGCCACCGAAAGCCGCGAGGAGCTCTACTACGACAAGGAGCGGCTTCTTGAGAACGGCGACAGGTGGGAGCGGGAAATCGCCCGCAACATCGCTATGGATTCGCCTTACCGCTGATCCGTCGAACATGAGATTGCCCGGTTCGCGCCGGGTGGAATTCTAAGGAAGGCCACGGCGGCGGACAAAGCATCCGCTCCGGGCAAGGACAGGGCAGGGCCGTCAGGCCTCATCGCCCGGGGACGAAAAAGGCGCCATTATGGGTCTGCAGGCTCTGTTTTTCTATCTGTTCGCGTTCGTCGCAGTGGCGTCGGCGTTCATGGTCATCTGGGCGAAGAATCCGGTTCACTCCGTGCTCTTCCTGATCCTGACCTTCGTCAATGCGGCGGGGCTGTTCCTGCTGACCGGCGCCGAATTCCTGGCGATGATCCTGCTCGTCGTTTATGTCGGCGCCGTGGCGGTTCTGTTCCTCTTCGTCGTCATGATGCTGGATATCGATTTCACCAAGCTTCGCGCGACTGCGCTGGACTACGCGCCAATCGGCGTGCTGATCGGCCTGATCCTCGCCGCCGAACTGGTCATCGTGATCGGCGGCTCGAGCTTCACGCCGGAGATCGCCAAGACCATTGCGATGCCGATCCCACCCGTTACCGAACGAACCAATACGGCTGCTCTCGGCGACGTGCTCTATACGCACTACGTCTATTTCTTCCAGATCGCCGGGCTCGTTCTGCTGGTCGCCATGATCGGCGCGATCGTGCTGACGCTCAAGCATCGCACCGACATCAAGCGCCAGAATATTTCCCGCCAGGTGGCGCGCACGCCTGAAACCGCGATCGCGGTTGTCAATCCGAAACCCGGTGAGGGCCTCTGAGGCGAAGGACAAGTCAAATGGAAATCACTCTCGGCCATTACCTCACCGTCAGCGCCATCCTGTTCATGCTGGGCGTCTTCGGCATCTTCCTGAACCGCAAGAACGTCATCATCATCCTGATGTCGATCGAGCTCATGCTGCTCGCCGTCAACATCAACATGGTGGCCTTCTCGTCCTTCCTGAACGACATCACCGGCCAGGTGTTCGCTCTGTTTATCCTGACCGTTGCGGCTGCGGAAGCTGCGATCGGTCTTGCAATTCTCGTCGTCTTCTACCGCAACCGCGGGACGATCGCCGTCGAAGACGTCAATATGATGAAGGGCTGAGGACGCTATGCTCATCTATAAACTCATCGTCTTCCTGCCTCTTCTCGGCGCGTTCATCGTCGGTCTCGGCGGTTCGTCGATCGGCGCCAAAGCTTCTGAATATATCACGACCGGCTTGATGCTGATCGTGGCGGTGCTGTCGTGGTACGTCTTCTTCGACGTTGCGATGAGCGAGAACGGTCAGCATATCACCGTTCCCGTCATGCGCTGGGTCCAGTCCGGCGGCGTCGATGTCGAATGGGCGTTGCGCATCGATACGCTGACCGCCGTGATGTTCGTCGTCGTCAACTCGGTGTCGAGCCTCGTGCATGTCTATTCGATCGGCTACATGCACCACGATCCGCACCGGCCGCGCTTCTTCGCCTATCTCTCGCTCTTCACCTTCGCCATGCTGATGCTGGTGACCGCTGATAATCTGCTGCAGATGTTCTTCGGCTGGGAAGGCGTCGGTCTCGCGTCCTATCTGCTGATCGGCTTCTGGTACAAGAAGCCGTCGGCCAATGCCGCCGCAATCAAGGCCTTCATCGTCAACCGCGTCGGTGACTTCGGCTTCGTGCTTGGTATCGCGGGTTGCTTCGTACTGTTCGGCTCGATCAACCTGGAATCGATCTTCGCGGCCGCCGCGACCTATGTGCCGGCTGCCGCCGAGCATGGTGCGGAAGCCGCAGCCACCGCCGAAGGTGCGGCGCATGTCGCAGGCGATACGGTACTGACCCTGTTCGGCTATCATCTCGACAAGGCTGGCGCGGTCACCGGCGTCTGCCTGCTGCTCTTCATGGGCGCGATGGGCAAGTCGGCGCAGTTCCTGCTGCACACCTGGCTGCCTGATGCAATGGAAGGCCCGACCCCGGTCTCGGCCCTCATCCATGCCGCGACCATGGTCACCGCCGGCGTCTTCCTCGTCGCCCGCATGTCGCCGTTGTTTGAACATTCGCATACGGCGCTCATGGTCGTGACGTTCGTGGGCGCCATCACCGCCTTCTTCGCGGCCTCGGTCGGGCTCGTGCAGAACGACATCAAGCGCGTCATCGCCTATTCGACCTGCTCACAGCTCGGCTACATGTTCGTGGCGCTCGGTCTCGGTGCCTATGGCGCGGCGATCTTCCACCTGTTCACGCACGCCTTTTTCAAAGCGCTGTTGTTCCTTTGCGCCGGCTCGGTCATCCACGCCGTCTCCGACGAGCAGGACATGCGTTACATGGGCGGCTTGCGCAAACATATCCCGAAAACTTTCTGGATGATGATCATCGGTACGATCGCCATCACTGGCGTCGGTATTCCCGGCACGCTGATCGGCACATCGGGCTTCTTCTCGAAGGACGCGATCATCGAGTCGTCCTGGGCAGCCCACAGCCCGCTCGCCGGCTTCGCCTTCTCGCTGCTGGTCATCGCCGCCGTGTTCACCAGCTTCTATTCCTGGCGTCTGATCTTCATGACCTTCTTCGGCAAGCCGCGTGCGTCGCATGACGTGATGCATCACGTCCATGAATCGCCGAATGTCATGCTTGTGCCGCTCTACCTGCTCGCCATCGGCGCGCTGCTCGCCGGCGTGATCTTCCACGGCAACTTCTTCGGCGAGGAATATGCTGGTTTCTGGAAGGGCGCGCTGTTCACTGCGCCCGGCAATGAAATCCTAGAGCACTATCACCACGTCCCGCTGCTGGTGAAATGGTCGTCCTTCATCGCCATGGTGATCGGATTGGCGGTCGCCTACCTCTTCTACATCCGTTCTCCGGAGTTGCCGGGCTACTTCGCCCGCCAGCAGAGCGGTCTCTACAAGTTCCTGCTCAACAAGTGGTATTTCGACGAACTTTACGACTTCCTGTTCGTCCGTTCCTCGAAATGGCTGGGCCGGTTCCTGTGGAAGCAGGGTGACGGCACCGTCATCGATGGGCTCGGGCCGAACGGTATTGCCGCGCGCGTCGTCGATGTCACCGGCCAGGTTGTGCGCGTGCAGACCGGTTACCTCTATCACTACGCCTTCGTGATGCTGATCGGTATCGCCGGCCTTGTTACCTGGATGATGCTCGGGAGTTCCTTCTGATGACCGATTGGCCACTTCTTTCAACGGTCACCTTCCTGCCGATGGTCGGCGTGGCGATCCTGCTCGCCATGCGCGGCGACGGCGAGAGCGGACGCCAGAACGTGCTCTATATCTCGCTGTTCACGACGGTTGCCACCTTCCTTCTGTCGCTGGTCGTCTGGATCAGCTTCGACAATGCCAATGCCGGCTTCCAATTCGTCGAGAAGATGAATTGGCTGAACACCGGAATTTCCTACCATCTCGGCGTCGATGGCATCTCGATGCTGTTCGTGGTGCTGACCACGTTCCTCATGCCGTTCTGCGTGCTGGCGAGTTGGACCTCGATCGAGAACCGGCTGAAGGAATACATGATCGCCTTCCTGCTGCTCGAAACGCTGATGCTCGGCGTCTTCGTGTCGCTCGATATCGTGCTGTTCTACGTGTTCTTCGAAGCCGGCCTGATCCCGATGTTCATCATCATCGGTGTCTGGGGCGGCAAGGACAGGGTCTACGCATCCTACAAGTTCTTCCTCTACACTCTGCTCGGCTCGGTGCTGATGCTGCTCGCCATCATGGCGATGTACTGGGATGCCGGCACGACCGACATCACGGCGCTCCTGGCGCACAAGTTCCCGCCGCAGATGCAGACATATCTGTGGCTCGCCTTCTTCGCCTCTTTCGCGGTGAAGATGCCGATGTGGCCGGTTCATACCTGGCTGCCGGATGCGCACGTCCAGGCACCGACGGCGGGCTCCGTCATTCTGGCGGGCATCCTGCTAAAACTCGGCGGATACGGTTTCCTCCGCTTCTCGCTGCCGATGTTCCCGCTGGCATCTGAGTATTTCGCACCCTTCGTCTTCGCGCTCTCCATCATCGCGATCATCTACACTTCGCTGGTGGCGATGATGCAGGAGGACATGAAGAAGCTGATCGCCTATTCCTCGGTCGCCCATATGGGCTATGTGACGATGGGCATTTTCGCCGCCAATGTGCAGGGTGTACAGGGCGCATTGTTCCAGATGCTGTCGCACGGCATCGTCTCTGGCGCGCTCTTCCTCTGCGTCGGCGTGATCTACGACCGCATGCATACCCGCGACATCGACGCCTATGGCGGCCTCGTCAACATCATGCCGAAATACGCCGTCGCCTTCATGGTCTTCACCATGGCCAATGTCGGTCTGCCCGGCACGTCCGGTTTCGTCGGCGAGTTTCTGACCCTGCTCGGCGCCTTCCGCGCCAACACCTGGGTGGCAATCTTCGCGACATCCGGCGTGATCCTTTCGGCGGCCTATGCGCTCTGGCTCTACCGACGGGTGATCTTCGGGGCGCTGGAGAAGGAAAAGCTGAAGGCGATGCTGGACCTCAGCCCGCGCGAGCAGTTGATCCTCTATCCGCTTGTTGTGCTGACCATCTTCTTCGGCGTCTATCCCGCGCCGGTCTTCGATGCGACCGCGGCGTCCGTCGATCTTCTCGTCAACAATTACACGGCGGCCATCCAGGCAGCCCATGATGTCGCGTCCACGGCGCACTAGGATACTGCAAAATGACCGTTGAAAGCACAATCCTTGCAAGCTTCACACTCTCGGCGCCGGAGTTGATCCTCGCTGTCGGTGCGCTCTTGCTGCTCATGGTCGGCGTGTTTGCAGGCGAGAAATCCTCGGAACCCGTGTCCTGGCTCGCAGTGCTGGTCATCATCATGGCGGGCGGCTGGATCCTGTTCAATCCGGCCGATGGCGGCGCCTATGGCAATGCCTTCATCTCCGATGGCTTCGGCCGCTTCATGAAGATTCTGGTGCTGGTCGGCTCGGCGGGTGCGCTGATCATGTCGATCGCCATGGCCCGGGCCGAGAAGATCGACAAGTTCGAATATCCGGTGCTGATCGTGCTTGCCACGCTCGGCATGCTGCTGATGATCTCGGCCAACGACCTGATCTCGCTCTACATGTCGCTCGAGCTGCAATCGCTCTCGCTCTATGTCGTCGCCGCGATGAACCGGGAGTCCGCCAAGTCGACGGAAGCGGGCCTGAAATACTTCGTCCTCGGTGCATTGTCCTCGGGCATGATGCTCTACGGCATGTCGCTGGTCTATGGCTTCACCGGCCATACTGCTTTCCCACAGATCGCACAGGCGCTCGCCGCCGAAACCCGTTCGCTCGGCCTGGTCTTCGGCCTGGTCTTCGTTTTTGCCGGCCTCGCATTCAAGATCTCCGCAGTGCCGTTCCACATGTGGACGCCGGACGTCTATGAAGGCGCGCCAACCCCGGTCACCGCCTTCTTCGCAGCAGCCCCCAAGGTCGCCGCCATGGCGATGACGGTTCGCATCTCGATCGACGCCTTCCAACCCGTCTTCGCCGATTGGCGGCAGATCGTGGTGTTCATTTCGATCGCCTCGATGGTGCTCGGCTCTTTCGCCGCCATCGGCCAGACCAACATCAAGCGGCTGATGGCTTATTCCTCGATCGGCCACGTCGGTTACGCGCTGGTCGGCCTTGCCGCCGGCAATCAGGAAGGCGTGTCGGGCGTCGCGCTCTACATGGCAATCTACATGGTGATGACGCTCGGCTCCTTCGCCGTCATCCTGTCCATGCGCACGCCCGAGGGCGAAGCGCTGGAACGGGTCGATGACTTGGCCGGCCTCTCGACCACCAATCCCGTGATGGCGACGGTATTGACGATCCTGATGTTCTCGCTCGCCGGCATTCCGCCGCTGGCAGGGTTCTTCGCCAAGTACTTCGTCTTTGTCGCCGCCATAAAGGCCGGGCTCTACGCGCTTTCGGTCATCGGCGTGCTCGCCTCCGTCGTCGGCGCTTATTACTACCTCCGCATCGTCAAGCTGATGTGGTTCGACGCTTCGACGATCACGGTCGGCCGGGCACCGGGTACGCTCAAGCTGGTCTACGGCCTGTCAGGCCTGTTCGTCGTCGGTTATGTCGTGTTCGGCGGACGCATCGGTGCCGCGGCCGAGGCGGCGGCGGCATCGCTGTTCTGATGGCGAATTCCGCGGGCGCACACGCGCCGGAGACGTTCCGGCACATTGCCCTCGATGACGTCACATCCACCAATACGGTGTGTTTCGAACATGCCCGCGCCGGGGATCCGGGCAAGCTCTGGATCACCGGGCGGCGGCAACTCGGCGGTCGTGGCCGCCGTGGCCGCGTCTGGGTGTCCGAGCCCGGCAATCTTTATGCCTCGCTGCTGCTGATCGACCCCGCGCCGCAGGCCGAGCTGGCATCGCTGCCGCTCGTCGTGGCGCTGGCGCTCTATCGCGCGATCGTTTCGGAGATGCCTTATGGCGGGGACCGGGTGGCAATCAAATGGCCGAACGACATCCTGGTCGATCGCCGAAAGGTATCCGGCATCCTCATCGAGGCCGAGACTCTTGCGGACGGCAGGAGCGCCGTGGTTATCGGCTGCGGCGTTAATATCGCCCACAAGCCCGACAATCCGCTCTATCCGGCGATCTCGCTTTCCGAGGCCGGCGTCTCGACCTCTCCAGACACGCTTTTCGCCCATCTGATGATAGAACTCGCTGGTGCGCTCGACGTCTGGGATCGTGGGGAGGGCGTTTCGGAGATCGTTTCGCAGTGGAAAGCGCTCGTCCATGGCATCGGCCAGCCGATCACGGTCAATTTGCCAGACAGGTCGATTTCCGGCATATTTGCCGGCATCGACAAGGACGGATTGCTCGCGCTCCGGCTCGATTCCGGCGACACAATGCGCATTGCCTCGGGCGATGTCTTTTTTTCTCGAAATGATGGATCACATTGATGGCGGGCACGGACGAACTGGTATTCTTGCCATTGGGCGGCGTCGGCGAAATCGGCATGAATCTGGCGCTCTACGGTTTCGGCCCAGCGCAGAAGCGCCAGTGGATCATGGTCGATTGCGGCGTGTCCTTCCCCGGTCCTGATCTGCCCGGCGTCGATCTCGTGCTGCCTGATATCCGCTTCATCATCGGCGAGAAGCATAACCTGCTCGGCATGTTCATCACGCATGCGCATGAAGACCATTACGGCGCGGTCAAGGACCTGTGGCCGAAGCTCCGCGTGCCGCTCTATGCCTCGCCCTTCACCGCCGGGCTGCTCGAAGCCAAGGGCGACTACGACGATTCCGGCGATCCGATCCCGGTCAAGAATCTGCAGGTCGGCATGAAGGTGACGGTCGGGCCGTTCACCATCGAGCCGGTCGAGGTCGCCCATTCGATTCCCGAACCGATGGCGCTGATCATCCGCACGCCGCTCGGCAACGTCGTCCATACCGGCGACTGGAAGATCGATCCCGGCCCGACCATGGGTAAGGGCACCGACGAAAAGAAGTTCCGCGCCATCGGCGACGAGGGCGTGCTGGCGCTTGTCTGCGATTCCACCAATGCGCAGCGCGAAGGCGAGTCGCCATCCGAACTCGAGGTCTCCAAGGGACTGCAGGATATTATCGAGCGCGCCGAGGGCAGGGTGGCGATCACCACCTTCTCGTCGAATGTCGGCCGCATCAAGTCGATCGCCATGGCCGCCGAAAAGGCGGGCCGCGAGGTTCTCCTGCTCGGCACATCGATGCGGCGGACCACCCAGGTGGCGGGCGATCTCGGCCTGATGGAGGGTATCAAGCCTTTCGTTGCCGAGGATGAGTTCGGCTTCCTGCCGCGCGAAAAATCCGTCGTGATTCTCACCGGCAGCCAGGGCGAGGCGCGTGCGGCGCTTGCCAAGATTGCCCGCGACGAGATGCGCGGTATCGGCTTCACCAAGGGTGACACTTTTGTCTTCTCCTCACGCACCATCCCGGGCAACGAGAAGGCAATCCTCGATATCAAGAACGCGCTGATCGACCAGGGCATGATCGTCATCTCCGATACCGATGCGCTGGTGCATGTCTCCGGCCATCCCCGGCGCAACGAGCTCAAGCGCATGTATGAATGGGTGCGGCCGCAGGTGCTGGTGCCGGTGCATGGCGAGGCCGCCCATCTCGTGGCGCAGGCCGAACTCGGACGCTCTGTCGGTATTCCGCAAGTCGCCGAGGTCCGCAACGGTTTCATGATGCGGCTGGCTCCCGGCCCCGCCGAGATCGTCGATGAAGCGCCGCATGGCCGCATCTTCAAGGATGGCAAGCTGGTCGGCGAATTCGACGAGATGGGCATCGGCGACCGTCGCAAGCTCTCCTTCGTCGGTCATGTCGCGGTCAATGTCATTCTCGACACCCGCTACGAGTTCGTCGACGATCCTGACGTCACGGCCATCGGCCTGCCGGCCTTCGACGAGGAAGGCGAGGACATGGAAGACCTGCTGTATGACGCCATTCTCGGCGCGGTCGAAAGCATTCCGCGCGTCCGGCGCAAGGATCTCGACATGGTCAAGGAAGCGGTGCGGCGATCGGTCCGGGCGGCAGCGAACCACAGTTGGGGTAAGAAGCCGGTTGTAACGGTTTTCGTCACCCGAGTCTAAGAACCAATGGTCAGCTTCATTTCCATCTTCGCCGAGTATTTCATCTGTTGGTGGATCACGCTCTTCATGGTCCTGCCGATCGGCCTGCGCACGCAGGCGGATGAGAACGAGGTCGTCAACGGCACGGTGAAAAGTGCGCCGGCGCGATTCCGGTTCTGGCGGATATTCCTCATGACGACGGCCATTTCGGCCGTCATCTATGCCGGCTGGTACACCTTGATCAACGTCTATGGCCTCAATGCCATGTCGCTGCCGCGTTTCGTGCCCGACTTCAAATAGAGTCGGGCCATAGCCGATTTTCACAAAACTGTCACAAGCAGACGATAGATGACAGGGCTGAGAGAGCCCGCATAAAGCCGGACTCCGGGCAAAAAAAAACAAGGCTGAAAGCCTTGTTTTATAGGTAATTTCGCGTGATCCATTCCCAATTAAGGGCGGCGGCGAATGAACGCGCCTAAGATCCCATCCTCCCAAGACTTGACCGCGAAGAATGGCTTGGAGTTGACCTCCATGCCTCTTTTATGACCTGACCGTAGCTTAAAGAATAAGCGCTGTCACCCGTTTTTTTGCAAAAATGAGACAGTATCGGTAAATTTTTTCGTTGACAAAAGAATTTTGGGAAGTGTAGCGGATGTGTTCCATGTGCCACACTGGTTGGGGCAAAGTACCTCAAATTGTTGACAAATTTCAAACGGCGGTTTGGCGTGTTTTGCGAGTGGGCAACTATTCCTAGAGTTAAGCAATCGCTCGCGACCGGAAACGTTTCCATTCCGGCGCATACTTCCGCCACAATTGCCTGATCGGCCCGATGCCGGGTTTTCTTCATCGAAATAAGCCGATATGAACGCCTCATAATTCCGTGCCGATGCGGCGATTCCAGAGACCTTACAGCGAATTGGACATTCCATGCGCCTTTCCCGTTATTTCCTGCCCATCCTGAAAGAGAACCCCAAGGAAGCCGAGATCGTGTCGCACCGGCTGATGTTGCGCGCTGGCATGATCCGCCAGCAGAGCCAGGGCATCTATTCGTGGCTGCCGCTGGGCAAGCGCGTGCTGGATAAGGTCAACAAGATCATCCGCGAGGAGCAGAACCGCTCGGGCGCGATCGAGCTCATCATGCCCACTTTGCAGTCGGCCGATCTCTGGCGTGAAAGCGGCCGTTATGACGCCTATGGCAAGGAAATGCTGCGCATCAAGGACCGCCAGGACCGCGACATGCTCTATGGTCCCACCAATGAGGAAATGATCACCGAGATCTTCCGCTCCTACGTCAAGTCCTACAAGGACTTGCCGCTCAATCTCTATCATATCCAGATCAAGTTCCGCGACGAGATGCGTCCGCGCTTCGGCACGATGCGCTCGCGTGAATTCCTGATGAAGGACGCCTATTCCTTCGACCTGACCAAGGAAGGCGCCGAGCATTCCTATCGCAAGATGTTCACGGCCTATCTCCGCACCTTCGACCGGCTGGGCCTGCGCGCCATCCCCATGCGGGCCGATACCGGTCCGATCGGCGGCGATCTCAGCCACGAATTCATCATCCTGGCCGATACCGGCGAGTCGGAAGTCTTCTCGCACCGGGATTTCGTGAATTTCGACATTCCCGGCGTCGATACCGATTTCGATGATGTTGCCGGCCTGAAGGCGATCTTCGACAAATGGACGTCGGTCTATGCCGCTACATCGGAAATGCATGACGCGGCGGTCTTCGACGCCATTCCCGAGACCGACCGGCTTTCGGCGCGCGGCATCGAAGTCGGCCACATCTTCTATTTCGGCACCAAGTATTCCGACCCCATGGGCGGGACGGTACAGGGGCCCGACGGCAAGCAGCATGCGGTGCATATGGGCTCCTACGGCATCGGCCCCACGCGCCTTGTTCCAGCCATCATTGAAGCCTCACATGACGAGAACGGAATCATCTGGCCGAAATCCGTGGCGCCCTTCGATGTCTCGATCATCAATATGAAGGTGGGCGATCAGGCCTGCGATGCGGCGAGCGAGGGGCTCTACGCGTCACTCTCCAAGGCGGGGCTCGACGTGCTTTACGATGACACCGACGACCGTGCCGGCGCGAAGTTTGCGACGGCCGATCTCATCGGCGTGCCGACACAGATTGTGGTGGGGCCGCGCTCGGTGGCATCAGGCGAGGTCGAACTCAAGGACCGCAAGTCTGGCGCACGCGAGACGCTGTCTATTGAGGCCGCAATCAACAAGATCACGGCAGCCGATTGAACGGAGCGGGTATGGTGAGCGAAACGGCCGATGCGGGGACAGCCGCCGAGGAGCGAGATGAGGCGCCGAGGCCCTCTGCTCGTCCGTTCTCGACCTTCGAGCGCATGGTCGCACTGCGATACCTGCAGCCGCGCCGCAAGGAAGCGTTCATTTCGGTGATCGCGATCTTCTCGTTCATCGGCATCGTTCTCGGCGTTGCGACGCTGATTATCGTGATGGCCGTGATGAACGGCTTCCGCACCGAGCTGATCACCCGCATTCTCGGCATCAACGGCCATATGATCGTGCAGCCGATCGACGGCGTACTCGACAATTACGCCGACCTCGCCAACCGGTTCTCCAAGATCCCCGGCGTCAGGGAAGCGATCCCGTTGGTCGAGGGCCAGACGCTTGCATCGGGCAAGGCGGGCGCTGGCACAGGTGCGCTTGTGCGCGGCGTGCGCGCCGATGATTTCGGCAAACTCAAGATGGTGGCCGACAATATCAGGCAGGGCGACCTGATCCCCTTTGCCGCCGGCGAAGGCGTGGCAATCGGCACCCGCATGGCCGAACAACTCGGGCTCTCCGCCGGCGACACGATCACGCTGATCTCGCCCGAGGGCGACGTGACGCCGCTGGGCGTCAATCCCCGCGTCAAATCCTACAAGGTCTCGGCGATCTTCGAGATCGGCATGTCGGAATACGACGCCTCGATCATCTTCATGCCGTTCGAGGAAGCGCAGCTCTATTTCAACGCCGAAGGCATCGCGCAGTCGATCGAGCTTTTCCTCGATCATCCCGAGGCGATTGACGAGATGCGGCCGCTGATAGAGCAATCGGCGGAACGGCAGATCTTCATCACCGACTGGCGGCAGCGCAACCGCACCTTCTTCTCGGCGCTTTCCGTCGAACGCAACGTGATGTTCATGATATTGACGCTGATCGTGCTGGTCGCGGCGCTCAACATCATCTCGGGCCTGATCATGCTGGTGAAATCCAAGGGGCCGGATATTGCGATTCTCCGCACGATGGGCGCGACATCAGGCGCCATCATGCGGATATTCTTCATGACGGGGGCGACAATCGGGATCGTTGGGACGTTTGCCGGTGTCATCCTGGGCGTCATCGTCTGCCTCAATGTCGAGAGTATCCGGCAATTCTTCTCGTGGCTGTCGGGTACGACGATCTTCAACCCCGAACTCTATTTCCTCAGCCAGTTGCCGGCGGAAATGAACCTCAGCGAGACCGTCACCGTCGTTGTCATGACGCTGACGCTTTCTTTTATCGCCACCATCCTGCCAGCCTGGCGGGCATCCACCATCGATCCTGTGCAGGCTCTCAGATATGAATGAACTGACTGCCGACGTCCTTCAGATCCACAATGTGTCGCGTCATTTCGGTGAGAACGAGCAACGTCTCGACATTCTCAAGGATGCGAACTTCACCATGCGGAAGGGTGAAATCGTCGGTCTTGTCGCGCCTTCGGGCACCGGCAAGTCGACCCTGCTGCATCTCGCGGGCCTCTTGGAAAAGCCGGATAGCGGCCGGGTTCTGGTCAATGGCGTCGATTGCGGCTCGCTGTCCGACAAGGACCGCACGGCGATCCGACGGATGGAGATCGGATTCGTCTATCAGTATCATCACCTGCTGCCGGAATTCTCCGCCGCCGAGAACGTGATGATGCCGCAGATGATTGCCGGCCTACCGCGCAAGGAGGCCGAGCAGCGCGCGGCCCAGCTGCTCGATTATCTCCGCGTCGGCCATCGCGGCCATCACCGTCCGGCCGAGCTTTCGGGTGGCGAACAGCAGCGGGTGGCGATTGCGCGTGCGGTGGCAAATGCACCGCTCGTGCTCCTCGCCGACGAACCGACCGGCAATCTCGATCCGGTGACCGCGCATTATGTCTTCGATGCGTTGGAAGCGCTGGTGCGCCAGTCCGGTCTGGCGGCCCTCATCGCCACGCACAATCATGAGCTTGCAGCCCGCATGGACCGCCGCGTGACGCTCGAAGAGGGCAGGGTCGTCGAGGTTTGATTATTTCAGTTTGAATCGTTGTTCGATGCTCGAACTCTTTTTCGAGTTCACATCGTTGAACGTGTATTTCAGCACATAGTCGCCGGCCGGCACGGCGGATACATCCAGCGTCAAGGGCGTGTAGATCTCGAACAGCGGTTCGCGGCTCTCGACCTTGAAATTGCCGAAGGCCTTCTGCTCGGCGAGAATTTCTCCGGCGGGGTTGCGCAGTTCGAAGTCGACGGTGAAGGCGCTCTTGACGCCGTCTCCATCAGCAACCCAGGCAAGCCCGATCGGCTCGGCATAGGTGATCAGCGACGAGCCCTTGGGGAATTCGTTGCTGGCGACGCGCTTGTAGCTGCCGAAGATCAACGGTTTCTCGCTGACGAAGAATGCCTTGCGGATATCGAAGGGAATGGTGTCGGAGACGGCCGCCAGCGATTGGCGTATCTTGTCATAGGCCGCCGGGCCATCGCCCTTGCCGATCAGTTCCTCTGCCTCGGTGGCGAGATCGGTGACCTGGCCGGCGAATGTCAGTCCGGGCGCTGCTATCATCATCGCTGCCGCAAGAAGCTGGGATATCTTCAACGTCTTCTCCGCCGGGAATCATCTGCTGTCAGGCAGAATAAGAGACGGGCCTTATGGCAGGGTCAAGGAAGGTGCCGCTCAAGATTGCGTCAACGCGGCAGTTCGAGCGTTTCCCTAAGCCAGCTTGCGACCAGTCCGGCGAGTTGAACCGTTGTGCCGGGCGACATTGCATCGCCGGCGAGGACATGGTGGTTTGGATCCTCGACGCCATCGACCTGGATGAGATTGTGCGGGCCGCCCCAGCGTTTCTCGATGTCGCGGGTGATGGCGGGTCGGACGACCTTGTCATCCGCTGAGATCAGGAACAGAGCCGGCTCTGAGATGGTCTCGACCGGTGCGTTGACGGCCATCTTGACGGTTTCCGCCATCGGTAGGAGCGCCTCGACGGGATAGCTCGTGGTCCAGAAGACCCGCTGGCGCTCGGTGCCGGGCTCGAAGGAACGGGTCTCGCCAAGTACGAGGCGGGAGAGTTCGCGGGCGAAAGGCACGGTCAGCAGCGAGGAGCCGAACGCCTGGACGCCATAGTTCGGCGAGAAGAAGACTGCTGCATGGATGCGGTTCTTGAATTCCGGTCGCGTCAGGGACCAGGTCGCAAGTGCGCCGCCGGTGGACGTGCCCATCACGACGACGCGTTCGCCGAGCCGTTCGCCGATCGCAACGGCTTCTGCGAAGTCGTTGATCCAGGCGTTGACGCTGACGTCAGCCATGGCGTCGGTCGTCGTGCCATGCCCTTTGAGGCGGGCGAAATAGAGATTGGCCCTGAGGTTTCCGGCGACGATGTCGGGCAGTGGCCGCATCTCTCCTGGAGAGGCCGAGAAGCCGTGGATGTAGATGATCGAGATCGGGGTCCTGGTCTTGGTCTCCGCATCGGCCCAGACGATGTCCTTGTGCTGGTTGGGCTGGATGCCGCGGATTTTCGCTTCGGCCTTGTCGAGATAGGAGTCGAGATCGTCGCCGATTGTCGCCGGATCGAAAGTGATGGTCGTATCGACGGGGGTTCGCGGGCCGAACAGCCATGCCGCGCCGAGAAGCAGGATCACAATGGCCAGGAGGATTGCGATGGGAAATACGATCTTGGATGCCCTCATCTGCCGCCGCCTCCCACAGCGGAATGTACCGATGCATGGGGCCATTCTAGCATGCGAATGAGGCTTCCTTGACCGAAATCGCTATGCTAGAGCAATCTTATGGCAGGATTTCTTTCAAAATTGTTTGGATTTGGCGGCGGCGATGCCGCTGCTCCCACTGGCGGCAAGCAGCGGATGGAGCGGATCGGCGAATATGCCGTCTATGCGACGCCGATGAAGGAGGGTGGCCAGTGGCGGCTGGCCGGCCGGATCGAGAGCGATACGCCCGACGGTATCAAGGTCCGCAAGTTCATCCGCGCCGACATTTTCTCCAGCGAAGACGATGCGGTGGAGACCACGTTCCGCAAGGCCAAGCAGATTATTGATCAGCATGGTGCGGGATTGTTCGGCGATGGTGCCGCCGAGCGGCAGGTCTGAGCTCGTCGCGTATTTGTTCAATGAAATCGGCCCCTTGCGGGGCCGTTTTTGTTTCTGGAATCAGTTCAGATAATCAGGCTCCTGCTGTTCGAGCAGGATTTTCAGGTCGGCAAGGTGGCGTTCGCACTGGCCGGGATAATCCTCGATCTCCTGGGCGACCTTTTCGGCGACGTCATCGGATAGGACGCGGAGCTTCTGGCCCGTCTGCAGCGCCTTGATATAGGTCTCGGCGGCGCGCTCGAAATAGTACATGCGGTTGAAGGCATCGGCGACGTCCTTGCCGAGCACCAGCACGCCGTGATTGCCCATGATCAGGACTTTGTGCTTGGGATTCTTGAGCAGGCGGGCGCAGCGTTCGCCCTCGTCCTCGAAGGCGAGACCGCCATAGCTGTCGTCGATCGCATAGCGGTTGAAGAAGGTGGCACAGTTCTGGTCGATCGGCAGCAGGCGCGAGTCGGCGAGGGAAGCCAGCACGGTCGCATAGATCGAATGGACATGCATGACGCAGCGGGCGTGCGGCAGATGGCGGTGGATCGAGCCGTGCAGGCCCCAGGCCGTGGGGTCGGGCGCATCGGGCTGGTCCATGGTCTTCGGATCGTTGGCATCTAGCAGCAGCAGCGACGAAGCCTTGATCAGGGAAAAGTGGACCTGATTCGGGTTCATCAGGAAGCGGGTGCCTTCGTCGTTGACGGCGAGCGAGAAGTGGTTGGCGACGGCCTCATGCATGTTGAGGCGTGCCGTCCAGCGGAAGGCGGCAGCGAGATCGACACGCTCTTCGTAGAAGGGCAGGTTGGTCAGTTTCGGCATCGAAGCAACGTTGGCGGACATCGGGTTCTCCCTGAATTCGTGTGACGCCAAAATGCGCTGCCTGCGTCGTCGGGTCAATGCGCCGGGCGGCAATGGCTGCCGCCCGACGCTCAAATTATTCCGTGTCAGAGGGTCATGCGGAATTTCGCGAAGCCATCGGCGCCTTCGCCGGCATCCTCGATTTTCGCGCCCTTGACGTCAGCCATGAAGGAGCGGGCCTTGGGGCCGGTTTCGAAGAGCACGGTCGTGCCGGCCATCGGCTTGAACGTCCAGTTGGCATCGGCGGACGGATTGATCGTGCCCTGGTCGATGATGTAGCGCACCAGCACGTCGCGGTTGGTATCAGGCGCGACCAGCACGACCTTGTCGTCCTTGATGTCGGGGAAATTGCCACCGCCGCCGGCGCGGTAGTTGTTCGTCGCGACGACGAATTTTTGAGCGGGATCAATCGGTTTTCCGTCATAGCTCAAGTTCTGAATCCGGCTTGACTCCGCGCTGATCACATTGCCGTCCTTGTCGTATTTCGGCTTTTGGCTCAAGTCGATCTGGTAGGTCACACCGTCGATGACATCGTAATTGTAGGACGGGAAATCGGGGTTGATCAGGATGGCGTCTTTCGCGCCGGCCTCGACATGGTTGAAGATTCCAGCCGACATTTCGAGCCAGTTCTTGACCTGCTCGCCCGTGATGACGACGGCACGCAGCGTGTTGGGATAGAGGTAGAGGTCGGCGACATTCTTGATCGCCACGGCGCCCACAGGCACATCGGTGTAATATTCGGCGCCGCCACGGCCACCGGCCTTGAAAGGTGCGGCGGCCGAGAGGATGGGAAGATCCTTGTATTCGGTTTTCGCCATCAGGTCCTTGACGTACCAAAGCTGGGCCTGGCTGACGATCTGGACTGATGGATCATCGGCGACCAGCGCGAAATAGGAATAGAGCGGTGCCGAGGTCTTGCCGACGGGCCGGCGGACATAGGCCAGCGTCGCTTCATGCTCTTCCTTCACTGAATCAAGGACTTCGGCCTTGTCCTTGACGTCGGGAATCACCTTTTTCTCCTCGCGGTGATAGATGCCGCGCGCCTCGGTGGTGAAATCGACGATCTTCCATTTGCCGCCATCCATCTCGATCAGAAGGTCGATCAGGCCGAGATGCGAGCCCCAGAAGCCGCCCATGACGGCGGGCTTGCCCTGTAGCGTGCCCTTGACCGGATCGGCGCCGGCAATGCCATCCCAGCCCTTGGGTCCCGGGAAGACGAGATGCTGGTGGCCGGTGAAGATCGCGTCGATGCCCTCGACGCCGGCGAGATAGAGCGAGGCATTTTCCATGCGCTCCTTTTCGCCAGCGCCATCGATGCCGGAATGGGAGAGGGCGATGATGATATCCGCACCGTCCTCTTTCATCTGCGGCACCCAGGCCTTGGCAGCCTGCACGATATCGCGGGTATTGGCCTTGCCCTCGAGATTCTTCGAATCCCAGACCATGATCTGCGGCGGCACGAAGCCGATAAAGCCGACTTTGATCGTGCTCTCAGCGCCCGAACCGTCCTTCACCGTCTTCTCGATGATCATGTAAGGCTTGAGGAAGAGCTCATCCTTGCGGGCGTCCTCGGCGAGTTGGCCCTTGGTCAGGTTGGCGCAGACGTAAGGGAAGTTCGCGCCCTTCGTGACCTTGAACAGATAATCGAGGCCGTAGTTGAATTCGTGATTGCCGAGCGTGCCGCAATCGTAGCCGAGCGTGTTCATCGCCTTGATCACGGGGTGGATATCGCCATTGTTCATGCCGCGCTCATAGGCGATGAAATCGCCGAGCGGATTGCCCTGCAGGAAATCGCCATTGTCGATCAGCATGGAATTGCCGGCCTCGGCGCGGATCTTGTCGATGATCGAGGCGGTGCGCGACAGGCCGAGCTTGTCGTCTGGCGCATCGGCATAATAGTCGTAGGGGTAGACGGCGACGTGAATACGGGTGGTTTCCATGATCCGGAGATGGGCCTGGTTGGCTTGGGCGTGGGCTGCGAAAGGATGAAGCATGACAAGCGCCGAGCTTGCCGCCATGCCCTTGAGCAGCGAACGGCGGGTGGATGTGATGTCCAGAATTTGGCTCATGATGTTCTCCTCTGGTGTCGCTTATGGGTGGGCGTTTTCTGACGCACGCTACAGCCGCTACATGGCGTTCATGACAGATTTTTTACCAGATGATAAAAACTCTTCGTTCGCCAATTGGCAATCCTAAAGTTGCAGGCGCAGTTTCTCGTTCACGCGGCGGGATTCCGTCCGTGGTGTGAGGCATTCTGGTTCCCGATCCCTTTGTCTGGACAACGAGGATCGGCCGGGGCACGTCTCCGTGCCAAGTTATATGGCCGCTTTCGCGGCCGTTAAGACACGTCGCCGTGCCCCGTTAAACGGTGTCTCCATCCCCGAACTCGCCAGCACTGCCCCCGTTGTCCCGCAGCCTTTGAGGAGCCTTGGGGAACGATCATGTGTGCGCTACAGCGCACGTCCGGGGCGAAACTCAGCGTCTCCGCTGCCGTCCCCAGAGGACTGGCCCTTCTCGCGGACGCCCCGCATGGAGACTTACGTCGCTTCTCCATGAAGGTCACCGGTCCCGCCTCGCCCTGACGCCTCAGGGTGTAGCCGATACGGAACGGGGATGATTATAAGGCGGCTGGAGAGCGTGTGGATTTTTTGACGCAAGCGATTGATATTGAACGATAATGATCTGAGGAAATGCATCAAACTCTGCGAAACGATGAATTATTTCCCTGCACTTCTGATAAGTAATTGATTTTGCTGCGAAGAAATTGACGTTAGCCCAAAGAGCACCCCTCACCAAGCGCGTCCATGCGTTCGCTGAAGCTCACGCGGACTTGCTATCCTCTCCCGCAGGGGGAGAGGTAAAACTCGTGGCACCGCCTCGCCTGAAGTGAAGGGCGAGCGCGTGGCACTTTACCTCTCCCCTTGCGGGAGAGGATACGCAGGCCGCGAGAGGCGATAGCCGATCGCCGATCGCTTGGCCGAAGTTGGTGAGGGGTGAACTCGACTGTCAAGAGCAGTGACCAATCCTCGATCTTTACCCAAACGCCGCGACGTTCGGCCGATCGATGATCTCACGCAATGCGAAGCTCGAATTGATCTTCACCACATGGGGCAGGGCCGAGAGCCAGTCGCGGTGGATGCGCTCGTAATCCTCGAGATCCTTGCAGGCGACGCGCAGGATGTAGTCGTATTCGCCCGACATCAGGTAGCAGACGAGGATATTTGGCACGCGTTTTACCGCGGCTTCGAATTCGGCGAGCGTCTTGGCGAACTGGCCGGACAGGGAGATGTGGACGATGGCGATCATCTTGTAGTCGAGCGCCTTATGCGACACCTGGGCATAATAGCCCGATATGACGCCGGATTTTTCGAGGATGTCGAGGCGGCGCGAGCAGGAGGACGGCGACAGGCCGACCTTGCCGGCAAGGTCGGCATTGGAGATGCGGCCATCCTGCTGCAGAGTCTTCAAGATGGCGAGATCGATTTGATCCAGCTTGTCCATTCGCACGTCCTTCGAATTAATCGTTTTGACTTGCAATAATATTCGAATGGTGGCTGTCCGGCAATGCAACTTTGCAAGGACATTTCGTGGGCTTTGCAGTCTAATCCCGCGCATATCGAAACCCGCCCAGAACATCAAAGACAGGGGAATATCCATGCGCGTCGGTTGCCCGAAGGAAATCAAGAATCACGAATACCGCGTCGGCCTGACGCCTGCCTCCGTCCGCGAATATGTGGCGCATGGCCATTCCGTTCTCATCGAGACCAATGCCGGTGCCGGCATCAGCGCCTCGGACGCCGATTATATCGCCGCCGGCGCGAAGATCGCCGCAACCGCCTCTGAAGTCTTCCAGAATTCCGACATGATCGTGAAGGTCAAGGAGCCGCAGCCGTCCGAATGGGTGCAGCTGCGCGAAGGCCAGATCCTCTATACCTACCTGCACCTGGCTCCGGATCCGGAACAGACCAAGGGCCTGCTCGCTTCGGGCGTCACCGCCGTTGCCTATGAGACCGTGACCGACGATCGTGGCGGCCTGCCGCTGCTCGCACCGATGTCGGAAGTGGCCGGACGCCTGTCGATCCAGGCCGGCGCGGTGGCACTCCAGAAGGCCTATGGCGGCCGTGGCGTGCTGCTCGGCGGCGTGCCGGGCGTGCTGCCGGGCAAGGTCGTCGTCATCGGCGGCGGCGTCGTCGGCCTGCATGCGGCCAACATGGCGGTCGGCCTCGGTGCCGACGTTACCATCCTCGACCGTTCGCTGCCGCGTCTGCGCCAGCTCGACGATATCTTCGGCGGCCGGGTTCATACCCGCTTCTCGTCGATCGACGCGCTGGAAAGCGAAGTCTTCTCGGCCGATCTCGTGATCGGCGCGGTGCTGATCCCCGGTGCCGCTGCTCCGAAGCTGGTGACGCGCAAGATGCTCGGCGGCATGAAGAAGGGCGCTGTGATCGTCGACGTTGCGATCGACCAGGGCGGCTGCTTCGAGACCTCGCATGCGACGACGCATTCGGACCCGACCTACGAGGTTGACGGCATCATCCACTATTGTGTCGCCAACATGCCGGGCGCCGTGCCGGTGACCTCGGCGCATGCGCTGAACAATGCCACGATCTTCCACGGCCTGGCGCTTGCCGACAAGGGCATCAAGGCGATCCTCGCCGACAAGCACCTGCGCAACGGCCTCAACGTCCACAAGGGCAAGATCACCAACCTGCCGGTGGCGGAAGCGCTTGGCCTGCAGATGCATGAGGCGGAAGCAGCACTCGCTGCCTGATTGGGCACGCTCAAAAATTCAAAGGCCGGCGGAGCGATCCGCCGGCCTTTTTCGTTCGGGATATGCGGGTCCAGCGTTAGCGCGGGACGCAATAATCCCAATAGCCGCTGGTCTGGCCGTTGTTCGACCAGTACCAGCACAGATCCGGATCAGGCTGCACCGGCACGCGCGATGCGCCCACGACGATGACCGTGCCGAGCGCCACGCCGGCGACGACGCTGCCGTAGTACGGCCGCCGGTTCCAGGCCCTGTAGCCGTGGTTGTAGCGGTTGTTATGATATCTGTTGTTGTTGTTGTAGTTCTTTTTGGTTGTCTTTTTCGTCTTCGTGGTTTTCTTCGTCGTCTTGCCGTTCTTATTTGTCTTCTTGACCGTCTTCTTCTTCTTGACGGTCTTCTTCTTCTTGGCGACAGTGACGAACAGTCCGTTGTCGCTCGACACCGTCGGGTGCGACGGCGCCTGCAGCGGACCGGCTATGGCGGTCCCCATCGACAGGGCCACCGCGGCTGCGATGAGGATGAGAAATGGCTTTCGCATGTTGGCATCTCCGTAGGTAACTCACACCGGGTGCCGCCCGGATCGGTATCAGGGAAGGCGGCCGGTCAAGCCACTATCCGCAGCGCTCGGAATGCTTGTTGAAACATGCTTGTCCCCCCTCGGTTTCTCGGGCGGGTATGTCTGCCGCCCATAGCGAGGTAGCCTGTCGAAAAGAATGGTGTCCCGCAAGTACGTTACAGTAAATGCCGGGGATATACGACCCGCCAACTGGGAGTCAGCGGGTTGACCAAAAGCCTCGGTGATACGGCTTTTCAAGGCGCGTTCACGCCCGGTCGATGCGGCACTGGTAGCAGCTGTTGCGGGCGGAGCGGACGTGGACATAGGCGATATCGTCACGGACGAAAAGCGCCTCGGAATAGCTTGGAATATCTGCAATCGGCGTGACCTTGCCGGTGCCGTAGACGATTCTGTTCTCTTCGTTATAACCGCGCAGGATGAAATCCGGGCTGGTGGCGAGGATGGCGGGGCTGACCTCCTCGGCGGCATAGCGCTTACAGGGTTTGGCGTGCAGGAAGATCGGGCCGGTCTCGGCAAATGCCTGGACTTCAGGGAAGGGCCGGTAAGCGAAGACCAACAGTTTCTCACCCTCGTCGATATTGGCGAGGCAATGACGGCAGGGATGGCCGGGGCCGTCGGACACCATGGTGTCGGGCGTGAGGCCGTAGGCATCGGTGCCGCCGTTCCAGAAGGCTTCGGCGTCTTTGGTCGGCATGGCGGTGAAATGTATGGACATGACAGGCTCCTCGGTTGGTGATGTATCTTCATGATCCACCCGCGCCTTAGCTTCCACCCGGAACTTGTAAAAGCGAACCTGCCGGCACAGGGCGCTGAGTCCGGTGGGAGCTTTGAAATGCAGCAGTCCGTCCCAGCATCAGTCGATGTAACGCGCGGGATTTAGCCGGGAAACCCTGATGGCAATGACATCGCGCTTGGCTACTGGCTGGCCGGTCTCATTTCTTGCCCCCACCAATCACCCTGAATGCGATCGGCTGTCCATCATCCTATCTCACTCTCAGCGGATCATGGAGCGAAGCGAGGATGGTAATTTGATCGGGAATCCTGTGGGCCGGATAGTCAGGACGGAGCCGGAGCCAACGTCTTCCGAGATGAACCTGATGATCGGCGGGCGATCGATAGTGAAAGTCAATACGAGCCCAGGTTATGATATCGGCTCTATCATCACTGGTTTCTCTGAGCCGTTGCAGCACTTCCGCACAAGATGCGACTTTCGATTTGATGGTCCGATGCTTCGGCCGTCTGAGGCTTAGTCGATACCGATTTCTCTCAGTGCTGCACATGACTTCGACGTGCTCGACAGCAACCGCCATGGAAACGTAGTTATGCTTGCGATCCCATATCAGGAATGCGGGGATGGCGGCGCAGCCTAAAAGGAGAACCAAGCAAAAAGAGATAACGAGTCGTTTGACCATGCCGAGCACAACGTGAGATTTCATTCACAATCGGCCAAAGCAATTCAGATATGATTAAACGATGAGATAGAATCCTAATCGTCATTGATCCGGCTTCACGAAGTCAGCCTGCTTGCTGGATAGGCGGACCGTGATGCGGCTGCCGACCTGGATCGGCTGGCCGGCATCGTCCTTTTCACGGACGATCTTGGTGCCGTGGACGTTGCCATCGGCGGGCGAGGTGTAGTCGAAGGAGACGAAGGTCTGCTCGCGGATTTCTGCCGTTGCGTTGCTTCCATACTCGGTCCGGATTTCATCGCATGGGCCGACTTCGCGCGGCACGGGGCTGTCTTCATCGAACGCAGTGCAGAGCGTTTGGACCGATTTGACCTCGACGGTCTGGGTCTCGAAATTCAACCAGTCGTCGATCGGCTCCCAGAAGAACAGAATGGCAGCCGCGATGATGATGAGGGCGTACTGCCAGCGGAACCTCCGCCTGACGACAACCGGTTGGCCCTCGGTATTCATTCGTCAGCCACCCTTATGCATTCTCAGGATCTCGTCGTCGCTGAGCGGGCGCACCAGTGCGTCTGACGTGGAAACGGGCGAGAAGCCGAACATCTGGTATAGCTGCAGCGCGCGGGGATGGTCGAGATTGTTGGTGGTGACCACGACCTTCTTCGGCTCATGCGCCCAGGCCGCATAAAGGGTCTGCAGCAGGAACCACTTGCCGACGCCGAGGCCGCGCGCATGCTCCATCAGACCGAAATGGCGGAGTTCGACGGTGTCCCCGTCCTCGCAGAAGAATTCATAGAAGCCCGCCGGCGCGCCGTTGACGTAGAGCACCGTGACTTCGGTGCGCTTGTCGCGCAGGAGTGCCGTCAAGGCTTCGTCGCTCATCCTGAGCCGGTCGACCCAGTGCCAGCGGCGGCCGACCTGATCGTAGAGGTAACGATAATAGGCGAGCGGAATGTCAGGAACGCGCATCACGGCCGTATGCAGATTAACCGGGAGCGCGATACTCTGGCGCGGTGGCGCGGTCATTTCCAGCCGTGTGATATGCGCCTTGAGTGCCCGCGGCGTCTTCCGTGATGTAATTTTCAAATCTCAATCCTTGCCGGTGACGACGGGCGTATCGTCAAGGCCGCCCCATTCGGTCCAGGAACCATCATAGAGCGTGTTGTCGGCATGGCCAAGCGATGTCAGCGCCAGCGTGATGATCGCCGCTGTTATCCCCGAGCCGCACGACGTGACGATGGGCTTCGAGAGATCGATGCCGGATGCCTCGATGGTCTTCCTGAGTTCCGGCAGCGACTTGAACTTGCCGTTTTCGGCGAAGATGCCCGATGGCAGGCTTTTCGCGCCGGGCATATGGCCGGAGCGCAGCCCGGCGCGGGGCTCGGGATCGACCCCAGTGAAGCGGCCGGCGCTGCGGGCATCGGCGATCTGGATCTTGCCGGCGTCGACGATCCTGCGCATGGCGTCGAGCGTGGTGACCTTCGAGGCGTCGTAGTTCGGCTTGAAGGTTGCGGGTGCAGGTTCGGGCAATTCGGATGTCACCGGGCGGCCATCGCGCTTCCAGCCATCCATGCCGCCGTCGAGCACATAGACATTCCTGGCGCCCATGACCCGGAACAGCCACCAGACGCGGGGCGAGGCGAACATGCCGATGCCGTCATAGACGACGATCGTGTCCGTCTCCGAGATGCCGATCCGGCCGACCTCTTCAGCGAAATATTCGGGCGAGGGGATGGTATGGGCGAGGCTGGACGATTGATCGGCGATCTTGTCCTGGTCGAACAGCACGGCGCCTGGAATGTGCGCCTCGGCATATTCCTCCGCCGCGTTGCGCTTCTGCGCCGGCAGGTAGAAGGAGCAATCGACGATTCTGAATTCGGGCGCGCCGAGGTTTTTCTCGACCCAATCGGCGGAGACGATGAAGCGGCTTCTCTCTTCGGACATAATAGTCTCCTCCCGGTGACTTGACGTTAGGTAAGATCAGGCCTCGGGCGTGCCAAACCTTATCCGGAAGCGCCTGTTTTCCTTGCCCTTCTTCTCGATCCTGGCGATGTGGATATCGCCGACCTCCTGGGTCTCGGAGACATGCGTGCCGCCGCAGGGCTGGCTGTCGATGGCGGCGTTTTCACCAATGCAGACGAGGCTAACCCGGCCGAGGCCCATGGGTGGCCGAACATTCTTGGATTTGACGATGCCTGGATTGGCGGCGAGTTCGGCGTCGGTGATCCATTGCAGATAGACGGGATGGTTGGCGCGGACGATCTCCATCATATCAGCCGTCACCGCGTCCTTGTCGATGGTTTCGGCCATGTCGAAATCGACGCGGCTCTCATCCTCGCCGACTGCGGCGCCGGTGATCGGATACTGGCAGACGACTGAGAGGATGTGGCAGGCGGTGTGCATGCGCATGAGCTTGTAGCGGCGCGGCCAGTCGACGTGGATCGTCAGCTTCTCACCGATCTCGGGTGTGGGTTGGCCCTCGAGCGGGACATGCAGGATGACGCTCTTGTCCTCGCCGTTGACGGTGACGCCGAGTTCGATCCTGGAACCGTCGGCGCGCTCCAGAAAGCCTGTGTCGCCGGGCTGGCCGCCCGACGTGGCGTAGAAACAGGACTGGTCGAGTTCGATCGCTCCGGTTTCCCGTACCGCCGTGACGGTCGCCTCCGCTGTCGAGAGATAGAAATCGTCACGGAAAAGCGGAAGCGTGGGCATGAATTACTCGGCTGTTTCGTAAGGCGGCTTGATAGTGGACTTGCGCGCGATCCATTCGGGGACCGGCAGGCCCTTGGAGCTAAGGAATTCCGGGTTGAACAGCTTGGACTGATAGCGGTTGCCGTAGTCGCAAAGCACGGTGACGATGGTATGGCCCGGGCCGAGGTCCCTGGCAAGGCGGATCGCGCCGGCAATATTGATGCCGGAGGAGCCGCCGAGGCAGAGGCCCTCATGCTGGATGAGGTCGAAGACCAGCGGTATCGCCTCCGAATCCGGGATTCTATAGGAAAAATCAGGCACGAAGCCTTCGAGATTGGCGGTGATGCGGCCCTGGCCGATTCCCTCAGTGATCGAGGAACCGGGCGATTTGAACTCGCCCGATGTGTAATATTCGTAGAGCGCGGCGCCTTCCGGATCGGCGAGGCCGATCTTGATATCCGGGTTGAAACCCTTGAGACCGGCCGCGACACCCGCCAGCGTGCCGCCGGAACCGACGGCGCAGACGAAGCCATCAACCTGGCCTGACGTATCCGACCATATCTCGGGCGCGGTGGTTTCGATATGGGCCTGGCGGTTGATCGTGTTGTCGAACTGGTTGGCCCAGATCGCGCCGTTGGGCTCGGTCTTGGCCAGTTCATCGGCAAGGCGGCCGGAGAGCTTCACGTAATTGTTGGGGTTCTTGTAGGGAACGGCCGGGACTTCCACCAGTTCGGCGCCGAGCAGCTTCAGGGCGTCCTTCTTTTCCTGGCTCTGTGTCTCGGGGATGACGATGACGGTGCGGTAGCCGAGCGCCTGGGCGACCATGGCGAGCCCGATGCCGGTATTGCCGGCCGTGCCTTCGACAATGACGCCACCGGGCTTGAGCAGGCCCCGCTTCTCGGCATCCCTGATGATGTAGAGCGCCGCGCGATCTTTGACCGACTGGCCCGGGTTCATGAACTCGGCCTTGCCATAAATGGCGCAGCCGGTCAGCTCCGAGGCGCGGTTGAGCTTGATGAGCGGCGTGTTGCCGATGGCTTCGAGGACATTGTCATGCGTGGGCATCGGATCATTCCGTTTTCGTGGCGTGAAACTATGCCGCGTCTATTTCATCGGCAAGGGTTCGAGCGCAAGAAATATGTTGCTGCCCGAAGTTGAGGGTGGAGAAAACATTTCCCAGAGCGTTTCAAAACGACTGATTGGAAGGCTTTCAGTCGTCTTCGCGGTCCTGACGCGTGGCGCGGAACGCAGCAAGTGCTGCGTCGCGGGCCTCAGCGTGATCTACGATGGTATGGGGGTAGGTTTTGCCCAGCGTCACTCCTGCTTCTTCCAAGACTTCCCTCGGTGCTTCGAAAGGCTTGTGGATATAGTGGTCCGGCAGGTCTGTGAGTTCCGGGCAGAAGCGCCTGACGTAGGCTCCCTTGGAATCGAATGTCTCGCCCTGTCGAATGGGATTGAAGATGCGGAAGAAGGGCGAGGCATCCGCGCCGCAGCCGGCGACCCATTGCCAGTTGAAGGCATTGCTGGCGCGGTCGGCATCGAGCAGCGTGTCGCGGAACCAGCGTTCGCCCTCACGCCAGTCGATCAGCAGGTCCTTGATCAGGAACGAGGCGACGATCATCCGGACGCGATTGTGCATAGTGCCGGAATGCCAGAGTTCGCGCATGCCGGCATCGACAATGGGGTAGCCGGTCATGCCGCGTTGCCAGGCTTCAAGTTTCTTCGGGGCATGTTTCCAGCCGAAACGGTCGAAGCGGCGGTCGAGATTGGTGTCAGCCATGTCTGGATTGTGAAAATAGACGTGCCAGGCGAATTCGCGCCAGACGATTTCCTTGCGGAAGCGCTCGATATCGCCGGCAGGCGACTTGGAGCCGATCGTTGCGCGCCACAGGGCATGTGGCGAGATTTCACCGAAGGCGAGATGGGGCGACAGGCGCGAGGTGGCTGGCGTCGCCGGAAAATCGCGCTGGTCGCCATAGTCCTGAAGTTGATTGGCAATGAACTCTGCCAGGCACTTATGTGCGCCAGCTTGGCCGGGTTGCCAGAGATCGGCGAATCCCTTTGCCCAGTCGGGCTTTGTCGGCAACAGGTGCCAATCCTTCAGCGACTCGCTTTCGATTTCTTGCCCAGCAGCCGGAATGGACTTCGGAGCCGCTATGGGCGAGGGCGGTTCGTAAGACGCGGAGAATGCTTTCCAGAAGGGCGTGTAGACGGCGTAGCGCTTACCCTGCTTAGTCTGGAGCACGGCAGGATCGTGCATGAGAAAGCCCGAGCAGCTTTCGGCGCGGATGCCCGCCTTGCGGAGTTCGGCCTTGATCTCGGTATGGGTTTGGCGGCCTTGGCCATCATAGCGGCGATTCCAGAAGACAGCTTGCGCACCAGTCTTCGCGGTCAGCCATTCGATGAGATGACGGGGGTCGCCGGTGAGCAGCAGCAGGCGATTGCCCCGCGCCCGGAGTTCCGCATCCAGCGCCACTAGGGAATGGTGCAGCCACCACGCCTGCGCCGCACCACTGGCGCCGGCATGGGGATCGTTCGGCTCGCGGATATAGAGGCAGATGACCGGGGCTCCGGTCGATAAAGCCTTCTCGAGTGCGGGATTGTCGGCCAACCGGAGGTCCCGGCGGAACCAGAGGATGGCGGGCGAGTGCGGGTGGGCTTCATGCGGCATGCTGCGATTCCATTGCGGTCGCAGTTTGATACGGCTTGGCGAAGCAAAAGTTCATTTTGGTGGCGTGGATAATGGATGAAGGGTATAGTCCAACCACGTGAAATGCCTGCTATCCCCGCTTTTCCGCAGAATCTTCAAAAAATCGCTTGGCAAATCGGGAAAGCATTTGTATTAGGCCACCCAACGCTGCGGCAACGCAGACATTCCCTGGTAGCTCAGCGGTAGAGCATTCGACTGTTAATCGACAGGTCGCCGGTTCGAATCCGGCCCGGGGAGCCAAATTCTAAAGGCCTTTGCAGAAATGCAGAGGCCTTTTTCTATGTAAATCAATACGTTACGCTTCCTCCTTCTAAGCGCATCAATCTGGCTGCGGATTTATGCTATACATTTTGCTGTACATTCTGCCTATCCAAGGTATGCTGACCAAGAAAGTGACGCTTCCTTGGACATATGGGCCTCATGAAACTCGTTCTCCGAAACAAGACATGGCAGATAATCCGCCGAGTTCCGAAGCGCTATGCGTCGGTCGAGCCGCGCACCCAGGTATGGATTAGCCTCCACACCGACTCGCAGACCATCGCACAGCAGAAAGCGCCGATTGCATGGGCGCAGATGATCGAAGGATGGGAAGCGGCGCTTGCGGGCGCGACCGACGATGCGGAGCGCCGGTTTGGGGCGGCAAAGGAATTGGCCGCAGTACGCGGCTATAGCTACCTGCCAGCTGATCGCGTGGCGCGGCTGCCGAAAGAGGAGCTGTTGGCACGCATCGAGTCGGTCACGAAGCTTTCCGGGGAGGCTGCCACTATCGAGGCCCGTGCCGTCCTCGGCGGTGCACGTCAGCCAGACATGACCATCAGCAAGGCGCTGGAAACCTATTGGACGCTGGCGAAACAAGATACCCTCGGCAAGAGCGAGGAT
This sequence comes from Rhizobium sp. TH2, assembly GCF_024707525.1. Lineage (NCBI taxonomy): Bacteria > Pseudomonadati > Pseudomonadota > Alphaproteobacteria > Hyphomicrobiales > Rhizobiaceae > Rhizobium > Rhizobium sp. TH2. The sequence goes on along the minus strand of NZ_CP062231.1, from coordinate 2,387,330 downwards.
CAGGTCCGCCGCTGGGAACATCCGCGTCGGCGAGCCATCACCAATTTGATCGAGCTGCTGGGCGACAAAGATATCTCCGATATCAGCCCGGACGACATGCTGGATTTTCGTCAGTCGTGGATGGACCGTATTGTTGCAGGGGAAGCTCAGCCCGATACCGCCAATAAGGATTTGCAGCACATTGGCAACATCCTGAAAACCGTTGTGAAGATGAAGAGGCTCGGCCTTGTTCTGCCGCTGGATGGCCTGACCTTTAAGGCAGACAAAAATCGCACCCGCCCGACGTTTTCGGTTGAGTGGATCAAGACCAAGCTTCTGGCATCGGGGGCGCTCGCCGAATTGAACAAGGAAGCGCGTTGCATCGTTCTGGGCATGATCAACACGGGATATCGCCCCGGCGAGGCCGCGGGCCTCCTGCCGCATCATATCCGGCTCGACGTGGACTTGCCTCATATCTCGATTGAGCCGGAAGGCCGACAACTTAAGAACAAGGTTTCGGAGCGGGTCATTCCTTTGGTCGGCGTAAGCCTAGAGGCGTTCAAGGAATGCCCTAATGGGTTCCCCCGCTATCAGACCTCTAGCGCCAGCCTTAGTGCCACTGTTAACAAGTTTCTGCGCCAACACGGGCTACTCGAAACGGAGGACCACGTTCTGTACAGCTTGCGACACACATTCGAGGATCGCATGCTGGCGGCGGGAATAGATGAACGTATCCGGCGTGACCTCTTCGGCCATTCGCTTGGCCGTGAGCGATACGGCGAAGGTGCTACACTGGCGCATAAGCGCGACGTGCTTCAAGCCATCGCGCTCTGAGTAGCAACAATTGCCCGAGCGCGGGCGAGGGGGTCACCCTTCGCCTCTTCTGCCGCTATCTCATTCTCGAGCCGAATAAATATCGGCGCATAGATCGGGTCTTCCTCCAGCAGTTGCGCGACCGTCACGCGGGCGGCTTTAAGCCGTTCCAACGTGAAGTCACGCTCGCTGTGTTTGTGACGAGAATGAAACATTCTATGCACGTCGCCCGCTGCTCTTTAATATTGTCGCCAATGTGCAAAGTAGATGTTGACGAAAACTTCGTATATTGCTAGATCAATTGTATAAACAGTAACATGAAAAGACTGGAGCGCGCAATAAGTGTCGCCTCTTGTGCCGTAAATTTGTCTCCTGAAAATTTTATTTTACCCATGGATATCCTCCCACCTCGGGACCTTCCCAAAATCGTAAACGCCTTCAATCAAAGAAGAGGAAGATGGCTCAGCTATGTTTCTTTCTTGAAGATCATACTTGGCGCGCAAGGCGTCCTTCTCCCTAAGTTCTGCCTCGACCTCCTCTCGATATTCCTGCTCGCGCCTCTGACTTGCCTCGCGCCGTATTTCCATCGCGCGCTGCGACTTGGGATGTATCGGCAAGGCTCCGTATCGTTTCGCGTCCTCCTGCATACGCAGTGCTGAGTGATATTTTTGGGATGCTGCCAATTCGACCGCATTGTTCTTCTCCCACATCCGGCTCACGGCGCGTTTTTCGGCGATCTTCATGCGGGCCTCTTCCTGGGTCAAGCCACCCTTGAGGGTTAGACGGGCAAACTCAGCCTTTTCGTGATCCTTGATCGAGCGTAACCACCCTTCCGTCATGTCGGAAGCATAAGCTTTGCGGAAGTGCGCCAGCATTGAAATCAGGAACGAAAGCGTCGGGATTTCCGGGCGGTCATGCTTTACCCAGGAGAAGCGATAGGACATGATCTGTGTCCAGTTGGTGACCGCCCAGCGCAAGAACTCGTGCAAATCTTCGGGTTTTCTCTCCCATTTTTTGATCAGGGCGTTGTTGACTATGGCACGTTCTTTCCCGGTCCAGCCTACCCAGATTGCGCCGGGATAGTCCCGGAAGGCATCATCGAATGCAGCGCGGAACGTTTCCTCAATTGCACCCGGTTTCACTTTTTGCTGTGCCTGGGTGGGCCGATCATGGGTCTTGCGCAGTTCCTTAGTGGGGGTGCCGGTTGGCACTTGGGGCGACGAGGAACTCTGCGGAGCTGGAGGTTCTTGCGCCGAGGGTGAGGCAGGCTCCACTTCCTCAATAAAATTAAAATCGGAAGAACCGATCACTCGGTTCTGCGAAGCGGGAGCCGAGTAAAATGCTTCTCCTCTTATTTCTTCTTCTCGTACATCTTCTTCTCTTATGGGTGACATCCCTGTCACTGCCGGGGGTGACATCCCTGTCACTGGACGGGTGACACGCGTGTCACCCATTTTCCTTGTCGGTGCCTTTTTTCGGTCCTCATACGCACGCCGCTGACCGGGTTGGGGTCTCCAGTTCAGATTGAATGTTATCTGAACACCCTTGGGATTGGGTTCCTTGATGATAACTCCGATCTCTGCCAGTTGCGCCACGAGGCGTTTAGCTGTTCGTTCGTCGCAGCCGACGCCGTTAGTCATGGTGTCGCCTTTGGCTATCCTCATGTAGGTAAACCCCCAACTGTCTCGGCCCATTTGAATTGTCTGGTCGAAGAGGTGGCGAAGCATAGAGTAAACGTTGAGATCGAAGTAATCTCGAAGTTGGCGATCAAAAAAGCGCGATAAATCCATCTGACACTTGGGATTTCCCTTGTCGGCATACCAAGCGCGGGCGAGCCCGCCCAGCGGGTCTTGCTCGCTCATCTCATGAATAAGGGCGTGCGAAGTCAGTCGGCCGAAATTGGGCCGTAGTACGTTTTCCATTTGAAACCCTTTTATACCCGATGCGCCGATGCCCGTTCAAAGGGCAAAAGTCGGGCATCGGCGTCACTCTGCAACACAACCGTCGTCGTGATCACGTCTTGAAAACGCGATAGTACACACTAACAAAAAAATGCGCTCCGAGCAATACTATGAGCAGCATAACGGTGTTGGAGAAAAGAGTGTCGATAACTATTTCGCGTGAACAGAAAGCAACATAAAAGTATATTTTGAAACTTGTTGTAGGATAACGTGAGAGCGTTCGATCATGGATTTTAATAGGCCTGGTGTGCTGAATACATGTTATCGATTTACACTATGATGCGCGAAACTGGTTTCCAAAAATTTCATCAGAAACGCTGCCGTAGTATCAAAATGTTCGTGCCAGGCGTTGCTGAGAAGAGCCGCTGGCAGATTGCGTTTAGTCATGGGGATTTCTCTCAGACGGGGCGAGAGCTTAAATTTGGCAGATTGTATCGGGAAGGGCGTTTTCCCGATGATTTGAGCCCTGTACAGAAATAGTGAAACCGGGTGCAAAAATTTCGGATGTTGATGCGGAGGAGCAGTCCGCGTTTGCTATCGATTGAAGCGTCCCGAGTTGACCCGTGGTGAGCGCTTGGCGGCTTTGCGGTCCTATTATCACCGGACAACGAGAGCTTCCCAATAGCATTGCGTTCTTCCCGTTACGCCATGAGAGAATTTTCCCGTTATACGCCAGAGAAATGCCCCGATTATTCCCGCATTTCCCCTAACGTTTAAAAGCTCTTGCTCGACCGCCGCTAGGGATCATTCCGCTAGGTTTGGCAAGGGGTTAGCGGTTGCCACTGTTTTCGATTTCACGCGTCACAGCGGGAGAAATTCGGCGATATCACTGCTCGCCCATGTCGGCACCAAATGCCGGTTCGTCGGTGACTGGGTATTAATGATAATTAGAAAGGGTGAATAGCCTGACATCATGAAATCACACTGCATGGGCTGGTTCATTATGAGTATGCTTCCAATGAACCAGACCTGCGCTGGTTCAATAAATGGTGTTTGACCATTCAAAGTAAACCACTTATATGTAGACCATCCTAATTAAACTTTCGGGGAATTTTCGAATGCTTGCAAGACTCTACCTTCGGGCTTCTACGAATGAACAGGATGCAAGCCGAGCCCGTGCCGAGCTTGAGGCATTCGCCACAGAACGTGGGCTAACCATCGCCGCAGCCTATGCTGAGAATGAAAGCGGATCGACACTCTCCCGTCCCGAACTCTTCCGACTGCTTTCCGACGCGCGCCCCGGCGACGTGCTATTGATCGAGCAAGTGGACCGCCTGTCACGCCTTACCGCCGCCGACTGGCAGAAGCTCCGCGTCCAATTGGACGCCCGACAGGTCCGCGTCGTCGCGATGGACCTTCCGACCTCTTGGATGCTCACCGCCGTCTCCACAGATGATTTCACCGGGCGCATGTTCTCGGCGATAAATGGTATGATGCTGGACGTCCTCGCTGCTGTCGCGCGGAAGGATTATGAGGACCGCCGACGCCGACAGGCTCAGGGTCAAGCCAAGGCCAAGGAGGAGGGACGGTATCGAGGCCGGATCGAAGACGTAAAGCGGAACGAAGGTATCGCTTCCATGCTGAAAGCAGGGATATCATGGACGCAAATACAAAATGCAACTGGCGCATCTCGTGCAACTGTTGCAAAAATCGCGAAAAGGAAAATTTGAACCCGGTTTCATTTTTGAAAGAAATTGCAGGAGACCGAGAGTGGCCGCGATTGGTAAATTCGATCCCCCATTTAGCCTCCACGCTAATCTTGTGTGTCTGAAAGCATAGCGAACTGGCGGCTCTTATATTGGCCGCACCGCTTGCGCTCGCGATCTGCTAAAATGCCACTGCATCGTTACGACTAAACGTTCGCTAAGAAACTTGGAGGTCCCGAGCCCGCGATCTTATTGCCGAGCCGATCGTAGACACCAGCGACATCTTCAAGTGTACCAATCTCCACTTCCAGCACACCACCGGCGGCGATAGGAGGACCGCTACCAGGGTCCAGCACCAAGCGAACCTCTCGCTGATAGGCATATCGCATTAATTTATGACGGACTGCGGACATCCTTTCTGCGGGTGGGTTGTACGGATCGAAATAAATATTTCGAACCGTTTCGAACGTAGTTCCTGGTGCTGCTCGGAAAAGCAGTGGTACCGCTCTATGGACAAAAGCTGCAACGTCAAAGATGACCAGGGCGGCGTCTTCGATAGGGTCATTGCTTGGAAGATCGTCAAAAATTCGGGGGTCCAGATCGCTGCTGAAGGACATCATCCAGTAAGGCCGGTCGACAAGAGAACCTGAAAATTCAACGCGCCTTTCTGTTGCAAACCTCACGTCCCCAATCGGATTTATCGAGTTGCCATCCGTCGTGGTGATCCGAAGCGCGTTGCCGGGTCGGATGTAGCCCTTACTCATCTCGTCATCGGCTCTCGCTTCATTTAGGGCACTGTTTTGATATGCAGCAGCGGGAGAAAATCGCAATTTACCCAGCGTCAGCGCATCTAGCAGCCACTGTCTGCGGCTGACCCTAACGAGCAACTCGGTTCCGCCTGCGTAGGCGCCTCGAAATAGCGGAAGAAGCGTTGGTGCTGGCGCGAGTTCACGACTCTGTTCAGGAACCATATGGCGGCGTTGGAACTCTAATAGCGTCCAATGTCGTGCACGGTACCACCACCAGGGAGAGCCCCACCCTCCGTTGTGATCACGATCTTGATAGTCACTTACGCCGTCATCCAAGTATTGGATATTAAGCTCGATCTGTGCCAGCCTCTTTACGAGATCATTTGGGGTCATCTGATGCAATCGACTACCACCGTGTTGCTGGGAGTCAACCAAATCCATAAAATCCCACACCTCTGTATCGAAGCGTTTGGTGTCTGACTTCCGAATGGTGATGAGTTCTTGAATTAAGGTCATATGTGATGACGTAGCGAACTAGTGTTTGAGTCTCAATATAGGTTCAGCTACTTGCGCGTTTCGGCTCGTATAAATTTCCCTTCGAGACGTACCGCCTCAGCCGACAGCGACGCAAAGTCGGATCGAAGCATCGAAGGCCGCTTTACGAACGACATGTGCGCGCTAGTAATCTTTCCCCTAGAGTTGACTCCAATCTCGATCAGACGGACACGATCTTCCCTGAGTGCCATTGCGAGAGCCTCGGTTTCAAATATCAAGTCCCGACGGGCGTTGCGGGCGTCTTCCCTTATCACGCCGAAAACCGCACCCGCGTCACCGGATGTTGCGAAATACGTAAAAGGCTTCGCTCTCAGGTTAGGCAAAGCACGCTCGAAACTATCTTGTATTTGGCGTCTGCCAACGTCATCCAAATCCCTGATGAATTCGTCCGCCGCCAGCCAAAGCGGTGCAGCCGCCAGTTCAAGAGCCTCTAGAAGCTCAAGGACAATCGGCGGATAATCTTGCTTTGGCTTTTTGGCGTTAGGCCAATCGGCATCCGAAAAGTAAGGACCGATGATGTCTTGATCCATTCCGTCAAGCCAAAGGTAGTCCGCTTCATGTTCACTGAGCATTTCCTTGATGCGGAGATCGGCGCGGTTCTGTGAGATGTATGCTCCTAAATGATCCATTTCATCGAAAAGCATCGCGTTTTTGATACCTGCGAGCCCCTGTCGGACAGCGAGGTAGTGCAAGAACTCTCCCGTACCGCTCAATATCCGCCGCACAACCAAGAGATCATCCATTGAAATTGAAATGAAGTCGTAACGATCTGCAATCGCGACTACTGATGCATTCTCCTTAATAGAGGAAGAAAATGGAGTGAACGCTTCAACAGTAAGCCCAATAGGAAATACGTGTCGAAGTTCCGAGTGTCTTATTCGAGCAATTTCTTCATGTTTTCCGTCAGGCAGCCGTCGATAAATCGGCGCCTCAGGCTTCTGATGGACATAATCGAGAAATCTTTTTGTCTGCCGATAAGCGCTCTCAATGAGTTCTTCGATCTGTTTAACGTGGCGTGCTAGGTTTTCGGCAGGCGCACTTAAGGCTTCCGCACCCGCCTTGGCTTCCACATTAATCAATACATCGTTTATAAGTATCACGCAGTCAGTCTCGGCCCATTGGTTCTTTCCAATGGGATAATAAACATCCTTGAACACACGGGCACCCTTAAGGTGCGCTGCCATAATGTCGGCAAATGCGTCCTCGGACATTCGTTTCTGCCGCTTGTTCCATTCTTCGCGATATGTGGGCTTCCGAGTAACCAGCGCTCGCTGGATGGCGCGGTAGGAGGCGTCACGAACAAAGTTGGGATCTGTGCAATAGTAATCTGCCCCAAGCTTAATGAATGGCTTTACCCGAGCGGGCAGGGTCATGAATGGCGTCCCGCCAATTTTGGACCCTTTGTCAAAATCGCTATTCTCGCCCGGTTGAAACGAGAGATCCTCAAGCAGTTTTTGCGGAATTGAGCTATGTTTGGTTACATTGAACAAACCACCCAGAAATAGGTCGTCGAATATTGCTTTTAACTCCCCGGCTAATTCGGGTTTTTTCTTGTTCGCACTTTCGATCGCCGCCTGCATGTCGATGCCGTTTTTACCGATCCCCGACCTTATCTCAAGAAATATTTGCATCATTCTAGTCTGGGCCTTATCGAAACCGGCACGAATGGCATCCGCTACCTTTTGAATTTCATTTGCGAGCTCAAACGACGAAATGCCGTAAGTAGACTGGATTTGATCGTTATGCGGAGCTAACACATAGGAAAAAAACTCCTGTTCCAAAACCTGAAACCTACGACCCCTTATTAGTATCCAGTTAGTAAGTATCTGAAAGGCCAACTTTTTATCGACCGTAGGTAAAGCAGAAGCGTCTAACGCCGTGTCGACCATCGCATATTGAAAGCACAGGCCCTTTGCTTTTTCAGATAGGTCAACGATCTGCTTGGCGATTGCCTCGTCGACCTTATTTTCAGTTTCGGCGAGGCCGTCTACCACAACGGTCGCATGGATGTATTCCATGGCGAACATTATCGTGTTCTCATCGGTGGACACATTTGGCAATTGCGCCTTCTTCGGACTTGATGACGATTTGCCAAGAAGCGACATCAGCACTTGCGCCCAAAGATAACCTATGAGGGCTTTTGGCGACTGAGTTCGGACCAGCCTCCGAATTTCTAGGCAGGTACCCCTGAGTTCTGCCAAAACTTTCTCAGCAGAATTGCCGTCAGGCAGTGCAATCATCGCGTTGTCTAGATCCTATTTGGTTGAGAGACCCGATCGGCAACCATACATTGCCGATATTGCCTCTGCAAGCGCGGGCCACGGTTTGTGCCTAGCTAGGCTAACTTCATCCGTATGCTCGACGTTCGATGCCTGCGGGGTGCAGGATGTCGGCAACCCAGTTTGAGATTGATCGGAGGAAGCTGAGTGCGCCGCATTTCGATCGATTAGCTCGATATCAGCAACGGGGTCAGCTACATCGGATCGGGTCAAAAGCGGGCATTGTTTGAACCGGGATTTGGGGCTGTGAGGCGATGATTACACGTAGCGGGCTATCGCTTAGACGCTGATAGCGATGGTGTGGGCTGCGAGTAGCCGTCATACGCACATCGACGGCAGGTCTGAAATTTTTGCACCCGGTTTCAAAAAGAGGCGGGTGGGCAAGCGTCTCCGGAAATCATTGCGGCGTGAACGCTCGCTCGGCGCCAAATGCTCCTCGGATACATCGCTTCCGCTCTGCCGAGCGGCGCTCCGATCTGGCGATGAGCCCGCTCTTGCGTCGAGGGACGTTCACACCCGTCGTTTCATCTTCTTCTTCAAGGTGACCACATCAATCAAGTCGTTATGACGATGAACCATTCTATGACAATTTGAACATAGAACGGTGAAGTCGTTCTTGATGTCATATTCAACGGGAGCCCCTTCAATCAGAGAAGAAAGTGGTTTGATATGGTGAGCTTCGATATAGTGTTTGCCCCGATCGCCATATTCTTCAGCAAAATCGAATTCGCAACATTTGCAAACGTAGCCGTGTACTTTCTTCGCCTCCTTTGATGCTTTTGGATTTCGTTCAATTCGCTTATGTAGGCGATAGGCACGAACCTCGGTAAGGGTTTTTTTTGAACCCGCCGGGTCCGGTTTTTGGTCTTCGAAGTCGAGCCCCCCTCGAAAAATAAGAGTTCGATACACCTTCATCAAATGCTGAAGATCCGCCTCGATTTCACCGAGGCCGGGAAGGTTTTCCCCTTCATAGGTTCGTCCCACAATATGCCCGGCCGCGTAGTTTGTTGCGAGAGAGCTGTTGTGCCCGAAGGTTATTCGAGTCGTATCAAACCCGGTAGAAACATCGGAAATCTTGCGTCGCATTAGTGCCGCTCGATCCAAGAGCACTTCGGTCGCCCTGAACTTGAATTCTTGTTGCACCGAATACGTGCCTTGATTGAGGCTCAGGTGCACCGCTTTGCGCGGTGCATCGAACAGATACACGACGTAATATCCGTGCATTGCACCGGCGGATGCTAAGGGATCATAGACCGCAAGCCACGGAACATATGCCCAATCATCTTGGCCAGGACTGCCCTTTGTTGTCGTGAAATTCGACTGGCCTAAGGCGACACAGTCATAGAGTACTTCTGCTGCTTCGTTGCGGATGAGCGATGCCAGTTGATGCCCAACGTAGTTTCCCGGCTCCTTCGGTCGAGATTTAGTGGCTGCTATATCTCTGATGGCGATGGAGTGGTATGTGGTACTGATCGCGTGAAGAACGTCTCTTAAATTCATACTCTTGCCCTCAATGTCTTGAGAGTTTTGAAGGCCCGAGGTTGAAAATCCGTAAATCAATGGCGCAATCTTTGCGGGCAGCGCGCTACCAATTTTCCATTCAAGCGCACCTGACGGAAAAGCACTATCGTTACGCTGCGCCGGATCGGTGTTATAGCTTCAGTGGCCACTCTACTCCGTCAAGCCGAGCGCTTTGGCTATGGATCAATGCTAAGCCCTGCAATGGAACTTCCGATGACTGAACCGCAAGTGCAAGGCCGTTCACTAAGGACTTTGCTTGAAACGGGGAACGAGGGGATGGCGCAAGTACACGGAGCGGGATTGTAGCGACAAAGAGATACGAAATTTTGCACCCGGTTTCAAAAAAAGCGACGGGCTCATGCCGCTAATTTGCCCCTGACTCGATTTTTCCGCTGCTCAGCTCAACTGCCCTAGCTAGGTGCGCCCAATCTGACTACTCTCACAGCATTTGTGGCGGAGATTTAACGTGGCGAAATCGAAAGAACTTGTTCCTACGCTTGCAGCAATTGATCCGCCAGTTCAAGAGGCGCTAACCCCTCCCCAGCGTGTCGCACAGTATCGCCGCAACATCTTTCCTCACAATGTGGTTTTATCCGCCGACGACCTCTATGAGTTCACTCAAATTCTGTCGAAAGCCAATGATAGGGCCCGAGTCATCGAGTACAACGCCCTCGACATTGCCTCTTTTGATACTCCAGAATTGGCAAGAGCGCGGGTGGAAGAATTCGTCGCAATCGAATACGAGTACACTGCGGCGTCAGACGATATCACGCAGGGGCGAGGCATGCCTAATACAAGAGACCTGGAGTTTCCCGACGATCTGAAGGGGTTCTTTGTTTCGAACGCCACGTACGCACAGCGCGCGATAAACACGCGCCCCTTAAATGTTGTGGACGCATTTTTAAGCTTTGAGAAGCCATCATTGAAGATCGATTGGCAGACCGTGCCGTCAAACGCCACCGCGAACCGTAGCGTGATAAATATCTATGGGCGCGATGAAGATTGGGTCATCTCGACGGAAGCTCGTATCCAAGACTTTCTTAGAAGGAAGAAGTCGTACAGACCAGCAATACACGGCTCTGGCACCTACGACTATCTCGTTTACTTGGTCTTTCTACCGACATTGATCTGGCTCTACCACCAGAATTCGGGATTTTTCGGTGACTGGCTTCGTACGCAGACAACTTTCATTAACGTCATCATAGGAATATACGCGCTACTTTTATCGTTACTGTTCATACGTTTCGTGTTCCAGTACGTGCGCTGGCTATTCCCACCGATGGAATTCTACAAGACGAGCCGCTGGCGTGCGTACTTACATCGTACCGTTGCCGGCTTGGTGCTTTCGACTGTTGTGTTGAACGCGATCTATGACATGGGAAAATCTACTGTCATCGGATGGTTTGGTCCCTGATCGCCCAGGCTGTTCGCGCCGACCGACCAGCAAATTATTTCCACCAACACTGGTCACTCCGTCTTTTCTGGCGGATAAGCTTGCATATGCAGCAGCCCGTCCTCTGCAATCTTTGCCATAAACGCCTGTCCTCCGCCGAGGGTCCCTCCGTTTCGAGCGGCCGACATATAATTGAATATCAATATTTCTTCCCACCGGTCTCCGTCGAGATCGGCTCTCATCAACTCCCGAAGCGTCACATCGAGACCGTGGTGAACAATGAAACTGACCTCGTGATCTTCGAGACTTTCGACCTTACAGAGGCCTGCGTCGACCACATCCGAGATAGTCTTAAGTCCAGCGATTTTTTCCAAGTCATCATGATCAACGAGGCCGCCGGCCACCCATTCTGCCGCCCAACGGTCCAAATGTCTTAGCTTCACGATCGGCTCACGCAACTCGGACTCATCAGCGAACGTGGAGTCTCGGATGGCCCGCAACGCCTCAGTTGTCTCACTGGCCATGCTGGCAATCTTGATATCCGTCTGGGTTAAGGCGAAGTAGCCGAGTTGTTGAGCCCGAATGAATTCGTTGCTCGTAGTGCAAGTTAGCGAATGGCCGTTCGATGAATGCACGATGACCTCGGTCACCGTTCCTCCACCCAAGGCAAAGGGCCTGTCCATCAGTGTGGCGGCCACAGATGAATTGGCGGTAGCGAGATTTGCCCCTTCGATTGCTGGAGTGATACGAAGGGTGACGGCGCCCTCGGCTCGATGAGCGAAAACGGTAAGCATTTCCTCAAGCGAAACGTCATTCTTCTCGGATGCGGCCTTCAGATCGAGGTAGGCTTTAAGCTCAGCGTTCGACCTGTATCGCGCTGCAAGACGCCTCTGGATTTCTGGCTTTTTCTGCCGGGCCAGCTCAAGATAATAGACCAAGGCATTCTCCTCCATCTGCTTAGCGGATTTTCCTTGGTTTTGGAAATTGGCGGAGGGAAGCAGGTTTTCGAAGCCATTAATATCGAAGTCAGCTGGGGCTAGCCTCTTGCTTTGAAGGTCCGCCAGCAGTTTTGGCTTCTTGACAGGAATGACGTGGTCGACATGCAAATTTGGCCACGCCACCGGCTCGCCCGTATAGGCCGACTTCTTATCCCAAGCTTCCCAGATCGCCTGTCTAACTTCAGTTGAAGGCTGCTTTCTCTCTCCACTCATGCGCCCTTAACCCTACCTTGCTTCATCGTTTGTCCTGACGGCGCACTTACCTACGAACAGCACCTTAGCGTTGCTCTAGGGTTCGGCGCTATCCATGCCTATCTGGAAATCGGCATAGAAATCTGAAAGCGGCTTGGTGGCGTCATCTAAGGCGCTCGACGCTTCGTTGCTCACCTTTCCGTAAAGCTCACCCAGTTTTTCGCCGGTCGATTTCTGGCTCTCGGCATATCGGTTCTCCGCAGCCTTGACATATCCGGTGCACCGTTCCTCATGGGCGGCAACGGAGCCCATGTGCTTTCCGAATGCGCGATATAGGTAGCCGTATTGATCGCGATATCTGCCGAGCTTCTCTTCGCGGTCCGCACCCTTCAAAGTCTCGTACGCAGAAGAATAACTCCGACAATCGTTATCCAGAACCTTTTCAAGGATACCGCCCGGTATGGGCTTCGAAATCTGAAACGGGCCTTTGAGATAGCGGTCTAGCCTGATGATTATCGGCTCCATCTTTCGATCATTGTAAATCCGAGAAAAGGACGAGCTGTTGTAGTAATTGGTGATTGTCTCGAATTCTCGGACCGAAGCTTCACTCGCGGTCGTAATCTGGTCAAAACGATCGAGCGCGATTTGATCCTGTCGGGTCTGCTCTTGTGCTCGTTGCTTACTGACTTCACTCTGCCGCCAAATCATAATGCCAATAACGGAAACAACGACGGCAGCGACAATCCGCGACCTCGTCCAGAAAGTAGCGTTCGTCTTCATTACGGTCGCTCCTAAATTCTGGGCCAGATGGTGAAGTAGGTCTGGATTGCCGCCAGCGCCAATGCGGCATACGCAATGATGCGGGTTTCCAATTGGAGTTTGATCGCCACGCCGTGGGTCCGATTGTGGATAATATCGCGAAGGACACCGACGTGCGAGGCAAAGCCCAACTCGTTCTCGTAGCGGCGAACGGCGCTCTCAAGGTCTTCAACTGTTCCCCACATTGCGCGAATTCGGAGAGGAGTAGTTCCCTCATTTTTGCGAAGTTCAAATGCCATGTAGCCTTCCCCCAAGCTGCTTGCATTTCGGCTTAAACCAGCCCAATCCACGATCAGCGCTCAGTTGCACCTGATCAGGGGCCGGTCCCATCCGATAGCTAATGACACCCCGAAAGCCCGAAGTATGCGCGGCTTTGATTTCAACCGCAAGGACACGCCAACAGAAGACAGAGAGAGCCGTAAGGGGTTTTGTAGGCCTTTTCTCTGCTTATTGTTGCTCGTAGCGCTGATCAATAATGGGAGCCTCTCCCACATGCGCATGAGGAAGGCTGATGCGATCATCCACCCGGACTGGGGTCCGATTTGCAACCGGGTTCAAAAGGCGCGCTGTGACCTGCGTTTGGTTCCAACATTGGTTCCAACATTGCGAAAAATAACGTTGATTTTATTAGATAAAAACGTGTTGGTTGCCCTCCCTCCGGGCCCACTTACGTGGCGACTGCGACGCTCGCGGCTGTGCTTTTGTGAACCCGGGTGCAAAATCGACAAGATGCCCCTTCAACGGTACGCCGGGTCTTTGCAATTGTGCGAGGGAGAGAATACGGGAGGCTCGCGTTCTAAGCCCCAAATCTTGTTGCCAGCTCGTTTGGGGTTGGCGCGAAAATGCGCATTTCTTTCCGCAAAGTACCTGTCAATCGCGCGCACGGCGGCGTCAGCGGTCTCATAGCTGCTGTTATGAATAATGGCCCTTGCCATTCCGCTGAAGACCGACTCTATCACGTTCAAGAACTGCGCGCCCGCCGGAAGTGGAACTAGCTCGACCATGGGACATCGGCCTGATTTGGCATCGCGGTTATGCGCCTCAACTGTACCCAAAAGCTTCTTCGACATGTGCCATGATGCAGCATCCCAAGACAGAAAAATGCGAGAATACCCCTGATACTGGTCGGCGAGAAGGCGCAACATCTTGATCATCTCGTCGGTGTCCTTTTTCAAGCTGTAGAAATGTGCGACCTGATTTTCCGATAACTCAAGGGCCGCCGTCAAAATCAGGCATCCCCGAGACTTTTGCCATTGATCCACGGATGGCGCCTTACCCGGCGGCGCCAAAACGCGGCCAGGCTTCGTTTTCACTGCGAATGGCCCAAACTCGTCAACCGAAAAAAATGCCTCGTCTGGCCTCAGATTGCGTAAAATGTGCTGAAGTTTTGCTAGCTTGACCGCGTATTCTGGATCACTCGAAGTTAGTACAATTCTTGCCTTTCGCCATTTGTAGCCGGCCTTTTTAGTGATTTCTCTAATTACGGCTAAACACGCGGGCGTACCTTTCACTGACAAGACCTCCGCTAAGTCCTCCATCCGCCACGACGTTCTATTAAGCCCGTACGCAGATGGCGGCTCATGGAGCACGCTAAAGACATTTTCACAAAGTGTTCGATCCTCACTTTTTCGACTGCGTCGGCGCTGTCTGGTGAACAGATTGTCCGCACCTCCCTCTCCATAGGCGCGGTTGTACACGAGATAAGTATGCCTATTCAGGCCAAGGAATTTGCATGTCACGGCTCCAGGTATACCTTGCACTTTTGCCAATACGGCTAGCGCCTTCTTGCGGTCGCGGAGGTCGCCGGTGCGCATTCGTTGTGTGATCTGAGCAAGGTCGGTCAACTGACGCATTTGCTCATTAGGTTCCTCGTCGCCGCTCCGAGAACTCAGAACCTCAAGCAACCATCCAATTGCCCGCCGACCCGCGTCATTTCCGTACTGAAGCCGGATCAATGGCGTCTCAGCACGCCGCCTGAACCCGTCTGATGGAAAGGCCTCGCTGCCCCGGAGCCTTTGGATGTTAGTTGTCTCTCGCAAGAAGGCAATCGCGTCCGCTCGCCTCAAGCCTAAGATATGGTCAAGGGCAACACCCCAGATCGTCTCGTCCAAACATATGGAACGGACAGCTCGCCTCACGGAGCTGTAGCTTCCTTCGTATCCGCGTAGGGTTTTCAGCTGATGGTAAATGGCAGTCACGTTTTGACGCTCACCGTCACGACGTAGGCTGAGCAGCTTCATAAGATATTCATTGTGGTCACCCATCACCGTATGCGCGACGGAACACCTCTTATATGGCCGAGGCTTTCCGGTCCTTAGAATTTTTCTGACTGTGTTCCGGGAAATACCTTCCTCCCGAGCCACCTCCCGCATACTCTTTTGTCCGACTAGGACCGACCGTTGTATTCGCAACCAAAAAGCAGCATCGTACATCGCGACCTCCAGTTAGCGGGTAATATGTAGCACAGCGAACACCCGCACTAACAAGCAATAGGTCTGAATAGCCCCTAGATTTGTAGACGCCTTCTTTCCTAATTTTGAGGCAAGAAGAGCACCATGAACAAATCGAATTTCAGCGAAGATTTTAAGCGCGACGCCGTGCGTCAGATCACGGAGCGAGGCTATCCGGTTGCGGAGGTTTCTCAGCGCCTCGGCGTGAGCCAGCATTCCCTGTATGAATGGAAGAAGAAGTTCGCGGCGTCTAACGCCAAGGGCAACGACGAGGCCGAGGAGATCAGGCGGCTGAAGAAGGAACTGGCTCGCGTCACCGAGGAGCGAGACATCCTAAAAAAAGCAGCCGCGTATTTCGCCAGGGATGCAAAGTGAAGTACGCGTTCATTGCTTTGCATCGCTTGCAGTTTTCGGTGCGGACGATGTGCCGCCTTCTGCGGGTTCACCCGAGTGGATTTTACACCTGGCTGAAGACCCCGCTGAGCAGGCGAGCCAACGAGGACAAGCGACAGACCGAGTTGCTCCTGAAGGCATGGGAAGAGAGCGGCAAAGTCTACGGTTATCGCAAGCTGCACGACGACCTTCTCGATCAGGGAGAGATGTGCTGCCCGAACCGGGTCGCGCGTCTGACGCGTCTCGCCGGGATCAAGGCGCAGATCGGCTACAAACGCCGTCCCGGCATCTATGGCGGCAGGCCTGCCGTCGCTATCGACAACACACTCGACCGGCAATTTGGCGTAGCGGCTCCGGACAAGGCCTGGGTCACGGACATCACTTACATCCGGACCTGCGAGGGTTTTGCCTATCTCGCCGTCGTCATCGATCTCTATTCGCGCCGGGTCATCGGTTGGGCGATGCAGAGCCGCCAGACCACGGACGTCGTGCTGCAGGCTCTGCTCATGGCGGTGTGGCGACGTAAGCCAAGGAACCAGGTGCTGATCCATTCGGACCAAGGCTCGCAATTCACGAGCATGGACTGGGCCGCGTTCCTCAAGCACCACAATCTGGTTCACTCGATGAGCCGACGCGGCAACTGCCATGATAATGCGGTGGCCGAGAGCTTCTTCAATCTTCTGAAGCGAGAGAGAATACGCCGCAGGGTCTACCGTTCACGAGATGAAGCTCGACAGGACGTGTTCGACTACATCGAGATGTTCTATAACGCGAAACGCAAACACGTCAGGAACGGGATGCTGTCGCCCGTCGAGTTCGAAAAGCAGCAGAAAATCTAACCCGAGGGTGTCTACGAAACTCGGGGCTATTCAGTCTGCTCTTGGGCGCCGGTTTCAACATTGCTTTCAACATCGCCTTATTATATGTTGATATTATTAGACAAATTCGACTGGGTTCTCCTCCCGTCATCCGCACCAACTCGGCACTAAATAGGGGCGATGGAGACCGAGCGCGAGGATCGAGCTTGACGCAGCGATGGAAGACACCTGTAAGTTATTGCAACCAGTTTTACAGCAGAGTGACCGATGCCAAGCCGACAAGTCCAGAGCATTACGGAGCGACTGCCCTATTCTTTGAGAGAAGGTGTGAACGGCTACGTTGACGCCGTTGCCGCAGTAGTTCCTGATATCGCGAGGGACGCCCGCGTCGAGATCAACGGTGACAGACTGGACCAGTTCCTGCTTATTGTCGCCATCCGTCGGATCTGGTCCGCTGTAAACAGCCAGTTCTGGATAATGAACGACTGCATCAGCATTGCAACGCGAACAGCTCCAGGATCGGAAGGTCCGCCTCAAACACGCGGCTTCCGCATCGGGCGAGACGAAATCAGCCAAAATTCCTCGGCAGTCACTGAGGGTAGAAACCTTCGTCAGGAACTCTACATGTTGATAGATAAGCTCGACATCGAGGACCTAGTTGTGGAAAGCGGTAGTCTCAGTGATGTGGCCGCGATGATGTTTGCGAGAGAACGTTGAACGTCGCCGATATCGAGAAGGAGCTTAAAGCCTTCATCAGTAAGCACTCCGTTCAATTCGAGCACCTAGCGGTTAGAGAGACCGCACTTCTAGAGTTGGGCGCCCTCACCATGGCGACCGAACACTACCGGCTGGCAGGGTTCACGGTAACGGTGGAGAACGCGATTAATGGCCTCTTTGTGGCCAAGCTGTCGTCTCGTGGTTACCCTTATAATTTCTCATGGTTCAAGTGTGTCAAAGCTGATGAGCTTTACGAGATACATTCCAACCTCGCGGTGATGGGGGGCCACAAGGATGAGGCAGTCTATGTTGTGGACGTGGCCGTCGTTGTAGGCGACGACAAGGTGCCAAAGGCGAAAGCAAAGCAAAAATGGGTGGCGCTGGACAATAACGCGCTGGCGACGTTCGCTGAAGTGAAAAAGCTGGTAGTCTACCCGATGCTGCTCGCTCAGTTCATCGGAATTGTGCACGAAATTGCGCCATCCAGGCTAAAAAAGCTTAAAGCAGGGCTACCTGCCGACGACCACTTCCCACCTTCTCTGATCACGCTTGGTTATCTAACCGCAACCTCAAGTAAAGCGCTGAAGGGGTTTGCAAAAAGAAAGTTCAGGGTTTGCGTCCTTCACAACTTCGATATGTATCTCTCGCAGATGAGGCGTGGCGAGGCATCGAAGTCGCCGTTCGTGATGATACAGACAATCCTTTAATAGAAAGCAGCCTGAAGGGTTGTCCCAGTCAAATCGGCGCAAGAAGGGACTGGCACGGGACACATCGCGCGCGCTGAAAGGACATCCAAATCGAACTATTCCAAGTCGGCCGCACTCAAGGCAAATTTCAAGGCGTTGCTGGGTAAGCCGACGGCTGGCCTCATTGAGGCTGCGGTGTTGGAGGCGCGGGTCATTTCAACGTCCTTTCGAGCGGTTTGCATCCGGTCGAGATAGCTTACCAGGATGACCGTTATCGCCACCAATCGGCCGTGACGTCGTCTCAGTGATGCGCCCATACTGCGGCCACCCATTTCTTTTACCCTCAGGCGCTCCCGCCCTGGCGCCGTCAAGGAATTGTTGGAGTTGACGGAACGCGAACGCATAATCGAGGAGGTTCAAGCGGCTCGCACGGTCGTGGAGAACGGCGCGCAAACTCCTATAATTCGCACCGGATGTCAGGATCGAGTTCGCCGGCTTTCCCCGGAAGAAGTTCTGTGATCAAGCTGCCTTTCGATTTCGGACACTCGAACCAAACAGGCGAAATCCACTTGAAAGACGCTCCGCTAGGAAACAATCCAGAAGCTTCTACGGATCTATACCGCGAGTCCCTGACCGAGCTTATCCTCCGGAACGTCGAGGAGATGGCGTTCCCAGCTACGCAGGCGGAGGCGGATGCTTTAACGGAAGTCCTTGCGCTCCCAAGGGTGGCGGTTACGCGACCCCCGAGAGACCATCTGCTGAAAATTGGGATGGTTCCTTACAACTGCCATGTGAACTGTGCGCAATACGCCGCAGGCGACCCGCAAGGATTGACCCGCCACGTTTGGGGTTGGATCATTCTCCACTCAGTTGTCCAGAGGGAGGGGCTCTGGCGTTGCCTAACGCCGCAGCTAATCGATGTCCCCGAACACTTCATCTTCATACCAGACCCAAATATTCTATGGGTGGACACGGCTGACGGGACTAGTGAGCCCTTTCGTGGCGGCGCGAAGCTGCCGTCTGCACTTCGGAAACATCCAGAAGACCATATCCTGATGCGGGATCGGTTTAGCGAACTTGTGTCGTCAGGGATGTCGCCGATCGACGCCCGAGCCATGGTCGCCCGCACGTTGGGCGCCGAACTCGCAGTGAAGAGATTCCCAGTCTAAGTCCCTCCGCCCACGCCTCTCGTGTGCGCGGTCCCGGATACCGATACCCGCTAGGGCCTGTTTCTCCGGATAGTAGTCCCGTGGTTTTGCGCTCGGTTCAATAAATGACGACGTGGCAACAGCGGTTCCAACACTAGTTCCAACATCGTTGAATTTCTTATTGATTTTATTGGATAATTTGACTTAGGTTGCCTTCCCTTGATCCCCACAAGTGCCTGAATACCTAAGGTTATTTTTTCCTCGAAACTTTGCACCCGGGTGCAATGTTTGAATGGCCGCGCTTTGCGCCAAAATATAGAAATGGAGCGCGTTGAGCGGGGACCGATATGGAGCCGAATCCAGACCGACCGCTTTGCGGCACCTATAGTCGAGCACCTCGCTCTTCTCCTTTGAGCCCCTAAACTTCTTCCAAACTTTGGTTGAGTCCCTCAGCGGTATGCCGCGACACCTACCATACCAAGGTATCGCCGATACCATCGTGCAATAGATTTTCCGCTGCTGACGGTCGATTTATCCCCCAACCAAACGGGGTCGAGTAAATCGAGGAGGACGTTATGTCAGCAGCATTCTCAATTCTCAATCGGCAAGGATTGTTGGCCGCGACGATTGCAACTGGCGCCATCAAGCTCCTCCCCGAAGCAGCGCAAGCAGCGACTGAGGGTTCTTTAATTCGACCGTTCACCATCAATATCCCGGAAGAAGACATCGTCGACCTCCGCCTGCGCATCGCGGCGACACGTTGGCCCGATCGTGAAACGGTCGATGACCGGTCACAAGGAATTCAACACGCCAGTCTACAGGAGATACTTCATTACTGGAGGACCGAATATGACTGGCGCAGGGCAGAGGCGACGCTGAATGCTCTCCCGCAGTTCATCAGCGAGATCGACGGGCTCGACATCCACTTCATCCATGTTCGGTCGAGACATCCCAATGCGCTGCCGCTGATCATGACGCATGGCTGGCCGGGCTCTGTATTCGAATTGCTCAAGACCGTCGGTCCCCTCACTGACCCGGCGGCGTTCGGCGGTCGAGCGGAAGATGCTTTCGACCTGGTTCTGCCCTCGATGCCGGGCTTCGGATTCTCTGGAAAGCCAAAGGGCAAGGGCTGGAATCCTGATCGCATCGCCCACGCTTGGGCAGAACTCATGCAGCGCCTGGGCTACGAGCATTATGTCGCTCAGGGCGGCGACTGGGGCTCGCCTGTTTCCAGCGCGATGGCGCGGCATGAGGCGAAGGGCCTGGCAGGTATTCACATCAACCTGCCCGCGACCATAACGCCCGACATCGCGGCAGCGCTCGCCGGCGGAGGCCCGGCGCCGGCTGATCTCAGCGAAAAGGAGCGCACTGCGTTCAATGCGCTTGGCACTTTCTACAAGAAGTATCGCGCCTATGCGGCAATGATGGGAACGCGGCCACAGACCATCGGCTACACCCTGACGGATTCTCCTGTCGGGCTTGCCGCATGGATGTACGACTACAACAATGCTGAACCCGAGCGCTTCCTGACAAAGGACGAGATGCTCGATGATGTCACGCTCTACTGGTTGACGAACACCGCCACATCCGCGGCCCGGATCTATTGGGAAACCATGGGGCAGAGCGTGCTTCTCTCCACGGCGCAGAAGACCGCAGAAATTTCATTGCCGGTCGCCATCACCGTATTTCCCGACGAGGTCTATCGAGCGCCCGAGACGTGGGCGCGGCGCGCCTATCGCAACCTGAGTTATTTCAACGAGGTGGACAAAGGCGGGCACTTCGCCGCGTGGGAAGAGCCGGAACTCTTCTCCGCCGAATTGCGCGCAGCTTTCCGGCCGCTTCGGATGCCTCTCTGACCAATGTGAAACGAAAGGAAGATCCACATGAAAGCCATCCTTCTCATCTCGGCGACCGCACTGCTCGTCGGCAGCAGTCTGTTGCACGCGGCGCAATCACACTCGGAAGTGAAGCGCACCGATCTTGTGCGGCAGGACCTAGACGCGGCGGACCGTGAAGTCATTCAGGTGCGCGTCGATTTCCCCCATGGCGTGGCTTTCCCCCCGCACAGCCATCCCGGCGTGGAAATAGCGTACGTCATCGAGGGAGAGTTCGAATACCAGTTTAAGGGTCAGCCACCCGTGACACTGAAAGCTGGTGACTCCCTGTTCATTCCGGCCGGAACGATCCACTCGGCGAGGAATATCGGAGACGGCAACGCGTCCGAGCTGGCCACCTACATCGTCGAGAAGGGAAAACCCCTCCTCAAGCTCAATGAGCCGGCCCCGGCTAACTGAGCGAAAGCTTGTGTGATTCCAGACAACCAACAGAGCAAAGGAAACTAGCCGTGAATCAGATCGTGATTGAGAGAGACGTCGCACACTCCGCAGCAACGGGCGACATGAAGCTTGAGGTCGTTGTTGTCCCCATTTCGAACCCCGACCGCGCCAAGCGCTTCTACAGCAACCTGGGCTGGCGGCTCGACGCAGATTTCGCCGTCGGGGACGATTTTCACGTCATGCAGTTCACGCCTCCCGGCTCGCCGGCCTCGATCCACGTCGGCAAGGGCATGACATCGGACGCTCCGGGATCGGCGCGCGGAATGTTTCTTGTCGTATCCGACATCGTCGCAGCCCGCGCCGAACTCGTCAGGCGTGGGGTCGAGGTGGGCGAAATATTCCATCGGCCCGGTCCGGGAAAGCCGGCTGTCAATGGTCCGGATCCCGAGCGTCGCAGCTACTTTACCTACGCGACGTTCAGCGACCCCGACGGCAACGAATGGCTATTGCAGGAGGTCACCAACCGGTTCCCGGGGCGGATCGACTCGAATGTCACAAGCTTCGCCTCGGCATCAGATCTGGCAAGCGCCTTCCGGCGCGCGTCCACCGCTCACGGCGAGCATGAGGCACGGAATGGCGGCCAGCGGGACGAAAACTGGCCGGACTGGTATGCCGCTTACATGGTGGCTGAGCAGTCGGGCAAGCCGCTGCCGCTTTGAACAAACGGTTGCGACGCCATCGTCGCCACCGAAACGCCGTGCTGCAAATCGGCACGTGCGTCCTCGATGACACGTGAGGTCCAACTCCGCCGTTGAGGACGACGCACGGTAGCAGCCAACGACCACAATCTTAGCGCGGATCCTGACGTCGCATATGCGACGGCGGCCGGGATTTCTTCCCGCCGCTCAGTGATTGCATTCGAAACCGAGGAGGATGACATGTCATCGACATCACTATCGCCGACACGGCGACAACTGCTTGCCGCCACCGCTACTGTTGGCGCCGCCAGCCTGCTGCCCAAGACTTTGCTCGGGGCAACGAACCGCGACGCGGTTCGTCCCTTCATCATCAACATCCCGGGCGAAGAGCTCACCGAGCTTCGCCGACGGATTGCTGCTACGCGCTGGCCCGACCGGGAGACGGTCGCGGACGCAACGCAAGGCGTGCAACTCGACGTGATCGAGAATCTTGCCCGCTACTGGGCCACGGAATATGACTGGCGCAAATGTGAGGCAAAGCTGAATGCTCTGCCTCAGTTCATCACCGAAATCGACGGGCTCGACATCCATTTCATTCATGTCCGCTCGAAGCACGAGAATGCGCTGCCGCTTATCGTCACGCATGGCTGGCCCGGCTCCATCGTCGAGCAGTTGAAGATCATCGATCCGCTCACCAACCCAACCGCGCATGGCGGGAAGGCGTCGGATGCTTTCGACGTGGTGATCCCGTCGCTGCCGGGTTACGGCTTCTCCGGCAGGCCGACCACGACCGGCTGGGATCCTGTCCATATCGCACGGACGTGGACTGTGCTCATGAAGCGCCTCGGCTACCGAAAATTTGTCGCGCAGGGCGGCGATTGGGGGGCGGTCATCACGGAGCAGATGGGCGCACAGGCGCCGGAGGAGCTGCTTGGGATCCACACCAACATGCCGTCTGCCGTGCCGGCGGAAATTTTCAAGGCACTCGCCGGTCACAAGCCGCCGCCAGGTCTCTCTGCTGACGAACGATACGCATTCGAACGGCTCGACGTGTTCTTCTCGCATGGCGTGGCTTACGCTCAGCAGATGGGTAGCCGGCCGCAGACGCTATACGGGATTGCGGATTCGCCGGTCGGACTGGCCGCCTGGTTCCTCGATCACGACGTCCGCAGTTACGAACTCATTGCGCGCGCCTTCGACGGGCAGCCCGAGGGTCTCACGCGAGACGACGTTCTCGACAACATCACGATCACCTGGCTGACCAATACGGCACTCTCCGGGGCTCGTCTCTACTGGGAGAACAAGCTTCCCTTCTTTGCCGCGATGGGCGTCACCATCCCTGTGGCCGTGAGCGCATTTCCCGACGAGCTCTATCAGGTGCCGCGGAGCTGGGCAGAGCGGGCCTATCCCAATCTGATCTACTACAACAGGCTCGAAAAGGGCGGACACTTTGCGGCCTGGGAACAGCCGCAGATCTTTTCCTCCGAGCTCCGGGCTGCGTTTCGACCGCTACGGCAATCAATCTGAAGCGGATGGGGCGGCAACGCCGCCCTGTCACCTCCCGAGCGTGCCGATGCCGCCGTTCACTCGAAGAGGGCAACGTTAAAATTCGCCTTTTTGAATATTCAATTGCCTTCCATTTCTTTCATCTCAGCGACCATCGCTTGATTTGGTCATAGCGCTTCAGGCGTTCAAGGCGCACTGAGCGCCGAACTTAGCGCCTCGAGAAGTGCCGTATCGCTGAATGGCTTGAACAGGCACTCGACAGCACCCTGCTCCATCAGGCGCGGACGAATGGTGTCGTCCGCATTCGCCGTGATGAAGACGATCGGGATCGACTCGCCCCGGCGGGCCAGTTCGCGCTGCAGCTCGGGACCTGTCATTCCTGGCATTGCGACGTCCAGGACCAGGCATCTTGTCGTGCCGACACTATCGGAGGCGAGAAATTCTTCGGCAGAAGCGAACGTCTTCGCGCTGAAGCCGAACTCGTTGAGCAGATCGGGTAGTGACTCGCGTACGGACTCGTCGTCATCGACGATTGATACGGCTGGATGCGTTACTTTCATAAAGTCTCCGCTAGCCCATTGGGCAGTGCTGACAACGACGTCCGTGCGGCGTCAATATTTTGCGCGGGCGCCTGATCCATTGAATATGTGGGGACAGAGAACGAGAACGTGGCCCCGGCACCATCACTGGATGATGCCCACAGGCGGCCGCTGTGGTTCTCGATTATCGATCGACTGACGAACAAGCCGATCCCCATGCCGTCGCTCTTAGTCGTGTAAAACGCGTCGAAGAGCCGACCCAGATCCTCTGTTCTGAACCCGACGCCGGCGTCCTGCACGGACAAACGCACATGATCGTCCTCATCCAGTTCGGTACTTACCAGCAACCGTCTGGGGCGATCGCCGACATCGCCCATGGCATCCGTAGCGTTGCGGAGCAAGTTCATGATCACCTGCTGAAGCTGGACGCGGTCGCCGCTGACGAACGGAAGGTTGTCGGCAAAAGCCGTGCGGAGAACCACGCGGTTTGCTTGGAGATCGCTCCACAACAGCTCGATGACCTCTCGAACCGCTGCGTTAAGATCAACCGGTCGGACCGTGGTTCTCTTGCTGAAAAGTGCGCGCAGGCGTTTGATCACATCGGCGGCACGATTGCCGTCGCGGATGGTGCGCCGTGCCGTCTCGCGCGCGCCGTCCATGTTTGGTGGGTCTGCCGCCAGCATGCGAAGGCAGGTGCCGGCATTTGTTATGATTCCGGAAAGCGGCTGATTGACTTCATGCGCGATCGACGCCGTCAGTGCCCCGAGGCTCGTGATCCTCGCCACGTGGACAAGTTCGGAGCGAGCCTTGCCGAGTGCCTCATCCGCGAGGCGGCTTGCGGTTACGTCCTGTACCGCGGCCAGGCACTCCAGCCGGCCGTCCTGATGGCAAATCACCTGGCCAAAAGTACGAAGGTATTTTACCCTATTGTCCGGCATCATGAGACGGATTTCATAACCGGAATAGTCGTGGCCGGCACGCACCCGATCCAATTGCGCTGCCACAAGAGACATATCTTCCGGATGCACGCGCGTACGAAACAGCTCGAGGGTTATCGCGGTGCCCGCGTCGAACTCGAAAATATTATGGAGCTCTTCTGAAAACGTGATCTCGTCCGTGTCCACTCGCCATGAAAATGTCCCTGTCGCACTGAGCCGCTGACCTTCCGCGAGAAGCGTCTCGCTGCGCTTGAGCGCTGCCTCGGTTCGCGACCGCTCAATGGCGATGCTTGCGATGTGGGACGCGTGCGCAATAAGATTTTGGTGATGAGCCGAGGGCGTCGCCGGGCTGCGTTGATAGACACAGAAGGTGCCGAGGACGCGCCCGTCCTTTGCGCAAATCGGCGTGCTCCAGACCGACCTGAGACCGTGCTGCAGAGCATGGGTTCGAAGATCTGACACCTGCCAGCGCGAGTCCGTTTCGAAGTCCTCCGTGACTACCTGCACTTTCTGACGCGCAGCGACCGCGCAGGGCAAATCATCACCACGGACCGATAGTCCCGCGATCAGATCGGTGTAGGTTTTAGGAAGCGTGGAGGACACGCTATATTCGATGGTCTGATCGCTCCAATTCATTGGGTGGACATCGCAAAAGCAATCGGGGGCAAGCTCTTCGACCATCCGGCAGAGCGCGCCGAGGACATCGCGAAGCGGACTTCCGGAAACAATCATCTCCAATAGATGTTTTTCGCTGGCGAGGTTGGTCTCCGCGCGCTTGCGGTCGTCAATATCAGCATTCACCCCATACCAGCTGAGAATGTTCCCGGATGCGTCGAGCAAAGGACTGACGCGGAACAGAAACCACCTGAACTCGCCGTCGAAACGGCGCAGCCTCGCTTCGGACTCTCCTTGTTTTCCAGATGCAATGATCGCTTGCCAGGTGGCCTTCAACGTCTCCTGATCGTCGGGATGAACGGCAGAGGTCCAACCCCAGCCCTGGGCATTCTCAGCCGAAAGACCGAGATAGTCGAGATAGTGCTGGTTGATGAATTCAACCGAGCCGTCGGGACGAGCCGTCCAGGCCAGCGCGGGAATGGTGTCGATGGTTAGCTTGAAGTTGCGCTCGCTCTCGCGAAGTGCCTCCTCGGCGCGCTTCTGATCGTCGAAATCGGTGCACGTGCCATACCATTTGACAACACTGCCGGCGGCGTCGAGCAGCGGGTTTACGCGAAACAGAAACCACCGATACTTGCCGTCGTATCGGCGGAGTCGTGCTTCCGCCTCTCCAGACTGACCAGAAGCCAATATAGCCCGCCAGGTCGCAGCAAGTATGTTCACGTCATCGGGGTGGATGGCAACGGTCAGATCCCAGTATTCCGACATCGCCGCCGTCCAGTCCCAATCCCGCTGCTCACCAAGGGATAGTCCGACGTAGTTGAGATACTGCTGGTTAAAATACTCGGCGGACCCGTCAGGGCCTGCCGACCAGGCCATGACAGGAAACGTATTGATGATAAGGCCAAGATTGTTCTTGCTGATCTGCAGGGCTTCTTCGGCGCGCTTCCAGTGGATTTCCTCGGAGCGACGAAAATCGTCCACATCCGTTCCGACAACGAACCACTTGCTGACACGTTGGAGATCGTCGCGCATCGGACTGCACTGGAAGACGAACCACCGATACTGTCCATCGAAGCGTCTTATGCGCGCTTCCATCTCGCCCGCCTCGCCGGACGCAAGAATTAGGCGCCAACGTTCGAGCAATCGTGCCAGATCATCCGGATTGATTGCGGCCTGCCATGTCCGATCGCGAGCCTCGTCGAGACGAAGACCGGTATATTCAGACCAGCATCGATTGACAAAATCGACGCTTCCGCCAGGTTGCGCAGTCCACACCATGACCGGCAGCACATCCAGGACGGCGCCAAGATACGTCTCCATTGCCGTCCTTCTCATAAATATCCCGGCGCGAGCATGCTCTGGCTCAGCCAGGAAATCTATTGTGCGATGGTATCGGTTTCGATCCTATGGCCTTCAGTCCCGATCTGGTTCAGGTGAACCACGCGGATCGGCGGACGGCCTTCGCCGTCGGCATCATTGGCGTTCGTATTCCATACCGCAGTGAAGAATGTCGCCGAACTGAGCCTCAACGCGCACATTGACACCGAAGCACAATAGACCAGGAACCTCGCAGTATCCGCTGCGAAAAGAGCTCAACATTGCGGCCTGACCAGTATTGGGCAGTCGCGTGCTTGCGTCTTGTGGGCAGCGAATTGGAGGAGTACAACGCGATATACGCGGACTTATGGCTGCATTCGGCGACCGAACGAGGTTATCATCCCATGTCGCAGGGTACCCCTATCGTATTTGTCGTCGATGACGATATCTCCGTTCGTGAATCGCTTGAGCTGCTCATCAGTACTGCGGGCTGGCGCCCGCAATTGTTCGCCTCCGCCGAGGAATTCCTCGATCATCCCAGGCTGGAGGGCCCGACCTGCCTGGTCCTCGATGTCAATCTGCCGGATCTCAATGGACTTGGTCTACAGGAACTCGTGTCCTCGGAGCGTTCCGATATGCCGGTTATTTTCGTCACCGGTTACGGCGATGTGCCGATGACTGTGAGGGCGATGAAGGCTGGAGCGGCGGAGTTCCTGACCAAACCCTTCAACGACGATGAACTGCTTGGCGCGATCACCAACGCGCTGGAGCGCAGCAAAGCTTCGTTTACGCAGGTCTCGGAAATCCGGACGCTCCGAAATCGCCATGCGTCGCTCAGCCGTCGTGAGCGAGAGGTCATGGCACTCGTCGTCTCCGGGTTGCTGAACAAGCAAGTCGCCTACGAGCTCGGCATCAGCGAGATCACCGTCAAGGCGCATCGCGGCCAGGTGATGCGGAAGATGGAGGCCCGTTCGCTTCCCGATCTGGTGAACATGGCCGCCAAACTCGGCACCGCGCATTAGCGCGACACGCGAACAATTGTCAGGCGCCTGCGCGTCGCCAGCGCTTCAATCCTCTGACACAGCCGGTCAGCCTGTTTATCTCGTTCGCAATTCGGGGCAATATCTCCAAGAAAGAGATCATTATACCGAAAAGCGACGGGATCATGGACAGAATTGACGCGATGAAGGTGTTCATAGCCGCGATCGACGAGGGCAGCCTCGCCGGCGCGGCGCGGCAGTTGAAACGATCGCCAACGGCGGTCAGCCGGGCGCTGAGCTTCCTGGAAGCCCATGTCGGCATGGAACTGCTGCATCGAACGACGCGCACGCTCAAGCTGAGCGAAGCCGGCCAGCGCTATGCCGCAGCATGTCGCCGGGTCCTCATCGACCTGGAGGAAGCAGACATGCTCGTCGGCGGCGAACGCGCAGCACCACGCGGCATGCTGACCATCTCCTCGCCGCCTGTCTTCGGCGAGGAGGTCTTGCGCCCCATCCTCGACGCCTTTCTCGATCTCCATCCGGCCGTTTCGGCACGGCTTCTCATGCTGGATCGCTTCGTCAATCTGGTCGATGAAGGGGTCGATCTCGCCCTGCGCATCGGTCATCTTCAGGATTCCTCGCATGTCTCCACGCGGCTCGGTGGTGACGTTCGCCGCGTCGTCGTCGCTTCCCCGCGCTATCTCGCCGAAAACGCTCATATCGAAGAACCTGCTGATCTGGCAAAACACAAGATCGTTGCCTTCAGCAATTTCGGTCTCGATTCCTGGGGCTTCGCGCCGGGGCCGGGCTCTTCGATCCCGCGAACCGTTCATTTCACGCCACGGTTCATCGTGAACAATGTCCGAGCGGCTGCTGCTTCGGCCGCCGCGGGCATCGGGCTGACCCGGCTCTACTCGTATCATGTCGCGGAATATGTGCGCGACGGGCGGCTCAAGATCGTGCTGGCGAATGCCGAACATCCGCCTTTGCCTGTACATCTGCTCGCTCCGCACGGCCGCATGTCGGTGCCCAAGGTCCGCGCCTTTGTCGATTTCGCGGCACCGCGCCTGCGCAAGGAGTTCTCGCGTCTGGCGGCAGAGGCCGGCATCCTCTTCTGATTATGCCGATATCCGGTGGACTGTTCGCCAAATCGCATCCATTCTCCCGATGATCGAACAGATCTAAATCAGTTGCACCGAAGCCGAGGGCCTCGGGGCGGTCGCCGAAAAACGGGGCTGCAACCGAAAGAGGATCTCATCATGAGCAATGAACAGAAAGTCGCTATCGTCACCGGCGCGTCACAGGGAATCGGTGCCGCCCTGGTCCAGGCTTATCGTGACCGGAATTTCCGCGTCATCGCCACATCCCGGTCAATCAAGCCCAGTGCCGATCCGGACGTACTGGCCGTGGCGGGCGACATCGGCAAGCCGGAGACTGCGGAACGGATCGTTCGCGAGGGCCTGGAGCGCTTCGGCCGTATCGATACGCTGGTCAACAATGCCGGCGTCTTCCTGGCCAAGCCGTTCGCGGAATTCACTCAGGCGGACTACGACAACAACATGAGCGTCAATGTCGCCGGCTTCTTCAACATCACGCAGCGGGCGTCGACTGAGATGCTCAAGCAGGGCTCGGGCCACATCGTCACGATCACCACCAGCCTGGTCAACCAGCCGATATCAGGCGTGCCCGCCGTGCTCGCCTCGCTCACCAAAGGCGGCCTGAATGCGGCCACCAAGGCGCTTGCCATCGAGTTCGCCAAGAGCGGCGTTCGGGTCAACGCGGTATCGCCCGGCATCATGAAGACCCCGATGAACCCGCCGGAAACGCATGCTGCGCTTTCGACCCTGCATCCGGTCGGCCGCATGGGCGAGATCAGCGATGTCGTCGATGCCGTGCTCTATCTCGAGGGGGCGAATTTCGTCACCGGCGAGATCCTGCACGTCGATGGCGGCCAGAACGCCGGCCGCTGGTGAACAACGACCCACAGACAAGCGCGCGACTGCGCAACCATTCAAATCGGAAAGTTCGAAAGGATAACTGCAATGCCCATCGTCACCGTCCAGGTTACCCGCGAGGGAACCACACCGGACCGCAACTCGGTTTCATCGGAGGAGAAAGCCGCCATCATCAAGGGTGTCAGTCAGGTGCTCCTCGATGTCCTCAACAAGCCGCTTGAATCGACCTATGTGGTGATCGAGGAAGTCGATCTCGACAACTGGGGCTGGGGCGGACTGCCGACGCAGCAGTATCGCCAGATCCGCGCCGCGGCAGCGGCAAAGTCCTGAGGTTGCTACCAAAGGTCCGCCGCCTGCATGTCGCAAGGCGGCGGACCTTCGCATCGGCATCTATACCTACAGGAGCTTCAGAAGCTCCCGGGCTGCCGAGCCCGACGACGACGGGTTCTGGCCGGTTATCAGGCGTCCATCGACGATGGTAAAATCCGCCCAATCGGCAGCCTTCTCATAGAGGCCGCCCAGGCGCTTCAATTCATCCTCGACCAGAAACGGCACAACCTTCGTCAGCTGAACGGCTTCCTCCTCACTGTTGGTGAAGCCGGTGACGCGCTTGCCCTTGACGATCGGCTGACCTTGGTACGTCACGTTTTTCAGCACCGCCGGCGCGTGACAGACGGCCGCGACGGGCTTGCCTGCGTTGTAAAAACGCTCGATCAGGGAAATCGAGTGTCTGTCATCGACGAGATCCCACATCGGGCCGTGTCCGCCGGGATAAAACACCGTATCGAAACCATCGGCCTTGATGTCGCTGAGCCTGATGGTGTTGGCCAGCGCCTTTTTCGCCACAGGATCGTTCTTGAACCGGATCATCGCCTCGGTCTGGCCAGCAGGATCATCGCTCTTGGGATCGATCGGCGGTTGGCCGCCTTTCGGCGACGCCAGAGTCACTTCAGCGCCGGCCTCCGTGAAGACGTAATAGGGTGCGGCGAACTCCTCGAGCCAGAAGCCGGTCGGCTCGCCTGTGTTGCCGAGCTTGTCGTGTGAAGTCAAAACCATCAGGATTTTCATCGTCTTTCTCCGCATGTTTAGGGTTCTGTTCCGCAAGGGTGTCGAAGATGAGCCTATAGGCCACACAGGTCTATTGTGCCTTGGTGTCGGTCGCGCTGCATAGTCGAAACAGGCAATCCGAAAGTACTGCCGATACCATCGTGCAATAGCTTTGGCTCTGCTCCGGGCCTAGCCACTACGCATCTGAACAGCGGCAATCCCACAGGAGGAAGTCATGCCCCCATTCCCGTCGAAGCTTACATACGCTGCAGCGATCATCGTCGCATTGGCAAGCGCCATGCCGGCATCATCAGAATCTGCGCAGCCGAATACTGTCGCTGTCAACAAGGATTCCGGCGCGGATGACGCAAAGTCGTCGGAGCGGCAAATTCGCGTCGAGCGCCGCACACCCGCTTACTGGCGGGTCACCTTCGACAACCCGCCCTTCAACATCTTCGGACCCGAAACCATACCGCAGCTCGAGGCAGTTATCACGGCAATCGAAAACGACCCGCTTCTCAAGGTGGTTGTCTTCGACAGTGCCGTGCCTGATTTCTTTCTCACGCACTACAATTTCATTCCTCCCCTCTCAGATTCCACGGGTCTGCGGGCCGGCCCGACAGGGCTTCATCCGCTTCCCGACATGCTGGTTCGGTTGAGCCGCTCTCACGTCGTGTCGATTTGCCTGATCCGAGGCCGTGCAACGGGTGTCGGTAGCGAACTTGCACTGGCCAGCGACATGCGGTTTGCAAGTCGTGAAAAGGCGGTCCTGTCGCAGTGGGAGGTCGGCGCTGCGCTCGTGCCGGGCGGAGGGCCGATGGCAAGGCTCCCCAGGCTTATGGGCCGGGGCCGCGCGCTCGAAATCCTGCTGGGTGCAGATGGTATCGATGGCGAGCTTGCGGAACGGTACGGCTATGTCAATCGCGCGCTTCCCGATGACCAGCTCGACAGTTTCGTCCAAGCACTCGCTATGCGCATCACGAAATTCGACGGAAAGGCCATAGCGGAAACGAAACGGCTCGTCGACCAAGCAAGCCTGCCTCACGATGCGGAGATTGCCGCAGGGTGGGACGCGTTCATAGCGTCGGTTCAGCGTCCCGAGGCGCAGTCCAGAATTCAGCAGCTCATGACGCTTGGACTTCAGACCAAGGACGACGTCGAGCGCAGGCTTAATTGGTATACCGAGACTCTCCGGGCACCTTGACTGGTCTAACGCTTCGCCCTGGATCGAATGAGGCGACGGAGGGTTCCCGGCCCTTCGCTCGATCGTAATAGTACACCGTCAGGAAACACGATGGATCATTGGCGCAAGCTTCTCAATTCCCGAGCATGGTTCTGGCTCTTCGCACCTGCTGTGGGTGCGATGGCGGGCCTCGTCTATTCGCAGATTTTCAACGTCGAGGCTTTATCTGCGGCGATGAGAGGAGCGTTCATTGCGGCGCCGATACTACTCTACGAGCGCGGGAACATGCTCATCCGGTGGCGCGACATTGTCCGAAAAGCTGCGACGCCGGTCTTCGTTCTGGCCACGATCGCAACCTACATTCTTATGATCCTGATCGGCAACGCGGCGGCCGGGACCGTGCTTCACCACCTCTTCGGACATATGCGGACGGCGCGCGAGGCGATGGCTTTGTCAGAATCCGGTCTCGCCTATGCGCTAAGCGCATCCGCTTTGATCACATTCATATTCCGTGTGCGCGATCTAATTGGTCCCAGTCTTTTCACCAGCTTGCTCCTCGGTCGCTATCACCGCCCCACCGAGGAAGAGCGCATATTCCTGTTTCTGGATGTCGCCGGCTCTACGCATTTTGCAGACCGGTACGGCGACTTGGAGACGCAAGCTTACCTGGGACAGATATTCAGCGCACTTTCGCTGCCTGTCCGGCGCTCCAGAGGTTCGATCGACGACTATATCGGCGATATGGCGCTTGTTACATGGCCGCTGCATCGTGGGGTACGGGAGGCAGCTTGCCTTCGTTGCGTCTTCGACTTCGCAGCTCTGCTACAGCAGCAGGCGCCAACCTGGCAGGCTCGTTTCGGGCAGGTGCCCGAGTTCCGGGCCGTGTTGCATTGCGGATCGGTCGTCACTGCGGAAATCGGCCTTGAGCGGCACAAAATCGCCTACTTCGGGGACGTCGTGAACACCACCGGGCGGCTTGAGTGTCTCTCCAAGAGCCTCAATGAACGCGTGTTGGTCTCGGCTGACCTCCTCAGCGCCGTTCGAGCGCTGCCAGGACATCTCGAAGCGGCGAATCTAGGGTTTCACGCGATGAGAGGACGGGCCGAACCGCTTGAAGTGTCCGCAATCCGGCTGCGATCCGACCAGTTGACGTGAGGGCCTCGCTCGCTTAGCGCGATGTGACCGTGACGATCGCTTCAGCAAATTCCACAGGTGCTTCCTGCGGCAGGTTGTGGCCGATACCGCCGGTCAGAAGCCGGTGCTCGTAGGGGCCGGAGAACTTGCCAGCATAGGCTGACGGCTCTGGATGAGGCGCGCCATTCGCATCGCCCTCCAGCGTGATCGTCGGAACCTTAATCATCGGGCCGAGCGCCAGTTTCTGTCAAACGCCTCATAGCGTTGTTCGCCTTCCGCTATCCCCAGCCGCCAGCGATAATGATGGATCACGATGTCGACATGATCAGGATTGTCGAAGGCAGC
The DNA here is from genome assembly GCF_024707525.1 of Rhizobium sp. TH2. Classification (NCBI taxonomy): domain Bacteria; kingdom Pseudomonadati; phylum Pseudomonadota; class Alphaproteobacteria; order Hyphomicrobiales; family Rhizobiaceae; genus Rhizobium; species Rhizobium sp. TH2. Next base: position 2,353,677 of record NZ_CP062231.1, on the reverse strand, counting down.
CCGCTGTTCGTTCGAAGGTCGCGACGTCGAACGTCCATTTCGGGGAGCCTGTCTGCCAGATCAGCCGGGTAAAGTCGCGCCGGTTGTCTTCGTAGCCCTTCCGTCCGCGCTCCGTGGCAAAATAGAACTGATACCACCAGGCGAGCTCGGCCTTGGGCGGTAGCGGCATCGCATTGGCTCGTGTCCCCGATACTATGGGATTGGTTCGAAAGATTGGGATCCGGCTCGGGGAGTGAGAGAACCCATCGAGAGCCGATAACTGAGGTCGAGTGTCCCACACACTCGGGGCTGCTTTTGAACTCAACTTACCAAGCTGTCCTAGACGTCGTCGGACATCCTGGGAACCGGGATTGTCGGCTATACGCGAACTTTGGCCGTTCAGTAACCGGCAGATCTTGAGGTGGCCTAGGGTTAGAAGGGGACGCAGATTTTTTGCACCCGGTTTCAAAATTCGAGCAGTAACTGTCTTCAGTTCCAACATCGGTTCCAACATTATGAATTTTCTCATTGATTTTATTATATAATTTATATGAGGTTGCCCTCCCTCCAGGCCCACGCGACGGAGTAAGTCCGATGATCTGCGATATCGGTCAACGCACCAGAGCCATCGTCAAGCGAGCAATATCGGTTACATCCCGATCCCATATCCGTTCCTCCCCCTCATCTCGGAACGAGGTGCAATCATCCCAACATTCGTCATGGAATGGTTCAAGCTTGTACCGCGCTTTTAGGGCATTCTTATCCACCACTAGTATCCCCGCCATCTCGCCTGAAACGTCACGGGGCATGAGCGCCCAGTAGGCAGCAACTTCCGGGGATCTCGAGAAACAAATTGCTCGATCACCTGTCCTGCCCGCCTTCAAAACATTCGTAGCAATAATTTCGGCCGGAAATCGCGTGCCGTGAAAAACGACGTTTCGCCCACGTTGTATTTTTCGCGCTGCAAGTACGAGGCGCTCATACTCTTTTCGCTCTTCACCTTCGAAATCAACATTGAAAACCTTTACCATTACCCTAAATCCTCTCTTTGCTTTGATTATAATCCACACGTCAGGCGTAGTGAAGATCTCCGCTTACTTTCAACAGGTTTAAACCGTTGTCGAGGGCGGTCTAACGCCATGGACAATTTATAATATTTGATGCGTTGTGAATTTGAACCCGGGTTCAAAATTTCCGATGGGTGAGGATTCAGCGGGCAGGGGACACTGGAGCTCGAGGCGTCGGTCACTACCGGAAGCGTAGGTCAGAAGCCGTCGTGGGGCGCTGCGACGGATGACAGACTTGGGGCCGGGAGCAGACCGTCCACTGCTAGGATACCAAACGAGAAGGCGGACGAGTGGGTAGAGGGCGCCAAGGGTGAGATTGCCCCACAACGCCATCGCCCCAACAGCCGGTCAGAATTGTGGCCTAATAGCTTCGCACCCATCTCTGTCAAGGTGATCAGTTCTTGCGTGCGGCTGGTTTGCTCATCATTGTTCAAGGTGGTTGAGCACTAAAACTGAGCGTGGGGTGCCGGCCGGCCCTCGACATGGTAAGAAAAACGCGCTCGCTTGCGAGATTGGGAGGTGTTCAGAATATGGAGAGGCGGCTAACAGCGATACTGTCTGCCGACGTGGTCGGCTATAGCCGCCTGATGGGAGAGGATGAAGGCGGGACGCTGGAGCGATTGAAGGCCTGCCGAAGGGACTTGATCGATCCAGCGATAGAAGAGTTCCACGGCCGGATCGTCAAGCTCATGGGTGATGGTGCGCTGGTTGAATTTGCTAGCGTTGTTGACGCCGTTCAGTGCGCCGCTGTGATCCAGCGGAAGATGGCCATTCGCGAGCAGGGCGTCTCCGAGCCACAGCGAATTCAGTTTCGTATAGGCGTCAATCTCGGGGACATAATTGTCGAAGGCGATGATATCTACGGCGACGGCGTCAACATAGCCGCCCGCCTGGAGGGTATCGCCCAGCCTGGTGAAATCTGTATATCGGGCACAGCTTTCGACCACGCGGTACACAAAGCCGATGTCGGCTTCTTAGCGCTAGGTGAGAAGCGACTAAAAAACATTGCCGATCCAGTTCGCGTGTATCAAGTTCTGCTGACCCCCTCTGAGGCAGGCAAGGTCGTCGCCGCCCATAGGCAGCCCCGTGGTCGGGTAATGCTAATGGGTACGCTCGCCGCCCTTCTAATTACAAGCACCGCAGTGATGTTCGCCTGGTATTCGCCGTCTGCGCCGCGACTTCCATCTGTCGCGGTGCTTCCTTTTGCCAATTTGAGTGGCGATCCGGGCCAAGACTATTTCGCCGATGGCATTACCAACAATCTGATTACCGATCTCGCCCGACTTTCCGGCGTTGAAGTTATCGCCCAAAATGCGGTGTTTGCCTACAAAGGCAAACACCGCGTTTTGGCCGACATCGGACGCGAACTCGGCGTGCGCTTCGTCGTTGAGGGCAGCGTACAACGGATCGGCGAGCAAATCCGCGTCAATGCTCAACTGATCGATGTCGCAAATGGCGACCATCTGTGGGCCAACCGGTTTGCCCGCAGCGGGGCGGACGTGTTCGCTGTTCAGGACGAGCTGAGCCAACAGATAGCCGAAGCGCTCGGTCTAGAGCTTACTCCATCCGAGACCGAGCGGATCGCCCGGCCACCGACCGCCAACCTTGAAGCATACGATTACTACCTGCGTGCCGAGCAGGCGACACGAACCGGCCGCCGTTCGCAGATGCTTGAGGCACTGGCCCTGTATGACAAGGCGGAGACGCTTGACCCCGGGTTTGCCGTGGCTTTCGCCGCTGACGCGCGCGCCACCGCCTATGTGTGGCGAAGCGCCTATGACGATGTTCTGCAGAGCGCGCTTGCGCGAAGAAGGGCTTACGACAAGGCAAGTCGCGCACTGGCCCTCGACCCTGCCCTTTCATCACCGTACGCCGTTCTTGCCGTCATGCAGGTCGTTGATCGCCGTTACGAGCAAGCGACTATTTCGGCACAGAAGGCAGTGTCGCTCGGTCCCGCCGATGCCGAAGCTCATATGGCGTCAGCGTATGTGCAATTGGTCTCCGGTCATCATGCCGAAGCCGCAGCTACGGTGGAGGCCTTACTCAAGCACGATCCAACCCTCGCCGCCATCGACCGGTACACTGCTGGCCTGGTTTTCTATCTGCATCGCGACTACGCGAAGGCCATCGAAAATTTCGAACGCGCGCGCATCGATTCACCGGGGAACGGCGAATTTGTCACCGCACTCGCCATGGCGTATGTGCGTGCCGGACGCCTCGGTGACGCTAGAGCAACTGTTGCAGAGGGAGTCCGCCTTCACGCTTCGCCCCTCGCGACTTGGCGCCTTAACCTTGCCCACCTACGCCCGCAGGACTTGGCCTCTATTCTCGATGCACTGCGCGAGGCCGGCCTGCCGGAATGGCCGTTCGGTTTCAGCGGAGACGAGCGTGATAGATTGAAGGGTGACGAGATCGCAAGCACTGTCATGGGCAAGCTCCTGCGAGGCAAGACCGGGCCTATGGGAAAACCGGCACTGATGCAAATTGGCCTTGATGGCAAGGCGGCATTCCGATCAGCGACGCAATTGACCACTGAATCGGTTTTCGTCAAGGACGACATGCTCTGCGAACAGAGTGAAAACGCGTTTGGTCGAGCCGATTGCGGCCCAGTCTACAGGCTTCGAAACTCGCATGACGGAACTAGCTACGCCTATGTAAACTCAACCAGGCTCTTCTATTTCTCTCCTGTCAAATAGACCGCGCCCAGCCTGCGATTAGTGATATTGATCCAGCTCGAGATCCGCCGCGACTTTCGGCCAATTCTCATCCGCCATCGTCACGGTTTCTGCCGCATTTGCGGCGAACCACTCTGCCGATCCCTTGTCGTAGATCAGGTACAGCTTTCCGTCGATAATCTTGAACGCTTCGGGATCATTGTTGATCGTGACCGAACCGTGAGTCACCTCGCCGGCACAGTAACCGCCGTATTGTGGCGCATATCTGATAGGGTCGCTAATAAACATTTCGCGGTGTTTGGCATTGGCAAAGTGCCACGGTGTCCCCAGCCACTCATATGAAAATTTCTCTGACCCCTTCGTCGCTTTTCCTTCAGTGAAGTAGGCGACTGTGTCGTATCCCATGATGGCCACGCCGCCGAAGTATCCCGTGTTTACCGAATCGTCGGCGACGGCAGGTGACCCAATTAAAGCTCCTGCCACAGCCAGTACAAAGCCCGTCGTAGGCCAATCAATGCGTCTTTCTCCGCTTCTGCTCCCTGTCATCTGAGCCTCCCGTTCAATCGCGAATTTTCGTGCACTTTGTGTATTCTTTCTCGCCAATTCTGCTGACGGGAGGGCAGCTTGCGCCATGCAGCTTGAATAGCCGCACAACGTCTGTGTTGCCTTTCCAGATCGCCCGCGTGATTGGCGTGTAGCCGTGAACCTCAGGGTGCTCGACGTCAGCCCCCTCAGACAGAAGAAAGGCGGCGAGAGCTACGTGATTTTCCTCACCCGCCACCATCAGCGGTGTCACACCAGCCTTATTGGTCGCGTCGTCGAGTGACGCGCCACGGTGGAGAAGCAGCTTGCTTATCGGCAGGCTGCCGGAAAAGGCAGCGGCATGAAGTGGTGTAAAGCCGCCCGAATTCCGAGCCATAATATCTGCGCCTTTGCTTATCAGCAACTCGGCAACATCGAATTTAGCTTGGAGCGCGGCTTTGATAAGGGGCGTTGCCTGATCGCGTTCACGGCTGTTGACATCGGCACCGGCCGCCAGCAGCTGCTCGATCGCGGCGGTATTTCCGTCTGCAACGGCTTCGAACAAAGAGCTTCCAGCGGCTGCCACCGTCGCCATGAAAATCCACGCTACCGATGTAAGTAGCCCACGCATGTTTCACCTTCGACGTTTCTAATAAAATAGCATGGGAACCAGACTTTGGATAGCCAGCACGCTGAGGAGGCGGCGCTCGTGCAGGAGGACTACTCGGACCGCTGACGTTGCCAGCGTGAGGATTTGAACAGACTATAAGCGCCATCGAGATTTTGGCGCTGATTCATCGGTTTTGCCGATGGGCAATCTTTAGATCGCCCGTTACGAATCTCGTTGGATGATGTTTGGGATGGCGGCCGCGGGACGTCAGATCGTCAGATATATGTCGTCGCCTTCGAGGGTGACCGGAATGGTCCTCGCCCTCACGTTGCTATCGACCAGAAAGCGTCCTGTTCTGATGTCGAATTCCCAGCCATGCCAAGCGCAACGCACCAACTCGCCCGCACGCTCATACACGAAGTCGCGGGCGTCGGTTTCGCGCACGGTGCCGCAGATCGGGCCCTCGCAGAGGGCCGCGCCCTTGTGCGGGCAAACATTGAGAAGGGCGTAAAAACCGTCATCGAGCTTGAACACGCCGACTGATAGCCGGCCGAAGGGGACGATTTTTGCTGCGTCGGAACCAACCTCCGAGGTCTTACATGCGAAATGCTTCGATGCCATGTCGTGTCTCCCTCACTCGGCCGCTGCGGCCATGGGGCGCGGAATGCGTTTATAAACATCAAGTGCATTAAGGCCGAGAATCTTCTCGCGCCACGCTGGGGGAATGTGGAGCTTGGTCACATCATCATAATCCCAATGAGGATAGTCGGAGGCGAAGAGGAGTGTGTTCTCGCCGTCCATGGCCTCAAGCGTCGCCCAAAGATGCTGAATATTGGCGGGCTGCTCCAAAGGCTGGGTCGACATGCGGATGTTGCTCTTGAAGTATTCTGATGGAAGCCGTTTCAGCCAAGGTGTTTCCTTGCGCAATGCGCGATAGTTTGAATCCAGCCGCCAAAGCACAGACGGCACCCAGGCGACGCCGCACTCGATGATAACCACCTTGAGGTCAGGCCATTTCTCGAAAACGCCCTGGGCGATCAGCGACGCCATGTGCGTCATCGCCGACTGCGGCAGGATGGCGTGCGTTTCCCAGAAGAAGGTCGAAGGACCAGCAGCAATTGCCGTCGAATTGAGGCCGCCTTGGCCACCGAGATGCATAGCGAAGGGAAGGCCCATTTCCGCGCAGGCTTCAAAGATCGGATGGTAGAAGGGGTCCCCATATGGCCTATGAGCCCCGTGGCTGACCAGGACCTGTACGACGCGCGGATGGGAACCCACGCGGCGGATTTCCTCAGCGGCAAGCCTAGGGTCCTGCGGAGCCACGACGATCGATCCCCAGAAGCGGTCGTCCTTCGGAAGCCAGTAATCAATCATGTAATCGTTGTACGCCTTGCAGAGCGCATTGGCGTAGTAGGGATTGGCAAGCGTGGAAGCCTCGATAGGCTCGTCGCCCGTCAGGATCGCGACGTCGATATTGTACTTGTCGAGGTGCTTCTCCTTCATGATCAGATAGTTGTCATCCTCCACGACCGGATTGATGTCATGGCGGGAAAAACCTTCTGGATGAAACCACGGGCGGTGGCCGTGGGGGAAAGCGCCGCGCGGCCCGGTCTTTTCGCCGCGGACGAACATATCCTTGAACACACCCTCCATATACGGTTCCAGGACGGTGGCGCTGCACCAGTAGTTATGACAATCGGTGTCGAGAATGAACATTGTTTGGCTCCTGCTTAACGCGGGACCGTCGGGCCAGCCGCAACTGCCATAACCATATTGACAGCCATTCAATCGGAAAATATCACTTGACCAAGATTATTGATCGATATTTTCGAACGAGCCACAATGAACGAAACGCTGGTGATGACTTTTCTCGACGTGCTCGAGACGGGAAATTTCAAGAGAACTGCTGAACGCATGAACATCATGCAATCGACAGTCAGCGCTCGCATCAGACAGCTTGAAGAGATGGTAGGCATTCGCTTATTCGAACGCGGGCGGGGAGGAGCTGAGGCCACTCCGGCGGGTCGACGATTCGAGGGGCATTGCCGCGCATTCCTCACGCTGTGGGGGCATGCCAGGCGGGATGTCCTTAGCGGAGCGTCGGCCAGCAGCCATAGGCTTCACGTATCGTGTCAGTACAGCCTCGTCAGGGCGTATCTCCTAGACTGGGTCGATAGGCTGCACAGCAGGGACGATCTCAGCCTGCATGTGGAGATCAACTTCTCCTCCCAGATTCAGCGCGACGTCGTTTCCGGCGAGACCGATATCGGCATCATGTTTGCGCCGCAGTTAACTCCCGACGTTCGCATCGGTGACCTAGGCACGGCGGAGTTCGTCATGGTGTCGACCGATCATGACTCGTTTGAGGCTATCGAATTCGGCCGTTACATCAAGGTCGCTTACACCACGGCCTTTGAGCGCGCGCTCGACGACTCCATTCCCAAGTTCGCGTTTCCGAAACTGGTCATCGGCAGCGACGATCTTGCCATGGAGCTGCTGGCGCGGCACGGCGGGGCGCTGTATCTCCCCCGGTTCGCCATACCGAGCGCACTCGCTAAGGTGCCGCACCTGCGCATTGTAGAGGGCGCACCGGTCATTCCCCAGCCCGTTTTCTCCGCGGTTCACGTTCGACGGCGATCCGATCCTCTGGTCGTCTGGGCTTTGAAGCAGCTGCGCGAGGCTATGGTTACGCCATGAGCGTCCTGGATGCTGGTATCGACGGCTCGGTTGATGACGACTTCTACGCGCTTGCATCGAGCAGCGGCTGGCTTGCCTAATAGGGGAGCGTAGCCACGGCGGGCGGCCCTCAGTTCCCACTCGGGGCCGCCTAGCCTTTGAACGCGCTTCCACTCCTATTTCTGAGCAAGTCCTCAGCCATCGCGAAGCCTTTCAATCGCCTCCGCGATCTGTCGCTCTGTTTCGCCAACAGCGGCATTGGCCCGCGTGAAATCGTAAAACAGCACTATGAGCGTCGCGGTGATGTAAGCGTTCGACCAGCCGGCTGTGCGGCCCTCGTTGACGATGGCAGTCACCCGAGACTCCAAAGCCTCCTGGCTGCGGGAACCGCCGCCTTGGCTACGCGCGAGCATTGGAATTTGCCGCGGTCATTTCGGCCGGAGGTTCCTTGGAGAGGTACACGCAGTAATCGTCACAAGCATCCGCAAGAGCCAGCGCCGCCTCGCTCTCCCGCCAACCGGCGATCACCATTTGGACGACCACTTGCCTGACAATCGATTGAGCCTCTTTTTGACAAGTGATGGGCCTCACGACCGATGACGGCGCAGCTTTAGGCTCTCGGAATTCAATCCTCTCCAGCACAACAGTACTCCTCCAGTTGCGCGCCACTCAGCCGACTATTAACCCCTGAAATTCGAGGGGGATCCACAATATTTTAAATTGGTACGAAAACGGACAGAGGTGGTCGAACCGGCGAGCCGTGGTACAGATCGCCCGACAACTTTGATTTGCCCGGTCGGTCCGGGTATCCGGCGCCGTCATCTCCAGTCCAGGCGTTCACGGCCATGAAAGACCTGCTCAAAGGTGAGACGAATCGATCAGCCGATTGAGTAGTCGTTCTAAGTGGCGGCCGACGCCTTTTGGGGGAGGCGGCGACCGCCGGGGGGCGCAATCTATGGTGGATTGCAATCTTAGTAGGAGCTTAAACGCGGTTCATTTTCTATATTTGGCGCGGGATTGTACGTTTCAGTCGGACCGCTGTTCGCCGGTTCATCCCCGTCGTCCTCCCATGGCGACACGACACCCGTCCAATGCTCCCTACTCGGCGCGTGATTCCCTGAAGTTGTAACTGCCCCGTCCTAATGACGAGGCTTTTTCTATATGAAGAACCGGCCGCGAGGGCCGGTCAGTTGTCGTGGTGTCGTTTTGATAATGGACTTGTGCCACTAAGGCGCGACGCGCGGGAAAGTTCCGGATAAAAAAGAGCCGGCCGACTGAGGGCGAATGGCGCGCTTGGGAACCAGCGGGACCATAGCGTGGTTAGTGATCCCGGAAGACCAAACTCGGAGCGAGCCCTGACCACGAACACTATCATCATAATTTTCTTGGACGTCGCCATGCTGGCATTGATCGCTTTTTCAATGGCGGGCCGCCTCACGTCAGTACCGGGACCCGCAACTACGATCGCCGATGCCATGCAGCCCGCGGCCAACACGCAGTAATGCAGATACAGAGGGCGCATGAAAAAGCCCGCCGATGACAAGCTCTACGGCGGGCAGGCGGACTCGCGCCTTGACACTAAGTCGTTAGGCCTTCGGGTATCGGTACGTCTGCGGCCGTCATGACCTTTAGCCCTGATGGAGGGCTTCGCGAAGTCGGTCCACTGACCGTCGCGAGGGAAGTGGAATCGCTTCGCAAACGTGCCGCAGGAGAGTATTCGTGGTCGGGATTTGTGCTCGGCTCGAGTTCGATGCGGAGAAGCCTGGCCGCAAAGGCGAGCCATTCCAGACGCCCAGCGCGGGTCTTCTCAGAGCGCTCCTTGATCTCACCCAGCCAGTGGCGAGCGCTGCCGGACTTGGCCTGTCTACCGTGGAAAGAATAGGCGCGTTGTTTCAGATGACGCTATCGCCGCCATCCGCGCCGCCCTAGAATCCGCCGACATCATCTTCACCGCGCCAATGGGAACGGTCCTGGCGTGCGCCTTGGAGATCGCAAATGAACTGGGTTTTCGCAGCTGGCCTGGCATTGTTCCTGATGCTGGCCGCCTTGCTGGTCTTCAGCGATTTCGCCGACGTGCCCTGCCAGGACGGCGTTTGGAAATCAGCCCAAGCAAAGGTGCGTGCCGACGTAGGAGGGGGCCGCCTGGCCTGATGGTTTGAGGGAAGCCAGACGGCCCTGTCGATCAGGAGATACGACGGCGTATGAACGCCTGTTCAGTTGTCTGGTTCCCGTCTACCAAATATCCCTCTACTCTGTACGAAACAGACTAAAGAGCTCCTTGTAGGTGCTCACATTTGAAATATATTTTGCGTCGGAACTGGTCCAATACGGGGGTTTGCGGTGAGTGTTTCTGGCGTATATCAACCAAGTGAGTTTGAGGTGGTGCACGATGTCTTCAAGCGCATCGCGCGGGAGACGTGGTTCGACCGGACCATTGCCCGTCAGCGTGATTTCGCTGCATTCTGTCTGCGCGCGTATCAGTCGGGCGTGACCGATCCCGACCGGCTCTTTGAAGAATGTGAAAGGGTGGCGCGTGCGCGATATGCGTGGCCTACCTAACGGCCGCCTGGCGACAATTTCTGAAAGAGGATCGCCAGACGGCCGCCTCAACAGGAGACATGACCCGCAGCAAACTATAATGTCCGCGATGGGTTCCCGGTGCGGAAACGTACCGAGCATTCTAAGGCCGACCGCAGTGTGCATTATTCCTGTTGGACTGCAGTAGGTGCGCCACGCCACCTGCAGTCCCTCGTGAGCGCACCCATGCCGCTCCGCTAAAATCCCGATCGGCGTTGGGAGGCGCCGGTCGGGTTTTGCATGTGATCAAGCCAACCATATCAGGCGTGCCGACACGAACGGCCCGACTACACCCACATCAGCCGGGCGGCCTCGGTCGCTCGGGAGGACGAGGCCGCGTGAACGTGCTGCCCGGCGGCTGGTTCCCCAATTGTCATTTTCGTACAAAGCCGTTTTTCTCGCCGCAATTGGAGTAAACTAGGATGTTTCCCTTTTCGTCAAACAGACCAAGGGAGGAGGAAATGGATAGGGATGACACGTTCTGGACAAAGCCTCTGACAATGCGCCTTCAAACCGGCTTTGCGCGCACTTTTCATTCAGTCGACGAGGCGATCGATTTCATGGAAAATGAATGGCCAACGCGGCGTTAGTAGTCGAAATGGCTGCCTGTTTTCCAATTGAACGGGTGAAGGCGCGTTTATTTTCAAGAAGTGTCCACCGCTTTGAAGAGTCTGTGCTCATAGGCACGGGCAGGGCGCTAGTTTCAAGAATGAGTTCTTGACTGGAAAGTCCATCTTTTGAAATTGTTGGGTTATTTCTCGCTGTTTCTCCGCGTATCGGCCTAAGTTTGTCAAAGATTTTCGACGCGCGCGCCGATGTGAGAAGGCTGCTGACGTCCGAACGCGGCCGCCCACAACTCCGCTGACGCGAAAAGGCCTCGAATTCGCTAAACATTATGCTATACATTACACTCTTCATCTCTTTATAATGCATTGAATCAATTGATAAAAAGAATTAGATTGGCTCCGGCCCGGGGAGCCAAATTTCCGCCACGCATTTTTGCCTGGTTATTTTGAGGCGCTTCGCACGGACACATCAGTGTTCATCACGGAGCGCCTTTTATTTTGCGCGAAGTTCAGTCGTCAAGCAGCGCTGCGATTGGAGTTTGCCGGCAGCACGACGCGCTTTGGTTTCTCCGCGAGATACATGCAATAATCATCGAACGCGTCGGCGAGTGCGAGGGCGGCTTCGGATTCTCGCCAGCCGCTTTGTACGAACTGGCTGATCACCTGCCGCGCCACTACCGTGGCTTCCTGTTGGCACTGCGTGGTTCGACGGGGATCCGATGGGCTGAAATCGGGACCATTCACTTCAATCTGGATACGCATAGCCATTCTCCCACGCAGGAATCCCTCGCCCTTCGACGCAGCACGCCGCGATGAATCAGGATTCTTACGAGCATCGGGTTCCAAAAGTTTAGTTGGAGGGCGATTATTGATACGAGAGCGGCTGTCACGATGAGCACGCCCATTCATCGATTGCCGTACGATCAGGAGACGGCGGGCATGGATGTAACGGCATTCATGAATGACGATGCACCGACGATGCCGAGTACACGCAGCGTGGCCAAGATATAGCGGGTCATGACGAAATCCGAGTGTTGAGATTGAATCCAGTACGGCCTTGGTCGACGCTTTATTCATGCGGCGCGCGTGCGATTCAACGGTTCTCGATACTGGGCTCTTGCCCTTCCTCACCGGGCACTTGTAGGGGTCGAAACGGTAACGGTTCGACCCCTGATTTTTTCCTGTATGGGTTGGGGTCGATCAGTCGATCGAAACCTTGCCCTTGATGATCAGATTCGGATCGCGCCTTTCCTTGATCACCACGTCGGGGCTGCTTTCCCGGACGATGACCTTCTGCTTTGGCTGGCGCTCCTTGTCGACGATGCCGCCTGTCGTGTCGGGGTCGCGCTTGATGATCGTGACATCATCCGCCGCCGCAAAAGAACCGGCGGAAAATGCGGCGAGAACGCCAAATACGATTGCTGTCTTTCTCATCGTGGAAATCCTCATTCCTTTTCTTCGATGATCGGCAAACGCGTGGTTTTGGAGAAGGTACCGCCCTTGGATTCAGCCGATGGACCCGAAAACGGTCGCGCGAGGAACGGGCCCACGGGGCTTTTTACAAAGATTCCAAAATCGCCTTGCGAAGGTCAAACCTTCCTGTTAGAAGCCCGCCACACCGCAAGGGTATTTGCTTGAAATGCCCGGCAGGGAACGGAGAATTAAGCATTCTGGCTTATCCGTTTTCGAGATGAGGCCTCGTGGCGGAGTGGTTACGCAGAGGACTGCAAATCCTTGTATTCCGGTTCGATTCCGGACGAGGCCTCCACTCTCCTTATTCTTGCTTTGTTCCCCTTTGGAATCGCTAGAGAATTTGCAAGGTGTGGCAGAACGGAACGCCACCCGTCTCAAAGATGTGGCAGCTCGTTATGCGCCTGATCGGTGGCGAGAGGCATCGTCGCGGTGGTGGACATCGGCGCCTTTGTCGCTTCATATTTCCGACGCTCACGCCAATATTCCTCTAGCCACTATGACAGCGCAACCGAGAAAATCTATCCTGTGTTGATGTTGTCATATATTCAAGTTAAAGTTGATTCTCAATTTGAGACCAAGCCATCTCTTTAGACCTTACCGGCACAGTGAACGTGTCGCCTTGACAGGGGGGTTCAGTACTGGCAAAGCGGCCCCGTTTATTCAGGGGCTCTAATGTTTGAAATCAATATCGACGGTCGTCACAGGAATGCACATCGGGGAACAGGCTTGGATATCTTGGTCGGGACGACTGAAGATGACGAGTTCATTTTCAACTCTGCTGCTATGCCAACGTCGCAGAACAAATCCGCAGCCAGGCCGAACCCAGATCTCGTGGAACACCCGGGGAAGATCGGTATCGGCACCTGGGACCTCGACGGGCTAGGCACAGCGTTATCCGATCTCAGGCAGTTCGATTTCAGCTGGTACACAAACTGGGGTCACCATCGTCTCTGGTCGGCCGGTGGGGCTGGCAGGAATGATGAGCGTTTCGTACCGATGATCTGGGGCAGGGATGAAATCGCGACTGCCAACTTCGAGCGGCTTGCCAACGCGCCGTCCGGCTATCTGCTTGGATTCAACGAGCCAGACAATGCGGGTCAGTCCAATCTCAGCGTCGGAGAGGCGCTTAAGCTTTGGCCAAAGCTGATGGACAAGAACCTGGAGCTCGGCTCCCCGGCTTGCACGCAGACAGAGACGCTCGGTGACGATTCATGGCTTGGCAGGTTCATGGATAAGGCGGACCGCAGAGATTATCAGGTAGATTTTGTCGCTGTGCATTACTATTCCGACGACGGCAGCGTTGCGGATTTCAAGGCATTTCTGAAGGACGTGAGGCAGGAATATCACAAGCCTGTATGGGTGACTGAATGGGCTCTCGTCGATTGGGCGGATCGGGACCGGTTCACGGCCGACGAAGCAGCCGATTTCGCTGCCGAAGCGATCCAGATGATGGATGATCTGAAGTTCGTGAAGCGTCATGCCTGGTTCGGTGCCTATGAGGCCGCCGACGGCTGGAACTTCAACATTAACACCGAACTCATCGATGCCGCTGGCAACTTGACACCCGTTGGTCACGTGTTCCAGGAACTGACGATGTAAATCGCCCCGATCAACAGTCCCTCCATGTTCACATCATGTCGCACGTTCGGGCTGCTATCATTTTGAAATTCTGAGTAACTTCGGAGCACGGACATTCTACGAGCGGAGGCGAGAGATAAAGGCGGGCACCCCTGGAATCATTCGCAAAGTATTTTGTTGCAGGTTACTCCATCTCGGCAGAAAGCAGGGTGTGGCGGCGGCGGATTGGCAAACTTCGATCGCCCAATTCGGGGCGAGGCCTTCATTCGATCTAGCCGGTAGATGCAGACAGATAGTATTGCGGGCGGGGCGCCCGGTGGCGCTCCATGATGCTCTGGAGGCGCGCGCGACGGCAAACAGCGCCAGCCAAGCGTTTATCAAGGCTTCGCGCGAGGCAAATATCCATATCCGATCGACGATCGACCCGCGCAAGAGGGCCAGCAATCGCAGGCATGACGTCAGCGAACGGGCGCAGTTTAGCGCTCTCTATCGTCCACTTTCACGGGGTTGGTCATCATAGTAATAGCCATCGTTGTACCCGCCGTAATAGCCCGGTGCGACGACAATGACTCTTGGTCCCCAGTATCTACCGTATCGGCGCCCGTGATAACGGCCATAGTAGCGGCCATGACGATAGGCGTAACGATTGCCGCGCCAGCCACGATGGTTCCAGCCATGATGATGGCCACCATTGCGCCACTTCCATCCACGATGTCCTGCTTCCGCTACGGCGGGGGCAAACGAGGTCGCCGCAAATATGGCCGCGACGCTAACGAGTAAGAACTTCTTCATTGGAACTCTCCGTTCCTGGTGCATACGCCCGACAAGCGTATATGCTTTGAAGTGAATGTAATATGAATAAGTGGCTTGTGGGCTGGCCAATCGCAAGCGGATGTCGATTCCGGACGACACCTCCTCGCTTCTTCCATTCATCTCATGATCCTCGCCCTAATTTCCCGCTGCTGCGTTTTGCCGCTTGAAAGCCGGTCAGCGGCCAATTATGACCGGATCACAGAATTCTATCGAGAAGGCCCCCGGTATGGCGACGACAATGGATTATGCAGCGCTCCGCATGAAGATGGTCGATGGCCAGATCCGGACGACCGATGTCACCAACCATCCCATTCTGAACGCCTTCATCGCCGTCAGGCGCGAGGATTTCGTGGCCGAGCGGCTGAAGCCCGTTGCCTATATCGACAATGACATCGAAATCGCACCGGGCCGCTACATGATGGCGCCTTCGCCACTTGCCAAGATGCTGCAACTCCTCGAAATCCGGCCGACCGACCATGTGCTCGATCTCGGCTGCGGCGCGGGATATGCGACGGCGCTTCTGGCACATTTCGCCGGATCGGTCGTGGGCCTGGAAAGCGATGCGGCGCTCGCGGCGCAGGCGAAGGCAAATCTTGACGCGATCGGGCTTTCCAACGCGACGATCGTGGAGGGCGATCTTGCTGCTGGCTGTTCCGCCAAGGCGCCCTATGACGTTATCCTGATCAACGGCGCGGTTGAGACGATTCCCGAGGCATTGTTTTCCCAGCTCAAGCAGGGCGGCAGGCTGGTCGCCGTCGTCGGGCGCGGCCAGTCGTCGGGCACGCATATCTTCGTGCGCGAGGGCAACAGCCATTCGGAACGCTTCGCCTTCAACGCCTCGGTGCGGATGCTGCCGGGCTTCGAGAAGGTCGCGGAATTCCTGTTCTGAACTGGCCGAAACGTATATTTTGATTATCTAAAATTGTTGCTGATCCGCAACGAGGCTTTTCATTCGCCCCTCGCGGCGCTATTGGCGATTGCCCGGATCGCTGTCGGCAGTCATATTCCGCGTGACAGACGATCGACTAGCCGTGCTTTCGGGCCAGGGCGCGGTGCTGATCGATTCAGCAGAACCAAGACGGGCCCAAGCCCGCGGACGGACGGCATGATGCCGAAGGCAGGGTGATAAGCAGTGCTGAAGTTGAGAATGGCGTTTCTGGCCGCGTTCGTGGTGCCGGTGTTGCTTGCGGCGCCGGCAGCGGCCGAGACGATTTTCGACGCCATGGCCAAGGCTTACGACAACAATCCCGACCTCAATGCTGCGCGGGCCGGACTGCGTGCAACGGACGAGGGCGTGACGATCGCGAAGGCCGGCTGGCGGCCGCAGATCTCGGCTTTCGCGCAGAATACCCAGACCTGGTACGACAATAGCGGCGCGACGTTTCCGAGTGGCGAGGTAAACGAGTTCGGCCAGCCAATACCGACCGACCGTATAAAAGCGACATCACACCAGCGCGGCCTGACCATCACGCAACAGATTTTCGATGGCTTCCAGACGCTGAACAACGTCCGCGCGGCAGAGTCCACGGTGTTTTCGGAGCGCGCGTCGCTGCGGGCACGGGAGATCCAGATCCTGCTTTCCGCCGCCGAAGTCTATGCCAATATCGGCCGCGACCAGCAGATCATAGTCTTCCGGAAGCAGAATATCGCCTTTCTTCGCGAGCAGGTGAGTGCCGCCAAAACCCGTCTCGATCTCGGCGACGGGACCACTACGGATGTCAGTCTCGCAGAAGCCGATCTTGCGCGAGCCCAGGCGCTGGTGGCCGCCGCTATATCGCAGCTCAAGCAGAGCGAGGCGGTTTATGTGCAAATTGTTGGCGACGCACCAAAGGACGTGCGCCCGGCCAAGCCAGTGAGCAAGCTCCTCCCCAAGAATATCGATACGGCGGTCGCAACCGGCTGGCGCGAGCATCCTTCGATCCTCTCCACCATGCATGCGATCGACGCGGCCGGATTCCAGGTGAAATCGGCGGAGGGTGCCATGCTTCCCGGCGTCGTCGTCCAGGGCCAGATCCAGAGCACGGAAGGCACCGTAGGCGTCAGCTCGCTTTCCAACTACAATTCCTCGTCGATCACCGCGCGCCTCAACGTGCCGCTCTACCAGGGCGGTGCCGAATACGGCCAGATCCGCCAGGCGAAGGAGCGGCTTGGCCAGCAGCGGATCCTGCTCGACTCGGCGCGGCTGGAAGTGCAGCAGACTATCGTCTCGGCCATGGCGCAATATGAAGCGGCGCTCGCCATCATCGACGCCAACAATACCCAGCTTAAGGCTGCGAACGACGCACTGGCGGGGGTTATCGAGGAGCGGGCGGCTGGGCAGGCGACCCAGCTCGACGTGCTGACCGCACAGGCCGTGGTGCTCAACGCCAAGGAAAGCCTGGCTGTCGCCCAGCGCGACGCGGTCGTGGCAAGCTTTTCCATCCTCGCCTCGATGGGACGGCTCACGGTGGAAACCCAGAACCTGCAGGTCACCGAATACAAGCCGGAAGTCCATTACAACAAGGTCAAGGACGCCTGGTTCGGACTTCGCACGGTCGATGGCCGCTGAGGCCAGACGCTCCCCCCGAGTCATCGCGACACATCCCCCGCTAATTTCGGGGATTCATCTTGCCGATAAATCTGTGCATCATGGTCGTAATTTGATTCGCAGCCGTTTTTTCCGTCCGGGCGATGACGTAAGTTGTCCGCGCGGGTCAGACGGGCGGCTTGAAAAGAATGCGGCAATGCGGGGAAGACTATGGCTCAGCCAAATGTAGTGCGTGAACCTTCCATGGATGAGATCCTGGCATCGATACGCCGGATCATCGAGAGCAATGACCCGGTTCCCCAGCCTGGCCTCGCGACCGGGATGGCCGAGCCCGAGGGCTTCTCGGGCGATGCGGCCAATGACGATACGGAAGAAGTGCCGCTGACGGTCGACGAGATTTTCGCGCAGCAGCAGGAGGCGGATGCCAGGCTGGCGCGTGAAACCTACGAGGACCGCCTGCAAGAGCCGACGCTCGAAGCGCCATTGCACGCTCCGGAACTACCAGCCGCCCAGCCGCAGAAATCACTGTCGCTTGCCGATGTCGCCGCGCGTGTACGTGCAGCATCCGAGCGCAATCCGGGCCTTCGCGAGCTGACGCCGAAGCCGGCCGAGCCGGTGGAGGAGGCTACGAGCCCCCTGATGACGAACCGCATGACGCTCGTAGGCGGTGCGAGTGCCGTGGTCGAGCCGGAGCTGGTGCCGGAACCGGCCTGGGTCGTTCCGGTGACGGAAGAGCATCTGGAAATCGGCGAGGACCTGATGCCGGCGCCTGAAGTGGTGGAGGAGATGATCGCGGCACCGAGCCTGATCTCCGCAGGCACCGGCCAGCAGGTCGCCCGCGCATTCCAGGATCTGGCCGCAGCGGTCGATAGCGCGGAACGACGGTCGTTCGACGAGATCGCCGAGGACCTGCTGCGCCCCATGCTGCAGGATTGGCTGGACGACAACCTGCCGACGCTGGTGGAGCGGCTGGTGCGTGAGGAAATCGAGCGCGTGGCGCGCGGCCCGCGCCGCTGAGATCGCCGACATCGCTTCGAAGAGCCGCCGCGAGGCGGCGTTTTTGCGTTCCGCATTGACTTCCAAACCCGCAAGCGATTACGGAAAGCAGCAAAATTTCAGTGAGTGGTAATGTCAGATGCTCGATAAAACCTACGATTCCGCCGCAATCGAACCCCGGATCGCCAAGCAATGGGAGGATGCGCGCGCGTTCGCTGCCGGCGCCAATGCCGAGCCCGGCGCGGAAACGTTCTGCATCGTGATCCCGCCGCCGAACGTGACCGGCTCGCTGCATATGGGCCACGCGCTCAACAATACGCTGCAGGACATCATGATCCGCTTCGAGCGGATGCGAGGCAAGGACGTGCTTTGGCAGCCCGGCATGGACCATGCCGGCATCGCCACCCAGATGGTGGTCGAGCGCCAACTGATGGAGCGCCAGCTGCCGTCACGCCGCGACATGGGCCGCGAGGCCTTCGTCGAGCGCGTCTGGCAGTGGAAGGACGAATCCGGCGGCATCATCTTCAACCAGCTCAAGCGCCTGGGCGCCTCCTGCGACTGGTCGCGCGAGCGCTTCACCATGGACGAGGGACTTTCCGAGGCGGTGCTGGAAGTCTTCGTCCAGCTCTACAAGGAAGGCCTGATCTACAAGGACAAGAGGCTGGTCAACTGGGACCCGAAGCTCTTGACCGCGATCTCGGACCTCGAGGTCGAGCAGATCGAGGTCAAGGGCAATCTCTGGCACCTGCGCTATCCGCTCGAGCCGGGTGTCACCTATGAACATCCCGTTGCCTATAACGAAGAGACGCAGACCTCGGTCACCGAGACGCGCGACTACCTGGTCGTCGCGACGACGCGGCCGGAAACCTATCTCGGCGATACCGGTGTCGCGGTCAGCCCCGAGGATACGCGCTACCAGTCGCTGGTCGGCAAGCATGTGATCCTGCCGGGCGTCGGACGCCGCATTCCGATCGTCGCCGACGAATATCCCGACCCCGATGCCGGCACCGGCGCGGTGAAGATGACGCCTGCGCATGACTTCAACGACTTCGATGTCGGCAAGCGCACCGGGCTCCGGATGGTCAATATCCTGACCGTCGATGGCCGGGTTACGCTCGACGAGAACGAGGAATTCCTGGAAGGCCTGCCGCAGACCGACGCGCTTTCCAGCCTGATCAAGGCGGTCGATGGTGCCGATCGTTTCGCCGCGCGCAAGACAATCGTCGCGCTGTTCGAGGAATGGGGCCTGCTCGACAAGGTCGAGCCGCATACGCATACGGTGCCGCATGGCGACCGTGGCGGCGTGCCGATCGAGCCGCGCCTGACTGAGCAATGGTATGTCGATGCCGCGACGCTGGCCAAGCCCGCGATCGAATCGGTCCGCGAGGGCCGGACAAATTTCGTACCGAAGAACTGGGAAAAGACCTATTTCGAATGGATGGAGAACATCCAGCCCTGGTGCGTGTCGCGGCAGCTCTGGTGGGGTCACCAGATCCCGGCCTGGTACGGCCCGGATGGAACCGTCTTCGTCGAGAAGACGGAGGAGGAAGCACTGCACGCCGCCATCCAGCATTATCTCAGCCACGAAGGCCCGATGAAGGCTCTGGTCGAGGATCTCCTCGAAAACATGAAGCCCGATCAGATTTTGACCCGTGACGAGGACGTGCTCGATACGTGGTTCTCGTCGGCGCTCTGGCCGTTCTCGACGCTCGGCTGGCCGGAAAAGACGCCGGAGCTTGCCCGCTATTACCAGACCGACGTGCTGGTGACCGGCTTCGACATCATCTTCTTCTGGGTCGCCCGCATGATGATGATGGGCCTGCACTTGATGAAGGACGGCGCCGGCGTGCCGATCGAGCCTTTCCATACCGTCTATGTCCATGCCCTGGTGCGCGACAAGAACGGGCAGAAAATGTCGAAATCCAAGGGCAATGTCATCGATCCGCTGGAACTGATCGACGAATATGGCGCCGACGCGCTGCGGTTTACGCTGGCGATCATGGCGGCGCAGGGCAGGGACGTGAAGCTCGATCCGGCGCGTATTGCCGGCTACCGCAATTTCGGCACCAAGCTTTGGAACGCGACGCGCTTTGCCGATATGAACGGCGTCAAGCACGATCCGGATTTCCGGCCGGAAAATGCCAAGCTCACCGTCAACAGGTGGATCCTGACGGAACTCGCGGAAACCGTCGGCGCGGTCACCACGGGAATCGAGCAGTTCCGTTTCAACGAGGCGGCGGGTGCGCTTTATCGCTTCGTCTGGAACCAGTTCTGCGACTGGTATCTCGAACTTCTGAAGCCGATCTTCATGGGCGACGACGAGGCCGCCAAGGCCGAGGCGCAGGCCTGCGCGGCCTACGTGCTCGACGAGACCTACAAGCTGCTGCATCCGTTCATGCCGTTCATGACGGAAGAACTCTGGGAACACACATCGTCGCGGGCAAAGCTGCTCTGCCACGCCGACTGGCCGAAGCCGGGCTTTGCCGACAAGTCAGCAGCTGACGAGATCAACTGGCTGATCGAGGTCGTCACCGGAATCCGTTCGGCCCGCGCCGAAATGAACGTGCCGCCGGCCGCCACCGCGCCGCTGGTGATCGTCGGAGCAAGCGATGTCACGCGGTCGCGTGCCGAGCGTCAGGATGGTGCGATCAAGCGGCTGGCGCGCGTGGAAGCGATCAGCTTTGCCGATACTGCACCCAAGGGCGCGGCACAGATTGTCATCGGCGAGGCGACGGCCTGCCTGCCGCTCGGTTCGCTGATCGATCTCAATGCTGAGCAAAGCCGGCTCGAAAAGGGCCTTGGCAAGGCGCAAGCCGAAATCGACCGCATCAACGGCAAGCTCGGCAACGAAAAATTTGTTGCCAATGCCAAGCCCGAAGTGGTGGAGGCGGAACGCGAGCGTCTGGCCGATCTGGAGCGCGAAAAGGCCAATCTGGAGATCGCCCTGAAGCGCATTTCCGAGATTTGAATCATCCCGCAAATATCGGGACTTTCTTATGAATCTATCCTTGGCCGGGGCGTTTTGCCCCGGCTTTTGCATTTCTGCGGCCGTTTTTGCTCTTGTGACGATTTGGCAACACATTTTCCGTTATTATCCGGGCGGTGCGGGATGTATGGAAAATCGGTCCATTTCCTGCCACAAAACAGGCGCAGCGATTGCTGCATGAGAACGTGACGGATTTATCGTGTCGTTGCGTCAAGGACAGAATGAACGGATCTGCTTGGGAAATCGCCAGTCGTTAAATCGGAGTTCGGAGGAGTGGAAGCTCTCCCCGAAGACGGCACGTCTGACCGCACTTTCCCAGGGAACCGATGAGAATGGCATGCTGCGCGGGAAGGCAGTCTCCTTCCCCTTTGAAAGATACCGAGTATATGCCGAATCTTGCGTTGAATAGATTGAGTGGGATGGTACTGGGCGCAGCGCTGATCGTGCTGGGCGCTGCGGGAAGTGCGATGGCGCTCGACCCCAATGCCAGTGTTTCCAAGGAGCGCGGCCCGTTCGACCTGTTCAAGCTGGGCTTCAAGGCCTATCGCGAGGGCAACAAGCAGGAGGCCGTCGAGGCCTATCGCTACGCCGCCGAGAAGGGCCATACCGGTTCGCGCTGGGCACTTGCCACCATGTATGCCGACGGCGACGGCGTGGTGAAGGATGATTTCGAAGCCTTCAAGATCTATTCCGAGATTGCGACCCAGGGCGTCGAGCCGGGCTCGAACGATACCGGGTTCTTCGTCAACGCGCTGATGGCGCTGGCCGACTATTATTCGCGCGGTATTCCGGAAAGCCCGGTTTCGCCAGATCTCAGCCAGGCCCGGCAGCTCTATTTCCAGGCGGCATCCGCCTTCGGTAATGCCGAGGCGCAGTTCCGGCTCGCCAAGATGCTGCTCTCGGGCGAGGGCGGCGAGGTCAACATCCGCCAGGCCAAGAAGTGGCTGAACCATGCCCGCCGCGAGGGCCATGCCGGCGCCATGGGCGTGTTCGGCAACGTGCTCTTCGAAGAGGGGCAGACCGTGCGCGGGCTCGCCTATATGACGGCGGCACTCGATACCTGCGAGCCGCGCGACCGCGAATGGCTGCAGCAGATGCAGGAACAGGCCTTCTCGCTGGTGAACGAAGACGAGCGCCGCACGGCGCTGGCGCTTTCGGCCGATATCCGCAAGGGCGCTGACTGAACGACGCAGTATTTCCTATTTCATGTCGCCGGCCATGTGCCGGCGATTTGCATTTGTGCTAGTGTCTTTAGCCGTACCGGATCGCGCCTTGATGCTAGTGACACAATTTCCCATTTGCGATACGACCGCTGAAAACCGGGGATAATCCGGTCATATGTGAGGAAACGACCATGCCTGTTTATCGCTCGAGAACCACCACCCATGGCCGCAACATGGCCGGCGCGCGCGGATTGTGGCGCGCCACCGGCATGAAGGACAGCGATTTCGGCAAGCCGATCATTGCCGTGGTCAACTCGTTCACCCAGTTCGTGCCGGGCCATGTGCATCTGAAGGATCTCGGCCAGCTGGTGGCGCGCGAAATCGAGGCATCAGGCGGCGTGGCCAAGGAATTCAACACGATCGCGGTCGATGACGGTATCGCCATGGGCCATGACGGCATGCTCTATTCGCTGCCGTCGCGCGAACTGATCGCCGACAGCGTCGAATATATGGTCAACGCCCACTGCGCCGACGCCATGGTCTGCATCTCCAATTGCGACAAGATCACGCCAGGCATGCTGATGGCGGCGCTGCGCCTCAATATCCCGGCCGTCTTCGTCTCCGGCGGCCCGATGGAAGCCGGCAAGGTGATCATGCATGGCAAGAAGGTCGCTCTCGATCTGGTCGATGCCATGGTTGCCGCCGCCGATGACCAGGTCAGCGACGAGGACGTCGATGTCATCGAGCGCTCGGCCTGTCCGACCTGCGGCTCTTGCTCGGGCATGTTTACCGCAAATTCCATGAACTGCCTGACCGAGGCGCTGGGCCTGTCGCTGCCGGGCAACGGCTCGACGCTCGCCACCCATGCCGACCGCAGGGAGCTTTTCCTGCAGGCCGGCCGCACCGCCGTCGATCTCTGCAAGCGCTACTATGAAGGCGACGACGAGACCGCGCTGCCGCGCAACATTGCCAGCAAGGGCGCTTTCGAAAATGCCATGGCGCTGGATATCGCGATGGGCGGCTCGACCAATACGGTTCTTCACATTCTTGCCGCGGCGCATGAAGGCGAGATCGATTTCACCATGGACGACATCGATCAGCTGTCGCGCCGGGTTCCCTGCCTTTCCAAGGTCGCGCCGGCCAAGAGCGATGTGCACATGGAAGACGTGCACCGCGCCGGCGGCATCATGGCGATCCTCGGCGAACTCAACCGCGCCGGCCTGATCAATGCCGATCTGCCGACCGTGCATGCCAAGACGCTCGGCGATGCGCTGGCGCAGTGGGATATCGCGGTGACCGACAATCCGGCGGCGCTCAAGCTTTTCAGTGCAGCACCCGGCGGCGTGCCGACCCAGGTTGCCTTCAGCCAGGAAGCGCGCTGGGAAGACCTCGATCTCGATCGCGAGAAGGGCGTCATCCGCGATGCACAGCACCCGTTCTCCAAGGACGGTGGCCTGGCGGTACTCAAGGGCAACCTTGCGCTCAACGGCTGCATCGTCAAGACGGCGGGCGTCGACGAAAGCATCCTGAAATTCTCAGGCCCCGCCAAGGTGTTCGAGAGCCAGGACGCGGCGGTCAAGGGCATCCTCAACAACGAAGTGGTCGAGGGCGACGTCGTGGTCATCCGCTATGAAGGCCCGAAGGGCGGACCGGGTATGCAGGAAATGCTCTATCCGACCAGCTATCTCAAGAGCCGCGGCCTGGGCAAGGCCTGCGCGCTGATCACCGATGGCCGCTTCTCCGGCGGCACGTCGGGCCTGTCGATCGGCCACGCCTCGCCGGAAGCAGCCAATGGCGGCACGATCGGGCTGGTGCGCGAGGGCGACATGATCGATATCGACATCCCCAACCGCACGATTTCGCTGCGCGTCGACGAGGCGACGCTCGCCGAGCGCCGCGAAGAGCAGAACGCACTGGGCTGGAAGCCGGCCGCACCGCGCAGGCGCAACGTGACGACGGCACTCAAGGCCTATGCGGCCTTCGCGACAAGTGCCGACCGTGGCGCGGTCAGGGATTTGAACGCGTACGGCAAGTAAGCACTGAACACAGAAAAGGGCGCGGAACGTGCCGGTTCCGCGCCCTTTGTGATCCTGGTTTGTCGTCAGTGGAGGATCTGGCTGAGGAACAGCTTGGTCCGCTCGTGCTGCGGATTGTCGAAGAAACTGATCGGATCGTTCTGCTCGACGATCTGGCCCTGATCCATGAAAATCACGCGGTTGGCGACCTGGCGGGCGAAGCCCATTTCGTGGGTAACGCAGAGCATGGTCATGCCTTCCTCGGCGAGGCCCACCATGGTGTCGAGCACTTCCTTGACCATTTCAGGATCGAGCGCCGAGGTCGGCTCGTCGAACAGCATGATCTTCGGGCGCATGCAGAGCGCGCGGGCGATCGCGACGCGCTGCTGCTGGCCGCCCGAGAGCTGGCCCGGATATTTCTTCGCCTGTTCCGGGATCTTGACGCGGGTGAGGAAATGCATGGCGATTTCCTCGGCCTGCTTCTTCGGCATCTTGCGGACCCAGATAGGTGCCAGCGTGCAGTTTTCCAGGATCGTCAGATGCGGGAACAGGTTGAAGTGCTGGAACACCATGCCGACTTCGCGGCGCACTTCGTCGATCTTCTTGAGGTCATTGGTGAGTTCGATGCCATCGACGACGATCGAGCCCTTCTGATGCTCCTCGAGGCGATTGATGCAGCGGATCATCGTCGATTTGCCGGAGCCCGACGGGCCGGCAATGACGATGCGTTCGCCCTTCATGACCTTGAGGTTGATGTCGCGAAGCACGTGGAACTCGCCGTACCACTTGTTCATGCTATTCATTTCCACCGCCACATCGGTGCTGGAAACGGTCAATTTCTGTGCGGCGTCAGCCATGTTGTTTTTCCTTTTTATTGTTATCGCTTGTGGCCGGTGTCGAGGCGCCGTTCGATGAAGGCGGAATAACGCGACATGCCGAAGCAGAAGATCCAGAATGTGAAGCCCGCGAAGATCAGGCCAGTGAGTGGTGTGACCGGCGTCTGCCAGCCGGAATCGCCGAAGCTCGCCTTCACGATGCCGAGCAGGTCGTACATCGAGATGATGGTGACGAGCGACGTGTCCTTGAACATGCCGATGAAGGTGTTGACGATGCCGGGAATGACCAGCTTGATCGCCTGCGGCAGGATCACGAAGGTCATCTTCGTCGTGTAGCCGAGGCCAACCGCGTCGGCTGCCTCGTACTGTCCCTTCGGGATCGCCTGCAGCCCGCCGCGGATCACTTCGGCCATGTAGGCCGAGGCGAAGATCGACACGCCGACAAGCGCCCGCAGGAACTTGTCGAAATGGGTGCCCGGCGTCAGGAAGAGCGGCAGCAGCACGCTCGCCATGAAAAGAACGGTGATCAACGGCACGCCGCGGATCAGTTCGATAAAGACGATGCAGACCGTTTTCAAGATCGGCATCTGCGAACGCCGGCCGAGCGCCAGCAGGATGCCGAAGGGCAGGGATATCGCGATGCCGACGTAGGAGATGATGAGCGTCACCATCAGCCCGCCCCAGAGCGAGGTCTCGACATGGGCGAGGCCGAACCAGCCGCCGAGCAGGAGCACGAAGGACACGGCCGGGAACGCGACGAGGAGCAGGAGGGCATTGAGCCCCTTGCGCGGCACTTTCGGCATCAGGAACGGGATCAGCAATCCGACGAACATGGCGACGACCAGGAGAGGTCTCCAGAGCTGGTCACGCGGATAGGAGCCGAACATGAACTGCCCGAAGCGGTTTCCCACATAGGCCCAGCAGGCGCCGCTCCAGCCCTCGGGCAGCGCGCCGCCCTGTACGGTCGTGAGGCAGGCCGTACGATCCGTGCCGAACCAGACCGCCTTGATGAACAGCCAGTTGAGGAGCCCCGGCAGGAAATAGAGCAGCACCGCGATCGCCACGAGCGACATGATCGAGTCGGTGACCGACGCGAAGAGATTCTTGCGCGCCCAGCCGATCACCGTGCTCTCGGAGAGAGGCGCCTTTTCAGGAGCGACGAACTGGTGGCGGACGTAGGAAATGTCGGTCATGTCAGCGCTCCACCAGTGCCATCTTGGCGTTGAACCAGTTCATGAACAGCGAGGTGAGCAGGCTGATCGAGAGATAGACCAGCATCCAAATCGAGATGATCTCGATCGATTTGCCCGTTTGATTGAGGATCGTGCCTCCCACCGCGACCAGATCGGCATAACCGACGGCGACCGCGAGGGATGAATTCTTGATCAGGTTGAGATATTGCGAGGTCAGCGGTGGAATGATGATCCGGAGCGCCTGCGGCAGGACCACGAGCCGTGTGGTCAATCCCGGCCGGACGCCGAGCGCGTAGGCGGCTTCCGACTGGCCCTTGGAGACGCCCCTTATGCCGGCGCGCACGATCTCGGCAATGAAGGATGCCGTGTAGAGCGACAGCGCCAGATAGAGTGCCAGGAATTCCGGTCCGATCACCATGCCGCCCTTCATGTTGAAGGAACCGGGGATGGCGTAATCGAGTGTCAGTGGCATGCCCATGACGAAGAAGACGAGCAACGGAAACAGGATGATCAGCGCCAGATTGACCCAGAGCACCGGCGGGCGTTTACCGGTTGCGAGCTGGCGTCGATTGGCCCAGATCGTGAAGGCGATCGCGAGCGCGATGCCCAGGAGGAACGCCGCCACCACGATGCCGAAGCCTTCGCCGAAGATCGGCGCGGGCATATAGATGCCGCGGTTCGAAACGAAGAAGATGGCGCCCGGGTTGTCCTTCACATGCTGGAAGATCGTGCGGATCGCCGGCAGCAGGGCGAGAACGCCGAGATACCAGAAGAAGATGACCAGCAGTGGCGGGATATTGCGGAAAATCTCGACATAGACGGTGCAGAGTCGCGAAATCAACCAGTTGGGCGACAGGCGGCCGATGCCGACGAGAAGGCCGACGATCGTGGCCGTGATGATGCCGAAGAAAGCGATCACGAGCGTATTGATCAGGCTGACCTGCAGAGCCCTGAAATAGGTCGAGTCGCTTGAATAGGCGATGAGGGTCTGGGCGATGTCGAAACCGGCGCGGCTGTTGAGGAAGCCGAAACCCGCCTGCATATTGGCCCGCGCGAGGTTCGCGGCCGCATTGGTCCAGGCATACCAGACCGCCCAGACGATGACGATGATCGTGATCGCCTGATAGGCGTAGCTCCTCAGAGCCGGGTTATACAGTAGCGATACCTTTGGTTCAGCATCGCCGCCCCGCAATCGGGCGTCGGTTACAGCCATCAAAATTCCCCTGTTGTTCCGTCACCCTTTTTGCCGGGTGTTTTTTCCGGAAAGGGAAGGCGGGTCACCCCGCCTTCCCGAAACCCCAGTCGATCGCGTCTTAGCGGATCGGCGGTGCGTATTGCAGGCCGCCCTTGCTCCAAAGAGCATTCAGGCCGCGCTGGATCTTGAGCGGCGAGCCGGCGCCGACATTGCGCTCGAAGGATTCGCCGTAGTTACCGACAGCCTTGACGATCTGCACGGCCCAATCCTTCGGCAGACCGAGGTCGGCACCGATGGTGGAGTCGGCTTCTTCACCGAGGAAGCGCTTGATGTCAGGATTTTCCGACTTCTTCATTTCCTCGACATTGGCCTGGGTGATGCCCATTTCCTCGGCGGTCACCATGGCGTAATGCGCATAGGACACCACGTCGAACCACTTGGAGTCGTTCTGGCGAACGGCCGGGCCGAGCGGCTCCTTGGAGATGATTTCCGGCAGAACGATATGGTCGTCCGGGCTGGCCATCTTCAGGCGGATCGAATAGAGGCCCGAGGCGTCCGTCGTATAGACGTCGCAACGGCCGGCGTTGTAGGCGGCGTCGGCTTCATCCTGCGCTTCGAACACGACGGGCTTGAATTCCATCTTGTTGGCGCGGAAAAAGTCGGCGAGGTTGAGTTCGGTCGTCGTACCCGACTGAACGCAGACGGATGCGCCGTTGAGCTCGAGAGCCGACTTCACGCCGAGTTCCTTCTTCGCCATGAAGCCCTGGCCGTCATAATAGTTGATGGCGCGGAAATCGAAGCCGAGCTGGCTGTCACGGCTGGCGCTCCAGGTCGTGTTGCGCGCGAGCATGTCGATTTCGCCAGACTGCAGGGCCGGGAAGCGGTCCTTTGCCGAGAGCGGGGTGAATTTCACCTTGGTCGCATCACCGAACACTGCCGCTGCAACAGCCTTGCAGAGGTCGATATCGAGGCCGGACCAGTTGCCGGACGAATCCTGGGCGCCGAAACCTGCGAGGTTCGAACCGTTGACGCCGCACTGCACGAAGCCCTTCGCCTTGACGTCATCGAGCGTGCCGGCATGCGCCGCGGACGCACCGATGGCAATGATTGCGGCGCCAATGGCACCGGTCAGAATCTTGCTTGTCATTTTCTCCAACCTTTTTCGAGATTTGTTGTCGTTGTCGTTCCCCGCCGATCCCCCTTCGGAACGTCAGGCGCCGAGCCGGTTTCCCTGCCGGCCTGGACGAATGCTTAAGACAGTATCAAAAAGCCCGTTAGTCAAGACCAACCTTCGTCTTTGCCAAAAAATTTGCGGGGAACACCTGAAATGCGAAAAAACCGGCAAGGCCGCGCTGCCAAATGAAGCATTTTGGCGAATAATTTTGCGCGCTCGGCGGATTTCGTGTCCCTGTGACAAATCAGAATTTGCGTTTGCGATCAAAGAGGCTCTAAGAATGCGCTCTCACCCGCTACACGATACGGACATCACACATGATCGATGACAGGAAGGATGCCGGCGAACTCGGCATTAATACTCGGCTGACCCATGGCGGCTACAATCCGCGCGACTACCATGGCTTCGTCAACCCGCCGGTGGTGCATGCTTCCACGGTGCTGTTTCCGGATGCCGCGACGATGGACAAGCGGGCGCAGAAATACACCTACGGCACGCGCGGAACGCCGACCACCGACGCGCTGGCCGAGGCGATCGACGAACTTGAAGGGTCGGCCGGTACGATCCTGGTGCCATCGGGCCTTGCTGCGGTAACGGTGCCGTTCCTCGGCTTCGCGAAAGCTGGCGACCACGTCCTGGTCGTTGATTCTGTCTATCACCCGACGCGGAATTTCTGCGACACGATCTTGAAGCGGCTCGGCGTCGAGACCGAATATTACGACCCGCTGATCGGCGCAGGCATTAGCAAGCTGATGCGACCGAACACCTCGATCGTGCATACCGAGGCGCCCGGTTCGAACACGTTCGAGATGCAGGATATCAGGGCGATCGCCGATGCGGCGCATGCGGGTGGCGCCGTCGTGATGATGGACAATACCTGGGCGACGCCGGTCTATTTCAAGCCGCTCGATTTCGGCGCCGATATCTCGATGCATGCGGCGACCAAATATCCGTCCGGCCACTCGGACGTGCTGTTCGGCACGGTTTCGGCCAATGCCCGGCATTGGGACCAGTTGCGTGAAGCCAATATCACCCTCGGCGTCTGCGCGTCGCCCGACGACAGCTATCAGATCCTGCGCGGGCTCCGGACGATGGGATTGCGGCTCGAGCGGCACCAGGAAAGCGCGCTGGCGCTGGCGCAATGGCTGGAAGGTCACGAGGACGTCGCCAAGGTGCTGCATCCGGCCCTGCCGAGCTTCGAAGGCTACGACATCTGGAAACGCGACTTCAAAGGCGCGTCCGGGCTGTTTTCCATCGTATTGAAGGAGAGCGATCCAGAGAAATACAAGCCGCGCGCTTTTGCCTTCCTCGATGCGTTGAAATTCTTCGGGCTCGGCTATTCCTGGGGCGGCTATGAAAGCCTCGCCGTCATGCCCATTCTCAGCGACCGCAAGATCGCCAAGGCGCCCGAAGGCGGACCGGTGATCCGGCTGCAGATCGGGCTCGAGGATGTTGTCGATCTCAAGCGCGATATCGAAGGTGGACTTGCAGCGGCGAGGGCAGCGGGCTGAGCGGTTCGCTCAGTCCTTACCCTTGCGCCTTGTAGCCGTAGAGCCAATCGAGGTCTGCGGCGACATGCTCCGGCTTGCGGATCTTCAGTACGAAGTCGCGGGCGAGCCGTATAGGCCCGCGTGCGTGATAGGCGAACTTGTTGAAGGCGCCGCGCGAGCGGACGCGGGAGACGCGGTGCTGGCGGTTGCGCTCGAAGAACAGCAGCGCATCGGAAAGTGCCGCATTGCCGGTCGAGACGCCGGCGAGTTCATAGGCATCCTCGATCGCCATGGCGGCGCCCTGGGCCGCGAACGGCGTCATTGCGTGGGCGGCGTCGCCGATCAGGATGCGGCTCTGGCCATCGGTCCAGCGGCCGTTCGAGACACCGAACAGCGGCCACCAGGTGGGCTTCGGCGCATAGGACAGAAGCGTGCGGATATCGCGGTGCCAGTTGCAAAACTGCGAGGTCATCTCGGAGCGGAAGGTTGGATTGCAATCGGCCGCCCAGGTCTCGCCGGGATTACGGCCGGTCGAGAGCGCCACGACGTTGAACGCGCCGGCATCTTTCAGCGGATAGGCGACGATATGGGCGTGTGGGCCGACAAAGGCGGTGACATTGCGCGGATTGAGGAAAGACGGCGCATCGCGCTCGGGAATGATGAAGCGCCAGGCGACCATGCCTGAGAATTCCGGCGTTCCGGCCTGCGGCACGAACTGGCGGAATTTCGACCAGACGCCGTCGGCGCCGATCGTGAGGTCCGGTGTCTCGCCGATGAGTTCGTGGATTTCGCTCTCGTTCTTCGCTTCGACATCGAGATTGAGCGAGATCAGCGGCTCGGCCTTGACGCGCTCGATCAGCACCTTCTGCAGGGTGGCGCGATGGATCGAGGCGTAGGGTGCGCCCCAGCGTTCGCGCGCCAGGGTCTTTGTGGCGATCGAAGTGATGGGGGCAAGCGTCTGGCCGGAAACCAGACAGATATTGTCGGGCTCGCGCCACAGGCCTGAAAGCTCATCCGACAGGCCGAGCTGGCCAAGCACATAGGTGGCATTGGGCGAAAGCTGGAGGCCGGCGCCGACTTCCTGGAGCACGGAGGCGCGCTCGAGAATCACGGACCGGACGCCTTTGCGCGCAAAGGCGAGCGCGCTCACAAGGCCGGCAACGCCGGCGCCCATAATAGCAACGGATTTCATTTGTTCTGTCCTTGGCCCATCCGGGCCTTCGCGCAACTACGCGGCGCGATCAACGAAGACACAGCCAGCCGGATCAGACTGGTTGGCTTTCAAAGCGGGTTTATACGTGTAGAGCGTCGAGCAATAAGAACAGATCTTCTCATTGTCATCGCCCATGTCGATGAAGATATGCGGATGATCGAAGGGAATCGACGCACCGGTGCACATGAATTCCTTGACCCCGATCGCGATCGTCTTATATCCGCCATCGTTCTGGAAATGTGGGATGCTGTGTCCGGCCATGCAAGTCTCCGACCATATTTGTTGTGGCGCAACATAGTGTGGTTCACAGCAAAAGTGTAGAGCCAAAACGCGCCTGTCTCATGAGATTGGTGCATAACTGACATGCGGGAGACGATCGCTAAAATGCATCTCAACAGCCCTGTTTTCTCGACGTTCTCGCACGATGGCCTCGAATTCTCATATTTCGATGCCGGCCACGAGGACGGTCCGCCGACGCTGCTTATCCACGGATTCGCATCCTCGGCCGTGGTCAACTGGGTGCAGCCGGGCTGGCTGCAGACGCTCGGCCAGGCGGGCAGGCGGGTGATCGCGATCGACAATCGCGGCCATGGAGGAAGCTCCAAGCCGCATGATCCCGCCGCTTATCATCCGTCGCTGATGGCCAGGGATGCCACTGCTCTGCTCGATCATCTCGGCATCGAGCGCGCCGGTGTCATGGGCTATTCGATGGGAGCGAGGATTTCGACCTTCATGGCGCTCGAGCATTCCGAACGCGTCCGCTCGCTGGTGCTTGGGGGCTTGGGAATCGGGCTCGTCCATGGGGTAGGAGATTGGGACCCGATCGCCGAGGCACTGCTTGCGCCTTCGCTCGACGATGTTAGCCATGAGCGGGGCCGGATGTTCCGCGCCTTCGCCGACAAAACCCAAAGCGACCGGCAGGCGCTGGCGGCCTGCATTTCCTCCAACCGGGCACTGGTGAGCGAGGCGGAATTGGCGCATGTCGTGCAGCCGGTTCTCATCGGCGTCGGAACGAAGGACGATATCGCGGGTTCCCCCCATGAGCTGGCGGACCTGCTTCCGGATGCGCGGGCGGTGGATATTCCCGGTCGCGATCACATGCTGGCAGTGGGCGACAGGGTGTTCAAGGCGGCGGTGCTGGACTTCTACCAGGAGATCGGCGCGGCCCATTCCTAAAGCGCCAGACATACATTATACTGATGGACCTCAGGCATGAATGAAGGAGAGCGGCTATGGCCGTAAAGAGTGAAATCAGGTCCGCCGAGCACCTGTCATCCGTGGACCCGATCTGGGATACGCTGAAGAGCGAGGCGCGCATTGCCGCTGACCATGACCCCTATATGGGGACCTTTCTCTATTCGACCGTCATCAACCACAAGAGTCTTGAAGACGCCGTGATCTACCGGATCTGCGAGCGACTCGACCACCCCGACATGCCGGCAGTGCTGCTGCGCCAGACCTTCGAGGAAATGTGCGGCGACCACCAGGGTTTCAGTGCCGCAATCCGCGCCGATATCCAGGCCTATTACGACCGCGATCCCGTCTGCACCCGGTTCATCGAGCCGGTGCTCTATTTCAAGGGTTTTCACGCGATCCAGACCTATCGGCTGGCCAACTGGCTTCTGAGGCAGGGCCGCAAGGATTTTGCGCTTTATCTCCAGAGCCGTTCGTCGAGCGTGTTCCAGACCGACATCAATCCGGCGGCCAGGATCGGCAAGGGCTTCTTCCTCGATCATGCCACGGGCCTGGTCGTCGGCGAGACGGCGTCGATCGGTGACAATGTCTCGATCCTCCAGGGTGTGACGCTCGGTGGTACCGGCAAGGAAGCGGGCGACCGTCATCCCAAGATCGGCAACGGCGTGCTGATCGGCGCGGGCGCAAAGGTGCTCGGCAATATCACGGTCGGCGATTGCTCGCGCATCGCTGCCGGTTCGGTCGTGCTCAAGCCCGTGCCGCGCAACACGACGGTTGCCGGTGTGCCGGCGAGAATCGTCGGCGAGGCGGGATGCTCCGAGCCGTCGCGTTCGATGGACCAGGTGCATCTGCCGTCCATCGACTGAGCGACGTGGCAAAGCGGGCCGGGATGGCGGCCCGCCTGTCTGCGGGGTTTACAGCCCGTACCCAAGATGGCAAAAGCGGCGCAAATCACATGAACCCCGATGGAGACGCCAACGTGAAGCCCGAGGAACTCAAGAAGCTCGACGCCTATTTCAAGCGCACGCTGAACCCCAACATCATCGTCAAGGCTCGTCCGCGCAAGAATGATTCGGCGGAAGTCTATATCGGCGACGAATTCCTTGGCGTCATCTATCGCGACGACGAGGATGGCGATCTTTCCTACAATTTTTCCATGGCGATCCTCGACGTCGATCTTACCTAAAAAGGCGAGCGCCGCACCTGTTTCGATCCCGCCATTCGGCGGGATTTCTTTTTTGCGGCGCACAAGTCCAGTTGACTTTTTGTGCGCTGCACCTATATTTTAGAGATGTCACAACAAACACGACGGGACACCACCATGTTTAAATTTGATGACAGCAATCTCTACGGGAAAGAAGCCGTGGACTCCGTGCTGAAGAGCTATTCCACGGCCGCCAAGGGCTTCCAGGCAATCGCTTCGGAAACCGCCGAATACTCCAAGAAGGCATATGAGGCCAATGTGGCCCATCTCGAGCAGCTGATGTCGGTCAAGAGCTTCGAAGCGGTGATCGAACTCAACACCTCCTTCGCCAAAACAGCGATGGAAGGCTATCTCGCCGAACTCAACAAGCTCGGCGAACTCTATTCCGACATCGCCAAGCAGACCTATGAGCCGGCGCAGGCCGCTGCCGCCAAGGCGACCGAAGCGGTGAAGTCGAATGTTTCCAAGGCCGCTGCCGCCGCAGCCGCCTGATCCGCCATCGGCAAACCTTTCAAAGAACCGGCTGCCCGCGGGGTGGCCGGTTTTTTCATTCCGGGACAAGGGCATCGCCGCCGCTATTTTGTCTCCATTTCTGGGCAAGTTAATGCGATTAGTGTTGCTACCCAGAAAAAGGCTCTTAAAATACTGCTTTGCGATACCACATAAGGCGTCTGGTTTCCCTGGTGAACAGCACGCGGAACCAAAAGGTAGAATGGCAGGCATGAGCGAATACGTATACCGGATGCAGGGCGAAGACGAAGGTGGCGGCGTCACTGGAGGCCGAGGCACCTCGGTGATCACGCGCATCCAGCCGAAGGTCAAAAAGCCGAGCCTATACCGTGTGCTGCTCCTGAACGACGACTATACGCCTATGGAATTCGTGATCCATACACTGGAGCGCTTCTTCCAGAAGGACCGGGAAGCGGCGACGCGGGTCATGCTGCAAGTGCACAATCACGGTGTCGGCGAATGCGGCGTCTTCACCTACGAGGTCGCCGAGACGAAGGTGATGCAAGTCATGGATTTCGCCCGGGAACACCAGCATCCGCTGCAATGTGTTATGGAAAAGAAATGAGGTTCTGATCGTGCCCACATTTTCGTCAAGCCTTGAAAAGGCCCTTCATCGGGCACTCACGCTCGCCAACGAGCGGCGACACGAATACGCTACTCTCGAACATCTCCTGCTCTCGCTGATCGACGACAACGACGCCGCAGCCGTGATGCAGGCCTGCAATGTCGATCTCGACAAGCTCAAGAAGGCCGTCAGCGACTATGTCGACAACGACCTGGCCAACCTGGCAACGGGCTATGACGAGGATTCGAAGCCGACATCCGGCTTCCAGCGCGTCATCCAGCGCGCGGTGATCCATGTGCAATCCTCGGGCCGCGAAGAAGTGACCGGCGCCAACGTGCTTGTCGCGATCTTCGCCGAACGCGAGAGCCATGCCGCATATTTCCTGCAGGAGCAGGACATGACCCGCTACGACGCGGTCAACTACATCTCCCACGGTATTGCCAAGCGCCCCGGCGCTTCCGAGACGCGCGCTCCCAAGGGCGTCGAGGAAAGCGAGCAGGAAGCCAAGCCCACCGGAGCCAAGGACAGCGAAGACGGTCAGAAGAAGCCGCTCGACGCGCTCAAGGCCTATTGCGTCAATCTCAACGAGAAGGCCAGGAACGGCCGCATCGATCCGCTGATCGGCCGCATGGCCGAAGTCAACCGGACGATCCAGATCCTGTGCCGCCGTTCGAAGAACAATCCGCTCTATGTCGGTGACCCCGGCGTCGGCAAGACGGCGATCGCCGAAGGCCTTGCCAAGCGCATCGTCGAAAAGCAGGTTCCCGAGGCGTTGCAGAACGCGACGATCTTCTCGCTCGACATGGGCACGCTGCTCGCCGGCACCCGCTATCGCGGCGATTTCGAAGAGCGCCTGAAGCAGGTCGTCAAGGAACTCGAGGATTTCCCGGGCGCCGTGCTGTTCATCGATGAGATCCACACCGTGATCGGTGCCGGTGCGACATCGGGTGGGGCCATGGACGCCTCCAACCTCCTGAAGCCCGCGCTCTCCTCGGGTGCGATCCGCTGCATCGGTTCGACCACCTACAAGGAATACCGCCAGTTCTTCGAAAAGGACCGCGCACTGGTGCGCCGGTTCCAGAAGATTGATGTCAACGAGCCGTCAATCGACGACGCGATCGACATCATGAAGGGCCTCAAGCCGTATTTCGAGGAATTCCACCATCTTCGCTACACGAACGACGCCATCAAGGCGGCGGTCGAGCTTTCGGCGCGCTATATCACCGATCGCAAGCTGCCCGACAAGGCAATCGACGTGATCGACGAAACCGGTGCGGCCCAGATGCTGCTGCCGATCTCGAAGCGGCGCAAGCTGATCACCGAAAAGGAGATCGAGGTAACCATCGCCACCATGGCGCGGATACCGCCAAAGACCGTTTCGCGGGATGACGAAGCGACGCTGGCCAATCTCCAGACGGAGCTTGCCGCGGTGGTCTATGGCCAGGAACTGGCGATGGAGGCCTTGGCGTCCGCGATCAAGCTGGCACGCGCCGGCCTGCGCGAGCCCAACAAGCCGATCGGTTCATACCTGTTCTCAGGCCCGACCGGCGTTGGCAAGACCGAGGCGGCAAAGCAGCTTGCTGGCTCGCTCGGTGTCGAACTGCTGCGCTTCGACATGTCGGAATATATGGAACGCCATACGGTTTCGCGCCTGATCGGTGCGCCTCCGGGCTATGTCGGCTTCGACCAGGGCGGGCTTCTGACCGACCAGGTGGACCAGCATCCATATTGCGTGCTTCTGCTCGACGAAATCGAGAAGGCGCATCCGGATATCTACAACATCCTGCTTCAGGTGATGGATAACGGCTCGCTGACCGACAACAACGGCAAGAAGATCGACTTCCGCAACGTGATCCTGATCATGACCACCAATGCCGGTGCGTCCGACGCGCAACGTGCGGCAATCGGTTTCGGCTCGACAA
Organism: Rhizobium sp. TH2; assembly: GCF_024707525.1. NCBI lineage: Bacteria > Pseudomonadati > Pseudomonadota > Alphaproteobacteria > Hyphomicrobiales > Rhizobiaceae > Rhizobium > Rhizobium sp. TH2. The sequence goes on along the minus strand of NZ_CP062231.1, from coordinate 2,316,958 downwards.
AACGCGAAGGCGACGAAATCGAGGCGATCACCAAGCTGTTCACGCCGGAATTCCGCAATCGTCTCGACGCGATCATCCCGTTCTCGTCGCTGCCGATGTCGGTTGTCCACAAGGTGGTGCAGAAGTTCGTCATGCAGCTGGAAAGCCAACTTGCCGAACGTCATGTCACCTTCGAACTCACAGACGAGGCCACCAAGTGGCTGTCCGAAAAGGGTTACGACGACAAGATGGGTGCGCGTCCGTTGGCTCGCGTGATCCAGGAGAACATCAAGAAGCCGCTCGCCGAGGAAATCCTTTTCGGCAAGCTCAAGAAGGGTGGAATCGTTCGCGTCACGGTCGGGACGAAGGCCGATGGCAAGCAGGGCATCCTGCTCGAAAGCCTGCCTGATAACGTGAAGGTCAAGCCGAAGGACGAGGCGGAAGTCGCCGCCACGACCAAGGCGCCGAAGAAGGCCAAGGTCGAGCCGGTGGTGGTGACTGCCTCCGCCGAGCCCGAAGATGAGGCGCCCAAGCCGAAGAAGCGCGTGCCCAACGTGCCCAAGAAGGGCTAGAGAGGCAGAGCTTGATTGAAACAGCTTCGGCAGCTATATTGCCGGAGTGATGGGCGAGGCGGTAACCCCGCCCATCGTTTGTTAGCTGTAGAATTGAACCCGGACGGTCACTGACCAGCTCGTCCGGGTTTTTCTTACAGCAAACGTCAGACTAAATGGCTTCCACCACATAGTCGACCTCCTTCTTCGAAGGCGAGGCACTCGCCTGATGTCAGCGTGGCCAATCCTCGCCGACGCGCCGCTGGTCTCGACGCTTTCTGCTTCCGCCCCCGAATTTCCGACGAATAGCACCTAAACGCCATCGCCAGTAGCAATTATTGTGGCTGCGGTTGCATGTCCCGGCAAACACCAAAACCGATACCTTTTGGCTGGCGATCAGCCAAAAACCCCTGTATCAATTCCTTGCCGAAAGGCGCCATGCAACCGGAGGGCGGGACGGGGATGCGGATTTTCTCCTATGTATTCAACTACAAGGCCGTTCCCTATGCCGAGATTCGGGCGTTCTGCGTACACCTGCTGACAGCCTCAGGCTCGTTTCTCGCTTTTCTGGGTGTGGTCGCCGCGGCAGAACATCGCTTCGTCGATATGTTCTGGTGGCTGGGCCTGGCGCTGGTGGTTGATGGCATCGATGGCCCGATTGCGCGCAAGGTGCGCGTCAAGGAAGTGCTGCCGAACTGGTCGGGCGATACACTCGACAACATCATCGATTACGTGACCTACGTACTGCTGCCGGCCTTCGCGCTCTACCAGAGCGGCATGATCGGCGAGCCATGGTCGTTCGTCGCAGCCGGGATCATCGTCGTGTCCTCGGCCATCTACTATGCCGATATGGGCATGAAGACGGATGAGTATTTCTTTTCGGGCTTCCCCGTTGTCTGGAACATGGTCGTGTTCACGCTCTTCGTCATCAAGCCGAGCGAGAACGTCGCATTCGTCGTCGTCGTCGTCTCGGCCATACTATCCTTCTTCCCGATCTGGTTCCTGCATCCCGTTCGCGTCAAGCGGCTGAGGCTGGTCAATCTCGCCGTCTTCGCAGTCTGGGCGGTTCTGTCCGGCATCGCCCTGCTCAAGCATTTCAATTCGCCGGACTGGGTCGTCTGGGGCGTGGTGGCGACGGGACTTTATATGTACTGCATCGGCTTCGTGCTGCAGATCTTCCCCAATCTCGGACGGAGTGAGTGACATGAAAAGCAGGGCAATTCTCATCCGCAGCTATGGCGGCCCCGAAGTGTTGGAGTTGGCCGAGATCGACGTACCGCTTCCCGGTCCGGGCGAGGTGCAGATCCATCACACCGCGATCGGTCTGAATTTCGCCGACACTTACTATCGCACCGGTCTCTACAAGCCGGCCGGCGGCTTGCCCTTCGTCGCGGGCAGCGAAGGTGCCGGCACCGTCGTCGCTGTGGGCGAGGGGGTGGACGACTTCCGCATCGGCGACCGGGTCGCCTATCCCAACAACGACGGCGCCTATTGCGACTATCGCAATATCCGCGCGAGCGCCCTGGTGGCGCTGCCCGACGACATTCCTTTCGAAGTCGCCGCCGCGATGATGACCAAGGGTATGACCGTGGAGTTCCTGCTCAACCGTACCTATCAGGTGGGGCCCGAAACGGTCCTGCTCTGGCATGCGGCCGCCGGCGGCGTCGGCCTTATTGCCTGCCAATGGGCCAAGGCTCTGGGTGCCACAGTGATCGGAACGGCCGGCAGCGCGGACAAGGTCAAGCTGGCGCTGGAGCATGGCTGCGACCACGTGATCAATTATCGCGAGGAGGACTTCGCCGCGCGCGTCAAGGAACTGACCGCCGGCAAGGGCGTGGACGTGGTCTACGACTCGGTCGGCAAGGATACGTTCCCGATGTCGCTGGATTGCCTCAAGCCGCGCGGTCTCTGGGTCACGTTCGGCAATGCATCGGGACCGGTCGAGCCGCTTGCACCATTGGTTCTTCTTCAGAAGGGTTCGCTTTTCATGACGCGGCCGACGCTCGGCCACTATATCGCGACGCGGCAAGAGCTTAACAAATGTGCAGAGGCGCTTTTTGCTATTGTGCGAGGCAACAAAGTGGTTATCAATGTCAACCAGACCTACCCATTGGCCGACGCCGCAAGAGCGCATGCCGATCTGGAGGCAAGAAGAACGAGTGGAACAACATTGCTGATACCCTAATAAAAACAATGGGATCAGTGCAAGGCTGGGGAAATCGGTGACGGAGAATGCCGCGGGCGACTTAAGCCCGCTCCTTGAGGTGCGAAATATCACCAAGCTCTTCGGGTCGTTCGCGGCCTGCAGCGGGATCGACCTCAAGATCGCGCCCGGTGAGATTCATGCATTGCTCGGGGAGAACGGCGCCGGCAAATCCACCCTGGTGAAGATGTTGTTCGGCGTTCTGACGCCGAGTTCCGGCGAGATTTTCTGGAATGGCGCGCCTGTGACGATCGGCAGCCCCGGCGAAGCGCGCAAGACCGGCATCGGCATGGTGTTCCAGCATTTCTCGCTGTTCGAAGCGCTGACCGTCGCCGAGAATATCGCGCTCTCGCTTGACGCGAATATCCCACTTTCAAAGATCGCACAGGAAGCGGAGCAACTATCGAAAGCTTATGGGCTGCCGCTTGATCCCAATTCGCATGTTGCCGATCTCTCGGTCGGCGAGCGCCAGCGTATCGAGATTGTCCGCGCGCTGCTGCAGAACCCGAAACTCATCATCCTTGACGAGCCGACCTCGGTGCTGACGCCGCAGGAGGCCGACAAGCTGTTCGAAACACTGATGAAGCTGAAGGCCGAGGGGCGTTCTGTGCTCTATATCAGCCACCGGCTCGAAGAGGTGCAGCGGATCTGCGACAAGGCGACCGTGCTGCGCCACGGCAAGGTCACGGGCGCCTGCGACCCGCGGCAGGAAACGCCAGCATCGCTGGCGCGCATGATGGTGGGTTCGAACGTCGCGGCGGTCGAAAAGACCGTTTCGGATGCCAGTGGCCCGATCGGGCTGGAAACGCGGTCGCTCAGTGCTGCGGGGCGTTCGCCCTTCGCGGTTGCTCTCAAGAATGTGTCGCTCGATGTTCATGCCGGCGAGGTCCTGGCGATTGCCGGTGTCGCGGGCAACGGGCAGGGCGAGCTTTTCGATGTGCTCTCCGGAGAATATACCGTGCCCGACAACGACGCCGTGAAAATTCGCGGCACGTCCGTCGGCCGGGCCGGCATCTCGGCGCGTCGGCTGCTGGGCGCCGCCTTCGTGCCCGAGGAACGCCATGGTCACGGCGCGGTGACCGCCATGAGCCTCTCCGACAACATGGTCCTGTCGCGCAATGTGTCGGACCGGAAAGCGTTCCTGGCCGGCGGAGCACTTAGGATCATCCGGTCATCGACGATCAAGGCGGCCACCAAGCGCATCTGCGAGGCGATGGATGTGCGCAAGAGCGGCGAAGATCCGGCGGCGGGCTCGCTCTCGGGTGGCAATCTGCAGAAATTCATCGTCGGCCGCGAACTCGACAGGCAGCCAAACGTGATGGTGGTCAACCAGCCGACCTGGGGCGTGGATGCAGGTGCCGCAAGCCGCATTCGCCAGGCGCTGGTCGATCTGGCGAAGGCGGGTTCGGCGGTGCTGGTGATCAGCCAGGACCTCGACGAGATTTTCGAGGTCGCCACCCATGTCGCGGTCATCCATGACGGCAAGCTCTCGACGGTGTATCCCGCGGCAGAGATGGACCGCGAGAAAATCGGCCTGCTGATGGGCGGCATGGACGCGCACCGGGAGCCGGTCAATGCACATTGAACTGGAAAAACGCCCGAACGCGTCGAAGCTCTTCACGTTTCTCTCGCCGTTCATTGCGTTGCTGCTGACGCTGATCTGCGGCTTCATCCTGTTTGCCGCACTCGGCAAGGATCCCTGGCAGGCGCTCTATCTGTTCTTCATCGATCCGCTGCGCGAGGAATGGTCGCTGCATGAACTGGCGATCAAGGCTGGGCCGCTGATCCTGATCGGCGTCGGGCTCTCGATCTGTTATCGTGCCGGCAACTGGAATATCGGTGCCGAGGGCCAATTCATCTTCGGCGGAATATTTGGCTCGGCGATACCCGTTCTGTTCCACACATGGACGGGGCCGTGGCTGCTGCCGCTGATGATGCTGATGGGCATGGTTGGCGGCGCATTTTATGCCGCGATCCCGGCGCTGCTGAAGACGAAATTCAACACCAACGAGATCCTGACCAGCCTGATGCTGGTCTATGTCGCACAGCTCTTCCTCGACTGGCTGGTGCGCGGGCCCTGGCGCAATCCCGAGGGCAACAATTTCCCGGAAACGCGAATGTTCGATCCGTCCGCCGTGCTGCCAGCGATCTGGGAGAGTTCGGGCCGTGCGCATTGGGGCTTTGTCTTTGCCATTGTCGCGGCGGTCCTGCTCTGGTTCATGATGGAATTCACCCTACGCGGCTATGAGGTCAAGGTGCTCGGCCAATCGTCGCGGGCAGGGCGGTTTGCGGGCTTCTCGGCCTCCGGCATGGTGTGGTTCTCGTTTCTGCTTTCGGGTGCGCTTGCCGGATTGGCGGGCATTGCCGAAGTCTCGGGCGCGATCGGCCAGCTCAGGCCGTCGATCTCACCGGGCTACGGCTTCACCGCCATCATCGTTGCATTCCTCGGCCGGCTCAGCCCGATCGGTATTATCGTCTCGGGTTTGATACTGGCACTCACCTATCTCGGCGGCGAGGCGGCACAGCTGTCGCTCGGTGTTTCGGAGAAGGTCACGCGGCTGTTCCAGGGCCTGCTGCTGTTCTTCGTCCTCTCATGCGATACGCTGATCATGTACAAGATCCGGTTTAACTGGACGCGGCTGACGGGAGCCCGGCCATGACCGTTTTCGAATCGATCCTGATCACCATCATCACCGCATCGACACCCTTGCTGCTCGCCTCCATCGGTGAATTGGTCACCGAGCGCGCCGGCGTGCTCAATCTCGGCGTCGAAGGCATGATGGTGATGGGCGCCGTCGTCGCCTTTGCGGTGACGCAGATGAGTGGTTCGCCCTATATCGGGGTTTTCGGGGGCATTGCCGCAGGCGTGCTGATGTCGCTGCTTTTCGGTTTTCTGACATTGACACTGGTGGCCAACCAGGTCGCGACGGGTCTTGCGCTGACCATCCTGGGGCTTGGACTGTCGGGCATGGTCGGCGAGCCGTTCGTCGGCGTCCAGGGTATCAAACTGCCGGCGTTGCTGCCGACCTGGCTCAGCGATGTTCCCTACGTGGGGCGCGTCATCCTAGGACAGGACTTGATCTTCTATACTTCAATTGCGCTGGTCTTCGGCGTCAGCTGGCTTCTGTTCCGCACCCGGTCAGGCCTCGTGCTCCGCTCTGTCGGTGACAATCACGCCTCGGCGCATGCGCTGGGCTTGAACGTCATCGGCATCCGCTATCTCGCCGTGATGTTCGGCGGCGCTTGCGCAGGATTGGCGGGCGCGCATCTCTCCCTCGTCTATACGCCGCAATGGGTAGAGAACATGACGGCGGGACGTGGCTGGATCGCGCTCGCGCTGGTGGTCTTTGCCTCGTGGCGGCCCTGGCGACTGCTGATCGGCGGCTATCTCTTCGGCGCTGTCTCCATCGGACAGCTCCATGCGCAGGCCTTTGGAATTGCCGTTCCGGCGCAGTTCCTCTCGGCTTTGCCTTATGTGGCGACAGTGCTCGTGCTGATCGTCATTTCGCAGAATCGGCGGCTCACGCTGATCAACACGCCTGCATCGCTCGGGAAGAGCTTCGTTCCCGACCGGTGAACCAACTTGTAAGAGTACCAACCACAGGGGTTTAACAATGAAAAAAATGATCCTCACACTCGCGGCGACCGCCGCCGTCCTGGGCTTCTCGGTCAGTGCGCAAGCCGCCGACAAGCTGAAAGTCTGCTTTCTCTATGTCGGCTCGAAGACCGATGGCGGCTGGACGCAGGCGCACGACATCGGCCGCCAACTGCTCGAAAAGGAACTTGGCGACAAGATCGAGACGCAATATCTCGAAAACGTGCCCGAGGGTCCCGACGCCGAGCGCGCCATCGAACGCTTCGCCCGTTCGGGCTGCGGTCTCGTCTTCACGACCTCGTTCGGCTTCATGGACCAGACCGTCAAGGTTGCCGCCAAATTCCCTGACGTGAAGTTCGAACACGCCACGGGCTACAAGACTGCACCGAACCTGACGGCGTATAATGCGCGCTTCTATGAAGGCCGCTACATTCTCGGCCAGATCGCCGCGAAGATGTCGAAGACGGGCACGGCTGCCTACATCGCCTCCTTCCCGATCCCCGAGGTCGTGCAGGGCATCGACTCCTTCGTGATCGGCGCGCGCTCGATCAACCCGGAATTCAAGCTCAAGGTCATCTGGGTCAACACATGGTTCGACGCCGGCAAGGAAGCCGATGCGGCCAAGGCTGCGATCGACCAGGGCGTCGATATCATCACGCAACACACCGACTCGACCGGCCCGATGCAGATTGCCGAAGAACGCAAGATCCACGCCTTCGGTCAGGCATCCGACATGATCAAGGCCGGTCCCAACGCGCAACTGACGGCGATCGTCGATAACTGGGGCGCCTATTACGTCGAGCGCGTCAAGGCGGCACTGGATGGAACGTGGAAGACCCAGATGAGCTGGGAAGGCCTGGCCCAAAACACGCTCTTCATGGCGCCCTACACCAACATGCCTGACGACGTGAAGAAGATGGCCGAGGAAACCGAGGCCAAGATCAAGTCGGGCGAGTTGAAGCCTTTCACCGGCCCGCTCAAGAAGCAGGACGGTTCCGAATGGCTGGCGGCCGGCGTATCCGCCGATGACGGCGTGCTCGGCGGCCTGAACTTCTTCGTCGAAGGCGTCGAAGGCGAATTGCCGAAGTAAGCGGCCACGATACTAACAGAAGAAGACCCCGCCTTTTAACCTGACCCCCGGGGAGTTGGATATCCAACCTCGGGGGTTTTGCATCTCCAAGTACAGCCTGTCGTTCAAACAGATCAGTACGGCAGCGCGATCTCGTCCTTGACCGGCCCGATGACAACGCTCGTTTCTATGCCGAATACACCGGGCAGCTCGGACAGCACTGAGCGCAGGAAATTGTTGTAAGTATCCATGTCGGGCATGCGCATTTCGAGCACATAGTCATGAGCCCCCGTCACCAGATTGCACGTCGTCACTTCGGGCAGTCGACGAATGCGGTCTTCAAAATCGGCAATCGTCGGACGATCGCGGCTCTGCAGCTTGATGAAGGCGAAGAGCTGGAGCCCGTAGCCGCAGGCCTTCATATCGACATCCAGCGTATAGCGGCGGATGATGCCTTCGTCTTCCAGCCGCCGGATGCGTCGCCTGACCGGGGTCGCCGACCGGTTCACCTGCTCGGCCACGCGCTCGACGCTTTGCCGCGCATCCTGGCTGAGAACTTGGAGGATTTTGGCGTCTGTTTTGTCAAGTGTAGTCATTATCGACTAATAGCTTCATTATTTTGACCAAAACAAGTGGGATTTTTTGCACGCCTGCGCAGATGATGAGTGGAGAAATCCACAGCTGGGAGCGTGACGTGGCAAAGAATTTCCGACGCACACATATTGACGGTCATCCGCTACACCCATCCACCCAGATGACGGCCTTCGGCTATGATCCCTCTCTGTCCGAAGGTGCCGTCAAGCCGCCGGTGTTCCTGACCTCGACCTTCGCTTTCGCCAGTGCCGAGGAAGGCGCTGATTTCTTCGACGTCGTCGCCGGCCGCAAGCCCGCACCCGAGGGCATGGGCGCCGGAGGCCTCGTCTATTCGCGCTTCAACCATCCGAACCTCGAAATCGTGGAAGACCGGCTGGCAATCTACGACCATGCGGAAAAGGCGCTGGTGACATCGTCGGGCATGGCCGCGATCAGCGCCGTCGCCCTGGCCTACCTGCGGCCGGGCGATGCGCTGGTGCACTCCACGCCGCTCTATGGCGGCACAGAGACGCTCTTCCGCAAGGTTTTCACCCAGTGGGGAATCAAGCCCATCCCCTTCGTCGATGGCACCGAGGACGAATCCCTGGTCTACATGCTTGAGAAGGCCGCGCGGCACGGGCCGGTCAAGATGGTCTACCTCGAAACGCCCGCCAATCCGACCAATGCGACGATCGATCTTCAGCTCATCCGCAGCACAGTCGACAACTGGTCGCGCGCCACCGGCCAGAAGCCCATCATCGTCTGCGACAACACCATGCTCGGACCAGTGTTCCAGACCCCGCTCGATTTCGGCATCGATATCTGCGTCTATTCGCTGACCAAATATGTCGGCGGCCATTCCGACCTGGTTGCAGGCGGTATCACCGGTTCGCGCGAACTGTTGGCGCCGGTGCGCCAGGCTCGATCGGCCTATGGATTCCAACTCGATCCGCATTCGTGCTGGATGCTGTCGCGATCGATGGAAACGCTGGCGCTTCGCATGGAGCGCGCTGCGGAGTCAGCCCGGAAGGTCGCGGACTGGCTGGCCGGCAATCCATTCATCCCCGCCAGCGTGCTTCACGTCGATCACGACGTGCCGGAGGCTGAAAAGGCGGTCCATGCGCGCCAGTGCTCGGGCGCGGGCTCGACCTTTTCCTTCGTCATCCCCGACGACCGCGCACTCGCCTTCCGTATCCTCAACAACCTCAGCATCTTCAAGCTGGCGGTTTCGCTCGGCGGCTCGGAATCGCTGGCCTGCCATCCGGCCTCGACAACCCATTCCGGTGTCCCGATCGAAGCGCGCAGCCAGACAGGCGTCAACGAGGGGCTGATCCGGCTTTCGGTCGGGCTTGAGCACCCCGACGACCTGATCCACGATCTGGAACAGGCTTTCCGGCGCGCGGTGGCGGGGAATGGTTGATAGAGATACTCGCGGCCAGTTCGACCGCTCGGACGGCTTACGGCGGTTCGTCGCAGTCATGCATCCGACGCCGCAAATTGGGTCTAGGGATCAACGACCGCTGTGATCCAGACACATACGGCCATGACCCAAAGTACAGTGCTACCCAAGTACAGAGGGTTTGTTGCGATGATGCCGACGGTTTCCATGGCGCCCTCCGATTGCCGATGATTCGGATAGGCTATGATAGCGCTGTCGGGCCAATCCAAGGGAAAAAAAGATTGCTGAAATAGGGAACAGGTGCACTGTTGCGGGCGCCGATCTCTAAGATTGGAATCATTATTCGGGGTATTTGAAAATACTATAACTTAGCGGTGCGTTAAAAAATAAGGCGTAGTTATGTAACTGCAGAGCAACGCGCGCCATGAGCGCCACGAATGGGAGTTACACATGCCGATGCTACTTCGACGTTTTCTCGCAGATGAATCCGGCGCAACGGCTATCGAATATGGCCTGATTGCAGCTTTGATCTCCGTGGCACTCATTACCGGTGCGACGACGCTGGGCGGTGCCTTGAACAACCAGTTCACAAACCTGTCCACGAAGCTGAACGTGAACTAATCCTTGGCGCTTTACCGTCGCCCGGTCACGTCGGGCGAAACGGATGGAGTTTCGTTAGCAGCCTCTGCATAACCAAAGTTATGCAGAGGCTGCTCTTTTAACGCGATACAAGAATAGACGCGATACGGATTGAAGGCGCTCGATGGGTCTCCTGGTTGTGCCCGAAGTGTGGTCTGAGTAGCGGGCTGGTAGTAACACGCTCGCGACAATCGTGACTGCCGAGGGCTGGCTTTAAGAAAACTACCGATGATCCAGTCTTTTTTCGACTGTATGCCAGTCATTCCGAAATTCTCATGAGAGACTTCCGCGCGGCCGTGTATATGTAATGAAAATGTTGTGTATTTCGTTGCATATCCGAATTTATTGGTGGAATTCTGTCACCCAGCAGCTATCCTCTGCGAGCTTGGCACGGGGGGACACGTGATGAGGCTTCAGGCGTACATTCTAGGTGCAGAACTTCTTATCATAACTTGGCTAGCGATAATCTACGTTATCTCATGGCTGGTAGGCTGATCGAGAGGTGAGGCCAGTCATGTGGCTCGCGTAAGGTCCTAGAGCGTTTCATTGTTAAATGGAAGCAGTTCTGCCGGAGCAGATTTTCGTCAGGACCAAGGCGGCTGGCGAGCGTCGTACCCATAGGTACGGCCGAGGCCGGCGCCGCAGGTCATGGCGGAAAGATCGCGCTTTATTTCGTATGCCTCGGAGCGTTCGGCCGTGATCACATGACTGATTTTGACATAATATGAGTTGCTTCCGACGCCACGTTATTGACGGCGTAATAGTTCGCCGTCACGCCAGCGCAGAGCTCCATAACTGGCCGGCTTCTCGATCTGTTCCCGGCATGTGACAACAAGGCGAGGGGAGTTTGCCATCGGCAACGGCCTCCCGGCCGGTTCCATTTCGGATGCCAGCCGGACCAAGGAAGAGTCGTGACGCTGCATCGGAGATGCAGCGTCACGGTTTTCGTTACATCAGCGTGTCCGATGAGGCTATGGATAGCGCCCTCAGGAATGCTGCGCTATCGGCATCATGGGCGACGGCAAAGCCGTTGACGGTTCCGTTGTTGTTGTACTCGTCAAGCGCGCTGTGGATGTTCTTGCCCGCGGCTATCTCCAACTCGGCATCCGCATCCGTGTTGATGCCGAGCTGCCAGGCGTTCGAGCTGGTCTTCACCGCATTGCCCAAAAGCGCATCGGGTCCGTCCAGCTTGCCGTTATTCCTGGTGCCGTCCGTCCAGTCCAGCCAGTCGACAGCTTCATCAATAAAGCGTCGGGCAGTGTTGGCCGAACCGTCGCCGATGGAGTTCCCGGCCAGGAAGTTCAGCCAAGTGGCAACCACATCGCGTCCGATCATGTAGCGGCCGTCCTGCTGTTGCTTTTGCGAAGCATCGATCAGAGTCTGGGCAAGCTTGATCGAGACGAAGATCGTGTCTCCACCGTCATCCTCCAGGCCGTTTTTATTGTAGTCTCCGATCAGCAGACCCTTCTTGTCGAGCACGCCGTCGCCGTTGCAATCGACTTTGTAGAGCAGTTCGCCATCGGCGAAGCCCGGCGTTCCGGCTTGTTTGGGCTCATTGCCGATGATTCCATCCCAGAATCTGAAGCCAAGATTGGACCAGAAACCGGGAGTCCTGACGCCCGGCCCGTCATTGATCAGGCCGAAATAATGGGCATCGTCGGAATCCTGCACAGTGCCCTCGCTGTAGCTTCCGACGGCGGTGCCCGTGTTCTTATGCTGGCCGGCCTGCCACGCCGCAGTGGTGAAGTCGAAAGTGACTGTCGCCCCGATGGCAAGGCTGTTGATGGTATAGGCATTGTCTCCTCCGACGGCATCGCCGGCGAGACCATCCAGATTGTACTTCGAGTCGGTGACCAGCACGTTCGTCAGGGTGACATTGCCCTCATTCTTGACGACGAAGCGGAAGTCGATGTCGGCGCCGAGTTCCGCCACCTCCGGGCCGGTCGGCACGTCGGCATCCTCGGGCGTGCCACCGTTGATGATCACGAGTTTCTCGACATCGATATCGGCATTCTGGTCGACGGGCACGACGGCGTCGTCGTTGTCGGTGGGGCCTTCCTGGGTGGTGACCGTGGCGATGTTGTCGATATCGCCGTCGCCGCCGCCATTATTGTCGAGTTCGGCCTGGGTGACGGTGTGGGTGGCATTGTAGGTCCAGGTCTCGCCGACATCGAGCTTGTTGTCGCCATCGGTGTCGCCACTGGCGTAGAGGACGCTGCCGGGATCGGCATTGTTATCGGTGACCAGCACGCTGGTCAGGGCGATGTTGCCGGTGTTCCTGACGGTGATGGTGTAATCGAGTTCCTCGCCGGCGGTGTCGGCGATCTGGCCGGCGGTGGCGGTCTTGATCAGCTCGATGCCCGGATTCTGGTCGACGGGCACGACGGCGTCGTCGTTGTCGGTGGGGCCTTCCTGGGTGGTGACCGTGGCGATGTTGTCGATATCGCCGTCGCCGCCGCCATTATTGTCGAGTTCGGCCTGGGTGACGGTGTGGGTTGCATTGTAGGTCCAGGTCTCGCCGACATCGAGCTTGTTGTCGCCATCGGTGTCGCCACTGGCGTAGAGGACGCTGCCGGGATCGGCATTGTTGTCGGTGACCAGCACGCTGGTCAGGGCGATGTTGCCGGTGTTCCGGACGGTGATGGTGTAATCGAGTTCCTCGCCGGCGGTGTCGGCGATCTGGCCGGCGGTGGCGGTCTTGATCAGTTCGATGCCCGGATTCTGGTCGACGGGCACGACGGCGTCGTCATTGTCGGTGGGGCCTTCCTGGGTGGTGACCGTGGCGATGTTGTCGATATCGCCGTCGCCGCCGCCATTATTGTCGAGTTCGGCCTGGGTGACGGTGTGGGTGGCATTGTAGGTCCAGGTCTCGCCGACATCGAGCTTGTTGTCGCCATCGGTGTCGCCACTGGCGTAGAGGACGCTGCCGGGATCGGCATTGTTGTCGGTGACCAGCACGCTGGTCAGGGCGATGTTGCCGGTGTTCCTGACGGTGATGGTGTAATCGAGCTCCTCGCCGGCGGTGTCGGCGATCTGGCCGGCGGTGGCGGTCTTGATCAGCTCGATGCCCGGATTCTGGTCGACGGGCACGACGGCGTCGTCGTTGTCGGTGGGGCCTTCCTGGGTGGTGACCGTGGCGATGTTGTCGATATCGCCGTCGCCGCCGCCATTATTGTCGAGTTCGGCCTGGGTGACGGTGTGGGTTGCATTGTAGGTCCAGGTCTCGCCGACATCGAGCTTGTTGTCGCCATCGGTGTCGCCACTGGCGTAGAGGACGCTGCCGGGATCGGCATTGTTGTCGGTGACCAGCACGCTGGTCAGGGCGATGTTGCCGGTGTTCCGGACGGTGATGGTGTAATCGAGCTCCTCGCCGGCGGTGTCGGCGATCTGGCCGGCGGTGGCGGTCTTGATCAGCTCGATGCCCGGATTCTGGTCGACGGGCACGACGGCGTCGTCGTTGTCGGTGGGGCCTTCCTGGGTGGTGACCGTGGCGATGTTGTCGATATCGCCGTCGCCGCCGCCATTATTGTCGAGTTCGGCCTGGGTGACGGTGTGGGTGGCATTGTAGGTCCAGGTCTCGCCGACATCGAGCTTGTTGTCGCCATCGGTGTCGCCACTGGCGTAGAGGACGCTGCCGGGATCGGCATTGTTGTCGGTGACCAGCACGCTGGTCAGGGCGATGTTGCCGGTGTTCCGGACGGTGATGGTGTAATCGAGTTCCTCGCCGGCGGTGTCGGCGATCTGGCCGGCGGTGGCGGTCTTGATCAGTTCGATGCCCGGATTCTGGTCGACGGGCACCACGGCGTCGTCATTGTCGGTGGGGCCTTCCTGGGTGGTGACCGTGGCGATGTTGTCGATATCGCCGTCGCCGCCGCCATTATTGTCGAGTTCGGCCTGGGTGACGGTGTGGGTGGCATTGTAGGTCCAGGTCTCGCCGACATCGAGCTTGTTGTCGCCATCGGTGTCGCCACTGGCGTAGAGGACGCTGCCGGGATCGGCATTGTTGTCGGTGACCAGCACGCTGGTCAGGGCGATGTTGCCGGTGTTCCGGACGGTGATGGTGTAATCGAGCTCCTCGCCGGCGGTGTCGGCGATCTGGCCGGCGGTGGCGGTCTTGATCAGTTCGATGCCCGGATTCTGGTCGACGGGCACCACGGCGTCGTCATTGTCGGTGGGGCCTTCCTGGGTGGTGACCGTGGCGATGTTGTCGATATCGCCGTCGCCGCCACCATTATTGTCGAGTTCGGCCTGGGTGACGGTGTGGGTGGCATTGTAGGTCCAGGTCTCGCCGACATCGAGCTTGTTGTCGCCATCGGTGTCGCCACTGGCGTAGAGGACGCTGCCGGGATCGGCATTGTTGTCGGTGACCAGCACGCTGGTCAGGGCGATGTTGCCGGTGTTCCGGACGGTGATGGTGTAATCGAGTTCCTCGCCGGCGGTGTCGGCGATCTGGCCGGCGGTGGCGGTCTTGATCAGTTCGATGCCCGGATTCTGGTCGACGGGCACGACGGCGTCGTCATTGTCGGTGGGGCCTTCCTGGGTGGTGACCGTGGCGATGTTGTCGATATCGCCGTCGCCGCCGCCATTATTGTCGAGTTCGGCCTGGGTGACGGTGTGGGTGGCATTGTAGGTCCAGGTCTCGCCGACATCGAGCTTGTTGTCGCCATCGGTGTCGCCACTGGCGTAGAGGACGCTGCCGGGATCGGCATTGTTGTCGGTGACCAGCACGCTGGTCAGGGCGATGTTGCCGGTGTTCCGGACGGTGATGGTGTAATCGAGCTCCTCGCCGGCGGTGTCGGCGATCTGGCCGGCGGTGGCGGTCTTGATCAGTTCGATGCCCGGATTCTGGTCGACGGGCACCACGGCGTCGTCATTGTCGGTGGGGCCTTCCTGGGTGGTGACCGTGGCGATGTTGTCGATATCGCCGTCGCCGCCACCATTATTGTCGAGTTCGGCCTGGGTGACGGTGTGGGTGGCATTGTAGGTCCAGGTCTCGCCGACATCGAGCTTGTTGTCGCCATCGGTGTCGCCACTGGCGTAGAGGACGCTGCCGGGATCGGCATTGTTGTCGGTGACCAGCACGCTGGTCAGGGCGATGTTGCCGGTGTTCCGGACGGTGATGGTGTAATCGAGTTCCTCGCCGGCGGTGTCGGCGATCTGGCCGGCGGTGGCGGTCTTGATCAGTTCGATGCCCGGATTCTGGTCGACGGGCACGACGGCGTCGTCATTGTCGGTGGGGCCTTCCTGGGTGGTGACCGTGGCGATGTTGTCGATATCGCCGTCGCCGCCGCCATTATTGTCGAGTTCGGCCTGGGTGACGGTGTGGGTGGCATTGTAGGTCCAGGTCTCGCCGACATCGAGCTTGTTGTCGCCATCGGTGTCGCCACTGGCGTAGAGGACGCTGCCGGGATCGGCATTGTTGTCGGTGACCAGCACGCTGGTCAGGGCGATGTTGCCGGTGTTCCTGACGGTGATGGTGTAATCGAGTTCCTCGCCGGCGGTGTCGGCGATCTGGCCGGCGGTGGCGGTCTTGATCAGCTCGATGCCCGGATTCTGGTCGACGGGCACGACGGCGTCGTCGTTGTCGGTGGGGCCTTCCTGGGTGGTGACCGTGGCGATGTTGTCGATATCGCCGTCGCCGCCGCCATTATTGTCGAGTTCGGCCTGGGTGACGGTGTGGGTGGCATTGTAGGTCCAGGTCTCGCCGACATCGAGCTTGTTGTCGCCATCGGTGTCGCCACTGGCGTAGAGGACGCTGCCGGGATCGGCATTGTTGTCGGTGACCAGCACGCTGGTCAGGGCGATGTTGCCGGTGTTCCGGACGGTGATGGTGTAATCGAGTTCCTCGCCGGCGGTGTCGGCGATCTGGCCGGCCGTGGCGGTCTTGATCAGCTCGATGCCGGGACGCGGCACGAAGTTGCCGATCGGATCGACCACGGCTGTTTGGCCTATGGTCGTGACGGTGACCGTTTCGAAGGCCCCGGTTGTCTGGGTCGCACCCGCAGGCACCACTTCATCGATCTGGTACGTTCCAAGCGGAACACCAAAGAAGGTATAGTTGCCGTTGGCGTCGGTGACGGTCGATCGCTCGCCTGCGTCAAGCACACCGTCCTTGTCCGTGTCGATGAAGATGGTGACGCCGCCCATACCGGGCTCGCCGGCATCCTTGATGCCATCATTGTCGAGGTCTTCGAACTTCGTCCCGGTCAGGCTGCCGGCCGACTGAAGATTCCACTCTTCGAAGCCGCTCTGCGCAGCATAGTCGCCGCCCTTGAAGCCCATCCCGACCTGGAGATACATGTAGGTCGTCGCGGGATCGGCGCCTGCGAAACTCGACACCGGGACCAGCACCGCGTAGTCATCTGTGCCGCTGCCGGTGGAAACCTCGCTCAGCAGCAGCGTCTTGTCACCGCCGGCGTCCATGTCATATGCGACCGTCTGCGTCTGGAGCGTCGCCAGGTCCTGGATACCGCCGTTGGTCGAAGAGTAAATTTTGAACGTATCGAGCGAAATCTGCCCGTTGGGATTGCTGTTGGCCTCATTGAGATCGACGCGAAACTCGTAATACTGGACGCCGTTGACAATGATGACCGGAACCGTGGACAGCAGAACCGTGTGGGTCTTGGAATGGTCGATGTCCCCGTTGGAGCCGTCGATCGGCGGTGTATCATCCGTTGTGAAACCTGTTTCGTTGCCGTCGTTATCGCCAATGGCAAGGATTGTATTGTAGTTGCCCGTTCCAGATCCGATATTCGCGGAATCGAAAAATATTGCGCCGTTGATGGTCGTGGACGCGCCGGCTGCGGTAAGGTTGATGTCGACCATTGTATCCTCCCATGAAGTTGTTGAGTCCGTATGCTTTTTGCGCACAGACGTTGTCTACTGAGAGCGTTTCCGTTCCCATCGTTGTTAAAGCTATTCCGGGATCCACTGGCCTGAATTCATCGGAGACGACTGGCATCTGGCCCTGCGGACGCCGGTTTCGGCTCGCTGGGGAATTGCGCCTCCGTTCAAACAGACCATTTCTCCTCCCAGAGCATGATCGAACAATTTCGCCCTTTGGGAACGGTCGTGTGTATTTCCGTGTTTTCAGGAAACAGAAAGCCCCCCGGCCATAGACGTGTCAGTCCGGCCGGCCGTAAGGTGCTAGAAATGTTTCCTAATTCCCATGCGAAGCAACTTGAGATGAGCGCAGGGACAGCTCAGCCTCAGTGTGGTCTTTCTACGTTACTCTCGTAAATTGCTTCATGCGGTGCCACGCAACTACACTCCACTCCCAAATGGCAAGAACATAAAACAATACTCCTATTTCTATTTGAATCAATAGATGAGATTAACGTTTTTTTTACCAAAAGATTTCACGGTTTTTCGATCCTTTTATTACTATCACTTATTTTTACTGCGCTGCCTTGGAAAGAGGATAGCAATCGGAGATTGAATCTTGCAGTCTATTCAGATGGCAGAACACAGCTAGATTGAACGTATGCTTTGCATTATTTGTAGATTGTGCGACTTCGCATCATTTGATTTTACCAAGACGGTGAAAACTTCAGTTTGCTTGGACGAATTAAGATTAAGCAAGTTGGCTTCACGCCACCCAAGCGAGAATATTGGCGGGTCTGATGGGATAGCGGTTTCCTTGAACTTAAATGCCTGCTCCCAACTTGACGCGCGACCCACTCCCCGAGGCGGCCGCTATACATCTCATCTCGGGCGTCTTTCGCGCCTGTATGAAGGCACTGCGCGCCGGTTTAGTATCGAGTCATCTTCGTGGAAGGTGAGACCAGATCAGCGAGTGGAAACGGAATGCGTTTTTTTCGAAGGTCAGTGGCCGGCCAATTCTGGTCGCTTATCGCGCGGCTTGGGAGACGATCATGATTCCTGTGCGAAAGGCATATCCGCCTGCTAGCCATTTGCTTGCCGACCGGACTCTACGGGCATTTAAATAGAGACAACCGTTGATTTTATGGTGAGAGCGATGGGATTCGAACCCATGACCTACTGATTAAAAGTCAGTTGCTCTACCAGCTGAGCTACGCTCTCCCAAGCGGGGCGAACGCGCGATGCGGCCCAGGGAAGTGTGGCGATACATAGTGTATCGGGCTTTTGCCGGTCAACCCTGAAAACGCGTGTCTAATCAGGAAAATGCGGCAAAACCGCCGCTCAACAAAAGGTGACTGGCGCGGCCACCCGGCCTTGATTAAACAAAGCGGCGAAATTCAGGGCGAATGGAGAATGGGTTGGCCGTAGCCGAAGTGTCATATCTGAGCGCGCTCGGCGCCGGCGCGCTGTCGTTCTTGTCCCCTTGCGTCCTGCCCCTGGTGCCGCCCTATCTCTGCTACATGGCGGGTGTTTCGGTCGAGGAGTTCCGCCATCCGCATCTCGCGGGCGGGCCGGGTGCGGCCTCGCGCAAGGCGGTGCTTTTCGCATCCCTGTTCTTCACGCTCGGCTTTGCCACCGTCTTCGTCGCACTCGGCGCGTCCGCGACCTCGATCGGCATGATGCTGCGCACCCATCTCGATATCCTCGCCCAGGTCGGCGGCGTGATCATCATCCTGATGGGCCTGAACTTTCTCGGCCTGCTCAAGATCCCGTTCCTGTCGCGCGAGGCGCGTTTCCAAACGGGCGGCGAGCCCGCGACGCTGACCGGCGCCTATGTCATGGGCCTCGCCTTCGCCTTTGGCTGGACACCCTGCATCGGCCCGATCCTCGGCGCCATCCTGGCGGTCGCGGCGTCGCAGCAGACCGTGGGGCAGGGTGCTTCCCTGCTCGGCGTCTATTCGCTCGGCCTTGCCGTGCCCTTCTGGCTGGCCGCGGCATTCTCCGGCCTGTTCATGGCATTCCTGGTGCGCTTCCGCCGCCATCTCGGGCTGATGGAGAAGATCATCGGCGTGCTGCTCATCCTCACGGGGCTCGCCTTCATTTTCGGCTATGTCGGCGATATCTCGGCCTGGTTCCAGCAGACCTTCCCGGTGCTCATGAAAATCGGTTGATCAAGCGTTCAATAATTAGTCTTATGCGAACGCATTGGGGACCTTGCGCGCTTGTGGGGCGTTTCTCCTCCGTCTAAATCGGCAAAACCGATAGATAGAGGACTACCCCCAGCGCATGGCCGAAATCTCGCAACTCGTTCTGCCCTTCTTCGGCCTCATCCTTCTCGGCTATCTGGCCGCCAAATGGCGCAAGCTCGATGAATCCGCGCTCGGTTGGCTCAATATCTTCATCATCTACATCGCGCTGCCGGCTCTGTTCTTCAAGATCATCGGCAAGACCCCGCTCGAGGAACTGGCGCGCTTCGATTTCATCGCCACCAGCCTGGCTGCGACCTACACCATCTTCGCGCTCGTCTTCCTGCTTGGAAAACTCGGCACCAGAAGCACCACCGGCGAAGCGACGGTGCAAGGCCTGGCCGGCGCTTATGGCAATATCGGCTATCTCGGCCCCGGCATCGCGCTGGCCGCTTTCGGCGAGGCGGCCGCCCTGCCGCTGGCGCTGATCTTCGCCTTCGAGAACATCGTGCACTTCTCGGTGGCGCCCGCCTTCATGGCCTTCGACGGCAAGGACAAGCGCACGCCGCTGGTGTTGGCGCGTGACGTGGTGGTCAAGATCGCTACACACCCTTTCATCATAGCGACGTTCGTCGGCTTCCTGGCCGCCGCAACCGGCTTCACACCGCCCGTCTTCGCCCAGACGATGATCGACAACCTCGCGCAGGCCGCCGCACCCTGCGCGCTGTTTGCCATGGGTGTGACGTTGGCGCTGAGGCCTTTGAAGCGCGTGCCGGCGGAAATCCCTTATATCGTGCCGGCCAAGCTGATCGTGCTGCCGGCGCTGATGTATGTCTATCTCAGCCTCACGGGAAACTACCCGCCCATCTGGGTCGCCACCGCGCTGCTGCTCTCGGCGCTGCCGACCGCCACCAATGTCTTCGTCATCGCCCAGCAATATGGCGTCTGGCAGGAGAGGGCGTCGGCGACGGTGCTGATCACCACGGTGCTCTCGGTCGTCACCGTTTCAGCACTGCTCTACCTGATCAAGTCAGGCATGCTTCCGGCGGATCTCTTTCCGTAGGAAATCGGGAAATGAACTGAAGCCGCGGCCCGGTGCTACGCCCTCGTGCATGGCGAGATATCTGAGCGGCGGGACGGCCGACAGCATGTGCATGCCGACGGCGCGCAGCATCTGCACCGGCAGGAAGCCCGAGAGCAGCGAACGGTTGAGCAGGTCGATGGCTGCCGTGCGGCTCCAGATATCGGCCCTGCGCTTGCGATCATAGGCATCGCCGATGGCGAGCCTGGCGCCGGTCTTGCGCGCAACGAGCGCAAGCTCCAGCGCGCTTTCGATATCGCGCAGGCTGAGATTCAGCCCCTGCGCGCCGATCGGCGGAAACACATGCGCCGCTTCCCCGATCAGCGCCACTTGGCCTTTGCCGAAGCGCGTGGCGGTGGCGGCCGACAGCGGCCACGCCTGAGCGCCGCCTTCCACCGTCACCCTGCCGAGAATCGATTGCATCCGGTCCTCGACACGGCGGTTGAGCACGTCGGCCGGCAGTTGCAGAATTTCGACCGCCTCTTCCGGCTTCACCACCCAGACCAGGCTGGAGCGCTGACCCGGCAGCGGCACCTGGGTGAAGGGGCCGGTCCTCGTATGGAATTCGGTCGAGACATTGTGATGCGGCCGGTCATGGGCGAAATTCAGCACCACAGCCGTCTGCGGATAGGCGTGGCTCTTGGCATCGATGCCAGCCGCATCGCGGATCAGCGACTTGCGCCCATCGGCGGCGATCACCAGCCCGGCCGCGACGTCGGTACCGTCGGCCAGATGCAGCATCGCGAGCTCGCTGGAGAGATCGGCGCGCTCGACGCTTGTCGTGAGCATCGTGACATTCGGCAGTTCGCCAAGCGCCGCGCTCAGGATCGCGAGGAACGGCGCGTTGGGAATGTTGTAGCCGAAGGCCTCGAGCCCGATCTCGGACGCCCTGAAGGTCACCGGCGGCGCATGCAGCAAGCGCTCGGTGGCATCGATAATCTGCATGGTGGAAAGCGCGGCAGCCTCAGGCCTCACCCTGTCCCATATACCGAGCGAGGTCAGGAAACCCAGGGAATGGTCCATCAGCGCCGTCGTGCGCTGGTCCGTCCGTCCGTCGTCCGGTGCGATCAGCACGGTCGAAAAACCGTTTCTGGCAAAGGCGAGCGCCGCGATCTGCCCCGCAAGCCCACCACCCGCGACCGCCACATCGAAAACCGCCATGACCGCACTCCTTGCCGGGACCGGATATGATCCTTTCCGACAATAGGGTGTTTCCATGGCGGTTTCAAATGGTTGGACGGCTGCCGCGACGATCTGTCAGGCGATTTTCCGTCAGTTCCGCTTGCCGCCTTCAAATACCCTGAGATGGGTAATCCGGTTGACGAGGCCGCCGAAACCGGAGGCGACCACGGTCTGCGGCTCGCGATCGACGAGATATGGACGCTTGCCGCTGACGCCCGCATCGACCGGCACGAAGGCGAGGTCGGATGGAAGCAGCAGGCGAGGGTAGGGCTCGATCGTCAGGCCCGGCTCGATCGCAACCAGCGAACCGAAAATCCGGTCGCACCTGTCTTTCTGCGAATAGAGCGGCAGCAGAAGCATTTCGAGCGCGAAACTCTCCTCGTCGTCGGCTGCGGTCTCGACGGCGATTTCCAATGCATTCTGGTTGGCGAGGACGGTGTCGGCAGCGAGCTTGATCTTGTGGCGCGCGCTGGGCTCCCACGCCTCGGCGAATTCCCGATTGCGAACTTCCTGCCCCAGAATGAAACACACCCGCGTCCCGGCAAGCCGGAATCGGACGATGCCGTCGCGGCCGCGTTCGAGGATGAAAAGATCCGGCAGCACCGTCTTGAGGGCGGCCGGATCGATCTCCGTGCGCATGGGAGCGGCTCTGCCGGCCCGTAAGTGATTGAAATAGTCGAAAACCGCTTCGGTCGTTCTATGGCGCATTGGCTTTTTCCTATTCTTCTTGGGCCAGCATACTCTCGCCGATTATGGCGATTTCCGACGAGCTTCACACTCAATGAGCGAAATCCATGCCAAGCGGATAGGGTTCCCCACGGGTAGCGAGCGTTAAGGTTAATTTTTGGTTTCGATTGAGATCCAGCCAGGAAAATGGCAAAAACAATCCATAGGAAGGGTCGTCCCTTCAGCACCAACTAAAACCGGTCAGACCTCCATTTCGTCGATCGTGCCGTCCCGCAAATCATTTGCTGGACGGCATTTTTTTTGCTGCTATGACGGCATGGCTGGTGGATTGAGAGGCCGTGCGATTGACACTTGAAGAAAATAGAGGTCCTGAGCCGGCGAACGATTGGAGTCCGCCGCGCGAGCCCATCTTCAACATTCCGGCCGTCCTTATCGTTCTTGTGGCGCTGATGTTCGCGATCCATCTGGTCCGCACCTATTTGCTGACGACCGAACAGGATCAGACGGTAATCTACCACGCCGCTTTCATCTCCGCCCGCTATCTCCATCCGTTGAGCGAACAGGATTATCTCGGCTATTTCGGCGGCCCTGTGACCTATTCGCTGCTCCACGGCGGCTGGTTGCATCTGATCTTCAATTGCATATGGCTCGTGGCCTTCGCGACGCCTCTCGCCGTGCGCATCGGCGCTTTTCGTTTCGTCGCGTTGTGGATCGTCTCCGCCGTGGCGAGCGCCTTCTTCCAGGGCGTTCTGACGGGCTTCGAAATGTCGGTCCTGATCGGCGCTTCGGGCGTGGTCTCGGCGACAGTTGGTGCTGTATGCCGCTTTGCCTTGCCGTTGTCCGGAACGCGCCAAATGCGCTCGGCGGCTTACGCACCTCGGCTTGGGCCGCTGGAGGCATTGACCTACCGCTCGGTGATATCGTTCATCGTGGTCTGGGCGCTCTCCAACATCTTGTTGGTCGGTGTTCTCAGCGGCGCCAGCAATATCGCCTGGCAGGCCCATCTCGGCGGCTTCCTGTTCGGCTATTTTGCCTTCGCTATCTTCGATCCGCCGCTGCGGCGTTAATATAAGACATCGCTTTTCCTTGCATTTGCCGGTTTTCAAGGGCACCATACTCATGTCGTCAGCGGAGGCTGGCGGAGGCGGGCTTTGACATCTCACAACGGAGGAGACGTGCATGCATGTAAGAGCCATACTCGATGAGAAGGGCCGCAAAGTCCTCACGATCAGGCCGGATGCTTCGCTGCAGGATGCCGCAAAGATGCTTCACGAAAACAAGATCGGTGCTCTCGTTGTTGTCGGCGTGAATGAGCAGATCAAGGGTATTTTGTCCGAGCGCGATATCGTCAACGCCGTCGCCCGTAACGGCTCTGATGCGCTTCAAAAGACCGTTTCGACCGCCATGACAGCCAATGTGTTCCGCTGCACCGAGGATACGACGCTCGATGGCCTGATGACGCTGATGACCGAGAAGCGCTGTCGCCATATTCCCGTGGAAACGGATGGCAAGCTCGGCGGCATGATTTCGATCGGCGACGTCGTCAAGTCCCGCATCCGCGAGATCGAATTCGAGGCCGAGGAAATCAAGGCCTATATCGCAGGCTGACCGACTAGGACCGACCGAGATTCAGCTCAGGCAGCGGCGAAAAAGGCGGTTTTCGAGAACCGGAGCGTACTTAAGGTACGCGAGCACCGGAAGCGCAGAAAATCACCATTTGCAGACCGGCTGAATGTCGATCGGTCCTGGGGCCGGTTACCAGCCGGCCCTAACGGCATCCTGCATGCGCTTGATTTCGTCGATCTTGGCCGTCGTTTCCACATAGCCGCGGTCGATGGCCTCGGCTGCGCGGTGGAATTCCGAGAGCCCGATATCGGCGAGCCGCGGCTGTAATGCGAGATCAGGCGGATCGCCGGCAAGGCGCGCGCGCGAAATCCTGTCCTGGATGATGTTGAAGGCCTCGACCATCACCCCGGTCAGCCCGATATTGCCGGGCTTCAAGTTCTCGTTCTGGTTCTGCAACTGTTTCTCGATCGGCGAGGGCGGGCTTGCCACATGCTTGACCACGGCCGAGCGGCCGTAAAGGTCGTAATGCAGGTTCACCGCGACCACGAGCGGCTGTTCATAGGCGCGGCAGACCGAAACCGGTACCGGATTGACCAGCGCGCCATCGACCAACAGGCGGTTGCCGCATTGGACGGGTTCGAAAATGCCGGGGAGCGCATAGGATGCGCGCAGCGCCGTGATCAGCGAGCCGGAATCGATCCACACTTCATGGCCCGTGCGGATTTCCGTCGCCACCGCCACGAAACGTCGGTCGAGGTCCTCGATATTGAGGCCCTGGAGGTGTTCCTGCATACGCTTGGTCAGCCGCATGCCGGCGAACAGCCCGCCGCCGCCGATGGTGAGATCGAGGAGGGCCGCGATGCGGCGCATGGAAAGCGAACGGGCGAAGCTCTCGAGTTCGTCCAGCTTGCCGGCGATATAGCATCCGCCGACCAGTGCGCCGATCGAAGTGCCCGCGATCATGCCGATCTTGATGCCCGCCTCATCGAGCGCCTTGAGCACGCCGATATGCGCCCAGCCGCGCGCGGCACCGCCGCCCAGGGCGAGCGCGATCTTTGGCTTGGGAGGCTTGGGCTGGGTTGTGATGGCTGCGTCCGCTGGCTGTCCGGGTGTACCGGCTATCGTCGAAACCCCGTTTTCAAGCGAGGTTTCCGGTTCGCTATTGCGAGAGAAATTCCAGTTCAGCATCACGCCCATCCTGTACACGTTGGATAACGTTTTTGGATTTCCTATTGATGCACGGCGCGGTTAAGAAAAGTCAAAGAAATTTTGCCGGAGTACAGAATTGAGGCATTTGCCTAGATTTTGTAAACTTCGGCGGGATCGAAATGCCTGTGTTCATCGACGGGCTTTAGTTGCGCTGCACCATTTTCTACTTGCACTGCACGATAAAAGCAGGACCGCCGGCCGGTATGGCACGTCGCGGCATGGCCGCCGACCGTGACCTTGACCAGCAGCGCATCCTGGTCGCAATCAACAAGGATTTCCGTCACTGTCTGCAGATTGCCTGAGGTCTCGCCCTTCTTCCACAGGCTCTTGCGCGAGCGGCTGTAATAGTGGGCGATACCGGTTTCGAGCGTCAGCGCCAGCGCTTCGGCATTCATATGCGCCACCATCAGAATCGCACCGTCGCCCGCATCGGACACCACGGCCGTGATCAGTCCGTGGGCATCGAATTTCGGCGTGAAGACCGCGCCTTCTTCAAGCACGGCCTTGTCTGATGCGGGAGCGTCGAACGCGATTATCATGCCGGATAATGATGGCCGCGCAGCATCGACATGAAGCGGGCCTGTTCGCGCGCATCGTTCTTGAAGGCGCCGGTGAAGGTCGTCGTCATCGTTGACGAGCCGATCTTCTGTACGCCGCGCATCGCCATGCACATATGGTCAGCCTCGATGAGCACAGCGACGCCCTTGGGCTGCAGCGTCTCGTCGATGGCATTGGCGATCTGCGCCGTCATGGTTTCCTGCGTCTGCAGCCTGCGCGCAAAAATATCCACCGTGCGGGCGATCTTCGAGAGCCCCAGCACCCGGCCATCGGGCAGATAGGCGATATGCGCCTTGCCGATGATCGGCACCATGTGGTGCTCACAATGCGAGAAGAACGGAATATCCTTGACCAGCACGATATTGTCGTAGCCAGCGACCTCCTCGAAGGTGCGGCCCAATACGTCCTCGGGATCCTGGTCGTAGCCGCCATAGAGCTCGGAATAGGACTTCACCACGCGGCGCGGCGTGTCCTTCAGGCCCTCGCGGTCGGGATTGTCGCCGATATAGCGCAGCAGCGTGCGCACCGCTTCCTCGGCCTCTTTCTGGCTTGGGCGGCGGGCACTGATATCTTCAACCGGAAACGGCTTTACAATTGCATCCATGAATGGCCTCTTTCGTTCCGGGCTCAACACCCGGAGGTTCAATCGGACTCTCGCCGCTGGCCATTCACCTGTCCCTGCAGGCATGGGTTCCGTTGGCGGGCTCCGGGGCTTCGGCGTCCGTCGTCTCAGTGACGAAGGCCTCCGCACGGTTTCCCAGACAACAGGCGACCCGATTGCACTTGCAATAGTGTCGCCCCATCGCGACATAACATATAGGAAGCAGGTGGGGCTGGCAAAGGGTGGCCTTGATGTTTTTCCGTGATACGATGGAAAATCATACCCGGCATTGAACACCAGGTAAAATTTTTGCGACAGAAGCGCGTGCCCATGGACGACATCTACAATTCAAAGATCCTCGAATTCGCCGGCAATATCCCGCTCACGGGCAGCCTTGATGACGCCGACGCATCCGCCCAGGCGCATTCGAAACTCTGCGGCTCCAAGGTCAAGGTCTGGCTCAAGATGGACGGCGACCGGGTCACAGGGTTTGCCCACGACGTCAAGGCCTGCGCGCTCGGCCAGGCCTCGTCCTCGATCATGGCCCGCCACGTCATCGGCGCCACATCGGATGAACTCAAGCAGGCCAAATCCGACATGTTCGCCATGCTGAAGGACGGCGGCGAGGGACCCGCGGGCCGCTTCGAGGACATGCGCTACCTGCTGCCCGTCCGCGACTACAAGGCCCGCCACGCCTCCACCATGCTGACATTCGACGCGGTGGTCGATTGCGTCGGCCAGATCGAGGCCAGGCGGCTGGCCGCGGTGGGATGAGGGTGCGGCAAGATACCCCCCTCTGCCCTGCCGGGCATCTCCCCCTCAAGGGGGGAGATCGGATGCTGGACGACCTCCACTCCACCGACACGCTTCGCCTGTCGCAGAGGCGCTGCAACGAGTCTCCAATCTCCCCCCTTGAGGGGGAGATGTCGCGAAGCGACAGAGGGGGGTGGCAACGGCCCGACATCCGGGGAGCCACCTGATGTGCAACGCCCCCGACTGCCAACACAACGCGCCAAGAATCTCCGGCTACACCGGCCCCACCCGCAACTGGTCCGGCCCGTTCCCCAAAACCCCGACGCGCCTTCTCGGCATGGCGCTCATCCGCGCCTACCAGCTGACGCTGTCGAGCCTGATCGGCAATGCCTGCCGCCATACGCCGACCTGCTCGGAATACGGCTATGAGGCCGTAGCCCGCCATGGCCTATGGCCCGGTTTCTGGATGTCGCTCTTCCGTTTCGTCCGCTGCGGCCCGGGCGGCACCTGGGGCATCGATCCAGTGCCCGATAGCCTCGATACAGGCCTGAAATGGTATCTCCCCTGGCGCTACTGGCGCGTCTCGAAGGCGACGAGAGCCAGATGACCACCTATGTCGCACTCCTCTATTCCATCGTCATCGACCAGACCCGCCGCGTCGTCATGTCCGATCTCCGCCGGCTTGCGGAAGATCTCGGCCACGAGAACGTCCGCACGCTGGTCTCCTCCGGCAACCTCGTCTTCGAAAGCGGCGAAACCTCCATCCCCAAGCTTGAAGCCGATCTCGAAAAATCCTTCGCCGCCTTCCACGGCAAGCATGTCGATATCATCATCAAGAGCGCCGAGGAGTGGCGGGTCCTCGTCGCGTCAAATCCCTTTCCCGAGGAAAGCCAGGCCGACCCCGACCAGGTCACCGTCCGCATCATGCGCGACCCGGCGGACGAAAAGCTGCTCGATTTCTTCAAGCCCTACCAGAGCCAGGGCGAGCGCGTGGCTATCATCGACGGCCACGTCTGGGTCCATTTCCAGGGCCGCCCCAGCCTCTCGAAACTCGCCGGCCAGCTGACCCCGAAGCGCATGGGCGGCGTGGGAACGGCGCGCAACTGGAACACGGTGAGAAGGCTGGGCGAGATGGTGGGGGAGTAGCGGATTTTACTTGCGGTTGCGCGAGGCGGACGCTAGCAATTGCATAACGTCTGCTCATAGTGGTTCCACATGTTCTTCCGCCTTGCTTCTGCTTTGCTCTTTCTGAGCTGCGTCTCCCATCAAACAGTCCAGGCTGCCGAACAGCCGAACGCCCAGTTGACGTCGGTCAGGCAGTCGTGCCGTGCCGCGGCGCATGACGAACATTGGGAAACGAACCGGGCCTTCTGGCAGGAGGCTGCCCGGCTCTGCGAGAAATACAGGCAGGCTGCTCCCGGCGCGATCGATGCGCGCTATCTGCATGCCAAGTCACGGATCATGGCCCTGGAATTCGTGCCCGCGATGCTGGAGATGCGCAGGCTCGCGGAAAAAGAGAAATATCCGCCGGCCGTGATGATGTTGGCACGCGCGCATTACTACGGCCTTGGCGCATCGCAGGACAGCAAGCGCGCCTTCGAACTGGCGATGGACGCCCATCGGCTCGGCAGCCTCGCCGCCACGAATCTCGTCGGCGAATTCTACGGCTATGGCGTCGGCACCGCTCAGAACCTGTTTGAGGCCAAGCGCTTTTTTCAGGATGCCGACCGGCGCGGCAGCGTCACGGCCGCGATGAGCCTCGCCACGCTCCATGCAAAAGGGTGGGGGGTGAAAACGGACCCCGCCAAGGCCAGGGATTATTTTCTCAAGGCCGAGCACATGGGCGCGCGCTACGCCACCATATATATCGGCTACATGGCCCTGCGCGGCGATGATGGACGCGTTGATTATCCCGAGGCCGAGCGGCGTTTCCGCGCCGTGGTGAAAACAGGATCGACGCGTGCGCTCGTCGCTCTCGGCGACTATCTCTCGCGCCGCGGAGCGACAAGGCAGGAGCGCAAGGAAGGCGCCGAGCTTTTCCGCAAAGCCGCCGATCTCGGCGAAGCAATAGCGATGGTTCGCCTGGCCGGTCGCCATTTGCGCGGCGACGGCGTGGCAAAGGACGTCGAGGCCGCCGAACGGTTGCTCGAACTGGCTGCCAGACAACGCAATGCCAATGCCTATCAGGAACTCGGCCTGCTTTATTACAAAGGGAAATACGTCACCAGCGACACGGCGCGCGCATTCAACTATTTCAAGGATTGCGCGCGCCTCGGCTCGTCGCTCTGCATGTACCATGCCGGCCTGATCCACGCGGAAAGTGCCGATTCCCTCGCCGATGACGCCAAGGCGATCGACTATTTCAGGCGCGCAGCTTCGCTCGGCGAGGTGCCCGCCCAGGCAATGCTTGGCCGCTTCCTCGCCACCGGGCGAGGAGGATTGAAGGACGACGTGGCCGCAATCCGTTGGCTGGAGAAGGCCGCCGAGGCAAAGAATATCGATGCAATGATGACGCTCGCAACCTTCCATGAGGGCCTGATCGGCGGCAAGGAGGATCCCGACAAATCCTTCGCCTGGTACAAGAGGGCGGCCGAGGCCGGCTCCGCTGAAGCCATGAACAAGGTCGGCAACATCCTCTACAATGGCTGGGGCCGCGATCGGGATTATGCCGGGGCGCTCGTCTGGTATCGCCAGGCTGCACTGAAGCTGTGGCCGGAGGCGATCTTCTCCGTGGTCTACATGCATGAGTTCGGCGAGGGCACGGCGGTCGATCATGCGACAGCCATGGGCTGGTATCTCGGCGCTTCGGGCCAGGGTTCGGCCGATGCCATGTACCGCATCGGAGACATGTTCAGGAACGGCACCGGCCGTCCGGTCGACGATGCATTGGCATTGCAATGGTTCCGAAAGTGCGCCGATCTCGACAATCACCGTTGCATGACGGCCGCGGCAAGTCTTATCGAAGCCGGGCGGGGCGCCAAGAAGGATCTGGGCGAGGCGGCTGGCTTATACGAGCGCGCCGGCAACCGGGGCTCGGCCGAGGCGCTTTACTGGCTCGGCAATATCTATCTCGGCAACACCGGCGCCAAGGTGGATTATCCCAAGGCGCTTGCAGCATTCGAAAGAAGCTCCGATCTTGACGATGCGGATGCGAAGTTCATGGTCGGCCGCATGCATGAAGGAGACCTTGGCATTCCCAAGGACGACCAGCTCGCCCTGACATGGTATCGCAAGGCGGCGGATGGCGGCTCCGCCTCCGCGATGAACGCCATCGGCTATTTCTATCGCAACGGGATCGCCGTTCCGATTGACGCCCAGATGGCCATGGATTGGTTCGTCAGGGCGATGGAGAAGGATAATTCCAGTGCCTATCTCAACGCCGGCGACCTCTACGAAAAGGGTGCCGGGGTAGCGGTCAACCTCAAGAAGGCGTTCGAGCTCTACAAGAAGTCGGCGGAACTTGGCTCCGCCCAGGGCATGTTCGCGCTCGGCCGGATGTATGACGGCGTCTTCTTCGACCCCGACAACGACGCCGAGGCGTTGAAATGGTACCTCAAGGCGGTCGATGCCGGCTACGAGGGCGCATCCTCGACGCTTGCTTGGCTCTATGACGAGCTCTACCAGTCCGACAAGGCGGCCGAGAACATCCTGAAGACCGTCAGCGAGGGCGACGCGTACCGGCGCGATCAGTTGAAGCAGTTCAATGCGTTGACGCTGCGCGCGCTGAAGAAAACCCTGCGCAAGGAAGGCGTCTACAAGGGCGGCCTTTCGGGTGCCGTCGATCGCAGGCTGGAGAAGGCTCTCGCCGAATACGCAAGCCGGAAGGTCGCCGCGAAGCAGAACTAATATTGGATTGTCGCCGGTCCAAAAGCAGCGATTCCCTGCAAACCCAGCCTTTCACGCGAATAGAATTGGGCGCCCGCCGTCTTGGTCTCAGACACTCTCTTTGAGGCTCATGTCGCGGTACATTCTGGCAACGCTGTTCGTATTCGGAATTCTCGGTGCCTCGCTCTGCATGAACGCGGTGACCTCGATGCCGGCGGTTTCCTGAGGCCTCAGCCCACTAAAGTAGATCGCGAGGCATCGGGAACACCACAAGAACGCTACGGATGGTGACGGGCAAGTGAAACTGAGCAGGTATGGATACGTGGAGTTCTCGCTGTTCATCGCAGTTCAATCCGGGGCGCCTAAACCACTTCGAAATCTCTAAACGCGATGTCTGTGGAGAAAGTAGCTATAATGACCGGCGCGTCACTGCCGGTGCCGTCGCTATCGAAGTAAAGCACGTTGGTGTCCTGCCTGAAAATGAACTGAGCTTTTTCGCCCGCAGGGTTTGTGTCCGAAGGTCGGATCGAAAACTCATCCAGATTTAGAAGGCTGCCAATGCCAAATTCACGTCCTTTGATCCGAATGATATCAACACCGGTTTCGAAATTGCTGATAAAGTCTTCCCCCTTGCTCAACTGTAGCCAGAATGTATCAACAACGGCTGCCGCACTCGCATCCCCGAAGAGACTGTCGTTTCCCGCATCGCCCCGAATGACGGAACCCGGAGCAAAGATCGTGTCGTTGCCCTTGCCGCCATACACGTATCCGCTCAGTAAGATATCGTTGTAAAAGCCAAAAAAGTCGTTGGCGCCCGTCCCGATGTAATTTTCTACGCCAATATAACTGTCGCCAAGTGCGTCTCTGGCGCCCAGCGCAATTTTTGGATCATAGCATGTTATGGAAACTCCAGCTGTGCTGCTGAAGTTTGCAAAGCTAACCGTATCGATACCCTTGCCGCCGTCTACCGCGTCGTACCCGCCTTTGCCAGGCAAGAGCAAATCGTTGCCATTGCCACCTAGCAGTTCGTCGTCACCAAGCGCGCCGTCGAGAGTATCATTCCCGCCACTACCCAAGAGCGTGTCGTTTCCGTTCAAACCCTTGAGTACATCGTTGCCGTTCGTGCCCTTCAGGATGTCGTCATGCTTGGTGCCTTGCTTCTTGCTCATCGTCATCCTCCAAGCGTGCAGGAAGCCTAATGCAGAATCTTCTCATGGAGAAGTTTCATACGGCCTGTGCGGCCAGCTAACGTGGTTGCGCTATTCGTAACGAGAATGACACTTATCACCAAGAATGTCACGTCGGAGCCGCCGCCGCCGTCGAGTAAGTCATTGCCTTGCTGTAGTGATCAACGCTGTAAAGCGTGGCGCTTCACGCCCCCATACCACACTTCCCACCCCCGGGGACGATCTCACCCAAAATAAATATTTTCTCCTAACAAAATCAATCCCTTATCATTTTCTCGCATCCCATTTCATCCCCGCTCTCCCGCCCCATGCCATCATAGCCCCGTTCCCGTCTCCGGAGTGTATCGCGAGACATCACGTACAGGCGGGAGCGGGCGCTTTCATCGGTTTCCAGAATGTGTGGGGGCGGATGGAAGAGATGCGGGACGCTGCGGCATTTGCCGTTGCGACGGTTTCCCCCGGCGGCCGCCCAGCCGCCGGTTTGGGTCCTCCATGCAAGCGGAAGCGAAAATGCTCCGTGCAGCGAAACAGGACCGCATCTGAAGGAGGCGCGGGCCGCTTCCGAAGAACGCCCCAAGGCCGCGCGAAAGCGAAGCCACACTAACCCTTACCCCCGAGGCGACGCTTTCGCGCGGCTTCTCCGGATCGAATTGTTCATATCCCGGCGGGTTTTCCCGCGCGGCAGCGAAGAGGTGTGTCCGCATGAATGAGATAGCAATGCTAGAGAATCTCACCGACGAGGAATGGTTCGCTCTGCCGGAAGAGACGAGATTCGCCCAATACCTGCCATTGATGCACGCAGCATGCACCGACCTTCAAAACTGGCGTCACTGCAGGCTGCCAAGGTGTCGCCGCGCCAGGGCCTGCAATGGCGCGGCCAAACTCCACCGTCCCTACGAGGGCTTTCCGCCCTGTAGTATCGGCAACGACGAGCATGGGCGCCTCCTGGAGGCGATGCATCGTTGGGCGGATGCGGTGCTCGAAGGCGACCAAGGTTGAATGGTCAAAGCCGTAAGGAATCATTTAACCGTTGGATCGGAACCAAGCGGACGCATGGCGGTGAAACCGCTAATGCTGTCCCGAAGTCCTGCCGCACCGAATGATATCGACGAATGGGAGTGTCCATGTCCACTTACCGAAGAGCCGCAGCGGCACCGGAAGCCGCCAACTGGGGCTACCAGCTCCAGGGCCGACAGGCCGACGAATACGAACTCGACCCCGATACGCTGGCGCTTGCGCCGCATGACATGCTGGTCATCGATCCCTCGCGCAACGGCAGGAATTCCGGCCGTTTTGACCAGGATGAAGTCGCCGATATGAAGGGCGACCGTTCGATCCTCGCAGCTTACGTCTCGATCGGCGAGGCCAACGACTTCCGCGACTATTGGGACAAGGACTGGACCACCAATGGCAAGGCGAACGGCAGACTGACCGACGAGGCGCCGGACTGGCTCGGCCCGATCAATCCCGATTGGCCGGAAGGCCGCAAGGTGCGCTACTGGGACGAAGGCTGGCGGGACATCGTTTTCAACGACAAGGGTCCGAACGGCGAGGGAACGGGCGAACTCGACTCCATCGTCAGGCAGGGTTTCGACGCCGCCTATCTCGACATCGTCGATGCCTATTATTTCTGGGGCGCCGAGGTGAAGAAAAGCCAGCGCGAGAAGGGCGATCCCCGGAATGAATCGCAGGCTGCCATTCGCATGGCCGATTTCATCGCCGACATGGCCGACCATGCCCGGGAGACGAACGAGGATTTCTTCCTCATCCCGCAGAACGGCGCCTACATCGTCGATGCGATCAAGGACGCGGGTGGTCACGGTGCGCTACTCGAGCGCTTCTACGGCGCCATCGGCGGCATCGCCATCGAGGATCTCTATTTCTACGGCAACAAGGACGAGAACAACAGGTTCAATCCGGACGATCCGCAGATCAAAATCCTGCAGCGCGACTTCGTAGCCAAAGGCATCCCGGTCTATGTCGTGGATTACATAACCGGCGACCATCGCATCGACAAATTCGAGCGGATGGCCATCCGGGATGGTTTCATCCCCTATGCCGCGCCCGACCGCGATCTCGATCGCATGGCGGGACCGCTGGATTCAGCCGCCGCGGCCGACTTCCTGATGTAGCCGAAAGTACCGTTGCGCGAGGCTGGCGCAGCCAATGTGCCCGACTTTACTCACGCCCGGAAATCCCTTATCACGCGCCCGTTCAAGGCCGGGCGTTCCGGTCTTTTTGATACCACCCGCATTCGTTGGCGGGATTGGATAGGAGAAAAAGAATGTCCGACCAGATTTCCCTTACATTTCCCGATGGTTCGATCCGCGATTACCAGCCCGGCACGACCGGCCGCGATGTCGCCGAATCCATTTCCAAGTCGCTGGCCAAGAAGGCCGTCGCCATCGCGCTCGACGGCACGGTCCGCGATCTCTCGGACCCGATCGTGCCAGGTAGGATCGAGATCGTCACCCGCGACGATTCCCGCGCGCTCGAACTCATCCGCCACGATGCGGCCCATGTCATGGCCGAGGCAGTGCAGGAGCTGTGGCCGGGCACGCAGGTGACCATCGGCCCGGTGATCGAGAATGGTTTCTATTACGATTTTGCCAAGAACGAGCCCTTCACGCCCGAGGACCTTCCCGTCATCGAAAAGAAGATGAAGGAGATCATCGGCCGCAACAAGGCGTTCACCAAGCAGGTCTGGTCGCGCGAAAAGGCCAAGCAGGTGTTCGCCGACAAGGGCGAGGCCTACAAGGTCGAACTCGTCGATGCGATCCCCGAGGGCCAGGACCTCAAGATCTATTACCAGGGCGACTGGTTCGACCTCTGCCGTGGCCCGCACATGGCTTCGACGGGTCAGATCGGTAACGCCTTCAAGCTGATGAAGGTCGCGGGCGCCTACTGGCGCGGCGATTCCAACAACGCGATGCTGACCCGCATCTACGGCACGGCCTGGGCCGAGCAGTCCGAGCTGGATGCGTATCTGCACAAGCTGGCCGAGGCTGAAAAGCGCGACCATCGCAAGCTCGGCCGTGAGATGGATCTCTTCCATTTCCAGGAAGAAGGCCCCGGTGTGGTCTTCTGGCACGGCAAGGGCTGGCGCATGTTCCAGTCGCTGACAGCCTATATGCGCCGCCGGCTCGCCGCCGACTACCAGGAAGTCAACGCACCGCAGGTGCTCGACAAGTCGCTTTGGGAAACCTCCGGTCACTGGGGTTGGTATCGCGACAACATGTTCAAGGTCACGGTCGCCGGCGATGATACAGACGACGAACGCGTCTTCGCATTGAAGCCTATGAACTGCCCCGGTCACGTGCAGATTTTCAAGCATGGCCTGAAATCCTATCGCGAACTGCCGATCCGCTATGCCGAATTTGGCAACGTCCATCGCTACGAGCCCTCGGGTGCGCTGCATGGCCTGATGCGCGTGCGCGGCTTTACCCAGGACGATGCGCATATCTTCTGCACCGACGAGCAGATGGCCGAGGAATGCCTCAAGATCCATGACCTGATCATGTCGGTCTACAAGGATTTCGGCTTCGAGGAGATCATCATCAAGCTCTCGACCCGGCCAGACAAGCGCGTCGGCGACGATGCGCTGTGGGATCGCGCCGAAAGCGTGATGATGAAAGTGCTGGAACAGATCCAGATGCAGTCGAACCAGGTCAAAACAGGCATCATGCCGGGCGAGGGCGCCTTCTACGGCCCAAAGTTCGAATATACGCTGAAGGACGCGATCGGCCGCGAATGGCAGTGCGGCACGACGCAGGTCGATTTCAACCTGCCGGAACGGTTCGGCGCCTTTTACATCGACCAGCATTCGGAAAAGACCCAGCCGGTGATGATCCATCGTGCTATCTGCGGATCGATGGAGCGTTTCCTCGGCATCCTGCTCGAGAACTTCGCGGGCCACATGCCGCTGTGGTTCGCACCGCTGCAGGTCGTCGTCGCGACGATCACCTCGGATGCCGACGATTACGGCCTCAAGGTGGCGGAGAAACTGCGCGCCGCGGGCCTGTCGGTCGAGACCGACTTCCGCAACGAGAAGATCAACTACAAGGTCCGCGAACACTCGGTGACCAAGGTGCCGGTCATCGTCGTCTGCGGCAAGCGGGAGGCCGAGGAAGGCACGGTCAACATCCGCCGCCTCGGTTCGCAGAACCAGACGTCGATGACGCTCGAAGAGGCGATCGCAAGCCTTTCCGATGAAGCAACGCCGCCCGACGTCAAGCGGGCACGCGCGGCTTGAGGCAACGAAAAGGTGGACAGCCGCGTTTGCATGGCGCGGCTGTCTTCATATTGTTACACTGGTTTCATATGGCCTGTACCAAAGGCATCTAAAGAGCGCACCCCGTGAGATTCAAGGAACTGTCCTACGCCAATGAGACCGACCCGCTGCTCAAGCGGCTGGTCATCCATACAGTCGAAAATCTCTCCGGCCGGAACAAATATGTCGAGGTCTACAAGATCTGGCGTTCGGAAGTGGTCGGCAAATCCGACCGGGTCTTTTCCAGGATGCTGGAACTCATCGACATCGACCTGTCGGTAAAGGGCAACTGGCCGCCGAAGGATTTGCCGGCTGGTCCGATCGTCATGGTCGCCAACCATCCCTATGGCATCGCCGATGGCATCGCGGTGCTGGCGCTTGCCGAGCAGCTCGGCCGTCCGTTCAAGATCCTGATCAACGATCAGCTTTTGAAAGTGCCCGAGATGCGGCCGTATTCTCTGCCGATCTCCTTCGAGGAAACCCGCGAAGGCCTGGCGATCAACCTCGCAACCCGTAACGAGGCTTTGCGGTTGCTGAAGGACGGCGTCACCATTGTGATCTTTCCCGGCGGCGGCGTCGCCACCGCGCCCAAGGGATTCGGTCAGGCCGAAGACCTGCCGTGGAAGATGTTTCCGGCAAAGCTCATCCAGGCTGCCAAGGCCAGCGTCCTGCCGGTCTATTTCGAAGGCCAGAACGGCTGGATGTTCCATTTGGCAAGCCGGTTCTCGCTGACGCTCAGGCTGTCGCTGCTGATCCGCGAATTCTGTCGCCTCTCCGGCCGCACGATCTTCTCCAGCATCGGCATGATCGTGCCGTGGGAAGACATCGCGCCGATCACCGACCGCAAGGCGATCCTGCAATATCTCTACGATACCGTGTTTGCGATGGGCGCCGTCGCGCCTCGGCCGAAAGCCGCCTAATCCGGCAGCATGACCTCGACATCCTGATTGCGGCCGGATGTGACGGTGAAGTCGCGCTGGTAGATCTTGTCCTTATGCCGCGCGATGGCGGTATATTTACCCTCGGCGAGAATGATCACCGGAAAAGCGCCGACGCTTTCCGACACCGAGTCGCCGGCGGCCGTCAGGATCGACCACGCCGTATCGGCGATAGCCTCGCCACCTTCCTGCGACACGAGCTTCAGCGTGATCTTTGCCGCGCGGTGCTGGATGACGGCCTGCGTCAGTTCGCCCGCCTTGATTTGGATGTCGGCGCGGATCGTGGCGTTGACGTCGCCGTAGTTGGAGACGACGTGATAGATCCCGGCATTGAGGCGCACCACCTCGTCCGGCTTGACGTCGTCCATGATCAAGCCGCGCTCGCCATCCTCCCGGACTTCCGAGGAATAGATGCTAAATGTCAGCTCGCCGGGCGGAATCCGGACATTGCTGCCCGAGACCGCATTGAGGACCATGCCGCCGGCATCGAGTACCAGCGTTTGTGGTTCCGGATCGGCGCTGGCAAGTATCCTGAGCTTCTTGGTCGCACCAGCCCGGCCGAAGGCGACGTGGACGAAGTATTCGCCGGGTTCGAGTTCGAAATTTGTCGATCCGCCTTCGGATGATGCGAGCATCGGCAGCTTGCCATCGGTTCCGGGAATCGGCCGGAACACTCGCCACGAGAGCCCGTATTTCATCGGCGGGCTCTTCTCGGTGAGGCGAGCCTCGAGATGCACCGTCTTGCCGCGATGGGCCTCCAGCGTCGGCTGCTCGATGATCGGTGAGAAACTGTTGAGCTTGGGATCGTCCAGCGGCTTGACCGGATCGGTGACGGAGAACGGATCCTGCGCATGCGCCATCCCAGTCATCAGGCTGATCAAAATGGCGGCGAGGCCGGGCAGGGCGCGGTGCAGGCAGGACAATCCGGTACTCGTAAAGGTGATGGGTTGACTCTTGAAATCTTGCGGCCCACTTGTCCCGCAAGCTTAGAGCCTTTCATTGTTAAATGGAAGCAGTTCTGTTGGCTCAAGCGGAGTCGGATGGTCGACCGGCCGGCGCGCGTCGTAGCCAAAGCATACGGCCAAGCCGGCCGGTCGATCAGCCGGCCCGTTTCAGCCAACCCGAAGGGCCGGGCATCTTTCCGCCAGGCTCAGAGGCGATCGTCTCGGCCGTACATCTGGGTATGTCCTTCGCCAATCGCCTCTGCCCTGACGAAAATCTGCTCCGGCAGAACTGCTTCCATTTAACAATGAAAGGCTCTACGGCAAATTCAAGACTGAAATTATCGTACGTTAGAGGACCGCATGCCGCGCAATGAATCACTGATCGAATATCTCAAGACCCGCCGCTCCATGCCGGCTTTCCAGATGAAGGAACCCGGACCTTCGAAAGCTGAAATCGAGGAAATCCTGACGCTGGCCACCCGCGTGCCCGACCACGGCAAGCTCGCCCCCTGGCGCTTCATCGTGATGAGGGGCGACGAGCGGCAGCGTATCTCGCTGGCCCTTTCCAAGATCGCCCGGGCCGAGAAGCCCGATCTCAGCGAGGAGATGATCAAGGTCGAGGAAACCCGCTTCACCCGCGCACCTGTCGTCATCGCCGTCGTTTCGAGGGCCGCGCCGCACGTCAAGATCCCGGAATGGGAGCAGTTGATGTCGGCCGGCGCCGTCTGCCTCAACATGGTGATATCAGCCAATGCGCTCGGCTATGTCTCCAACTGGCTGACCGAATGGATGGCCTATAGCGAAAAGGCCTACGAGATCATCGGCGTGAAGCCGGGCGAGAAGATCGCCGGCTTCGTACACATCGGATCGACGGATTTTCCGGTCACCGAGCGGCCGCGCCCGGAACTCTCCAAGATCGTGACCTGGGCCGGTTGAAAGCCGCATGGTTAACGCTCCGCGAAGGAACATGGTGAACGAATATTAAACGATTTGTCGCTAGCTTCGATTCACAGGGTATGTGAGTCAAGGACAGCGCAGCGTGATCATTCAAAGCTTCCTTCGTTGGGCGGACACGGCAAAGGCAGGCGACAGGGCAAGGGCAGCCAATGCGTTGGGCCGGGCCTGGCTTGAATCAGAGATGACTTCGGACGAGCGCGAGGCGGCCCTGATGGCCATGACCTGGTTGCTCGACGATCCCTCGCCGAAAGTGCGGCTGGCACTCGCGGACTCGATCGCCGATGCCGAGGACGCGCCGCGTGCCTTGATCCTGCCACTTGCCCAAGACCAGCCGGAAATCGCCTGCCAGATTATCGCCCGCTCGCCGGTGCTCTCGGACGTCGATCTGGTGGATCTCGCCGGTCGTGGCGATGAAGTCACCCGCGTACTGATCGCATCGCGCTTCATCGTCAGCTTGCCGGTCTGTGCGGCCATCGCCGAAATCGGCGGTGAGGCCGAGATCGAGGCGATGCTCGACAATCCCGGCGCGCTTGTCAGCCGCCAGTCGCTCCGCCGCATCGCCGAGCGTCATTCCCATTCCACGACGATTCGCGAAATGCTGCTCTCGCGCGAGGAACTGCCCGGCGATGCCCGTCACATCCTCGCACTCAGTGTTTCCGACGCGCTGGCAGAATGCAGCTTCGTTCAAAGCGTCATCGGCGCTCGCCGGCTCGACCATATCAAGCGCGAAGCCTGCGAAGGGGCGACCGTCACTTTGGCTGGCACGGCACCTCAGGAAGACATCCCCGCTCTCGTCGAGCATCTCCGCCGCAACGGTGGTCTGACGCCGGGCTTCCTGATGCAGGCGCTCTGCTCCGGCAAGCTTGATTTCTTCGCCAATGCGATCGTCAATCTTTCGGGTCTGGCGGAACGCCGGGTGCGGTCGATCATTTCCGACGGCCGGTTCCATGCCATGCGGGCGCTCTACGAATCGGCTGGCCTCACGCGCGACGTCTCGGAAATCTTCGTGGAAGCCACGATGCTTTGGCGCCGAGCCGACCGCGGGCACGAACCCGGCCTGTTCGGCGGCCTGACTGGACGTCTCGTGTCGCGCTTCAGGAGCGTGGCGAAGCCGGATGGCGTAGCGTCCGAACTCATCGACATGGTCGAGAAACTGCATATCATCGAGCACAGGCAATCGGCGCGCGCTTACGCATCGTTCCTCGCGATCGAGGCCGCCTGAGGCCCGATCAGTCGGTGATCTTCCTGGCGACCCAGGAATAGGTGTCGGTCACGAAATGCACCGGTGTCGTCACCGTTTGCTTCAAGCCCTGCCTGGTTGGAATGGCGTCCTTGACCAGAGCGATCGCACGCGTCGTGATGCCGGTGCGTGTTTCCGCCTCCTCATCGACAGGCTTGGGAATACGCGCGATTGAGCGGCTTGCACTCTCAAAACCCGCGACGTCGTCCTCGGAATCGCTCAGTGCTGTCGTGTCGGCGGTCTGGCAAACCGCCACGACCATTGGGTAATTGATGTTGACGTATTTCGCGAGATGGGTTTCCGAAGACGCGTCGCAGGCTGCGATCGTCTGCCATTGTTGCTCGATGGATGCGACCGGCAGGCAATTTGCGCCGGAATCGTCACAGCCGAGAATGCTCATCACGATGAATGCTGCCTTCATGCGAGATATCCCCTGAGAAGTTATCGCTTGGTGGCATCCGATCGTGGTTATTTCATGAAATGAACTTCAGCGCCTCGCGGATCATCTCGGCATTGTGAGCGAGATGGCCACCGTCTTCTGGCTTTCTGGCATGGATCTGGAGATCGACGCCGTCATAGGTCGGGATCACGTGGAAATGCAGATGAAACACGGTCTGGCCCGAACCGACTTCGTTGAATTGCACGATCCGGACCCCATTCGCGTGGAAGGCTCTCTTCGCCGCCCGCGCGATCTTCTGTACAGTCGGCATCAGCCACATGAACGTCGTGGGATCGGCATCGAAGATATTGCGGGAAGGGGTCTTGGGAATGACCAGTGTGTGTCCTTCGGACTGTGGCATCACATCCATGAAAGCCAGCGTATGTTCATCCTCATAGATGGCATGGCAGGGGATTTCACCGCGCAGGATCTTGGCGAAGATGTTGTCCGGATCGTACGGCGTCCCTTGCATGGATGAATCTCCCTCGGCCTGTTTTCATGCAGCTTGAACCGAAAATCCATGTCTTTCAAGTCTTTCAGCCCATTCGACGAATTGCCCGGACGTTTCAGTCCTGCTCGAGCTGTTCGCCACGGCGGAAAGGGCTGTGCTCGCGGAGATATTCGCCGACTGCTTCGACATCGGCGCGCTCCTGACGGAGATATTCGTCGATTGCCCGGCGCAGGCCCGCATGCGCGATGAAATGCGCTGAATGGGTGATGACAGGCATATAGCCGCGCGCCAGCTTGTGCTCGCCCTGTGCGCCGGCCTCAACGCGGTCGAGCTTGTTGGCGATCGCATAGTCGATCGCCTGGTGGTAGCAGATCTCGAAATGCAGGAAGGGGTGATCTTCGATGCAGCCCCAATGGCGGCCGAACAGCGCGTCCGAGCCGATGAAGTTGATGGCACCCGCGATATAGCGGCCGTTCCGCTTGGCCATGACGAGCAGGATGTCTTCCGGCATGCGCTCGCCGATCAGCGAATAGAATTCGCGCGTGAGATACGGCCGGCCCCATTTGCGGCCGCCGGTATCCATGTAGAAGGCGAAGAACTGGTCCCAGATGTCTTCCGTCAGGTCGCTGCCGGTCAACCATTCCACGGTGATGCCGTTTTCGAGGGCGGCACGGCGCTCCTTGCGCAGCGCCTTCCGTTTGCGTGAGGCCAGCGTTTCGAGAAAGTCGTCGTGGCTTCCATATCCGTGATTGAGGAAATGGAACTGCTGGTCGGTGCGGTGGAGATAACCCTCGGCCTCCAGCGCCTGCCATTCGCCATCCCGAAGGAAGGTGAAATGTGCCGACGACAGATTGAGTGAAACGGTTTCCTGCTTCACGGCCAGGGCGAGAATGGCGTTGTATTTCG
Source organism: Rhizobium sp. TH2 (assembly GCF_024707525.1). Classification (NCBI taxonomy): domain Bacteria; kingdom Pseudomonadati; phylum Pseudomonadota; class Alphaproteobacteria; order Hyphomicrobiales; family Rhizobiaceae; genus Rhizobium; species Rhizobium sp. TH2. The sequence continues at coordinate 2,275,148 of NZ_CP062231.1, read as the reverse complement.
CCTTGCTTTCATCCCGAGCGACGAGCAGGCGGGGGCCCGTGGCGGGCGTGAAGGGAACTGTGTGCTGGAGCTTGGGATAGTAGCGGCCACCAGCGCGCTCATAGGCGTCAGCCCAGCCGTGGTCGAACACATATTCTCCCTGGCTGTGGCTCTTGGCATAGCCGAACGTCGCGGCCTTCAGCCTGCCGTCTTCCTCGACGAGAACGTGTCGCCCCTGCCATCCGGTGCGCGGAACGGCAGATCCGGATTCTTCGAGCGCCGAGAGATAAGCGTGTGAAATGAACGGATTATAATAATTGTCTAATTTAGTATGTGAAGTCCCGGAAAGCCGGTTCCAGCTTTCCGGATCGATTTCCCTAAAAGACGAGACAATGCGTATGTTCAATATCGTTCCTAGGGTGAGAACCTAGCTCGGGTCGAAACCTTCGAAGGTGATCTGATCGGCATTGGCAGCGCTGTGGGCGGCCTGTTTGGCGTTGCGCACCGTCCAGCTGATCACCGGAATGCTCTTGCTGCGCTGCAATGTAATATAGTCGTTCGGTAAATGCATGATGTGGTAGGAAATAAAATCGAGCCCGAGGCGCATGACCTGCTCATGAGCGGTAAAATCCTCGGGTTTCACGCCCTCGGCGGTCAGCCCCACGGGACGAGGGGATTCCAGCTCCTTGAGATTCCTGAGCAGCCAGTGGTCGAAGCTCATCAGTGCCACCGGGCCCTCATAGTCTTCGAGTTCTTCCAGAACGGATGAGGCGAAGCCTTCGTCGTCGCCTTCGCGGCCCTTGAGTTCCAGCACCAAAGGGACACGACCCTTGACCAGCCGAAGCAGTTGTTTGAGCGAAGGTATCTTGTCCTTAGTACCACCGATCGAGACGAGGCCGAGTTCGCTCGAGGACTTGACCCGAACATCGCCCTTCATGTTGCAGAGACGCTCCATGTCGTCGTCGTGGAAGACGACAGGGGTGGCGTCCGCCACATATTGCAGGTCGCATTCGATGGCGAATCTGCCGTCGATCGCTGCTTGGAAGGCGGACAATGTATTTTCCCAGACCGTCTTGTTGCCGTCATGCCGCCCGCGATGGGCGATCGGCTGGCGGATCAGCGCCTTGAGATCATCATGCATCAGGCGACTTCCATGATCGCATCGATCTCGACGGATGCGTTGAGCGGCAGGGATGCCATACCGACGGCGGCGCGCGCGTGCTTTCCTGCATCGCCCAGCACGTTGGCGAGCAGGTTGGAGGCGCCGTTGGCGACCAGATGCTGCTCGTAGAAATCAGGCGTCGAGGACACCAGTACCGTGATCTTGACGACGCGCTTGACGCGGCCGAGATCGCCGAGTGCGGCCTGGGCCTGGGCGAGGATGTTGATCGCACAGAGTTCGGCGGCGCGCTGACCCTCCGGCGTATGGATGCCGGCACCCAGCTGGCCGGTGGAGGAGAGCTTGCCGTTCTCCATGGGAAGCTGGCCGGAGATGAACAGCTGGTTTCCGGTCTGGACGAAGGGCACGTAATTTGCGGCCGGTGCCGCGGCAACCGGCAATGTGATACCCAGCGAAGCGAGTTTCGCGTCGATTTCAGCGCTCATGGACCGTCTCTCCCGAAGATTTTTCTTTTACACCGGTGGCGGATCGGATATTTCGCCACTTTGTGCTTCTAATTAGCGGCATTGACGGCAGGTGCAACAGGAGAATTGGATGATTTCCGGACGGAACTTGATTGCCATATCCTTCGCGAGCCTCATGGCCAGCGCTGGCCTTCCATCGGCGGCGCAGGCATTGTCCAATCTCGTTCCCCATCGCGCCGTCTACAATCTCGAACTCAAGGATTCCGCTGAGAAATCAGGCATCACCTCGATGAACGGCCGTATGGTCTATGAGTTCACGGGATCGGAATGCGAGGGATACAAGGTCAATTTCCGTTTCGTGACGCAATCGGATGTCGGCGGCGAGAAGCGCGTCTCCGACCAGCAGAGCATGACATTCGAGGACACCCGCGCCGGCCGCTTCGAATTCGAATCGAAATCCTACACCGACGAACGACTCGACAAGGAAGTGCAGGGCCATGCCGAGGACCTGAAGGACAAGCTCACCGTCGAGCTGATGGAGCCGAGCGAAAAGCAGGTCGAGCTTCAACCGGGCCGGTTTCCGACGGAACACATGCTGGAACTGATCAAGCGCGCGCGCAGCGGCGAGCATTTCTTCGAGGCGCGGGTCTTCGATGGTTCCGATAACGGCGACAAAACAGTCTATACCACAACGATTGTTGGCACGCCGGTCGGCGTATTGCCCGGTGACCCCGATGCTGATTCCGCTGGCAAGCTCAAGACCGAGAAAACGTGGCCGGTGACGATCGCCTATTTCAACGACGACGAGAAGGTCGATGGCCTGCCGACGTATCGCATGTCTTTCAAGCTTTATGAGAATGGCGTATCGCGCGACCTGACCATGGACTATGGCGATTTCGCGCTGACAGGACGTCTCGTCAAGCTCGACTTCCTGCCGGAAACCACCTGCCTGCCGCATTGATCCCCGAAATCGGTGTGAGCAAGTAACGCGCCATTTTACGATCCCGGCCGCATATTTTTCGCCGCCGGGGTTGCTTTCGAGCGGTCTTCGGTTTAAGGCCGCGCTCATTCCACACGTGAAGTCTGGGGCTTTCCGGGAGAAATCCGGCTCGCTCCACCCGGTGGCAGGTATCAAAACCTGCTTCAAGCTTCACGGAGGTTCAACCGGAAAAAGGATAACAAGGCATGGCATTGCCCGATTTTTCTATGCGCCAGCTTCTCGAGGCAGGCGTTCACTTCGGCCACCAGACTCACCGCTGGAACCCGAAAATGAAGCCCTACATCTTTGGTGATCGTAGCGGCATCCACATCATCGACCTCGCACAGTCCGTCCCGATGCTGCATCAGGCGCTCAAGGTCATCAGCGACACCGTCGCCGGTGGCGGCCGCGTTCTGTTCGTCGGCACCAAGCGCCAGGCATCCGACCTGATCGCCGACGCTGCCAGGCGTTCCGCCCAGTATTATGTCAACTCGCGTTGGCTCGGCGGCATGATGACCAACTGGAAGACGATCTCAAACTCGATCCAGCGCCTGCGCAAGGTCGACGACATCCTCGCTTCCCAGGGCACGGGCTATTCCAAGAAGGAACGCCTGAACCTCGAGCGCGAACGCGAAAAGCTTGAAAAGGCCCTCGGCGGTATCCGTAACATGGGCGGCACGCCGGACCTGATGGTCGTCATCGACACCAACAAGGAAAAGATCGCCATCGATGAAGCCAAGCGCCTGGGCATCCCGGTCGTCGCGATCATCGACTCCAATTGCGATCCCGACCTGATCGATTACGCGATCCCTGGCAACGACGACGCTTCGCGCGCCATCGCGCTTTATTGCGATCTCTTCGCCCGCGCAGCCCTAGACGGCATTTCCCGTCAACAGGGCGGCTCCGGTGTCGATCTAGGTGCTGCTGCCGAGCCGATCGCCGAAGAGACGCTGACCGCCGAATAAGGCATAGAGGAGCAGGGGCTTTACCGCCTCCGCTCCCATCGATATCAGGGGCAGGGCTGCAGTAATTTCTGGCGCGGCCTTTGCCCTTGGACCGATCGACTTTCGGCTGATGCCGGTCTGCAAATGGCGATTTTCCGCGCTTCCGGTGCTCACGTACGTTAATTACGCTCCGCTCCGGTTCTCGAAAACCACCATTTTCGCCGCGGCCTGAGCCGAAAGTCGATCGGTCCGAGACTATCCAGACCGCAGGTCATGAGCCTGTCACATGACTGTTACGCATCTGGATACACTCCGTCCCCAGTTCCGGCGGAAAGAGCGGCCCGGCTGATCCGGTCCCGCGCTTAGCGGACATAAAGAGGTTTGAAATGAGCACTATTACGGCTGAAATGGTCAAGATCCTGCGTGAGCGCACCGGCGCGGGCATGATGGACTGCAAGAAGGCGCTAACCGAGACCAGTGGCGACATGGAAGCCGCTGTCGATTGGCTGCGCGCCAAGGGCATTTCCAAGGCCGAGAAGAAGTCCGGCCGCACAGCGGCTGAAGGCTTGATCGGCATCGCTCCGGGTGGCCACAAGGCTGTCATCGTCGAAATCAATTCCGAGACCGACTTCGTTGCCCGCAATGAGGCCTTCCAGGATCTCGTTCGCGGTGTCGCCGCTGTCGCGCTCAACACCGACGGCAAAGTCGAGTCGGTCGCAGCCGCGACCTATCCGGCGACCGGCAAGTCCGTCGCTGACACTATCACCGATGCGATCGCGACGATCGGCGAGAACATGGCTCTGCGCCGCTCGGCCCTGCTCGAAGTGCCGCATGGTACGGTTGCGACCTATATGCACAACGCTGCCGGCGACGGCATCGGCAAGCTCGGCGTTCTCGTCGCGCTGAAGTCGGAAGGCGACAAGGAAGTGCTCTACTCGATCGGCCGTCAGGTCGCGATGCATATAGCAGCCACCAACCCGCTGGCGATCCGTCCGGAAGAAGTCGATCCGGCTGTCGCCGAGCGCGAACGGAACGTGTTCATCGAACAGTCCCGCGCCTCGGGCAAGCCCGAAAACATCATCGAGAAAATGGTCGACGGCCGCATGCGCAAGTTCTTTGAGGAAGTCGCACTTCTCTCGCAGGCCTTCGTCATGAACCCCGACGTCACCGTCGGCCAGGCGATCAAGGATGCCGAGAAGCTTGCCGGCGCCTCGATCGAAGTCACCGGCATGGCCCGCCTGCTGCTGGGCGAGGGCGTCGAGAAGGAAGAAACCGATTTCGCGGCTGAGGTTGCCGCCGCGGTGAAGAAATAAGCCTGTCTGTTTGATTAACCAGGCATGATGAATCGACAGGGCACCGCGTGACAACGCGGTGCCCTTCGTGTATCCGCGACAGCAAGAGCAATCGATTCCTCTTCGCAGGCGCCCGGAACGCGCATCATGTTCCGGCGGATCGACGAAAATCCGTCTGCCGGCGCTTTGCCGCCGCAATTGACTTGCAGGTGATCGCTGCCATCCCATATCCGGGCGCTGGGCCCATTTTATTGAATGCCGAGACGGGAGATACCATGACATCGAGCGCCATCTACAAACGTGTGTTGTTGAAATGCTCCGGCGAAGCGTTGATGGGGAGTCAGGGGTTCGGCATCGATGTCGCGGTTGCCGACCGCATTGCGGCTGACATCGCCGAGGCGAGGGCGCTTGGCGTAGAGGTCGGCGTCGTCGTCGGCGGCGGCAACATTTTTCGCGGCGTCGCCGTCGCATCCAAAGGTGGCGACAGGGTGACCGGCGACCATATGGGCATGCTCGCGACCGTCATCAATGCACTCGCGCTGGCGACATCGCTTCGCAAGCTGGACATCGATACCGTGGTGCTTTCGGCGATCGCAATGCCCGAGATCTGTGAGAGCTTCTCCCAGCGCGCGACGCTCTATCATCTCTCGCTCGGCCGCGTGGTGATCTTCGCAGGCGGCACCGGCAACCCCTTCTTCACCACGGACTCCGCAGCGGCTCTCCGCGGCGCGGAAATGGGTGCGGAGGCGATCTTCAAGGGCACCCAGGTCGACGGCATCTACTCGGCCGATCCGAAGAAATACCCGGATGCCACGCGTTTCGACAGCCTGACGCATACCGAAATGCTCGAGAAGGGCCTCGCGGTAATGGATGTCGCGGCCGTTGCGCTGGCGCGCGAGAACCACATCCCGATCATCGTGTTTTCCATCCACGAAAAGGGTGAATTCTCGAAAATCTTGACCGGCAGCGGCCGCCGGACCATCGTAAAAGACAATTGACAGAAAATGGCCTGATTCCCGGGCAACTGACGGGAGCAGGTGTCGGGGACAGGAGTTGGCGATGAGCAGTATCGAACTTACGGAAATCAAGCGGCGCATGGACGGCGCGATCAGTGCCTTCAAGAGCGACATAGCGAGCCTGCGTACGGGCCGCGCATCCGCCAACGTGCTCGATCCCGTCACGGTCGAAGCCTATGGCGCGCGCATGCCGCTGAACCAGGTCGCCAACATAACCGTTCCAGAGCCGAGGATGCTGTCCGTTTCTGTCTGGGACCGGTCGATGGTCAAGGCGGTCGAGCAGGCGATCCGCGAATCCAACCTGGGCCTCAACCCGATCGTCGAAGGCCAGAACATGCGCATACCGTTGCCGGAGCTCAACGAGGAGCGCCGCAAGTCGCTCGTCAAGGTCGCCCATGAATATGCCGAAAAGGCCAAGGTCGCCGCCCGCCACGTGCGCCGGGATGGCATGGATGGCTTCAAGAAGGCTGAGAAGGACGGCAAGATGAGCCAGGACGACAGCCGGGTGAATTCCGACAAGGTGCAGAAGATGACGGATGATACGATCACCGAAATCGATCGCTTGCTTCACGACAAGGAAAAGGAAATCATGCAGGTGTAAGTATTTCGAAAGATCGCGTGGTCATTCTTGGCCGAGTGTCATCGGAACTGCGATAGACTTGCAAAGCGGACATCCTCAATGATCAACAGACAATTGGTTCGGATCCCAGAGCATGTTGCCATCATCATGGATGGCAATGGCCGCTGGGCCCAGCAGCGAGGACTGCCGCGTGCCATGGGGCACCGCAAAGGAGTCGAGGCCGTTCGCGACGTAGTGCGCGTCGCAGGCGAGGTTGGTATATCCTATCTCACCCTGTTTGCTTTCTCCTCTGAAAACTGGTCGCGGCCCGAAGCAGAGGTCACCGACCTGATGGGCCTGCTCAAGGCCTTCATCCGCCGCGATCTGGCGGACCTTCACAGCCAGAACGTCCGCATCCGGGTGATCGGTTCGCGCGACAACCTGCGTAGCGACATCCTGCCATTGCTTATCGAGGCGGAAGAGACGACGCGCCACAATACCGGTCTGACGCTGGTCATCGCATTCAACTACGGCGCCCGCGACGAGATCGTACGTGCGACGAAGAAGCTGGCCGAAAAGGTTGCGCGCGGTGAGATCGCCGCTGCCGATATCGATTCCCAGGCGATCGAGAATCAACTCGATACAAACGGCATTCCGGATCCGGATCTCGTCATCCGCACATCGGGCGAAGAGCGGCTTTCGAACTTCCTGCTTTGGCAGGCAGCCTATGCCGAACTGCTGTTCGTGCCCGAATTCTGGCCCGATTTCAGCCGGGACATTTTTCACGCCGCACTTGAGACCTATGCGCGCAGAGACCGGCGATTCGGCGGCGTTGCGCCCGTGGCAACGGCTGCGGTCTCCTGATGAACCCGGAACTGCGCCTGCGAATCGTCTCCGGCATCGTGCTTGCCGCAGTGGCACTTGGTGCGACCTGGCTCGGCGGCATCGTATTCACGATCTTCGCGGTCGTGATCGGACTCCTCATCTTTTACGAATGGTCCACGATTACAGGACACGAACCGAAAGATCGCTACACGTTGTTCGGCTGGGCGAGCGTGCTGGTCGTCCTCGGCCAATTGCTGCTGGACGGTGCACGGCAGGGAGCATTGGTGAGTCTTTATCTCCTAGTCGGATTTACGGTCGTTGCCGCCCTGGTCGCGGCGATCAGAGGCAGATCCTACTGGCTCGCCGGCGGCATTTTCTACGCTGGCCTGTCCGGGATTTCCCTCGCCGCGCTCAGGGACAGTTATGGAATTGTCGCGATCGTCTTCATCTTCGCAGTCGTATGGGGAACTGACATCCTCGCATATTTTGTCGGACGCGCGGTTGGTGGCCCGAAGCTGGCGCCGCGTATTTCGCCAGGCAAAACCTGGTCCGGCGCCATCGGCGGCACGCTCTCCGGCGTCATTGCGGGCTGTCTTGTCGTCTGGCTCGCCGGCGAGCATTTGCATGTCGGTCTGGTGGTGTTCACCATTCTTCTATCGATCTTCTCGCAGATCGGCGATCTGTTCGAATCCTATATCAAGCGGCGCTTCGGCGTGAAGGATTCGAGCCATCTGATTCCCGGCCATGGCGGAGTCATGGACCGCGTGGACGGGCTTGTTTTCGCCTGTTTCCTGGCGTTTCTGGGCGGCTTGGCGGTTGCCGTGGCGAGCGGACAGTTGGCGACAGCTACGGGCTAGCTTATATCAGGCATATGGTCCGCGCTGCCTGCGGCAAAATCTAGGACGTTTTCTGAATGACCGGACTACTGAGCAACCAATGGGCCCTGATGGTGCCGGCATTCCTGCTGGTGATCTCGCTGATCGTGTTCATCCATGAGATGGGCCATTATCTCGTCGGCCGCTGGAGCGGCATCCGGATCATGGCCTTCTCTTTTGGATTCGGGCCCGAACTCTGGGGCTTCACCGACAAGCACGGCACGCGGTGGAAGATTTCCGCCATCCCGCTGGGTGGCTATGTGCGATTCTATGGCGACGCGGACGCGGCCAGCACACCCGATTTCGAGGCGCTCGACGAGTTGCCGCCCGAGGAGCGCGCGAGGACCTTCACCGGAGCAAAGCTTTGGAAGCGTGCGGCGACCGTGGCGGCAGGTCCGATCGCCAACTTCCTGCTGGCGATCGTCATCCTGTCAGGCATTTTCATGGCCTATGGCAAGTTCGTCGCCGATCCGGTGGTGGCGCAGGTGAATAAGGACAGCGCGGCCGCAGCGGCGGGAATCATCCCGGGCGACCTGCTCGTCAGCATCGATGGCAACCCGATTGTGACCTTCGACGATGTCCAGCGCTATGTCAGCATCCGGCCGAGTGTGCCTATGACGTTGACGGTCAAGCGCCAGGGCGAAGCTATCAACATTCCGATCACACCGAAGCTGACCGAGATCAAGGATCGGTTCGGCAACAAGATCGAGCTGGGAATCATCGGCATCGTTGTCGACAAGAATGGCGGCAATCTACGCGTCGTGCATTTCACGCCTCTTGAGGCAGTGGCGGAGGCGGTGCGGGAGACCGGACACATCGTCACGGGCACGTTCCGCTATATCGGCAACATCTTTGCCGGCCGCATGAAGGCCGACCAGCTCGGCGGGCCGATTGCTGTCGCGCAAGCCGCGGGGCAGGTGGCGACGCTTGGAATTATTGCGCTTTTGCATCTGGCCGCGGTTCTTTCGGTTTCGATCGGATTGCTCAACCTTATGCCGGTTCCGGTACTTGATGGCGGCCATCTAATGTTTTATGCGGTAGAGGCGCTCAGGGGAAAACCGGTCGGGGAGACCGCGCAGGGGGTCTTGTTCCGGGTCGGGATGTTCCTCGTGCTGTCGCTGATGGTTTTCGTGACGTGGAACGACATCACCAGGAACATTTCCAACTGGCTCGGGTGATAACGAACTATTACAAGACAAGGAAATATTTACCTTAATTCGGTGTTGGCGTGGCCATTACGTCACGCTTCGGAACGAAGTAAATAGAATTTAACCAACTCACTTGCTTGTATGGGAAAAGCGGTTAAAACGGCGGAGTGGCCTGGATGGGGTGCCTTAGCGGCTGTCCGGGTAACGGGAAAAGGGTATGAAGTTAATGAATGGTAGTTCGAGATTTCTGAACGCGGCGTCTGCGATCGCGATGACCGCCGGTGTTTTGACATCTGCCGGAACAATGGTGCTGGTCAATCCCGTTACAGCCCAGGCGGCGGTGATCCGCAACATCTCGGTTCGTGGCGCTGAACGCACGGGCGACGATACGGTACGGTCGAGCCTGACGATCGTTCCCGGCAAGGACTTCTCGAACGCCGATATCGACCTGTCGATCAAGCGCCTTTATGCAACCGGTCTTTTCTCCGATGTACGGATCACCGTGTCCGGTGGCACGCTCGTCGTCGTCGTCAACGAGAATCAACTGGTCAATCAGGTCGTTTTCAACGGCAACCGCAAGATCAAGGACGACAAGCTCATCGGGATGGTGAAGACGCAGCCGCTCGGACCCTACAGCGAATCGCTGATCGAGGCGGATTTGCAGTCGTTGCGCCGGGCCTATGCGGCGATCGGGCGGTCTGATGTCGAGATCACCACGCAGACCGCCCCTGTCGGCGAAGGCCGCGTGAACGTTGCCTTCGTTATAAACGAGGGCGGCCGAACCAAGATCGATACGATCAATTTCGAGGGCAATGAGCACTACAGCGATTTCCGCCTGCGCGCAGTCCTCACGACGAAGCAATCGGGCTGGTTCTCGTTCCTCACCCGCAAGGACATCTACAACGAGGACAAGCTGCGCGCCGACGAAGAAGCGCTGCGCCTGTTCTACTACAATCACGGCTATGCCGACTTCCGGGTGCTTTCATCCGATGCGACGCTCGATCCGGCGACCAATACCTATGTCGTGACAATCAATGTCGATGAAGGCCAACGCTACGAATTCGGTCCCGTCAATGTCGAGAGTACCGTCGATGGCGTCGATCCCGAGGAACTCAAGGGCCTTACGGAATCGCGCGAAGGCAAGATCTATCGGGCCCGTGACGTGCAGGATTCGATTACTGAAATTTCAAAGCGGGTTGCGGCTGCCGGTTACCCCTTCGCCCGCGTTGTCCCGCGCGGCAATCGCGATATGGCCAGCAAGACGATCGCGGTCGATTATCTCGTCGATCAGGGCGAGCGCGCCTATGTCGAGCGGATCGAGATTCGTGGCAACACCGCCACTCGCGATTATGTCATCCGTCGCGAGTTCGACATGGCGGAAGGCGATGCCTTCAACCAGGAACGTGTCGCCGAAGCCAAGCGCCGTCTTGAGCGTTTAGGCTACTTCCAGAAGGTCGACATCTCCACGCAACCGGGCAGCGCGCCCGATCGCGTCGTCGTGGTCGTCGATGTCGTCGATCAGTCGACCGGCAGCTTCGGCATTGGCGGCGGTTATGCGACGGGTGGCGAAGGCTTCATCATCGAAGCGTCGATCGAGGAGAAAAACTTCCTCGGCCGCGGCCAATATATCCGCGTGTCGGCGAGCGGTGGTGCGGAGACGCGCAACTATTCTATCTCGTTCACCGAGCCCTATTTCCTGGGCTACCGCCTTGCCGCGGGCTTTGATCTGTTCAAGTCGTCCAGCTCGATCGAGAATAACTACGCGTACGAGGACCAGGGCTTCTCGCTGCGTGTCTCGGCGCCGATCACCAACGATCTATCGACGACGTTCCGCTATAATTACAAAGAGGTGAAATATACCAGTGACGCCTATGGTAGGCTTTCGGCACCCTACAAGGACGTTGTCGATGGAAGCCCCTGGGTTCAGTCCTCGGTTTCCAACTCCTTGACCTACAATACGCTCGACACGGCGGTGCTGCCACATGAGGGCATCCTGGCCTCGCTGACCCAGGAATTTGCCGGGCTCGGCGGTGATTCCGACTTCTACAAGATCAGCGGTCGTGCTCGCGGCTACTATACCGTGTCGGACGACATGGATCTCGTCGGTTCGCTTTCGGCATCCGCGGGCCATGTGATCTCGACAACGGGCGGCCATCTGAACTTGTTTGATCAGTTCTCCCTGGACTCAAATGATATCCGCGGCTTTGCCGACTCCGGTATAGGTCCGCGCATGCGCGGCGACGCCATCGGCGGCACGACCTATGCCACGGCTTCCGCCGAAGCATCATTCCCGTTGCCGGGCATCTCTCAGGATGCCGGCTTCCGCGGCGCCTTCTTTGTCGATACCGGTACGCTCTTCGGTAACGACGTGAAGATTCGTCAACCGTCAAAGGGCAAGTTGACTGGCGCCGCCATGGATTGGCGGGTAGCGACGGGTGCCAGCTTGATCTGGGCGTCGCCATTCGGCCCACTGCGTATTGACTATGCGATCCCGGTCATCAAGCAGGACAAGGACATCATCCAGAACCTGAAGTTCGGCATCTCGACCGCCTTCTGATGAACATACGGTCCGGTGCCGCATCCGATGCGGCACTGGGATGGAGCATGATGATCCGTTCGGAATTCTTTCCTCCTCACAAGGGCATGCGGCTTGCCGACTTCGCTGCGTCACTCGATCTGAGTCTCGTTGACAGCCGTGCATCCGACAAGCTCGTAAACGCCGTCTCGCCGATTTATCGCGGCATCGAGGGCGACGTTTGCTACATGCTGAGCCGCAAGAGCCGCGTCGAACTGGAGACTTGCAACGCCACGGCGATCATTTGTGCCGAGCCGCTAGCCTCCCTCGTACCCAGCCATATCACGGTCCTGATCTCCACCAATCCGCATCTGGCTTTCGCGCGTGCGGGCGCGCTTCTGCATCCAGACGCGCTAAAGCCGGCGGCCAACGTGCAAACGGAGGGCGTCAGCCCTCAGGCGATCGTGCATCCGAGTGCCAAACTGGAATCCGGTGTTGTCGTCGAACCCTTCGCGATTATCGGCGCACATGCGTCGATCGGCGAAGGCTCGCGTATCGGGGCGGGCGCCGTGCTGGGCGAACATGTCAAGATCGGCCGGGATTGTTCGATCGGGGCGCATGCAAGCGTGCTGTGCAGCTATGTCGGCAACAGCGTCATCATTCACAACGGCGCGCGCGTCGGCCAGGATGGTTTTGGCTATGCGCCAGGCCCGCGTGGAATGGAAAAGATCGTGCAGATCGGCCGGGTCATTATCCAGGATCATGTCGAGATCGGCGCGAACTCGACGATCGATCGCGGCACGATGGACGATACGATCATCGGCGAAGGCTCCAAGATCGACAATAGCGTGATGATCGGCCACAATGTGAAGATTGGCAGGCATTGCGGCATCGTCGCCGGCGTCGGGATTGCCGGCAGCACCAGGATTGGCGATGGCGTATTGATCGGCGGCAAAACCGGCATTACTGGGCACATCACGATCGGCGACGGCGTGCAGCTTGCGGGGATGACGGGTGTTGCCACCGACCTGCCGGCGGGTGGAAAATACGGCGGCATTCCAGCAAGGCCGATCAAGGACTTCCTGCGGGACTCGGTCGAAATGCTGGCCAAGACGGAGCTGAACCGGAGAAAGGGAAAGAAGACACATGAGTGAGGATACGAAAACCACGCTCGGAACAGCGGATATCATGGAGATCATGAAGCTCCTGCCGCATCGCTATCCCTTCTTGCTCGTTGACAAGATCATCGAGATCAACGGCGACGACTCCGCCATCGGCATCAAGAATGTAACGGCTAACGAGCCCCAGTTCATGGGCCACTTTCCCGGCAATCCAATCATGCCCGGCGTGCTGCTCATCGAGGCGATGGCGCAGACGGCCGGGGCCATTTGCGCGCGCAAGGTCGTGGGCGAAACCAGCCTCGTCTATTTCATGACGATCGACAATGCCCGCTTCCGCAAGCCGGTCGTGCCAGGTGACCGGGTTGAGTTCCACGTGACCAAACAGAAGCAGCGCGGCAATATCTGGAAGTTCCATTGCGACGCGATGGTCGATGGCCAGAAGGTCGCGGAAGCTGACGTCGGCGCCATGATGGTCCCTCAGGGTCGGGAATAATGGCAATCTCGAAAACCGCCCGCATTCATCCGCTCGCCTTCATCGAGGACGGCGCGGTGATCGGCGACAATGTAATGATCGGGCCGTTCTGCCATATTGGGCCGAAGGTGACGCTCGGTGCCGGCTGCGAACTCATCAGCCATGTCGTGGTGACGGGCCGCACGACAATCGGCAACGGCTGCAAGATTCATCCGACCGCGGTGATCGGCGGCGATCCGCAGAGCGTGCACCATGCCGGCGAAGAGACCACCCTCGACATCGGCGACAACTGCACCATGCGCGAAGGCGTCACGATCAACACCGGCACGTCAGGTGGCGGCGGTCGCACCACTATCGGCAACAACAACCTGTTCCTTGCCTGCTCGCATGTCGCGCATGATTGCCATCTCGGCAACGGCATCATCATGTCGAACGCCGTTCTGCTTGCCGGCCATGTGACGATCGAGGATCGCGTCATTCTCGGCGGCGGCTCCGCTGTCCATCAGTTCACACGCATCGGCCGCCAGGCTTTCGTCGGCGGCTTGTCGGGCGTCGCCTATGACGTGATTCCCTATGGCATGCTGAACGGCAATCCCGGCGCGTTGGGCGGGCTGAATGTCGTAGGCATGACGCGCGCCGGCATGGATCGGCCGACGATCCATCGCGTGCGCAAGGCCTATAAGGAAATATTCGACGGCGAGGGTTCCGTCCGTTCGAATGCCTCCCGCATCAGGGATGATTTTCTTGATTGCCCGCCGGCGCTGGAAATCCTGGATTTCATCGCCGCGGATGCGGATCGGGCGCTTTCCACGCCCAATCGAACAAAATCCTGAGGTGACGCGGCGGGACAACCAGGGCCGGTTGGCGATCGTCGCGGGCAGCGGCAGGCTGCCGCTCTATGTCGCCGAGGCGGCGCGCAGCCGCGACGACGAGCCGTATATCTTTGCGATCAAGGGCGAATCGACGGCCGACTGGTCGGCTTTCGACCATACCGATCTTGGCATCGGAGACATTGCGGGCCTCAAGCGGATTTCGGCCGAAAAGCAGGTCGGCCGGATCGTCCTATCCGGTGGCGTGCGGGTGCGGCCCGCATGGAACGAAATCCGGCTGAACCTCGGCACGATCTGGCGCCTTCCAAAGCTCGTGAGCACGCTGATGCATGGTGGCGACAATCTGGTGCTGACCACGGCGATCGGCCTTCTCGAAGGCGACGGACGCCGGGTGATCGGTGCCCAGGATATCGCACCGGGACTGGTCGCGGAATTAGGTCCGCTCGGGCAGCATGCGCCCGATCGGCAGGCGGAAGCCGATATAAGGATATCGATCGAAGCTGCGCGACTGCTCGGAGAACTCGACATAGGGCAGGGTGTGATCGCGGTTGGCGGGCGTGTGGTGGCACTCGAGGGACCTGAAGGCACGGATTCCATGATTGGTCGCATCAACGAACTCAGGACACGGGAGCGGATTTCGGCGACGCGTCCAGGCGTGCTCGTCAAGCTTTGCAAACCGAGCCAGGATCTCCGCGTCGACCTTCCCTCGGCGGGCCTATCGACAATCCGCAATGCCCATGAGGCGGGCCTGTCAGGCATAGCCCTGGAAGCGGGCCGGTCTCTGCTGCTCGATCGTCAAGACGTCATCGACTTCGCCGACGGTCATGGGATGTTCGTGGCGGGTATCGATCCCGATGCCTATGGAACGGCGCGATGACGCTGAAGATCGCGGTCATTGCGGGCGAGAGTTCCGGCGATCTCCTGGGTGCCGGCATGGTCGCGGAAATCAAGCGGCTGACCGGCGGAGACGTTGAATTCATGGGCGTTGGCGGACCAGCGCTTGCCGCAGAGGGTCTGGTCTCGCTCTTCGACTTCAGCGACACGGCCATTATGGGCATTTCTGCCGTGCTGACGCGGCTTCCGACTCTCATCAAACGCATAAACCAGACTGTATCGGCCGTCGCCGCAGCGCGGCCGGATGCACTGGTTATCATCGATAGTCCGGGCTTTACCCATCGGGTGGCAAAGAAGGTGTGCAAGCAGATTCCAGGGCTTCCGGTGATCCAATATGTCTGCCCCACGGTCTGGGCGTGGAAGCCGTATCGCGCCAAGCGCATGGTCGCCTATGTCGATCATGTCCTGGCGATATTGCCATTTGAGCCCGAGGTGATGGAGCGGCTGGGCGGTCCTCCCACGACCTATGTCGGCCATCGGCTGAGAACGCTGCCTGACGTGCTCGAAGCGCGTTCGCACAATGCTTCAAGAATTGTCCCTGCCGGATCAGCGAGAACGATCCTTCTGCTTCCCGGATCGCGCGTCACGGAGATCAGCCGGCTTTTGCCCATTTTCCGGGAGACAGCGGAATTCCTGTCGTCGCGCGGCCAATATCGCTTCATCATGCCGACTGTGCCGCACCAGGAGACGCGCGTTCGCGAAATGACCGCGGATTGGCCGGTCAAGCCGGAGATCGTCGTCGGGGAAACAGGCAAATGGGAAGCTTTTCGCCAGGCCGATGCCGCTCTCGCTGCCGCTGGTACGGTGTTGTTCGAACTCGCCCTGACCGGCATTCCCGCGATTGCGACGTATAAGACGGACATCTTCATCCGCATGATCATGAGCCGTATCAAGACATGGTCCGGCGCGCTGCCGAACCTGATCGCGGACTATCCCGTGTTCCCCGAATTCTATGACCAGTTCCTGCGGCCGCAAATGCTCGGCCGCTGGCTGGAGCGGCTCTCGAGGGATACGCCTCAACGTGCCGCCGTGCTGGCGGGTTGCCAGACAGTCTTCGAGAATCTGGCGACCGAGAAGCCGGCCAGCGAACATGCCGCCGAAATCGTGCTCAATCTGGCGCAACGAAAAAGCCCGGCGCGGTAGCCGGGCTCGATCGACGCAAATCTGGTTGGCGGCTCAGCCGCGCTTGGACACCGGCACGTAGTCGCGCGGCGGCTCGCCGATATAGAGCTGGCGTGGACGGCCGATGCGCTGGTCCGGGTCTTCGATCATCTCGTTCCACTGCGCGATCCAGCCGACGGTACGGGCGAGCGCGAAGAGCACGGTGAACATTTCGGTCGGGAAGCCCATCGCCGACAGCGTGATGCCGGAATAGAAGTCGATGTTCGGATAGAGCTTCTTCTCGATGAAATATTCGTCCGAAAGCGCGATGCGTTCGAGCTCCATGGCCACTTCGAGCAACGGATCGTCCTTCACGCCGAGTTCTCCGAGTACTTCATGCGTGGTCTTCTGCATGATCTTGGCGCGGGGATCGTAGTTCTTGTAGACGCGGTGGCCGAAGCCCATCAGGCGGAACGGATCGTTCTTGTCCTTGGCCTTGGCGATATATTCCGGAATGCGGTCGGCGGTACCGATTTCGCGCAGCATGTTGAGCGCCGCCTCATTGGCGCCGCCATGGGCGGGACCCCAGAGGCAGGCGATGCCGGCAGCGATACAGGCGAACGGATTAGCGCCCGAAGAGCCGGCGAGCCGCACGGTCGAGGTCGAGGCGTTCTGCTCGTGGTCGGCATGCAGGATGAAGATGCGGTCCATGGCGCGCGCCAGGACCGGATTGACCACATATTCCTCGCAAGGAACGGCAAAGCACATGCGCAGGAAGTTCGACGCGTAATCGAGGTCGTTCTTCGGATAAACGAAGGGCTGACCAATGTGGTACTTGTAGGCCATCGCCGCAATCGTCGGCATCTTGGCGACCATGCGCAGGCTCGCCACCATGCGCTGATGCGGGTCGGTGATATCCGTCGAGTCGTGATAGAAGGCCGACAACGCGCCGACGCAGCCGCACATGACGGCCATCGGATGGGCGTCGCGACGGAAGCCGGTGAAGAAGCGGCTCATCTGTTCGTGCACCATGGTGTGATGCGTGACGCGATAGTCGAAATCCGCCTTCTGCGTCGCGGTCGGCAGTTCGCCGTAAAGAAGCAAATAGCAGACTTCGAGGAAGTCGCCATGCTCGGCGAGCTGGTCTATCGGGTAGCCGCGGTGGAGCAGCATGCCCTCGTCGCCATCGATATAGGTGATCTTGGACTCGCAGGACGCGGTCGACGTAAAGCCCGGATCGTAAGTAAAGGCGTGGGTGTTCTTGTAGAGCGGCCCAATATCGACAACATCAGGACCGATGGAGCCCGATCGGACCGGAAGTTCGACCGTCTTGTCATTGAGTGTAAGAACCGCTTTTTTGTCAGCCATGAATGCCTCCGGTCTGGGTCGAGGACGGTGGGGGACATCGTCCGTTTTTGCGATTTTTTGCTATAGTATGTAGGCGGTTATGCCAAGCACTGCCAATGATTATTGCTGCATCGCCATATCAGGTTTTGGCACTGCAAAACCCGGAAATCAAAGGGAATCTTGTGGCTTAAGAATTTAATCGATTGAAGCTCTATTGCCCGAAAATGGCGCCAGGCTGGACCAAAGCGTGTCGCAGCTATTTGGAGCCATTCTGTTGGCTCAAGCGGAGTCGGATGGTCGATCGGCCGGCGCGCGTCGTAGCCAGATCTACGGCCAAGCCGGCCGGTCGATCAGGCGGCCCGTTTCAGCCAACCTCCCGCAGATTTCCTGAAGCAAATCTGCAAGACATCAGAATCGCCGGGCGTCGCGAAGCGCGCCCGGTGGGCCGGGCATCTTTCCGCCATGCCCTGCGGCGTCGGGTCTCGGCCGTACCTAAGGGTACGACGCTCGCCCGCCGCCTTGGTCCTGACGAAAACCTGCTCCGGCAGAATGGCTCCAAATAGCCGCGACACACTTTAGCATCCCGCGGCTGGCAGCGGTTGCCATTTATCTCCAGAGGTTGCACTATCCTGCCTGCGGCGCGGGGTTGTGTTATGTCGGGCGCGCGTGACATCGATAAGACAGGCATGCGGACATCGGCACCGCGGCCGATCGATTTCGACCTGCTGCCGGCAGCAATCGGGCGCGAGCGGGATGATGGGATCCATCCGGCGCCACGAGCGGGAAATTGGCGAGCATTTCACGGGCTTATCGCAAAGTGGCGGCTCGCGGTTCATGCCGCTATGGAAGAGGAAGGAGCCTTCGGCCACCTCTTCTATTGGGCGCCGGTATTTCTTGGCGCCGGCGCGGGCGCCTGGTTTGCATCCCCCACGACACCGTCCCAGACATATCTGATTGTCTTGGTAGGGATGCTTTCGGCAGCCTGGCTGATCGCTGGTCCGTCGCGGCTGAAGCTGCGCGCGCCGATTGCGGTACTGGTATTGATCGCCACGGGAGCCCTGCTGGCGGCGTGGGAGACGCAACGAGCCGGCACTATCATTCTCGACAGTTCGGTGACCACCACGGTGACCGGGATGGTCACCGAACGCGAGGCGGACGCCAATGGGCGCTGGCGATACACGATCCAGGTCGCTGCGACGGAAAATCCGGTATTGGAGCGGGCGCCCGACATCGTCAAGCTCACAGCGTTGGGCAAGGGTGAGCCGTTTGCGCTCGCCGAGATCATCGAGGGCAGGGCGCGTTTGTCGCCACCCTCCGGTCCCGCGCTTGTCGGGCTCAACGATTTTGCCTTCAGCGCCCATTTCGAGGGAACGGGTGCGATCGGCTTCTTCTACGGCCGCCCGCTGACACTTGGGATGTGGGACGGCGATACAGACGTTGCCGAATCTGTAACCGGCAGGCTGAATGCATTGCGCGGCCGGATCAGCGAACATATCCGCTCCGTTCTACCCGGCGACACGGGCGCATTCGCCGCTTCGATGGTCACCGACGACCGCCGGGCGATGAGCAGGCAAACCGCCGAGGCGCTCAGGCTCGCGGGGCTGACGCATATCATCGCGATTTCCGGCCTCAACATGGCGCTCGCCGCAGGTATTTTCTTCGTCGGCATTCGCGCTTTGCTGAGTCTCAACCAGGAAGTCACCCACCGATATCCGGTCAAGAAGATTGCCGCCGCCGGCGCGCTTCTGACGGTGACGGGCTACTATCTTATATCCGGTTTCGCGGTATCGGCGGAACGCGCCTACATCATGATGGCGATCATGTTGACGGCGGTGTTCTTCGGCCGGCCGTCGATCAGCCTGAGGAATGTGGCGCTCTCGGCGATCGTGATCCTTGTCCTCTCGCCATCGGCGGTGATGGGACCAGGCTTCCAGATGTCCTATGCCGCGACCCTTGCGCTGGTGGCCGGCTATAGCCTCTGGCAACGCCGCCAGGCGCGTGATCTGCCATTTGCCGGCATACCTTTCATGAAACCAGCCCTGCCGGTCTGGGTATTCATGTCCGGTGTTTTCATGACCTCGCTGATCGGCGGCTTCTCGACGGCGCTGTTTTCCATCGAGCACTTTCACCGGATCGCCACCTGGGGGCTTCCAGCCAATCTCCTCGCCATGCCGATCATTTCCTTCATCGTGATGCCTGCGGGTCTGCTTGCGCTGATACTCATGCCGCTCGGCCTGGACTGGCTGCCGCTGCAGATCATGGGCCTCGGGCTCGATCTGGTCATCGCCATCGCCAAATGGATCGCGTCGTTCGAGGGCGATGCCATCGTCGGGCGAATTCCGGGCTGGCTGTTCGTCGGATTGACGATTGCCTTCCTGATACTGGCCATCATGCGATCGAAACTTCGCTATGCCGGCGCCGGCCTTGCGATCACGTTGATGCTGCTCTATCTGGCTCTGCCCGCTCGGCCGAAACCCGATCTTGTCATCTATGAGGATGGCACGCTTGCCGGACTGCTGAGTGACAAAGGCATTGCCACGACCCGCACAAGGCCAACCGCCTTCATCTTGGAACAATGGCAACGCGCATTGCCTGTCGATCAGCACATGCAGCCCGTGATGAAGGCGGTGCCCGGTGACCTGGCAAGAAAGGAACGCTGGCGCCTCGATCCCGAGCAACTTGCGTCTGCCCGAAAGCTGATGAAGGCCGATCTCGTCAAGGCGAGTTCAGACCGCTTCACCTGCCGCAATGGGCTCTGGTGCATCGCCCGCGTGAAAAGTGGTGCGGTGATTCTCCAGACGGACATCAGCGGTTTGGTCGGTTCTGCCTGCGACATGGCCGACATCGTCATCACCGGCGCCCGTCTGAAATGGACGGAATGCCGCTCTGGCGCGAAAATATTCAGCGGCACAAGCCTGCGCCGGACCGGATCGGTCGAAATCTGGTTTGATCCGGCAAATTCACGTAAAATCAGAGTGATTTCCGCCTTTGGTATTGGCGATCGATCGTGGTATAGTCATCGCGTGTACGATTGGCGGAGTGGGCAATACGTCTACTAGGGGACCGTCGCGAAAGTAACGGCGATGAATCAGAAGACCAACGAAGGAATCGCGCGGAAGAAGAAGACGCAAACGGGATCGTCCGATACGACGGAAAACGATTTCCTCGACGCGGCTGAGCGTCAATTTGCCGAAAACGGTTATGCGGGCGCGAAAATCCGGGCTATCGCCGAAGAGGCCGAAGCCAATCTCGGGGCGCTTCATTATTACTGGGGCAGCAAGGAAAGCCTGTTCCGCGCTGCATGCAGCCGCCGGATGGAACCCGTCATCGCCGAGCGCATGCGCCGCTACGACGAATTTGTCGGCCGCGCGCCGACGGTCGAGGAAATCCTGCGGGCCTATTTCGAGCCGGCTTTCCTCAGCAACCGGGAGGATCCCCCCAAAAGGGCGCATTTCTGCCGGATCTACGCACGCATCCTCACGGATCCCTCGCCTGAGGTGAAGACCATCATGGCCGAGATATTCAGTGAATGCACGGCACGCTTCGTCACGCTGTTGCGCGGGACATGCGGGCATCTCGACGACAACGCGTTCTACTGGCGCCTGCACTGCGTCTTCGGCGTCTTCCAGCACGCGGCGACTTATACCGACAATATCGGCATCCTGGCTGGCGGCAAGTTCGACATGACCGACCTCGACGCGGGTATCGACCGAATCATTCACTTCGTCGCCGCCGGTCTGAAGGCGCCGGCAATATAATCTATTCAATGGCCTAAGCGCTGTTGTTCACATCGGCTGACGTAAGGTGAGGATATCACATTCAGCGCCGGCCTGCAGGGCCTCGGCGTTCGGCGCACGCACGATCAGGCAGTCAGCCCCGGCGAAAATCTTCATCTGCGACGAATCCTGCTTGCCGAAGGAATGCGCCTCCAGCATTCCATCCGGCCGGCGTACGAGCCGCGCCCGCAAATAATCCTGGCGATGGTCGTTCTCGGCGAGTGCCATCGCCGCAACAGCCCTGGCGCGGCGTTCGGGTGGCGGCAGATGGGCCATGTGAGCGACGAGAGGTTCCAGGAACAGCAGCGAGCAGACCATGCTCGATACGGGATTTCCGGGCAGGCCGAGGACGCGGGCATTGCCAAGCGAGCCGACCATCAACGGCTTTCCCGGCCTCATGGCGATCTTCCAGAAATCCAGCTCCATGCCGATGGATCTGAGAACCGGCTGGACGAGATCATGGTCGCCGACCGAGGCGCCGCCGAGCGTGACGATTATGTCGGCTTGCGCGTCTTGCGCCTTGGCGACGGCACGTTCGATCTGGCTTTTGTCGTCGCTGACGATTCCGAGATAGAGTACATCCGCGCCGGCGGCCTTCGCCAAGGCCGAAACGCCGTAGATGCTAGAGGCGACGATCTGGTCCGGCCCGGGCGCGGTTCCTGCGGGAACGAGTTCATCGCCGGTGGCGATGACTGCGATCAAGGGCTTGCGATAGACCGTGACCTGCGGACGGTTCATGGCCGCTGCGACCGTCAACCGGCCAGCATCCATGATCTCGCCGGCATTGAGGACGATTTCACCTTCCACGAAATCCTGGCCGCGTGGCCTGACATGCCGTCCCTCGGTCACGACGAAATTTGTCTCGATGATGTTTCCGTCAAGCCGTGTGGCATCTTCCTGCAGAAGAACGGCGTCGGCGCCCGCGGGCATCGGGGCACCGGTAAAGATCCGCACGGCCTGGTCTTTGCCGACCGTGCCGGCGAAGCGACGGCCTGCGGCCGATTCTCCGATGACGTCGAGCCGCGTGCCAAGCGACGTGACATCCTCAGCCCGCAATGCGTAGCCATCCATGGCGGAATTGTCGAAGGGTGGTTGGGTGAGGCTGGCCGACACCGGCTCTGCCAGGACACGGCCGTCGGCATCGAAAAGATCGATCGTCTCGGTTCGCGATATCCTTGCGGCGCCGCCGATCAATCTGGCTAATGCGTCTTCGACGGAAAGGAGAGCCATCAGTCAGCCCGTTGCTCTCTGATGTAGTCGCCGGACTTGCCGCCGGACTTGGTTTTCAAGCGGATATCGATGATCTCCATGCCCTTGTCCGCGGCCTTCGCCATATCGTAGAGCGTCAGGCAGGCGACCGACACGGCCGTCAGCGCCTCCATCTCGACGCCCGTCTTACCTTCGATCTTTACGGTGGCCTGTACCCGGAGGCCGGGCAGGGCGGTATCAGGCGTGATGTCTACCGAAATCTTGGAGATCATCAGTGGATGGCAGAGTGGGATGAGGTCGGAGGTCTTCTTGGCGGCCATGATGCCGGCGATCCGGGCGGTACCGATGACGTCGCCCTTCTTTGCGTTGCCGGAGACGATCAGTTCGAGCGTATCCGGCCGCATACGGATCGCGCCTTCGGCAACGGCGACCCGGACAGTCTCGGTCTTGCCGCCGACATCGACCATATGGGCCTCGCCCGCCGCATCGATGTGGGTGAGGTTCGACATGGCTATTCCGCTGCGGCGGATGCCGCTCCGTTGAGAAGGTCGAGTGTAGCTTGCGCGACATCCGTTTTCCGCATCAGGCTTTCGCCGACGAGGAAGGTGGAGATGCCGGCCCCCGCGAGGCGCCGGCAGTCGTCATACGTAAAAATTCCGCTTTCGCCGACCAGCAGCCTGCCATCGGGCACCATCGGCGCCAGCCGCTCGGAGACCGCGAGATCGACCTCGAAGGTGCGGAGATTGCGGTTGTTGATGCCGACCAACTGAGATTTCAGCCGCAGCGCACGCTCCATCTCCGCTTCGTCGTGGACTTCGAGCAGCACGTCCATGCCGAGTTCGAACGAGAGATCCTCGAGCCGTTCGGCTTCATCGTCCGCCAGAGACGCCATGATCAGCAGGATGCAATCCGCGCCCCAGGCGCGCGCTTCATAGACCTGATAGGGCTCGAACATGAAGTCCTTGCGCAACGCGGGGAGCGCGCAGGCGGCTCGTGCGGCGTTAAGGAATTCCGGGGCGCCCTGGAAGCTCGGCGCATCCGTCAGCACCGACAGGCACGCAGCGCCGCCAGCCTCATAGGCGCGGGCGAGGGCGGGGGGATCGAAGTCCGGCCGGATCAGGCCCTTGGATGGGCTTGCCTTCTTGATCTCGGCGATCAGGCCGAACAGCCCATTCGATTGCCTGGCCCTCAGCGCATCGGCAAAACCGCGCGACTTTCCGGCATCTCCGGCGCGCGACTTGATCTCGGCGAGCGGCAGCGCTGCCTCCGCTGCCGCGATCTCGCGGCGCTTGTACTCTTCGATCTTCTTGAGGATATCTGCCATCTCACTCATCCGTTGGAAACGGCGATCAGCCTGTCGAGTGCGTTCCGCGCGGCGCCGCTCGAAATCGATTGCGAGGCCAGCGCGACGCCTTCGGTAATATCCTTCGCTTTGCCCGCGACCACAAGGGCTGCCGCGGCATTGGCGACCGAGACATTGCGATAGGCGTTCTCGGCGCCGTCGAGCACCGCGCGCAGAGCGGTAGCATTGTGCTCGCCGTCGCCGCCCCTGATGTCATCGAGTGCGCAGGCGGGAAGCCCGAAGTCTTCCGGCGAAAGCGTGAACTCGCGAATCTCGCCATTCTCGAGTGCAACGACATCGGTCTTGCCGGTCAGCGTGATCTCGTCGAGGCCGCTGCCATGTACAACCCAGACATGCTTCGAGCCGAGGCTTTTCAGCACTTCGGCGATCGGGCGCAGCCATTGCGGTGCGAAGACGCCGAGAAGCTGGTGCTTGACGCCGGCGGGATTGGAAAGCGGCCCGAGAAGATTGAAGATCGTCCGCGTACCGAGTTCGACGCGGCTCGGACCCACGAACCGCATCGCTGTGTGGTGCGCCTGAGCGAACATGAAACCGATGCGGGCCTCAGCGATGCACTGAGCGATAACATCAGGTGCAATGTCGAGCTTGACGCCGAGCGCGGACAGCGTGTCTGCGGTGCCTGATTTCGAACTCTGCGCGCGATTGCCGTGCTTGGCGACCGGCACTCCCACACCGGCGACGATAATCGAGGCAAGCGTGGAGATGTTGTAGGTATGGCTGCCGTCACCGCCGGTGCCGACGATGTCGATCGCGCCTTCCGGCGCCTCGACCGTCAGCATCTTTGAACGCATCGTGGTCACTGCGCCGAGGATCTCATCGACCGTCTCGCCGCGCACCCTCAGCGCCATCAGAAAGGCGCCGATCTGGCTCGGCGTCGCTTCGCCCGACATCATGATGTCGAAAGCTTCCCGCGCCTCGTCCACGCTGAGTGGGGAGCCGGTGGCAGCCTTGGCCAGGAAGGGCTTGATATCAGCCATGACGTCGATGACCCCGATCCGGTTTAGCGCTGCACCATCAGCTGGTTGCCAAGGGTCTGGTTGATGGAGACGCCATAATCGACCTTCAACTCCTCCACCAACTGGCTCATGATCTCCTGGGCGGCGCTGTCGGCGAGTTGCTTGGCCTGTGCCGCCGATTCGTCGAGTGCATCGGCGGCTACATTCTCGTTGACTTCCTTGACCTGCAGCACGATGCGGTTGGCGCCGCTTTCGTCTGCCGCGCTCGCGACATGGCCATTGGGACCCTCGAACGCCGCGGCAATCGCCGCATTGCCGAGAACCGCATCGGTCGAGCCGCGCTTGATGCCGGCCTTGCTCTCAACGGCGATCTTGAGGGATGTGGCGATATCGGCAAGCTTGGCACCGCCCTTCAGCTGGGTCACGATCTCATCGGCCTTCTTTGCCAGCGCCGCCTTCTGTTCGTCGGCGGTCCAGTCGGCGACAGCCTTGGCCTTGACTTCTTCGATCTTGCGGTCGCGCGCCGGCGTCACATCGTTGAGTTCGAACCAGACGTAGCCGCCATTGTCGAGGGTGAACGGCAGCGGCTCGACGCCGGTCTCGGTCTTGAACACCTCGTTGAGCAACTTCTGCCCGCCGGGAATGTCCTTGACCTCGGCGTCCTTCATGTCCTTGCCCTCGGCGTCGATCGCATCGATCGTCACCGCCTTGAGCTTCTGCTGCTTGGCGGCTTCGGCGAGGGATGAGCCGGATGCCCTTGTATCCTCGAAGCTCTTGTAGACGTTTTCGATTTCGTCATTGGCGAGGACAAGCGCCAGTTCCTTGCGGATCTCGTCCTTGACTTCGTCGATCGACTTGAGCGTCTCGGGCTTGATATTGGTGATGCGCATGATGACAGGTCCGATGAGGCCATCGGTAACCGGCGTCGTGCCGCCATCCGTCTTGACCGCAAACGCTGCATCACCCATCGCCTTGGTCGGCATGGTGTTCTGCTGGAAGTCGCCGAGAAGCACGTCGGTGGCGGTCTTGCCTTGCTCGGTGATGAGTTGGTCGAAGCTGGTGCCTGCGGCGAGCTTGGCGGCGGCAGCATCGGCGGCGGCCTTGCCGTCGAAGCTCAGCTGCTCGATTGTCCGGGTTGCGGGCGTGCGGTAGCTGTCCTTGCGCTTCTCATAGTCCTGCGCGACGGCGTCGTCAGATATGGCCGTGAGATCGGCAATGTCGGCGGGCTCGAGCTTCACATAGCTGAACTTGCGATATTCCGGCGCCTTGTACTTGTCCTTGTTGGTTTCGAACCATTTGGCCAGCACGGCATCCGCCGGTGGCTTGACCGGCTCGATATTGGCATTGGTCAGGATCAGGTAATCGAGCGCGCGGGTTTCGGTACCATAGGCGTGTAGCGCATCCGTCAGCGTCTTCGGCGGCTTGAAGCCATCCACCAGGGCGTCCGAGATCTGGCTCCGAATGGCACCGCTCGTAACCGTTTCGAGATAGTCGGCGTGGCGGATTCTTGCGTTCTCCAACTGCGAGATCATCTCGTCGCGGCTGAAGGCGCCGGTGATGCGGTCGCGGAAGGCGGGTTCCTGCTGGATGAGTTCGAGAATGCGATCCTCCGAAAGGCCGAGCTTCATGTCACTCGCCAGCTGATCGAGCGCTGCGTTGGAAACGAGGCTGCTATAGACCATGTTTTCCGCACCGAACATGCGCGCCTGCTCGAGCGTGAGCTGCGTGCCGAACTGCTGCGACAGCCCGCTGACGACATTGTTGAACGCGACCCGGAACTCGACGTCGGATACCTTCTGGTCGCCGACCGTCACCACCGCGCTGGACGAACCGGCGAACATGGACGCTTGGACGCCCCATATGCCGAAGGCGCCGATCATGATGATCAGCAAGCCCTTCATGGCCCAGGTATTGGCGGCGTTTCGCAAAGATTGAAGCATTTCTTCCCCGGTCCGTTTCGTTATCTGTCTATGACCTGCAAACAGGCGCTTCCAGACCAGAGCGCCCATGGAAACAAGGCTTTTAGAGACGGTCGGGCGACCCGGCAAGCTGTTTTTGCAGCCGATGCGAACGATAAGCCGGATGCCCATCGGCACCGCGGCTTTCAGGGACGGAAAATACAAAAGTATGACTATTGAGCGTTTTCGTCTTTACAAAAATACTATAGTATGATTTTTAAACCTTGCTGCGGGAGAGCAGCACATCATTGGGAGGTATTCATGAAATTCGTACAGGCACTTGCGAGTGCAACGGCGCTTGCTGTCGGCATGTTTGCGGCGACGGAAGCCAGCGCTCTAACGGTCGGTTTTTCGCAGATCGGTTCCGAGTCCGGCTGGCGCGCGGCTGAAACCACCGTCACCAAGCAGGAAGCAGAGAAGCGCGGCATCGACCTGAAATTCGCCGATGCGCAGCAGAAGCAGGAAAACCAGATCAAGGCGATCCGCTCCTTCATCGCCCAGGGCGTGGACGCGATCTTCGTAGCCCCGGTTGTTGCCACCGGTTGGGACGACGTTCTCACCGAAGCCAAGGACGCCGGGATTCCCGTCATCCTCCTCGACCGTACCGTCGATAGCGACAAGGGGTTGTACCTGACTGCCGTCACGTCGGACCTCGTGCACGAAGGCAATGTCGCCGGCAAATGGCTGGTCGATGAAACCAAGGGCAAGGATTGCAACGTCGTCGAACTTCAGGGCACGACCGGCTCTTCGCCGGCCATCGACCGCAAGAAGGGCTTCGAGCAGGC
Source organism: Rhizobium sp. TH2 (assembly GCF_024707525.1). NCBI lineage: Bacteria > Pseudomonadati > Pseudomonadota > Alphaproteobacteria > Hyphomicrobiales > Rhizobiaceae > Rhizobium > Rhizobium sp. TH2. The sequence goes on along the minus strand of NZ_CP062231.1, from coordinate 2,247,620 downwards.
GATCGCCGATGCCAAGAACCTCAAGCTCATCCGCAGCCAGACCGGCGACTTCACCCGCACCAAGGGCAAGGAAGTCATGGAAAGCTTCCTGAAGGCGGAAGGCGGCGGCAAGAACATCTGCGCGCTTTATGCCCATAACGACGACATGGCCGTCGGCGCCATCGAAGCCATCAAGGAAGCCGGCCTCAAGCCGGGCACGGATATCCTTGTCGTCTCAATCGACGCCGTACCGGATATCTTCAAGGCGATGGCTGCTGGCGAAGCGAACGCCACCGTCGAACTGACTCCCAACATGGCCGGCCCGGCCTTCGACGCGCTCAACGCGTACCTGAAGGACAAGAAGGAGCCGCCGAAGTGGATCCAGACCGAGTCCAAGCTCTACACCCCGACCTCGGAAGACCCGATGAAGGTCTACGACCTCAAGAAGGGCCTCGGCTACTGATCGACTGCCACGCGCGCCGCAGGGAGTAATCCTTGCGGCGCATGGCGATGTTGCTTTGGCCATGCCGCCTTTATGCTCGCATGTGCAGGGATGCGGACAGGCAGGGGGAGCTTGAGATGCCTGACGGCCAGACGGAAATATTGAGCGCGACCGGCGTATCGAAGCAGTTTCTCGGCGCAAGAGCGCTGGATGGCGTCGATTTCTCGCTTCGCCGTGGTGAAGTGCACGCGCTGCTCGGCGAAAACGGCGCCGGCAAATCCACCCTGATCAAGTGCCTGACCGGTGCCTATCGCCGCGACAGCGGGAGCGTTGCGCTTGACGGGGTCGCGATCGACCCGCGCAACACGTTCGAAGCCCAGAAACTGGGAATCGGCACCGTCTACCAGGAAGTCAATCTCCTCGACAATCTCTCGGTGGCCGATAATCTCTATCTCGGCCGCCAGCCGCGACGGTTCGGCTTGACGCAGACCCGCGAGATGCACCGGTTGTCGCGCGCACTGCTCTCGCAATATGGGCTCGACATTGATCCCGGCGCGGCGCTCTCCAGCTTTTCCGTTGCCGTGCAGCAGGTGATCGCCATCGCCCGCGCGGTTGATCTCTCCGGCAAGGTGCTCGTGCTCGACGAGCCGACAGCCAGTCTCGACAAAAACGAAGTCGAACTGCTGTTCGGCATTATCACGGATTTGAAGCGCCGCGGGCTGGGCATCATCTTCATCACGCATTTCCTCGAACAGGTCTATGCAATTTCCGACCGGATCACCGTGCTGCGAAACGGCAAGCTGGTCGGCACGCGCGATACGGTCTCGCTGGAGCGCAAGGATCTTGTCTCCATGATGCTCGGCCGCGAACTGAAGGAAGAAACCAGCCACGGCGTCGCAACCGTTACGAAAGCCAAGGCACCGAGGTTCCGGTTCAAGGGCGTGGCGCGGAAGGGACATATCGAGCCGTTCGATCTCGATATCGCCGAGGGGGAGGTGGTCGGACTGGCGGGCCTGCTCGGATCGGGCCGGACCGAGACCGCGGAAGTGATGTTCGGTCGCAGGCCCGCCGACCAAGGATCAATTGAAATCGACGGCAAGCCTGCGACGATCTCTTCACCGCAAGCGGCGATCGCCGAGGGTTTCGGCTTCTGCCCTGAGGACAGGAAGACCGACGGAATCATCGGCGATCTCTCGGTGCGCGAAAACATCGCGCTGGCGCTGCAGGCGAGGCGCGGCTGGGCCAAGCCGATCTCGCGTGCCGAGCAGAACGAACTCGCCGACAAATACATCAAGGCGCTGGATATCCGCACCGACGGCCGGGAAAAGCCGATCAAGCTCCTCTCGGGCGGCAATCAGCAGAAGGCGATTCTCGCCCGCTGGCTGGCGACGGACCCGAAGCTGCTCATCCTGGACGAGCCCACACGCGGCATCGATGTCGGTGCGCATGCCGAGATCATCAAGCTGATCCGCGAACTCTGCGCCGAAGGCATGTCGCTCGCCGTCATCTCGTCGGAACTGGAAGAGCTTGTCGCTTATAGCTCGCGCATCAGGGTGTTGCGCGATCATCACCATGTGGCGGAACTCAGCGGCGAACAGATGACGGCGGACATGATCATAGATTCGATCGCGCAATCCCACGACGGAGCGGCGCGCGCATGACCAGAAACTGGCCTCCGATATTGGTCCGGCTCTTGCCGCAGATCATCACGCTGATCGTGGTACTTGTGCTCAACGTCCTGTTGTTCCCGGACTTTTTCAACATCTCCATCCAGAACGGCCGCCTGTATGGCAGCATCATCGACGTGCTCAACCGTGGCGCACCGGTGGCGCTGGTCGCGGTCGGCATGACGCTGGTCATCGCCACCAAGGGCATCGACCTGTCCGTGGGTGCTGTGGTGGCGATATCGGGCGCGACGGCGGCGGCGGCTATCGTCGCCGGTCATTCGGCGTTCAATGCCGTGGTCATGGCGCTGGGTGTCGGGATTGCCTGCGGCCTGTGGAACGGATTTCTCGTCGCTTTCCTCAATATCCAGCCGATCATCGCCACGCTGGTGCTGATGGTCGCCGGACGCGGCATCGCGCAATTGATCACCGAGGGTGCGATCCTGACCTTCACCGATGAACGCCTGGTCTTCATCGGCAGCGGCCGCGCGTTGCTGATGCCGATGCCAGTGGTGATCTGGGTCGTCTTCGGGCTCGCGGTCACGCTCCTGGTGCGCCGAACGGCGCTCGGCATGCTGATAGAGGCAATCGGCATCAACCGGCAGGCAAGCCAGCTCTCGGGCGTACGGACCACGGCATTGTTGATGACGGCCTACCTTCTGGCCGGACTATGCGCTGCGATCGCCGGTCTCATCGTGGCGGCCGACATCAAGGGTGCCGATGCCAACAATGCCGGTCTCTGGCTGGAACTCGATGCGATCCTGGCGGTCGTGGTCGGCGGCAATTCGTTGCTTGGCGGCCGGTTCAGCATATTGGGCTCGCTTCTCGGCGCCGTGATCATCCAGGCGGTGAACACCGGCATCCTCACCTCCGGCTTCCCGCCGGAATACAATCTCATCATCAAGGCCGTGATCATCGTGACGATCCTGATTATCCAGTCGCCGCGAATCGGTGACCTCTCCGCCTTCTTCAAACGAAGCCCTTCGAATACCAGTGCAGACAAGGGCCAGGCATGATCAAGTCCAAATATCTGCCGCTGATCGCCACGACACTGATTTTCGTGATCGCCTATGCGCTCTGCTATCTGCAGTTCCCCAATATCCTGTCGACGCGGGTCATCGGCAACCTGCTGACCGACAATGCGTTTCTCGGCATCGCCGCGCTCGGTATGACCTTCGTCATCATTTCAGGCGGTATCGATCTCTCGATTGGTTCAGTGATCGCATTCACCGGCGTATTCCTCGCCGTCATCCTGCAGAACACCTCGATCCATCCGCTCTTCGCATTCGCGCTTGCCTTGGGGATCACCACGGCCTTCGGTGCATTGATGGGCGCGATCATTCACTATCTCGAAATGCCGGCATTCATCGTCACGCTTGCGGGCATGTTTCTCGCCCGCGGCATGTCCTTCGTTCTGTCGATCGATTCCATCCCGATCGTGCATCCGTTCTACAAGACCTTGAAATCCCTCTACTTCAAACTCCCGGGCGGTGGCCGCATCACGCTGATCGGCGGGCTGATGATCCTAGTTTTCCTGGTCGGAGTCTTCGTCGCCCATCGCACCCGGTTCGGCACGAACGTCTATGCGCTCGGCGGCGGTACGCAGACCGCGCGGCTGATGGGCGTGCCGGTCGCTCGCACCACGATCGCGATCTACGCGCTGTCGGGCTTTCTCGCAGGGCTGTCGGGCATTGTCTTTTCGCTCTACACCTCCGCCGGCTATTCGCTCGCCGCCGTTGGCGTCGAACTTGATGCCATCGCAGCGGTGGTGATCGGCGGAACCCTGTTGACGGGTGGCGCTGGCTTCGTTGCCGGCACGCTGATCGGGGTTCTCATTCAAGGGCTAATACAGACTTACATCACTTTCGATGGCACTCTTTCGAGCTGGTGGACGAAAATTGTGATTGGTCTCTTGCTCTTTGCCTTCATTCTTATGCAAAAAGGCATATTGCTCGCTTCGAAGATCGAACGAAAAGCCTGAGGGGGAGGCGGAGCCGATGCGCAGGGGTGTTTTGGAGACGGCGCTATCCGGGCGCAAGACGAGAACCAGCCACGCGCAGGTGGTGGATGAACTCGGCCGCGAAATCATATCCGGGCACTATCCCGTCGGCATGACGCTGCCGGGCGACTTCGAACTTGCGCAACGCTTCCGGGTTTCGCGCACGGTGTTGCGCGAAGCGATGAAGACCCTGGCCGCCAAGGGCCTGATTGTGCCCCGCGCCCGCATCGGAACCAAGGTGACACCGCAGAATCAGTGGAACCTCTTCGACAGCGATGTCCTGACCTGGTATTTCCACAAGGGCGTCGATCAGCCATTCCTTCAACACCTGACGGAAATCCGGCTTGCGTTCGAGCCTTTCGCCGCGAGCCTTGCGGTGGAAAATGCCGATGATGACGATATCAGGCTGCTCTACGAACTCGCTGACGAGATGGGCGATCCAGCGCACACGCCCGCCACGCTCGCTGTCGCCGACCTTAAATTCCATCTCGCCATCGCCGAAGCATCGAGAAATCCATTCATGCGCACGGTTGGCAGCCTGATCGAGGCGGCCCTGGTCGGCATCTTCAAGCTGAGCTCGCCCGAGGCCAACGAGAACCGGACCGCCGAGGTGGCGGCGAGGCATCGCCTGATCGTCGATGCGATTGCAAAGCGCGACAAGGTAGGGGCGGCGGAGGCGATGCGGAACGTGATCATGGAGGGCCGCGACAGGGTCGGTTCGGTGCTCGGTTGAGCATGATCGAACGCGGCACGCTATGCCGGATCTGAAAGCCGGCTGGCCACACACGCCTTTTTCGCGCCATGCCTTGAAGATTGCAGCCCGTACCTTTAGTTTACGGCGCAATTGCAATTGGCTGCCAATCTGTGACCGAAATCATCGTCATCTTCTTTCTCCTGCTCCTCAATGCCTTTTTTGCCATGTCGGAGCTGGCGATTGTCTCCGCAAGCAAGCCGTTGCTGCGGCAGAAGGCCAAGCAGGGAAACACTCGCGCCGCCGCCGCGCTCGCCCTTGCCGAGGATTCAGGGAACTTTCTCTCCACGGTCCAGGTCGGCATCACGCTGGTCGGCATTCTGGCCGGTACCTATGGCGGCGCCTCGATCACTGAGAAGCTGGGACCCGTACTCAATGCGTACCAAGTCATCGCACCCTATGGTCACGCGCTGGCAGGCGCGATCGTCGTGGCGCTCATCACTTATTTCTCGGTGATCATCGGGGAGCTCATCCCGAAGCAACTGGCGTTGCGCAATGCGGAGGCGATCGCGATGATCGTCGCCCTGCCGATGTCGATTCTGTCGAAGATCACCGCGCCGGTCGTCTATCTCTTCGAAACTTCGGCGAGGGTTCTCATGCGGCTGCTCGGCATCAGGGGCGCCGACGGCGAGGAAGTCACCGAGGCCGAAGTGCATGCGGTGCTAGCCGAGGGCGCTGAGAGCGGCGTCTTCGAAAAGTCCGAGCATGAAATGCTCCGCCGGATCATCTCGCTCGCCGACCGCTCGGTCAAATCGATCATGACTCATCGTACCGAGATGGTGGCGATCGACATCAACGACAGCTGGGAAGAAGTGATCGAGGCGGTGCAATCCGCAGGTCATTCGCGCTATCCCGTGATCGATGGCGACAACGATACCGTGGTGGGCGCGGTGCGGGCGAAGAATATTCTCAGGGCTTCCCTCAGCCCGAAGAATTTCCAGATGAAGAATTACGTGGAGGAGATACCCAGCGTCCCCGAGATGACGACCTGCCTCAAGGCTTTCGAGATTTTCAAGAGTTCCAACATCCACATGGCCGTCATCGTCGATGAATATGGTTCGACCGAAGGCATCGTCACCTCGGCGGACCTGTTGGAGGCGGTCATCGGCATCCTTCCGTCGAACTACGACGATGTCGAGGATATCGCCATCCGCGAGCGTGACGACGGCTCCTGGCTGATCGACGGTCGCACGCCTATCCACGAAATGCAGCTGACCTTCGGTCTCGATCAACTGAGCACCGATGACGGATATGAGACGATCGCCGGATTCCTCGTCCAGCAGCTGCGCAAGAACCCGGTCGAGGGCGATAAATTCGAGTCCTTCGGTTATGTCTTCGAGGTCATCGACATGGACGGCCGCCGGATCGACAAGATCCTCATGGCGCGCGCCAGGTCCGTCCAGTCGAACAGCGACGCCGCGTGAGTTGCGCAATCGCAAGCCACGCGATAATCGAAATCCGGAATAAATCGGGAGAATCGGCATGAGTGATCGCGTTCTTGCGGTGGTGCTCGCCGCGGGCGAGAGCACGCGGATGAAATCGACGAAATCCAAGGTGCTGCATACGGTCGGCAATCTGCCGATGATCACCCATGTCATGATCGCGCTCGAGCGGACCGGTGTCACCGATGTCGCCCTGGTGGTCGGTCGCGATGCTGGTCCGGTGATTGCCGCAGCTTCGAGCGGTTCGCTGAAAGTCACACCCTACGAACAGAAGGAACGCCTGGGCACCGGCCACGCCGTGCTTGCAGCGAGGGCCGAGATCGCCAAGGGATACGATCAGGTCATCGTCGCCTATGCCGATGCGCCGCTGATCGAGCCCGGGCCGCTTGCCGAGGCGCGCGACAAGGTTCGTGCCGGCTTTGATGTGGCGGTAATCGGGTTCCGCACCGACAAGCCGACCGGCTATGGACGGCTGCTGGAAGCGGATGGCGAGCTGGTGGCGATCCGCGAGGAAAAGGATGCCACGGCGGAGGAGCGAAAGGTCACGCTCTGCAATTCAGGCCTGATGGCGATCGACGGCGCCAAGGCCTTGGCGCTGTTGGGCAAGATCACCAACAACAATGTCAAGGGCGAGTATTACCTCACCGATATCATTGAAATCCTGCGCGGCGAGGGCGGCAAAGCCGCCACGGTCGAAGCGCCGCTGGATACCGTGGCGGGCTGCAACAACCGTGCCGAACTCGCGGAACTCGAAGCGATCTGGCAGCGCAAGAAGCGCCACGAACTGATGATCTCAGGCGTGACGATGATCGCGCCGGAGACGGTGTTCCTCTCTTACGACACGCAAATCGGCCAGGATACGATGATCGAGCCGAACGTGGTCTTCGGACCCGGCGTCATGGTCGAGCCGAACGCGGTGATCCACGCCTTCTCGCATCTCGAGGGTGCCTATGTCGCCTCGGGCGCCAATGTCGGGCCGTATGCGCGGCTGCGGCCGGGCGCCAATCTTCGCGCCAATGCCAAGGTCGGCAATTTCGTCGAGATCAAGAAGGCCGAGATCGGGGAGGGCGCCAAGGTAAGCCATCTCACCTATATCGGCGACGCCACGATCGGCCCGCGCGCCAATATCGGCGCCGGCACGGTGACCTGCAATTACGATGGCTTCAACAAATTCGATACCGTCATCGGCGCCGATGCCTTTATCGGCTCCAACTCGTCGCTTGTGGCGCCGGTGAACATTGGAGAAGGCGCACTGACCGCATCTGGCAGCGTCATTACCGAAGACGTTCCCGCCGGAGCCGCAGCCTTTGGGCGTGCCCGCCAGATGAATAAGCTCGGCTATGGCACGGAGATAGCGGCGCGCAACAGGGCGCTGAAGGAATCGAAGAAGAAGACCTAGCGGCGTTAACGCAAGCAACCGAAAGTGATGGCGCATGCGTTGCGATGCGGCATAATTCGGGTAAGACGCAAACTATCGGAAATTTCGGGGGTCGTTGCATGTGCGGCATTGTCGGCATCGTCGGGAATCATTCAGTCGCTCCTAGACTGGTCGATGCGCTCAAGCGGCTGGAATACCGAGGCTATGATTCCGCAGGTGTGGCCACGGTTCACGCCGGCCAGCTCGATCGCCGTCGCGCCGAGGGCAAGCTGGTCAACCTGGAGCGCAGGCTGACTGAGCAGCCGCTCGACGGCAATTCCGGCATTGCGCATACCCGTTGGGCCACGCACGGCGCGCCGACCGAAGCCAATGCGCATCCGCACTTCACCGATGGCGTGTCCGTCGTCCATAACGGCATCATCGAGAATTTCGCCGAGATCAAGCACGAGCTCACTGCGGAAGGCGTGACCTTCAACACCCAGACCGACACGGAAGTGGTGGCGCAGCTGCTCGCCAAGCATCTTCGCGATGGCAAGACGCCGCGCGGCGCCGTCGAGGCAATGCTGAAGCGCGTCACCGGCGCCTATGCGCTGGCCATCCTCTTTCGGGACGAGCCGGGCAAGATCTACGCCTCGCGTTCCGGTCCGCCATTGGCGATCGGCTACGGCAAGGACGAAATGTTCCTGGGGTCCGATGCGATCGCACTGGCGCCGTTCACCAACCAGATTTCCTACCTCAATGATGGCGACTGGGCGGTTATCACCGTTGGTTCGGCGGAGATTTTCGATGCTGATGGCACGCCGGTCAAGCGGGCGCGCCAGCAATCGACGGCAACGTCCTTCATGATCGACAAGGGCAACCACCGGCATTTCATGGAAAAGGAAATCCACGAACAGCCGGAGTCGATCTCGCACACGCTGGGTCACTACATCGATTTCGCCGAGAGCCGGATCAAGCCGGTAGAAGGCATTGATTTCGCCAATATTTCGAGCCTCGCCATTTCAGCTTGCGGCACGGCCTATCTGGCCGGGTTGACTGGCAAATACTGGTTCGAGCGCTATGCACGCCTGCCGGTCGAGATCGATGTCGCCTCGGAATTTCGCTACCGGGAAATCCCGCTCAATCCGAATTCCGCCGCGCTCTTCATCTCCCAATCGGGCGAGACGGCCGATACGCTGGCTTCCTTGCACTACTGCCGCGAGGCGGGCTTGAGGATTGGCGCCGTCGTCAATGTCCGTGAATCCACTATCGCACGGGAATCCGACGTCGTGTTCCCGATCCTGGCTGGTCCCGAGATCGGCGTCGCCTCGACCAAGGCCTTCACCTGCCAATTGACGGTCCTGGCCGCACTTGCGATTCAGGCGGGCAGGGCGCGTGGTACGCTGACCGCTGCCGCAGAGAAGCAGATCGTCAGGCACCTCGCCGAAATGCCGCGCGTGATGGCCAAGGTGCTGAACACGATCCAGCCGCAGATCGAGGCGCTCGCGCGCGATCTCTCGAAGTTCAAGGATGTACTCTATCTCGGCCGCGGCACCAGCTTTCCGATCGCCATGGAAGGTGCGCTGAAGCTCAAGGAGATTTCCTATATTCATGCCGAAGGCTATGCCGCTGGCGAGCTGAAGCATGGGCCAATCGCGCTGATCGATGAGAACATGCCCGTCATCGTCATCGCGCCCCATGACCGGTTCTTCGAGAAGACAGTGTCGAACATGCAGGAAGTGGCCGCGCGCGGCGGCCGGATCATCTTCATCACCGACGAGAAGGGGGCCGCCGCCACCGACCTTCCCACCATGGCGACGATCGTGCTGCCCGAGGTCGATGAGGTCATCCACCCGATGATCTTTACGCTGCCGATCCAGTTGCTGGCCTATCACACGGCTGTCTTCATGGGCACCGATGTCGATCAGCCGCGCAATCTGGCAAAATCGGTCACGGTGGAGTGACGGAGCGCTTCATTGTTAAATGAAAGCAGTTCTGTTGGCTGAGGCGGAGTCGGATGTTCGATCGGCTGGCGCACGTCGTAGCCAAGCACTACGGCCAAGCCAGCCGATCGAAGAGCCGGCCCGTTTCGGCCAACCCTCCCGCAGATTTGCAAAAGCAAATCTGCAAGACATTAGAATCGCCGGGCGTCGCGAAGCGCGCCCGGTGGGCCGGGCATCTTTCCGCCAGTCCCTGTGGCGTCGGTCTCGGCCGTACCTTAGGGTACGACGCTCGCCCGCCGCCTTGGTCCTGACGAAAACCTGCTCGGCAGAACTGCTTTCATTTAACAATGAAGCGCTCAAAGTTCTTGTGCGACGCAAGAGACTGACGCTATTCATAGTCTTTGCGGATGAACATGGGACCGACGTATGACCGAAATTCCGCATAAGCCGCCGTTCGGCGTCAGGCTACGAAACAATTTCCTGACCGGGCTCATCATCTGTGCCCCGATTGCCATTACCATCTGGCTGACCTGGACCTTCATCCGTTGGGCCGACAGCTGGGTCAAGCCGCTTATCCCCGCGCGCTATAGCCCCGAGAACTACCTGACATTCGCTGTGCCCGGCTTCGGGCTTCTGGTTGCCCTTATCCTCATCACGATCGTCGGATTTCTCGGCAAGAACCTGATCGGCCGCACCATTGTCGAGGCGGGCGAGTCGGTGCTGGACCGGATGCCGCTCGTGCGCTCGATCTACAAGGGCCTCAAGCAGATTTTTGAAACGGTTCTCCGCGAGCGGACGAATTCCTTCAAGAAGGTCGGGATGATCGAGTATCCGTCGCCGGGGTTCTGGTCCGTGGTTTTTGTCGCAACAGACGCTCAAGGGGAGATCGCCACGCGCTTCAGCGACAAGGGCATGGAAATGGCGGCGGTCTTCCTGCCGCCCACGCCGGTGCCCACGGCCGGCTTCCTGATCTTCGTGGAGAAGAAGAAGATCATGGAACTCGACATGTCCACCGAAGACGCGGCCAAGCTGCTGATTTCGGGGGGTCTGGTCACCCCAAAATGGTCGCCCAAACAGCTACCGGCTCCGCCATCGATTTCCGCCGCCTGATCAGCCAGCTTTCAGGAACCGGATCGCCTCGTCGCGCCGGAAGAGATAAAGCAGGACGCGGATCGCCTCGCCGCGCGGGCTTTGCAGCTCTGGATCGCGATCGAGCAGATAGTGCGAATCCTTGCGCGCGATCTCCAGGAGGTCGCCATGCGCCTCAAGGCTGGCAATGGCGAAGCCCGGCGTGCCGGACTGTTTCGTGCCGAGCAATTCGCCTTCGCCGCGCAGCCTGAGATCCTCTTCGGCGATCAGAAAGCCATCCTCGGTCTCGCGCATGATCTTGAGCCGCGCCTCGGCATTCTGGCTGAGCTTGCCTGAATAAAGCAGGATGCAACTCGACGCCTCGCTGCCGCGACCCACCCGGCCCCTGAGCTGGTGGAGCTGGGCGAGCCCGAAGCGTTCGGCATGCTCGATAACCATGATCGTGGCATCGGGGACGTCGACGCCGACCTCGATCACTGTCGTCGCGACCAGCAGTCGCGTCTCGCCGCGCTTGAAGCCGGCCATGACGGCGTCCTTCTCAGGACCGCTCATCCGGCCGTGAATGAGCGCGACCTGCTTGCCGAAGAACTGCGAGAGCACCGCATGCCGCTCCTCGACCGACATCAGGTTGCTCTCTTCGGTCTCCTCGACCAGCGGGCAGATCCAATAGACCTTGCGTCCCTCGGCCACGGCTGTCTGCAGGCGATGAACGATCTCCTCGAGGCGCTCTCCGGGCACGATCACAGTCTGGATCGGCTTGCGACCCGCGGGCTTTTCGGTGAGCTTGGAGACATCCATGTCGCCAAAGGCGGCGAGCACCAGCGTGCGCGGGATCGGTGTCGCGGTCATCACCAGCATGTGCGGCGACAGGCCCTTGGAGGTCAGCCGCAGCCGCTGATGGACGCCGAAGCGGTGCTGTTCATCGACGACGGCAAGTTGCAGATTTTGATAGTTGACGCTGTCCTGGAACAACGCATGCGTGCCGATCAGGATCTGAGCCTTGCCGTCCGCGATGCGCTCGAGAATCTCGTCGCGCTCACGGCCCTTGGTACGTCCGGTGAGGATATTGATCTCGACGCCCGTGCCGCGTGCCATCTGGCTAAGGGTCGCAAGATGCTGGCGGGCGAGAATCTCGGTCGGCGCCATAAGCACCGCCTGGCCGCCGGCCTCCACGACCGCAATCATCGCCATCAGCGCAACAACCGTCTTGCCCGAGCCGACATCGCCCTGCAGCAACCTCAGCATGCGATCCTCGCCCGCCATGTCAGCGAGGATATCGGCGATCGCTGCCGATTGGCTCGACGTCAGCGAGAAGGGCAGGGCATCGGTCACCTTCTTCGCCAACAGTCCGGTCGGGCGCACCGGCACGCCGGGGACCTTGCGCAGCCTTGAACGCACCAATGCCAACGATATCTGGCCGGCCAGAAATTCGTCATAGGCGAGCCGGCGCCGGGTCGAGCATTGCGGGTCGATATCCTTCTCGTCCTCCGGATGATGCAGTTGTTTCAGCGCGTCCGCGGTTTGCGGAAAGCGCTGCTGCTTGATCAGGGATTCGTCGATCCATTCCGGCAGATCAGGCACACGCTCGGCCGCCGCTTCGATCGTCTTCCGCAGAACCTTGGGCGAGAGGCCGGCCGTGAGCGGATAGACGGGTTCGATCAAGGGCAGGCTCTGACCCTCCGACAGCCGTGCGACATGATCCGGATGTACCATCGAGACGCGGCCGTTGAACCAGTCCACCTTGCCACTGACCATGACGGTCTCGTCGATCGGCAGCGATTTTTCCAGCCAGTTGCCCTTGGCGCGAAAGAAGACCAGCGCCATTTCTCCGGTATCGTCCTGCAGGAACACGCGATAGGGAACGTTGGCATTACCGCGCGGCGGCGGCTGGTGGCGATCGACACGCGCCGTGACCGTGACGATCGAACCCTGCGGCGCATAGGCGATTCCCGGCTGTTTGCGCCGATCGATCACCGCCGAAGGCGCATGGAAGATCAGGTCGATGATCCGGCAATCCTCGATCGACTCGCGGCCGAGCAGGCGCGCATAGAGCTCGCCCATCTTCGCCCCGATACCGGGCAGCGAAGACAGTGACGCGAAGAGCGGATCGAGAAGGGAAGGGCGCATGGGCTTTTTTCCCAGTTGGAACGTTGATTGGCAAGGCTGACAAGCCGGTTTTCAAAGGATATAGAGAGCGCCGAACGAGAATGGAAAGAACCGCATGGCTCGCACGACATGACCGGCACGACAAGAACCAGCGCCGAACTCGACCCCCGCCGCCGGCGCATTCTCTTCCGCGCCTGGCATCGCGGCATTCGCGAGATGGACCTGATCTTCGGCCAGTTCGCCGATAACGAGCTTCGCCTTATCTCCGGCGCCGATCTCGATGAATTCGAGGCGATCCTGACCGAGGATGACAACGATCTCTTCAAGTGGATATCAGGCGAGAAGGCTTTGCCGGAGCACCTGAATACCCCGCTTTTCGCCCGCATCACCGCCTTCCGGCCGGAGGAAGCATTCAGACCGGACGCCGCCAGCACATGATTTCCGATTTCAACGCCGCCAAGATTCTTGCAGACGACAAGAGCTTCACGCTCGGCAGCGTGCCGCCGGGCATGGAAGCCTTGGTGCTGGCCCAGATGGCGCAGAGCGGCAAGCCGGTCGCCTATGTCATGTCGGACGGTCAGCATATGGCCGATATCGAGCAGATGCTGGCTTTCCACGCGTCCGAAATTCCGGTCCTGACACTGCCGGGCTGGGACTGCCTGCCCTATGACCGCGTATCGCCCGGCACCGATGTCTCCGCCAGGAGACTTTCAGCACTTGCCGGCCTCGTCGCGTTCCAGGCCAAGCGGCATCCGGCAATCGTGCTGACAACAGCCAACGCGCTGGTGCAGAAGCTGCCGCCGCGCGATGCTATGGCTACCATGACGTTCTCGGCGCGCGCCGGCCAACAAATCCGCATGGAAGACATTGCCGCCCAGCTTGAGCGCAACGGTTTCGATCGCACGCCGACGGTGCGCGAGGTCGGCGAATTCGCGGTGCGCGGTGGTATCCTCGATGTCTTCATGCCGGATTCCGAGCAGCCGATGCGGCTCGATTTCTTCGGCGATACGCTCGAAACCATTCGCTATTTCGATCCGGCGACGCAACGTACGACCGGCACCGCAAAGGCACTCGCGGTCAATCCGATGAGCGAGGTGTCGCTCAATCCGGATATGATCAGCCGCTTCCGCAAGAATTACCTGACGATGTTCGGCGCCGCCACACGCGACGACGCGCTCTACCAGGCGATTTCCGAGGGCCGCCGTTTCGCCGGCATGGAGCATTGGCTGCCGCTCTATTACGACCACCTCGACACGTTGTTCGACTATCTCGAGGGCTTCCGGCTGGTTACCGACAACACGCTGCAGGAATCGGTCAACGAGCGCTTCACACTGATCGGCGACTATTACCAGGCACGCCAGGATTCGGCCAGGCAGAAGGGCTCGATGCAGGCGGCGCCCTATAAGCCGGTGCCGCCCGACCAGCTTTATCTGTCAGGCGAGCAGGTCATGCTGTCGCTGCGCGAGCACGGTGCCATCCGTCTGACGGCTTTCAACGAGCCTGATGGCGACGCGCGCAAGGTCGTCAACATCGATGCCCGGCCCGGCATGCATTGGGCGAAGAATGTCGAGAACCAGAGCGAAGAGCGGGTCAACGTCTTCTCGGCCGCGGTGCGCCATATTGCCGACCATCGTGCTAAGGGCGACAAGGTCGTAATTTCGGGCTGGTCCGAGGGTTCGCTCGACCGATTGCTGCAGGTGCTGGCCGAGCACGGGCTCGAAAAGGTCGTGCCGGTTGCGAGTTTGACCGAAGTCCAGAAACTCAAGGCCGGGGAGGCGGGCTCCGCCATCCTCTCGCTGGAAAGCGGTTTTGAAACCGGCAAGCTGGTGGTCATCGGCGAGCAGGATATTCTCGGCGACCGGCTGGTGCGCCGCTCCAAGCGCCGCAAGCGCGCCGCCGATTTCATCTCCGAAGCGACCTCGCTCGAAGCGGGCAGCATCGTGGTGCATGCTGAGCATGGCATTGGCCGTTTCATGGGATTGACCACGATTCAGGCGGTCGGCGCGCCGCATGAATGTCTTGAACTGCAATATGCCGGCGGCGACAAGCTTTTCCTGCCGGTCGAAAACATTGAACTTCTGTCCCGCTACGGCTCGGAAGCCACCGAAGCCCAGCTCGACAAGCTCGGCGGCGTCGCCTGGCAGGCGCGCAAGGCGAAGCTGAAGAAGCAGTTGCTTGCCATGGCCGACGGCCTGATCAAGATCGCGGCCGCCCGCACCATGCGGCACGCGCCGGTGCTGGCTGCGCCCGAGGGGCTCTACGACGAATTCGCCGCCCGCTTTCCTTATGACGAAACCGACGACCAAGCCAACGCGATCGATGCGGTGAAGGACGATCTTGCGGCCGGCAAGCCGATGGACCGCCTGATCTGCGGCGATGTCGGGTTCGGCAAGACGGAAGTGGCGCTTCGCGCGACATTCATCGCCGCGATGAATGGCGGCCAGGTTGCCGTCGTGGTGCCGACGACACTGCTCGCACGCCAGCACTACAAGACATTTACCGAGCGCCTGCGCGGCTTTCCGATCAAGGTGCGGCAGGCCTCGCGCCTTGTGGGCGCCAAGGAACTCAACGAGACCAAGAAGGCGGCGGCCGACGGCAAGGTCGATGTAGTGGTCGGCACGCATGCGCTGTTGGGCGCGGGCGTCAAATTCGCCAATCTCGGCCTGCTGATCATCGACGAGGAGCAGCATTTCGGCGTCAAGCACAAGGAGCGGCTGAAGGAACTGAAGTCGGATGTCCATGTGCTGACGCTCTCGGCGACGCCGATCCCGCGCACGCTGCAACTGGCGCTCACCGGTGTGCGCGAACTATCACTGATCACCACGCCGCCGGTCGATCGCATGGCGGTGCGCACCTTCATCTCGCCATTCGATCCGCTGGTGATCCGCGAGACGCTGATGCGCGAGCATTATCGCGGCGGCCAGAGCTTTTACGTTTGTCCGCGCATCGCCGATCTCGACGAAATCCACATATTCCTCAAGCAGTCGGTACCGGAACTCAAGATCGCGGTCGCCCACGGTCAGATGCCCCCGGGTGAGCTCGACGATATCATGAACGCCTTCTACGACGGCCAGTATGATGTGCTGCTCTCGACGACGATCGTCGAATCCGGCCTCGACGTGCCGACGGCCAATACCCTGATCGTGCATCGCGCCGACATGTTCGGACTGGCCCAGCTCTACCAGATCCGCGGCCGCGTGGGGCGGTCCAAGGTGCGCGCCTTCGCGCTCTTCACGCTTCCCGTCAACCGCCTGCTCACCTCGACCGCCGACAAGCGGCTCAAGGTCCTGCAATCGCTGGATTCGCTCGGGGCCGGCTTCCAGCTTGCCAGCCACGATCTCGACCTGCGCGGCGCCGGCAACCTGCTCGGCGAAGAACAGTCCGGCCATATCAAGGAAGTCGGCTTCGAGCTTTACCAGCAGATGCTGGAAGAAGCGGTGATGGAGATCAAGGGCGACGAGCAAATCTCCGATTCCGGCTGGTCGCCGCAGATCCAGGTCGGCGCGGCGGTGATGATCCCGGAACACTACGTGCCGGACCTCAATCTCCGCATGTCGCTCTATCGCCGGCTTGGCGAGCTCAAGGAGTTGCAGGAAATCGACGGCTTCGGCGCCGAGCTCATCGATCGCTTCGGGCCGATGCCGGTGGAGGTCGAAAGCCTGCTCAAGGTCGTCTACATCAAGTCGCTCTGCCGCACGGCCAATGTCGAGAAACTGGAGGCAGGACCGAAGGGCATCGTCATGCAGTTCCGTGGCCGCGAATTCCCGAACCCAGCAGGTCTGGTGGACTATATCTCACGGCAGGGAACGCTCGCGAAAATCCGCCCCGACCACAGCGTTTTCCTGGCGCGCGATCTCGCAGGCCCGGAAAAGCGCCTGACGGCTGCGGCACAGGTGATGACGCAGATGGCGGGGATCGCAACGAGGGCGGCTTAAGCGTTCGCCTTCATCTCCGCGATCTGCCGGAGCGCATTGGCAAATACATCGACGCCCTGAGCGCCCGAGATGGCATATTTCCCGTCAATGACAAAGAATGGCACACCGGAGACGCCCATGCGTTGGGCATTGGCGATCTCGGTTTTGATTGTATCGCGATCCGTATCCATCGACAGAAGTCTTTCAACTTCGGCGCGGTCCATGCCGCACGCCTCCGCGATATCCGCCAGCACTGAGTGGTCGCCGACATTCCTGCCCTCGACAAAATTCGCGGTGAAGAGCGCATGTGCGACCTTGTCCTGCGTCTCCGGACCAATCTTGCCGGCCCAATGGAGAAGACGATGCGCATCCAGCGTGTTGGGCAGGATCCCGGCCCGTTCGAGCGCGAAGGGCAGGCCGATCTCAGCGCCCAGGCCTTTCAACATCTCATGCGATTGCTTGACGCGTTCCGGTCCGCCAATCTTCTTGGCGAGATAATCGAAAGTGTTGAAGCCCTCAGGCGGTGCGTTGGGTTCGAGCTGATAGGGTTTCCACGCGATATCGGCGACTACCGAATCCCTAACCTCCTCAAGCGCCAGGGCCAGGCGTTTTTGCCCGAGATAGCACCACGGGCAAACCACGTCGGATATGATATCGATTTGAATATGCTGCACTTTACTGATCCTGTTGCGCGCGCTCGTCCCACCATGAGGGCAGGTAAGCACCGTATAATGGCAGATATTCCGGGTGGCCGATATGCTTGCGGCGGGCAACCCACTGTTCACCGATATGATAAAGCGGCACGAGGTAGTGGCCCGAAACCAGCAGGCGATCATGCGCCCGAACGGCGGCCTCGAACTCGTCCTCGCTCTTGGCCGACAGGATGTGCTGGATCATATTGTCGATATCCGGGTTCGATACGCCGGCAAAATTGTCACTGCCAGGCCGATCCCGCGAGAGCGTGCCCCAGCGGGTCATCTGCTCGATACCCGGCGACAGCGAGGCTGAATAGGTCTTGAGGATCATGTCATAGTCGAAGGTCTGGGTGCGTTCCTGATACTGCGCATCCTCCACCGTGCGAATGGTGACTGCAATACCGAGCGCCGCGAGATTACGCTGGTAGGCGAGCACGATCTTCTCCTGATCCTGGTTTTGAGCCAGAATCTCGAAGGCGAGGGGCCTCCCATCTGGCCCCAGCATCCTGCCGCCCGATATCTTGTATCCCGCGGACTTGAAAAGGTCGAAGGCCTGCCGCAGCACTTTGCGGTCGCGACCGGAGGCATCCGTGACCGGCAGACGGTACTTGCCTGAGAGAACTTCCGCCGAAAGCCTGTCCTTCGCCTCGCCCAGCAATTGCAGCTCCAGAGGGCTGGCCGGCACGTCTAAGCTCGACAGGACGGAGTTTTGCCAGAAGCTCTGGGTCCTCACATAGGCATTCTCGAACAGGCTCTTGTTCACCCATTCGAAGTCGAAAGCCAGGGTGAGCCCTTCGCGTATCCTCGGGTCGGCAAAGAGCGGCCGCCTTGTGTTGAAGACCATAGCAAACATGTTGGCGGGCAAGCGTGGCTTGAAACTATCCTTCACCACGGCACCCGAGGTCACCGCGGGAAAATCGTAGCTCCGCTTCCATTTCGTCGGCGAACCCTCCTGGTAGAGATCGACCTCGCCTTTCTTGAAGGCCTCGAAAAGCGAACTGTCCTGCAGGAAATACTCGACCGACACTTCGTCGTAATTGTCGATGCCGACCTTGGACGGTAGATTCCTGGCCCAGTAATTCGGATCGCGCTTGTAGACGATCTTCTCGCCCGGCTTGACCTGCTTGACCAGATATGGCCCGGAGCCGAGTAGCGGCGTCAATGTCGTCTGTTCGAAGCCCTCGATCTTGGTCGCATGTTTCGGCAGCACCGGCGAAAGCGCCAGCAGCAGCGGCAGTTCCCGCGAAGCATCCTTGGCGAGCGTGAAGCGGACGGACCGGTCACCGACCTTCTCCATTTTCTCGACCAGCGCGATCTTGCTGGCAATCAATCGTGTCGAGAACGGCGGGGCGCCATGGTCGCGCATCAACTCGAAGGTGAAAATCACATCTTCCGGCGTTACCGGCTTGCCGTCGGACCACTTGGCCTTCGGATTGAGATTGAACTGGATAAAATTGCGGGCGTCATCCCATTCGACCGTCTCGGCCAACAGTCCGTACATCGTGAAGGGTTCGTCCTTCGCGCGCATCATCAGCGGTTCCACGACGAAATTGCCGAATTCCGGGTCCCACATACCCCGGGCCGTTGTGCGCTTGCCCTTGATGATGAAGGGATTGAGGTTGTTGAAGCTGCCCACGACGCCATAGGAAATCCTGCCGCCCTTCTTCACATCGGGATTGACATAAGGAAAGTGCTTGAAATCGGGTGCGAGGGCAGGGGTGCCGTGCATGGAAATCCCGTGCAGCGGCTCCGCTCCGGCGAGACTTGCGGCAAGCAGGATCGGTAAGAGGGCGCAAAGCAGTCTTAGCACGGGCAATTCCTTGGTTGGGATCCGATTCAGCGTGCCTGAATCTATCAACTGTGGGCCATATATCCAACGGCTGGCGGGAAATTATGAAA
The DNA here is from genome assembly GCF_024707525.1 of Rhizobium sp. TH2. Lineage (NCBI taxonomy): Bacteria > Pseudomonadati > Pseudomonadota > Alphaproteobacteria > Hyphomicrobiales > Rhizobiaceae > Rhizobium > Rhizobium sp. TH2. The sequence goes on along the minus strand of NZ_CP062231.1, from coordinate 2,228,340 downwards.
ATCATCGCCGGGAAGGCTTGGAAAGGCTGGATATATTTCAAACGCCGATGTAACAGGTGCTTCCATTACGCCACCGGGTCATGTATTTGCCTCATTTGACCGTCAGGAGGGCGCAGGTTTCGGGCGGCCAGACCATGCGGCCGGCCCACGGGTTCACGAAACGGGAAAACATTATGAGCTTGAATTTCAAGACCGCCATTGCCGCGCTGACCTTCGCTTCCGCGGCACTCGCTGCGCCGATGACGGCGAACGCACAGCAGCAGCAGCCGCAGGGCTGGTTCAAGGTATGCGACAAGCAGGACGGCAACGAAGTCTGCTCGGTGCGCAACATCATGACCGCCAATACCGGACAGCTGATCACCGCAGTCGCGATCATCGAGGTCAAGGGCAAGGTCAACCGCAAGTTTATGCAGGTGTCGGTTCCGTCGGCGCGTCTGATCCCGCCCGGTCTCCTGATGCAGATCGATGGTGGCAAGGGCTCGAAGCTCGAATACGCCGTCTGCATGCCCGACCTCTGCATCACGGAAATGCCGGTGACCGACGGCATGATCGCCAACCTGAAGAAGGGCAAGGAAGTCGTCTTCACCTCGATCAACTTCCAGCGCGCGCCGAACCCGATCAAGATGTCGCTTCAGGGCTTTACCGGGATTTTCGATGGCCCGGCGATGGAACAGTCCAAGCTCGAAGAGCGCCAGCGCCTGCTGCAGGAAGAAATGCAGAAAAAGGCCGAGGAAGCCCGCAAGAAGCTTGAAGACGCGCAGAACGCTGCCAAGGCGCAGTAATCAATCTTCAGTCAGACCATTTGCAAAGCCCGGGACGCAATTCCCGGGCTTTGTGATTCCGGCATGCGCTTGGTAGGCTGGGACAATCGATTCTGGTTCGCAACGGCACCAATGGAAACTTCGCTTTATATGCCCATCAAGAAATTCCTCGAGGCTGCGGGCTACGAGGTCAAGGGCGAGATCGGCCATTGCGATTTGGTCGGGCTGAGCGAAGCGGATCCGCCGGTGGTGGTGATCTGCGAATTGAAGATGACGTTCAATCTCGACCTGATCCTGCAAGCCGTCGATCGCGCCTCGATTTCCGACGAAGTCTGGATCGCCGCCAGGGTATCGGCCAGAGGCAAAGGCCGTGAGAGCGACAAGCGCTATCGCGATCTCTGCCGCCGGCTCGGCATCGGCATGCTCGGCGTGTCCGATCTCGGCGATGTCAGCATCATCGTCAGTTCGGTATCGCCAATGCCGAGGACCAATCCAAAACGGAAAACCAGGCTGGTCCGCGAGCACCGGAGACGCCGCGGTGACCCGACGGCCGGCGGCGGCTCGAAAGCGCCTATTATGACGGCGTATCGCCAGCAGGCACTGATTTGTGCCGATGCCTTGAAGCAAGGTCCGCTGCGGCCGAGGGACATCAAGGCGCTGGCGCCGGACGCCGGCAAGATCATGCTGAGCAATGTCTATGGCTGGTTCGAACGCATGGGCAAGGGCGTCTACCAACTGACCGAAACAGGCCATCAAGCAATCATTCGCTGGCCACAAGTTCGAGACGCCGCGGAATGATCAGGCATATCAATGCCTAAGCCTTAGTTCCATAATCTATCTTATGCGATCTTAGTTTGCACGTATGGCGCCACCAGTCGAACTGCACTCCCGCATTTAGCCGGCAAACCCTCGCCCCGAGTTTTCAAATGATCAGATTGGCCACGATCTCGTTTTCGGTGATGTCCTCGAAGCCGAGGCCTGCATCGTCGAAGCGCTTCATGAGACCGTCGAAATTCGTGCGATCCTTTGTTTCGATGCCGATCAGGATGGAGCCGAAATTGCGCGCCGACTTCTTGAGATATTCGAACCTGGCAATGTCGTCATCGGGTCCGAGCATTTCGAGGAAGTCGCGCAATGCGCCGGGACGCTGAGGCAGCCTGAGGATGAAATACTTCTTCAGCCCGGAATAGCGCATGGCGCGCTCCTTCACATCGGGCAGACGCTCGAAATCGAAATTGCCGCCCGAGACAATGCAAATGACCGTCTTGCCCTTCAATTGTTCCGGGTCGAAGCTCTCGAGCGCCGTGATCGCCAACGCGCCGGCGGGTTCCAGCACCACGCCTTCGACATTGAGCATGTCGATGATCGTAACGCAGATGGCATTCTCGAATACGAGCCGGACCTGCTTCGGCGAATAGCCGGCCAGCGCCTCGAAATTGTGATTGCCGATGCGTGCGACCGCCGCGCCATCGACGAAGTTGTCGACCTTGGGCAGCGTGACGATAGTGCCCGCCTCCAGGCTTTTCCGCAGGCTTGGTGCGCCGGCGGGCTCGGCAAAAACAAAAGCGTTGTCAGATAATTCCTCGCGCAGGAAGCTTGTAACGCCGGACGACAATCCGCCACCACCGACCGGCATGACGACATAGTCGGGATGGGTCTCGGCCGGCAGCTGCGCCATGATCTCGGCGGCTACTGTCGCCTGGCCCTCGATGATATCGGGATGGTCGAAGGGCGGCACCATGAAGCCGGATGTCTTGTCGGCATAATCCAGCGCCGCTGCATAGCATTGGTCGAAGAAGTCGCCGACCAGCCTTATGGTGATGAACTCGCCGCCGAAAATGCGGGTTTTGTCGATCTTCTGCTGCGGCGTTGTAACCGGCATGAAGACGACGCCCGGCACGCCGAAATGCCGGCAGACATAGGCAAAGCCCTGCGCGTGATTGCCGGCGGAGGCGCAGACGAAGGTACGCCCCTTCCCGTCACGGTCGATCACCTTGCGCATGAAATTGAACGCACCACGAATCTTGTAGGAGCGGACAGGGCTGAGATCCTCGCGTTTCAACCAGATATTCGCGCCATATCGGCTGCTAAGATGCTGATTATGCTGGAGCGGGGTCTCGGGAAACAGCTCGCGCATCACTCTCAGCGCGTCCATCACATCGTCTCTGGTCACGTCCATCGTCCTATCATTTGCCAAGTGACGCTATGACATGACGAACCGAAATGAGGAAGGCGTTTCCGCCCTCCTCGGTACTGATCGGATTAAACACGATGCGTATGTCATGTTGTGGTAGGAGCCGCAGGATCTCCGTCAGACGAACGAGCCGGTTTTCAGCTCTCCGGCTGGGACATAGCTCGCCAGCATCACGCCATTCGGGAACGTCCGCTGCTCCATGAGGTTCAGAGCCTGTGTGACCGTGCCGTCGCCGAACAGGCGTTTGCCCTTACCAAGCAGAACCGGGAATATGAGCAGACGGTATTCGTCGATCAGGTCATGCTCTATCAGCGTCTGGATCAGGTCGGCGCTGCCCTGGATCAGAAGCTCCGGACCATCGCTCGCCTTGAGTTCGCGCAGGGTCGCGACGACGTCACTGCCCAGTGACTGGCTGTTCTCCCAGTCTAGTTTCTGGTGGCCGTGTGTCGCGACGTATTTCGTGACGCTGTTGAAGAGCTTGCCGATCGGATCGTCCGCTCCTTGCTTGGGCCAGTAGCCGGCGAAGATGTCGTAAGTCTTGCGACCCAGCAACAGGTCAAATTTCCTCTCGAACAGTTCGTCCATGACGCCGCCGGTGGCCTCGTCGAAATAGTGGAAGACCCAACCGCCGGCAGTAAAGCCGCTGTCGGTGTCTTCGTCCGGGCCGCCCGGCGCCTGCATGACGCCATCAAGACTGACGAAAACGGCTGCAGTAATCTTCCTCATCATAGTTCTCCTGAAAATCTACCCGACGGGCGTTACCGGCCTAGGACGTTGGCAAAACCAGGCTCCCGACACGACCTCAGAATTATTTCGCTTTGCCAACATGCCGATCTCATGAAACACTCGTTTCGAGGTTGGAGCTATATCAACGGGAGGAAGTACCATGGCAGTCGCATTGCATCCATCCATCGACGGCGGTGTCAAACCGGGCACTGGCAGCTTCGCGGGCGGCACGCTCAGCTGCCTCTGCACGACGCGCACCGTGCGCTTGAAGATCAAGGGCGACGTCGCCCACAATCACGCCTGCGGCTGCACCAAGTGCTGGAAGCCGGCAGGTGCGGTTTTCTCTGTGGTCGCCGTGACCGGGACCGACAATATCGAGGTCACGGAGAATGGCGACAAGCTAGCAGTCGTCGATCCCTCGGCGCTCATCCTGCGTCACGCCTGCAAGGAATGCGGCGTCCACATGTATGGCCCGGTCGAAAAGGACCATGCCTTCAAGGGGTTGAGCTTCGTGCATCCGGAGCGGTTCGCCGAGGCGGGCTCCGCAGCGCCGGGCTTTGCAGCCTTCGTGTCTTCGGTCATCGAGTCGGGTGTCAGCCCGTCGAAAATGGACGGCATCCGGGCGCGGTTCAAGGAACTGGGGCTCGAGCCCTATGATTGCCTGAACCCTGTGCTGATGGATGTGCTTGCCACATTCACCGCCAAGAAAATGGGCACGTTCAAGGAATAGGGCGCTTAGAGCGGGGCGAGGTCACCCCTCGCCCAGCCTTCCTGCGTCTTCGCCATGAAGTCGGCGAAGCGGCCCTCGTCTATTGCCTTGCGGATGCCGCTCATCAGGTCCTGGTAGTAGCTCAGGTTATTCCAGGTCAGCAGCATGCCGCCGAGCGCTTCGTTCGACCGCACGAGATGGTGCAGATAGGCGCGTGAATAATCCCGTGCCGCCGGGCATGACGATTCCTCGTCGAGGGGACGGATGTCCTCGGCGTGCCGGGCATTGCGGATATTGACCTTGCCGCGCCGGGTGAAGGCCAGGCCGTGGCGGCCGGCGCGTGTCGGCATCACGCAATCGAACATGTCGATGCCGCGTGCCACCGATTTCAGGATGTCATCGGGCGTACCGACGCCCATCAGGTAGCGCGGCTTTTCCGTCGGCAGATGCGGGTTGACGGTATCGATCATCTCCAGCATCACATGCTGCGGTTCGCCGACGGCCAGCCCGCCGATCGCATAGCCCTTGAGGTCGAGTGCCTTCAGCGCGTCGGCGCTTTTGACGCGCAGATCGGGCTTGTCGCCGCCCTGCACGATGCCGAACATCGCCTTGCCCGGCTGGTTGCCGAAGGCCACTTTGCAGCGCTCGGCCCAGCGGACCGACATTTCCATGGCGCGCTCGATCTCCTTCACCTCAGCCGGCAGCGCCAGGCATTCGTCGAGCTGCATCTGGATATCGGAACCGAGCAGGCCCTGGATCTCGATCGAACGTTCCGGAGACATGTGATGCAGCGCGCCGTCGAGATGGCTCTTGAAAGTCACACCCTTCTCGTCAAGCTTCCTGAGGCCCGAAAGCGACATGACCTGGAAACCGCCGGAATCGGTGAGGATCGGATGCGGCCAGCGGATCAGTTCATGCAACCCGCCAAGCCGAGCAACGCGTTCCGGCCCGGGCCTAAGCATCAGGTGATAGGTGTTGCCGAGGATGATGTCGGCGCCGGTGTCGCGCACCTGGTCGAGATACATCGCCTTGACGGTGCCGACCGTGCCGACCGGCATGAAGGCGGGCGTGCGGATGGTGCCGCGGGGCATCGAGACCTCCCCTCGCCGCGCCTTGCCGTCGGTCCTGAGCAGCGTGAACTTGAACTCGGTATTCATGGACTTTTCCGGAAAAGGAGGCTGGCATCGCCATAGGAATAGAAGCGATAGCCGGTTTGTATAGCGTGGTGGTAGGCCGCTTTCATCGTCTCGGTACCTGAAAACGCCGAGACCAGCATGAAGAGCGTCGAACGCGGCAGATGGAAATTGGTGAACAGCATATCGACCGCACGGAAACGATAGCCGGGCGTGATGAAGATATCCGTGGCGCCCGACCAAGGATGTATAACGCCGTTTTCGTCGGCGGCGCTTTCGAGAAGCCTGAGCGACGTAGTACCGACCGAAATCAACCGCCCGCCCCGCGCCTTGACCGCGTTCAGCCTTTCGGCGGTCGCGGAATCGACGTAGCCGCTCTCGAAATGCATGACATGGTCTTCGGTATCGTCCGCCTTCACCGGCAGGAAGGTCCCTGCCCCGACATGCAGCGTCACGAAGATCCGCTCGATGCCTTTTTTATCCAGTTTTTCAAATAGTTGCGACGTGAAGTGGAGGCCGGCGGTGGGTGCTGCGACCGCCCCTTCTTCCCTGGCGTAAATTGTCTGGTAATCGGCGCGATCCCGCTCGTCCTCGTCGCGCTTCGAGGCGATATAGGGCGGCAGCGGAATATGGCCGACGGTGGCGATTGCCTGGTCCAGTGCCGGGCCGTGGAAGTCGAAGCGCAGTGTTACTTCGCCCGCATCGCCCTTTTGCTCGACTGTTGCGTCAAGTGTCCCGAGCATGCAGACATCGCCATTATGCCCAAACCGGATCCGGTCACCGGCTTTGATGCGCTTTGCGGGCCGCGCGAAGGCCTTCCAGCGATCTGGTCCCACGCGCATATGCAGCGTCGCCGATACGGTGGACTGGTTGCCGTCGCGCTCGCGGATACCTTCCAACTGGGCGGGGATCACCTTGGTGTCGTTGAACACCAGCGCATCGCCAGGCTTTAGAAAATCAACCAGATCGCCGACATGCCAATCCTGCAGGGATGAGCCATGCGGATCGACCACCAGCAAGCGTGCGGAATCACGGGGACTGGCTGGTCTCAGCGCAATTCGCTCGTCTGGCAGGTCGAAATCGAAGAGGTCTACGCGCATGTCTCGCCCAAAAGAAAACCGCCCCGGCGCATAAGCCCCGGAGCGGCTGATGTCCATAAATTTCGATCAGGCGATGTCGGCGGCGACCTTTACCGAGACGATCGAGTCGGGATCGGAGACGGGCTCGCCCTTCTTGATCTTGTCGATATTGTCCATGCCTTCGATGACCTGGCCCCAGACCGAATATTGCTTGTTCAGCCACGGCGCATCGGTGAAGCAGATGAAGAATTGCGAATTGGCCGAGTTCGGGCTCTGCGAACGCGCCATCGAGCAGGTGCCGCGGATATGGCTGATCGCCGAGAATTCGGCCTTGAGGTCAGGCTTTTCAGAGCCGCCCATGCCGGCACGGCCGGGGTTGAAATCCTTGCCGCCCTTCTTGCCGAACTTCACGTCGCCGGTCTGCGCCATGAAATCGGGAATGACGCGGTGGAAGACGACGCCGTCATAGGCGCCTTCGCGTGCCAGTTCCTTGATCCGCGTGACATGGTCCGGGGCGACATTCGGCATCATTTCGATGACGACCTTGCCCTTGGTGGTTTCCACGACGAGGGTGTTTTCCGGGTCCTTGATCTCGGCCATATTCTGTCTCCTTGTTTCGAATTCTTATTTGCTTACCGTGACTTTGAGCATGCGGTCAGGGTCGGTCACGGCGCCGGTTTCCGGGGCGCCCCGTTTGATCTTGTCGACGAATTCCATGCCCGAAACGACCTTGCCGACGACTGTGTACTGGCCGTTGAGGAAATCGCCGGGCGCGAACATGATGAAGAACTGCGAATTGGCCGAGTTCGGGTCCTGAGACCGCGCCATGCCGAGCACGCCGCGCTCGAAAGGCACATTAGAGAATTCGGCCGGCAGGTCCGGCAGATCGGAGCCGCCTGTGCCGGCGCGGTCAGGCTGGAATCCGTTTGCCATATTGCCGAACTTGACGTCGCCGGTCTGGGCCATGAAGCCTTCGATCACGCGGTGGAAGGCGACATTGTTGTAGGCGCCCTTCTCGGCGAGCTCCTTGATCCGCTTCACGTGCTGGGGTGCCACGTCAGGCATCAACTGTATAAGAACCGGACCATCCTTGAGCAGGATCGTCAGCCGGTCAGCGGCGGACGCTTGCCCGGTAAGTCCAAGAACCAGAAGAAGGCCTGCTGCGAATGTCTTGACGATGTTCATGATACTCCCTTCCTGAAGGCTCAGGATTTGCGTTTTTTCTTGAGGGCGGCAAGCACCGGACCGGGCACGAAGGCGCTGACATCACCGCCCATCGAGGCGATCTGGCGGACCAATGTGGCGGTAATGGGCCGCGAGGCCGGCGCCGCCGGCAGGAACACGGTCTGAACGTCGGGCGCCATCTGCCGGTTCATGCCTGCCATCTGCATTTCGTAATCGAGGTCGGTGCCGTCACGCAGGCCGCGGATCAGGATTTTCGCATCGAATTTTCGCGCGGCTTCCACCACCAGCCCCTGGAATGAGACGACCTCGATATCGCCCGCCCGCTCCGGCAATACTCCGGCGAGCGATTCCTTGATCAGACCAGCGCGTTCCTCGAAACTGAATTCCGGCTGCTTGCTGGGATTGATCCCTACGCCGACCACCACCTTGGGCGACATGGCCAGCGCCTGAATCAGCACATCGAGATGGCCGTTGGTCAGCGGGTCGAATGAACCGGGATAGAAGGCTTTGGTCATGGGGCCGCCGTTGGGCTCTCGGGGTTTTTCGCAGCGCCTTGTGTCATGGAAAATTGCCCCATGCAACTGATTTTCAGGCGTTTGCGGCCTCTGCTCTGGAACCTGAACGCCAGATGAACGTTCCATTCAGGACGATTTCAGCCGAGGCGTGGTTAATTGATCTCAAGTTAGCGGAACGGTTGGGTCAGAACGAAAGCGACGACACCAAAGCCTGTTCCCCCGGAAACAGCAATCCGGGTTCCAGTCATGAAATAACGCCCTCGTGGAACCCGGCGCCCAAACGGACTTGAGGAATATGACGATGATGTATGCGACGCTTACTTTGATGGCTGGCCTGATTGCAGTCATGTTTGTTGCCACAGCTGTTTCCTCCGTCGTCAATGCAGTCCGAGAATATGAAGCCGTGAAAGACACCATGCGCCGAGCGGCGCTCTGACCTCCCCGTAAAGCGCTGGGTCTTCCACTCCCACCCGCGCTTTCCCTCAGACCGGACGGTGCCCCCTCACCGTTCGGTTTTTCTTTATGCGGCGGCCGGAATGCAGCCCGAGGGTCTGACGGGATAGACGATCACCGCGCCCCAGGCATAGAGCCGTCGCGCCGCCGAAGCATCGACACCCTGCAGCACGGCAAAATGTCCATCCCAGCTTTCGATCGACAATCCTTCGGGAAGACCGGGGGGATTGGGAATCTTCGCAAACACGACGCGGGCAGACTGCGCCGGACCTCCGGCTGGCAGGATCACAGCCGGCAGCAGCACGGCTGCCAGGCCGATCGTCGCAATTCCCACCAGGGTCTTCATGAAGCGCGCCAAATGACTGCCTTCAATAATCGAACACGTGTTCCACGCTGGGGTCGGCCAGCGGCTGGGATGCGAGCAAACCAGCGAGATCCGTGACCTTCATATTCACCAGCACGCGCTCGGTGGCGAAACTCTCGCGGCCGATCCGGACGATCACCTCGCCAGGGCCGGCGTATTCCTTCTCCGGCTCCACCATCGCGCCGACCATGATGTCATCATTTCCGGCGATCTCGCGGATTTGCCCGCCTGCCTTCGCGATCGCAATGAGAATCTTGGTGAAACTGTCGTAGCGCGGCGTTTCGATCACCACGCCATCGGCCACGTCGCTGATGACCTTCACATCGGGTATCTGCCGCAGCTGATCAGCCGAGAGACCTGATACCACGGAACGAATCTCAAGCTTCGCCTCGCCCGTTGCCGCCACGCCCGCAGCGATCGCGCCGGCATAGAATGTCTTGGCCTTCCATTCGCCACCCAGCGCCAGTCGCCGTTCCCAGCCGCGTGCGGGTTCAATCATCGGCGCGGCCCAGAGCGTTGCCACCTGCTTTTCAAAATCATACTTGTACCAAGGCGTCTGGCGCAGGAACGCCGCATAAGCCACGGCCATGATCGCTGCTACCTCGTCCTGCGGCGTCTTCACCGGCCCGCGCACCGCCGCGAATATCCGGCCGATGGTTTCCTCATAAGCGCCCTTCAGTCCCATTTCGAGCGTGAAGCTCGCACCGATCGTATAGATCATCGTGCGCGTCTGGCTGTCAGCGCCGCCGTGGCGATCGGCAATGCCGGTCAGTGCGCAGGTGGATTTCCAGAAGTTCCAGACGCTCGGAATGTAGCTGAACTCATGCTCGTCACCTGATTTCAATGCTTCGGCAAGGCCGTCATAAGCATAGACGATATGCCATTCCGGATAGGTCAGATAGCTGTTGGCTTCCTTGCGCTGGAAGGCAGCGTCAGTGATCAGCCGCTTGTACGGGTCGTTAGTCACCGGCGCGTGACACGCCAGTTCGACATATGCGATCGGACTTGCAAGACCGATCACCAGAAGGATCACCAACACGACCAGCCACTTGAACAGCTTGAGAATGAACCGCATCAGGCGGCATCCCTGCGAAACAGGATCGCCGATATGACCGCGATGCCGCCGAGGCCGAGATGCGGCAGGTTCGCCATGATCTTGAAGCCGAAGGGCAGATCCTGGATGCCGTAATTGATGATGCCGAGATCAAGATAGCCCGATCCGGTGATCAGCCCGAGGAACCCGTCGCCAAAATAAAGCACGCCGAAATAGAGGAGGAAGGCACGCGACGCGCGCGCGCCCAGCCATGCCGAGATCCCGGCCCATAGCGCCGAGACCAGATGCAGGCCGTCGTCATAGATATCGAGCGCGAAGATGCCGAATGTCTTGCCGTCGATGACGGGAATGAACGGCAGGTAATTGAGCGAAGCCGCGAAGAGCAGCACGAGGAAGTAGACGAAGGCGATCAGCCTCAGGCGGTTCATTGGTCGTACTCCTCAGACCTTGGACAGGTAATTGTCCCAGAATCGATTGCGGAAGGTCACAGCCTTGTCGATCTCGCGCTTTTTAGCGGCGAATTCGGCGGCACGCGGATAAGCCCGCTTGAATTGATCCAGCGTTGCATGCGGCCTGTAGGGCAGATAGTAGCTGCCGCCGATCGACAGCACACGCTCGATCAGCTCATGCGTCATCCGTGCCATGTCGGTCTCCGCCCGCACGGATTTTTCCTGCGAGAACAGCAGAACGGAGGCGATGCGCGGCACAGGGGCGTAGGCAAGCACACTGTCCTGGTCGGCCTTCACGTAACGCACGGTGATGTTGAGGAGCTGCTGGTAAGAAGCCGGGATAACCGCCTGGCAATGCTGCACGAATTCGGCGAACCGCTCAGGCGCCACGAAATATTCGTGCAGAATATCCGTGCGATCCGGGTCACCGTCGTCAAGCGTCACCGCCGGTTCGTTCATCAGCGTGTTGCGGGTGGAATCCCGGACGATTTGCGGTCCCAGCGATGTCTCTGTCCACCAGCGCAGATGCTTTGCGGTATCGGATTGCAGTTGCGCCCGGAAGATCGGCGCCGACAGGTTGGATACCACGCCCGATCCGGTGGCGACCGGCAAAGCGCTTTGATCGGCGCTCGCCCGATAGGTTATCAGCATGCCGTCATTGAAGAAGCGGTCGAGCGAGACATCGAGCCGGCCGTAGGCCATCTGGATCGTCGGATCGGCGGCAAGCGCGCTGGCAAAATTCTGTCCCACCTCGGTGCCCCGCATCGGCTCATAGGTCGGCGTCAGCAGCGCGTTCGGAACCATGTCGAGTTCCAGGTCGGTAATGATGCCCATCAGGCCGTAGCCACCCATGGCATGGGCGAAGATCTCCGGATTGGCCTCTCGAGAGCATTTAATGACGTCGCCATCGGCCTGCATCAGCCGAAGCGAGCGGACCGTGCTGCCCATCGGACCGAAGGGCACCGGCCAGCCGTGCGCGTTGACCGAAAAGGTGCTGGCCACGCCGAAATCGTTGTTGGATTGCATGACCGCAGGCGAAAAGCCGATCTTGTCGAGTTCCGCGATCACCGTCGACCAGCGGGTGCCGGCTGCGACGCGATAGGTCTTCTTTGCCTTGTCGGCCTCGAGCCACGTCTGCGAGAGGGTCAGCGCCAGCCCATCCTCCGGCAGGCTGTGGCCGCCCATGGAATGCCGTGCGGTGCTGGCCATGAAGGGGCGGTCATTGTTGACCGCATCGGCAAGCAGCGCCCGGATCCGGTTGGTGTATTCGGTGTCGAGCCCGCTATTGATGGTGATGTGCTTGTAGATCTTGGTCGGGTTCATCTGGCTGGCGTCATTGAGAACCCGGCCATCCGCCTCGGCGAAACTGTCATAGGCCGGATATTTCGGCCCCTTGGCGCTCTGCGGCTGCAAAAACCAGCGGCCTGCCGCCAAACCGGCCGCCGCCGACACGCCGGTGAGCAGTGCGCGCCGCGAAAACTTCCCCATGCCTGTCCCCGTTCTCCCGATGCAATCTCAAGTCATCGTCGCCTGATTGATACGTATGGCAAGGCCCAAAAAATCGCAATCGCGCGAAATTCTCTGCATCTGAAAACTTTCGACCCGCCCGCAACTATTTCCGCCGATGAACGTTTGATGAACGCGATGTTCAGAGCGGTTTCAGAGCTAAGATGTTTAATAGGCATCAAGTTTGGAACGGCGGCTGAAGAACATATTCGCCGGCCTGTTACATTAGGAACAGAAGTGCCGCGCGATTGGTGAGATAACAACATCAAGCAAACGGCGAGACGCTGAAGAGGACGACGAAGATGATGTACATGACCCTTTCCCTGACGGCAGGCCTGATCGCGGTGATGTTCGTGACCACGGCGGTATCGTCCATCGTCGTTTCGATCCGCGAGACCGAAGGTCTCAAGGAAGCCTCGGCCCGCCGCATGGCATTTTAGAGTTTACGACCTCCCCCAAGCGCGGGCTTCCCCTCCCTACCCCTTGTTCCCGCGCTATTTAGAAAACCGGACGGCTTCCCCTGCCCGTCCGGTTTTTTCTTTTTTGAGACTTGTCCGCAAGCCCCGCGCCATTGCACCCCGATAATATTGAAGCAATTCGGCAAATGCGGATTCTTGATCTTGTCCACTTTCTCCGCGCAACGCGTGACCGCTTCCCTCGAGACGATCTACAACGACGCGCTGGCGTTCTACGAAGGCGGAAATCTGCCCGGCGCGCTGGAACTGCTCGCGGCAGTCGATGAGGCCGGCATCCGATCCGATCCCCGTATCGCGGCGCTGCTGGCCAATACACATCTCAAGCTCGGCAATCTGGCGGGAGCGGCCGAACGATTTGAGCTGCTTGCCGATCTATTGCCCCCGAAGCGTGGGTTTTTCCTGAAATTTGCGGCGACCCTTTATCAACGCTGTAGCGAAAATGGGCGCCTTGCGGTCATCGGCCCAGAGGTGATCCTAGCCGGCCAGGCCGAGCAACCACTGCTGCTGGCGATCCTCGAAGCGATGCTGCACCGGAACCATATCAAGGAAATCGAACCTCTTCTGGTCCAATTCGACCGGTCCGATCCCAAGCACTTCTATTTCCTCTTGGCTTACTACAGGCGCACGGGCGACAAGGAGCGTTGCTATCGTGCCGTGATAGATGGTGCCACCCGCTTCCCCGGGGAAATCGGCTTCAATGTCGAAATGTATTCCTTCGCCCGCGGCGCCTGTGATTTCCCGGTCATGCGCGCCTTCGATGCGCTGATGCAGGCGCCGCGCACGCCGTTTGCGGAGAAGATATTCATTTCCGAGCCCGTGCTCCGGCGTCTCTACTGGTGCGAGGACGAAAGCGAACTCGCCAAACCGTCACAGGACTCCCGCCTTCTCGCCCTGCAAAAAGCGCCGATTCTTTCATCGGGCGGCGCCCGTCGTCCGGTTTCGCCGCGCGGTGAAAAGCTGCGGATCGGCTACATCTCCGATGAGTTCGGGCACTACATCGTCATGCAGGTGATCGAACAGGTGCTGCGCCATCATGATCGCGAGCGCCTCGACTTCCGCTTCTTCTGCTACACGGGCCAGCAGGCACGGCGCTACCAGGATCAATGGCCGGACTGGATGCGCCAGGCTGTGGTGCCGATAAGGGAGTTGAACGATGAAGCGGCGGCCCAGGCGATCACGGATGAGAAAATCGACATTCTCGTCGATCTCAAGGGGCATACCCAGGGCGCTCGGCAGAACATCATGCGGCTCACCGATTCGCCGGTCACTGCGACCTATATCGGCTATCCCGGAACCGTGACCGGTGCAGGGATCGACTACATCATCTCCGACCGGATCGTCACGCCGGACAGTTCGAAGCCGCATTATGGGGAGAAGCTCTGCCGGCTGCCGGAAGTCCAGATGCCCAATCGCCCCTTCGACGCCCGGCAGATAACACCCCAGTCCCGCCGCGACTGGGGCCTCCCCGACGACCGCTTCGTCTTGGCCTCCTTCAATGGCATGAACAAGATGACGCCGCGGGTTATGGATCTCTGGTGCCGCATTCTGCGCGAAGCACCGGACGCGGTGTTCTGGGTGCTCTGCGGCGACGACGATTTCACCCGTCGCAACCTGCTTGCCGAGTTCCAGCGGCAAGGTATCGACGCGTCACGGATCATCCCCACCGGCAAGGTCGCGTCGATCGAGGACTATCTGGGCCGGGCCCGACTCGCCGACCTCGCGCTCGACATGCTGCCCTATAACGGCCATTCGACGACCGCCGATCTGTTGCGGGCTGGACTCCCGGTGCTCACCGTCAAGGGCAAGGCATATCAATCCCGGGTGAGCTGGAGCCTGCTCAGAGCCTGCGGCATCGAGGAGCTCGCGGCCGACGATGACGATGGATATTGCGCGATCGCCAGCCGCCTCGCGAAGGATCCAGCCTCGCTTTCTGCGATGCGCGCCAGGCTGGAAGCCTCCCGCGCCCAGTCGCCGATCTTCAATCCGGAGCGCATGGCTCGCCATATCGAGAGCGCATTCGAACTGATGGCGGAACGTGCGCGCCTCGGTATCCGGCCGGATCACATCGACGTGCCTGCTTTGCCCTGACGGACCATCAGCCATGCCCGGGACGCGATTGACCGCGAAATTCCCCGGCCGTATAGTCTCAACTGTCTCGCGGGGACGACCTCGCACTTTCCGGACATATTGGGGACGGCCCTACTGCCCAAGGAGGGTCATATGAACTGGATATTGCTTCTTATCGCCGGCGGGTTCGAAATTGGCTGGGTCTATGCGCTCAAGCAGTCCGACAATTTCGCCAACCTGAAATTCGCAATCCTCGCCGTCCTGCTTCTCGCGATCAGCATGGCCTGCCTGTCGCTGTCGCTCCGGACGATTCCCGTCGGCACGGCTTACGCGATCTGGACCGGCATCGGCGCGGTTGGCGCCGCCACGCTTGGCATCATGGCGTTCGGCGATCCCGCGACAGCCATGCGGCTCATCTGCATCGCGCTGATCGTGATCGGCGTCGTGGGGTTGAAGCTGGCGAGCGCATAAAATCCGTCAAGTCCAAATAAAACGCCCGCGAAGATTGCTTCGCGGGCGTTTCGTTATCTTAAGGCCGTTCGATTACGCCTCAGGCGTTTCGCCGCCATCTGCGTCCGGCGCAGACGTCTCGCCCTCAACGGCAGTCGGTTCACCTTCGACGGCGATCTCTTCCTCGTCATCCTCCGGCTCGCTGATTCGCTCGACCGAAACGACCTTTTCGTCGGCGGCCGTCGAGAAGATCGTGACGCCCTTGGTCGCGCGGCTGGCGATGCGGATGCCGTTGACCGGCACGCGGATCAGCTGGCCACCGTCCGAGACCAGCATGATCTGGTCGGCGTCCTCGACCGGGAAAGCGGCGACGAGTTGGCCGATCTCGCTGGTCTTGGATGTATCGGTGGCGCGGATACCCTTGCCACCACGGCCCGAGATACGGAAATCGTAGGACGACGAGCGCTTGCCGTAGCCCTTTTCCGATACCGTCAGCACGAACTGTTCGAGCGCCTTGAGGGCAACATAGCGATCGTCACTGATGTCACCTTCTTCAGTTACTTCCTCGCCGACAAGCTGGATGTCTTCTTCGTCGACACCCATGGCGCGGCGCTCCGCTGCAGACCGCTTCAGGTAGGCGGCCCGTTCCGACGCATCGGCATCGACATGGCCGAGGATCGTCATCGAGATCAGACGATCGTTCTCGGCGAGCGTGATACCCCTCACCCCGATCGAGTTACGGCCGGCAAAGACACGTACCTCATCGACCGAGAAGCGGATCGCCTGGCCGAGCGCGGTTGTCAGCAGCACGTCGTCGCCCGGATCGCCGATCAGCGGATCGGGACCGTTGCAGGTCTCGACCGAGAGGATCTCGTCGCCCTCCTCCTCGAGCTTCATCGCGATCTTGCCGTTGCGGTTAACCTGGATGAAATCGCTGAGTTTGTTGCGGCGCACGGTCCCACGCGTCGTCGAGAACATGACGTCGAGATTGGCCCAGCTCTCCTCGTCCTCCGGCAGCGGCATGATGGTGGTAATCCGTTCGCCCTTTTCCAACGGCAGCATGTTGATCAGTGCCTTGCCACGCGAGGTCGGCGTGCCGATCGGCAGGCGCCAGACCTTTTCCTTGTAGACGATGCCACGTGAGGAGAAGAACAGCACCGGTGTGTGGGTATTGGCCACGAACACGCGGTTGACGAAATCCTCGTCGCGCGTGGTGACGCCCGTGCGGCCCTTGCCGCCTCGGCGCTGGGCGCGATAGGTGGTTAGCGGCACGCGCTTGACGTAACCGGCATGCGACACGGTGACGACCATGTCTTCGCGCGCGATCAGGTCTTCGTCGTCCATTTCCAGGCCGCCATCGATGATCTGCGTACGGCGCGGCGTTCCGAACTCGTCGCGCACCGCTGCGAGTTCGTCCTTGACGATGGTCATGATGCGCAGGCGCGACGACAGGATATCAAGATAATCCTTGATCTCGGCGCCGATCTTGTTGAGTTCGTCGCTGATTTCATCGCGTCCGAGTGCGGTCAGTCGCTGCAGGCGCAGTTCGAGGATGGCGCGGGCCTGTTCCTCGGAGAGATTGTAGGTGCCGTCCTCGTTGACCTTGTGGCGCGGGTCGTCGATCAGCAGGATCAAGGCTTCGACATCCTGCACCGGCCAGCGGCGCTCCATCAACTGCTCGCGCGCCGTCTGCGGATCGGGCGCGCGACGGATAAGCGCGATGACTTCATCGATATTGGCAACCGCGATCGCGAGGCCGACCAACACATGGGCCCTCTCGCGCACCTTCCGGAGCAGGAATTTGGTGCGGCGGCTCACCACTTCCTCGCGGAAGGCGATGAAGGCTTTCAGCATGTCGAGCAGCGTCAACTGTTCCGGCCTGCCGCCATTGAGCGCCACCATGTTGCAGCCGAAGGAGGTCTGCAGCGGCGTGTAGCGGTAGAGCTGGTTCAGGATGACGTCGGCATTGGCGTCCTTCTTGAGCTCGATGACGACGCGATAGCCTTCGCGGTCGCTTTCGTCGCGCAGGTCCGAGATGCCCTCGATGCGTTTTTCGCGCACCAGATCGGCCATCTTCTCGATCATCGTCGACTTGTTCACCTGGTAGGGGATTTCCGAGATGATAATCTGTTCGCGATCGTTTCGCATTGGCTCGATGCGGGCCACGCCACGCATGATGACCGAGCCGCGGCCGGTTTCATAAGCCTGGCGGATGCCCGCGCGGCCGAGGATCATCGCGCCGGTCGGGAAATCCGGCCCGGGAATGATCTCCATGATCTGCGGCAGTTCCATCGCGGGATTGTCGATCAGCGCGATGCAGCCATCGATGACTTCGCTGAGATTGTGCGGCGGAATGTTGGTAGCCATGCCGACCGCGATGCCGCCGGCGCCGTTGACCAGCAGGTTCGGAAACTTGGCGGGCACCACGACGGGCTCGCTCAGCGTGCCGTCGTAGTTGTCGCGGAAATCGACCGTTTCCTTGTCGAGGTCGTCGAGCAGCGAATGGGCGGCCTTTTGCAGCCGGCACTCGGTGTAGCGTTCGGCCGCCGGCGGATCGCCATCGACCGAGCCGAAATTGCCCTGGCCGTCGATCAGCGGTAGCCTCAGTGACCAGTCCTGCGCCATGCGGGCCAGCGCGTCATAGATCGCGGAATTGCCGTGCGGATGATATTTACCCATCACGTCGCCAGTGACGCGGGCGCATTTGACGTATCTCTTGTTCCAATCGATGCCGAGTTCGTTCATGCCGTAGAGGATGCGCCGATGCACCGGCTTCAATCCGTCGCGAACGTCAGGCAGCGCGCGGCTGACGATCACGCTCATGGCATAATCGAGATAGGAACGCTGCATTTCCTCGATGATGGAGACTGGTTCGATGCCGCTCGGGCCCTTGCCGCCTGGGGGGGTAATCTCTGACAAAGTTCTCACATTTCCTTATGAAGGAATCACTGCCAAGGTTATAGCCGATAGGCTGTGATAAGGCCAATTTCGACGCTGCCTTATGAACAGGTTTTGCCTCTTTTTCCAGCCCTTTGCGCGCTATTTGCTTGCCTTGGCACAGCACGTCCGGCACGTTGTCGGAAAAAGAGAAAACAGGGGACAGATATGGCGACGACGGCGGAGCTGATCAATGCCTTCACCACGCTTCTGGTGACCACCGACCCGCCCGGCCTGGCGCCTATTTTCCTCGGCCTGACGGCGGGCATGAACGCCGCCCAGCGAAAACAGACGGCGCTCCGAGGCACGATCATTGCCTTCGTCATCCTGTCGGTCTTCGCGGTCACCGGTGCAGGCGTGCTTGGCGTGCTCGGCATATCGCTGCCGGCCTTCCGCATCGCCGGTGGTTTTCTGCTATTTTTCATCGCCTTCGAAATGGTGTTCGAGAAGCGCCAGGAGCGCAAGGAGAAGACTAGCGAGACCGCGATTACCAAGGATCATATCCAGAATCTCGCCGTCTTCCCGCTGGCCATTCCGCTGATCTCGGGCCCGGGATCAATCTCGGCGACGATCCTGCTGGCGGGCAACTTCCCCACCCCGTTCCAGCGCGTTCAGTTGATCGCGGTCATCGCCGTGGTATTCGTCATAATTCTGGCAGCCCTGATGATAGCCGACCGTATCGACCGTTATCTCGGACAGACCGGCCGGGCGATCCTGACCCGGTTGCTCGGTGTCCTGCTCGCGGCCCTGGCAGTCCAGTTCGTCATAGACGGCGTGCGGGCTTCGATGACGGTCTACACGGGACCATAGCTTCAGGATCGGCGTCCGAGTTCCGCCAGTCCGTCCGCTTTCTCGTTGCCCGGAATGCCGGAATGACCCTTGCACCAGGCAACGGTTAGAAGGCTATTCTTCGACAGCGCTGCATCCACGGCCTGCCAGAGTTCGGGATTGGCGATCGTTCGGCTCCGGGCATTCGAA
The DNA here is from genome assembly GCF_024707525.1 of Rhizobium sp. TH2. Lineage (NCBI taxonomy): Bacteria > Pseudomonadati > Pseudomonadota > Alphaproteobacteria > Hyphomicrobiales > Rhizobiaceae > Rhizobium > Rhizobium sp. TH2. The sequence continues at coordinate 2,209,304 of NZ_CP062231.1, read as the reverse complement.
CCGGGATCCCTCTTCCGCCAGCCGCTGTTTTTCCAAATGTGTCGCCACCGATTGCAACCGCTCACAGCATATACGGAATCGGACCAGAGGATGGCCGCCTCGCCTGCGGCGTTGTCATTGACCCATGTTGCGGCCGCCAGCAGTGCGCTCAACTCCATGCCATTGTTCGAGGATCGCTCGACCCTGCCGAAGCCGGAGGTAACTTCGAAACCGTCGCGATAGACGACGAACGCCCAGCCGCCCGTTTGGCTTTCCGGTTCGTAACAACCATCCGCGTAAATGTGAAGACCGCAGCCCGAACCCGACATATCCTCGAAATCAGCAGAGGCCATTGGTTCAGGTGCTGTTGTTGCTCACGGTCTCGTAACGTTGCCAATCCGGATCAGAACGGAATGTCGTCATCCATGTCGCGCGAGAACGACGGCGCAGGCGCGGACGAGCGGTTCTGGTTGGACGAACGTGCCGGCGTGCTGCTGCGCCCGCCGCTGTCGCCGCCGCTCTGGTCGTAATCGTCATAACCGCCGCCTTGCGGGCTGCGTCCGCCGCCCTCGCCACGACCATCCAGCATGGTCAGCGTCGAGCCGAAACCTTGCAGCACGACTTCCGTCGAGTAACGCTCGTTGCCCGTCTGGTCCTGCCACTTGCGGGTCTGCAGCGCGCCTTCGATATAAAGCTTGGCGCCCTTCTTCACATATTGCTCGACGACCTTGCAGAGACCTTCATTGAAGACGACGACCGTGTGCCATTCCGTCTTTTCCTTGCGCTCGCCGGAATTCTTGTCGCGCCACGTTTCCGAGGTTGCAATGCGAAGGTTGGCGATCGGACGGCCGTCCTGGGTGCGGCGGATTTCAGGGTCCGCGCCCACATTACCGATGAGAATGACCTTGTTAACGCTGCCCGCCATCACTATTTTCCTTGCCACGCGCGGGTTCCGCCCGCGCCACTAAATCCAGACCATCCATAGACGCTTTGAACCGGAGATGCGCGCCCAACAGGCCTTCATCCACAGTTAATGCCGTTACCAGCAAATGGTTGCTCGCAGTTTGTTCTTTATTTGTTCTAGTATTTGCGCTAGGACTTGTCAAATGGATTCGGACAGCAGGATGCTGACATTTTTTGGCGGCGAACGTTTGCCAAGCGAGCAGCGTTTGGGATAGTTAGAAGCAGCAATTCCGGGCTCCGCGCAAGTCGCCGACCGGTGACAAATCTTATCGAAAGCCTTCATTGATGAGCGAACTGAAGAACATCTCCATTCGTGGCGCGCGTGAGCACAATCTCAAGAACATCGATCTCGACCTGCCGCGCAACAGCCTGATCGTGATGACCGGCCTTTCGGGCTCGGGCAAGTCGTCGCTCGCCTTCGACACGATCTATGCCGAGGGTCAGCGCCGCTATGTCGAGAGCCTTTCGGCTTACGCGCGCCAGTTCCTGGAGATGATGCAGAAGCCGGATGTCGACCAGATCGATGGCCTGTCGCCGGCCATCTCGATCGAGCAGAAGACGACCTCGCGCAATCCGCGCTCGACGGTCGGCACAGTCACCGAAATCTACGACTATATGCGCCTGCTGTTTGCCCGTGTCGGCGTGCCCTATTCACCAGCCACCGGCCTGCCGATCGAGAGCCAGACAGTGAGCCAGATGGTCGATCGGGTGCTCGACTACGAGGAAGGCACGCGGCTTTATATCCTCGCGCCGATCGTGCGCGGCCGCAAGGGCGAGTACAGAAAAGAACTCGCCGACCTGATGAAGAAGGGCTTCCAGCGGGTCAAGATCGACGGCCAGTTCTACGAGATCGCCGAAGCGCCAGTGCTCGACAAGAAATACAAGCACGACATCGACGTCGTCGTCGACCGCATTGTCGTCCGTCAGGATATGGCATCACGGCTCGCCGATTCCTTCGAGACCTCGCTCAGGCTTGCCGATGGCCTGGCGATCGCCGAATTCGCCGACAAGCCGCTGCCGCCGGAGGAAACCTCCGAGGGCGGTTCGGCCAACAAGTCGCTCAACGATACGCATGAGCGCGTGATGTTCTCGGAGAAGTTCGCCTGCCCCGTCTCCGGCTTCACCATTCCGGAGATCGAGCCGCGCCTGTTCTCCTTCAACAACCCGTTCGGCGCCTGCCCGTCCTGCGACGGCCTCGGCTCGCAGCAGAAGATCGATGCGGACCTTATTGTCCCCGAGGCCAACCGGACACTGCGCGATGGTGCCGTCGCGCCATGGGCGAAATCCTCGTCGCCTTACTACAACCAGACGCTCGAAGCACTCGGCAAGGCCTATGGCTTCAAGCTTTCCAACCGCTGGAGCGAGCTTTCCGAAGAGGCTCAAGATGCGGTGCTGAATGGCACCGGCAAGCGCGAGATCACCTTCCAATATGCCGATGGCGCGCGCTCCTACCAGACGACCAAGACATTCGAAGGCATCATCCCCAATCTCGAGCGCCGCTGGAAGGAAACCGATTCCGCATGGTCGCGCGAGGAGATCGAGCGCTACATGAGCGCCGCCCCCTGCCCGGCCTGCAATGGCTATCGCCTAAAGCCGGAAACGCAGGCGGTGAAGATCGACAAGCTGCATATCGGCCAGGTCTCGGAAATGTCGATCAACGTGGCCAATGCCTGGTTCATCGCGCTGCCGGAGCATCTCAACGCCAAGCAGAACGAGATTGCCGTCCGCATTCTCAAGGAAATCCGCGACCGCCTGAAATTCCTCAACGATGTCGGTCTCGAATATCTCTCGCTGTCGCGCAATTCCGGCACTCTGTCGGGCGGCGAAAGCCAGCGCATCCGGCTGGCGTCGCAGATCGGCTCGGGTCTTACGGGTGTACTATACGTTCTCGACGAGCCCTCGATCGGCCTGCACCAGCGCGACAATGCCCGGCTGCTCGATACGCTCAAGCATCTCCGCGATATCGGCAATACGGTGATCGTCGTCGAGCATGACGAAGACGCGATCATGAGCGCCGACTATGTCGTCGATATCGGCCCGGCGGCCGGCATCCATGGTGGCGAAGTGGTGGCCGAAGGCACGCCCGCCGACATCATGAACCATCCCAAATCGCTCACCGGCAAATATCTCTCCGGTGAGCTCTCGGTCTCGCTTCCCGGTGAGCGCCGCAAGCCGAAGAAGGGCCGCGAAATCAAGGTTCATGGCGCCCGTGCCAACAATCTCAAGAATGTCACGGCTGCTATTCCGCTCGGCGTCTTCACGGCGGTCACCGGCGTGTCGGGCGGTGGAAAGTCCACCTTCCTGATCGAGACGCTCTACAAGGCCGCCGCCCGCCGCATCATGGGTGCGCGCGAAAACCCGGCCGAACACGACCGGATCGATGGTTTCGAGCATATCGACAAGGTCATCGACATCGACCAGTCGCCGATCGGCCGTACGCCGCGCTCGAACCCCGCGACCTATACCGGTGCCTTTACCCCGATCCGCGATTGGTTCGCCGGCCTGCCCGAGGCCAAGGCACGCGGTTACGCGCCCGGCCGTTTCTCGTTCAACGTCAAGGGCGGCCGCTGCGAAGCCTGCCAGGGCGATGGCGTGATCAAGATCGAGATGCACTTCCTGCCCGATGTCTATGTCACCTGCGATGTCTGCCACGGCAAGCGCTACAACCGCGACACGCTGTCGGTACATTTCAAGGGCAAGTCGATCTCAGATGTGCTCGACATGACGGTCGAGGAAGGCTGCGATTTCTTCTCGGCCGTGCCCGCCGTGCGCGACAAGCTGACTGCGCTGCGCGAGGTCGGCCTCGGCTATATCAAGGTCGGCCAGCAGGCCAATACGCTTTCCGGCGGCGAGGCCCAACGCGTCAAGCTCGCCAAGGAACTGTCGAAGAAATCCACCGGCCGCACGCTCTATATCCTCGACGAGCCGACCACCGGCCTGCATTTTCACGATGTCGTCAAACTACTGGAAATGCTGCACGAACTGGTCAACCAGGGCAATTCCGTCGTGGTCATCGAGCACAATCTCGAAGTCATCAAGACCGCCGACTGGATCATCGATTTCGGTCCTGAAGGCGGCGACGGGGGCGGCGAGATCATCGCCGAAGGCACGCCGGAACAGGTGGTGAAGGAGAAGCGCTCCTATACCGGCCAGTTCCTCAAGGACCTGCTGGAGCGCCGGCCGATCCGCAAGGATGCGGCGGAGTAAGGTCGGAGGGCGATCCAGTGATCAAGCGATTTCTCTCGAAGTTGCCGTTTCTGAATTCTGCGTTGGGAGATGTTGTTTTCGAGACCGCGCCGTTGAAGGGCCAGGCCTCCGGCTCCTTTTTTCAGTGGCGAATCAAGCAGACAGGTGACGGCAAGGGAATGTTGATCGGGATGAAGCTCCGTCCGGATCGCTATGCTGGCCCCGAAGGGGCCGTCACAAACTACATCGAGCTGTCCATCGAGGCAGCGGAGCAGGCGCGGGCGGATCTCGATCGCTGTATCGCCGAATATCACCGGCGGGCGTCATCGGTATCCATCAACGTCTGACCCGCTCAACCAGCGTCTCAGCCGTCAAGCCTGCCCCCGCCCGGTTCGCCGCATCGCCGTGATGCCAGACGGCGGCGCAGGCGGCCTCGTAGGCCGGATAGCCCTGCGCCAATAGCGCGCCGCAGATGCCGGCCAGCACGTCACCTGAGCCAGCCGTGGCGAGCGAGGGTGGCGCATTGGTGTTGATCGCGGCGCGACCGTCGGCGCTGGCGATGACCGTATCGGATCCCTTGTAGATGACGGCCGCGTTTGCACGCCTCGCGGCGGCGATGGCCTTGTCAACTTTGGAGAGCCTGGCGTCGCCGGCGATATCGGCAAACAGCCGGCTGAACTCGCCTTCATGCGGCGTCAGGATCAAATGAGGTTCGCCGGTCGCAAAGGCATTGAACAGGATGCTTGGGTCGTCCCTGAAACTGGTTATGCCATCAGCGTCGAGCACCAGTTTGCGGTCCTTCAGCGCGAGCACAAAGTCGCGCGCCTTTGCTCCGACGCCAAATCCCGGCCCGAGCACGAAGGTGGACAGCCGCTTGTCCTCGAGCCAGCCATTCAGGTCGTCAATATGGTCGATCTGCCGCAGCATCACGGCCGTAAGATGCGTGGCATTGACCTCCATCGCCTCGGCCGGACTGGCGATCGTCACCAACCCTGCTCCGGCCTTCAAGCCAGCGTTCGCCGTCAACCTTGCCGCTCCGGTATGGGAAGCACCGCCGGAGAACACTGCGAGCGCACCCCGTGAATATTTGTGCGCACTGGCATCACGCGGATGCGGATATGCATGCCAAATTTCAGGGCCGTTGACATGCACCGTCGATCGATGCGCTTCGATCAGCCGCTTTGGCACGCCGATTTCGGCAATCTCGACCTGCCCGCAATGCTCGCGGCCCGGAAGCAGCAGCATGCCGGGCTTCAATGCCATGAAGGTGACGGTGACATCGGCTTTGAACGCCGCACCGAGCACTTGCCCCGTTCGACCATCGATCCCGCTGGGAAGGTCGACTGCGAGAACTGGTATCCGCAGTAGCTTGATCTTCGCGATTAGTGTCGCCAGTTCAGACGGAACGTCGCGTGAAAGACCGGCGCCAAAGACGCCGTCGATGACGATGTCTCCTTCCGTCGATTCGAATGCGTTCATGGATTGCGCGACGACACCGCATTCTGCCAGTGCTCGTGCCGCGTCGTCCGTCGATGGCCGACGAGACGGCAACTGAAAGACCTCGATCTCCGCGCCAGCGTTTCTCAGCGCGCCCGCCGCGATATAGGCGTCGCCACCATTGTTGCCCGGCCCGGCCAGCACCGCGAAGCGCCTCGCGCCGGGAAAATGCCGCAAGGCAGAAGCAGCCACCGCAAGCCCCGCCGCCGTCATCAGCCGGAAACCCGGTATTCCAGATTGAATGCAGGCAGCGTCGATCTCTCGGACGCTTTCAGGCTCGATCAGCATTATGCGGTCCCGTTTGCATATATTTTCAGCAGACGATGGGGAATCTCACGCTTGATCTCCCCGGTATCGGGAGTCTGCCCCGACCTTTCAAAAAATGCAAATGGTTGAAAAATAAGCAAATGCACAAAGTTTGCACTGATCGACGGTTGGCGAATCCTGCTACATTTCATAACCGAGACGAATTTCTCGATTTGCGGCGAAATTTCTCCTGTTTGGCGTGATTTTCGTCTGGTTTTTTGCTCAGAAACGCGCAAGATCACGCCCATTCGGTAGTTTTCTGGCGAAAAATCGAAATTGCTGCTCATGCTGGCATGTAATATGCATGATGTGGCGCGGCGGGCCAGACCTGCGGAAACGGGAGAAGCGGAGAGAAATTTCCTCATGAAAAAGATCGAAGCGATCATCAAGCCCTTCAAGCTCGACGAAGTGAAGGAAGCCCTTCAGGAAGTCGGTTTGCAAGGCATCACAGTCACCGAGGCCAAGGGTTTCGGACGTCAGAAAGGCCACACGGAACTCTATCGTGGTGCTGAATATGTCGTCGATTTCCTGCCCAAGGTGAAGGTGGAGGTCGTGCTTGCGGATGAGAACGTGGAACGTGTCATTGATGCGATCCGCAACGCAGCACAGACAGGACGTATCGGGGACGGCAAGATCTTCGTCTCCAATGTGGAGGAAGTTGTCCGCATCCGTACCGGCGAGACCGGTGTCGACGCCATCTGATCGCCCACACGCATAATCCGCGTTTGGGCGGACCATCGTCATATCAATAGGGAAGAGCTACATGACGACCGCGAAAGATATTCTGAAGCAGATCAAGGACAACGACGTGAAATTCGTCGACCTCCGCTTCACCGACCCCAAGGGCAAGCTGCAGCACGTCACCATGGATGTAGTGGCCGTCGATGAGGACATGTTCGCCGATGGCGTGATGTTCGACGGCTCGTCCATCGGCGGCTGGAAGGCCATCAACGAATCCGACATGGTGTTGATGCCCGACCCGACGACAGCGCATATGGACCCGTTCTTCGCCCAGTCGACCATGGTCGTGCTCTGCGATATTCTCGATCCGATTTCCGGCGAGGCCTATAATCGCGACCCCCGCGGCACGGCCAAGAAGGCGGAAGCCTATTTGAAGGCATCCGGCATCGGCGACACGGTCTTCGTCGGCCCCGAGCCCGAATTCTTCGTCTTCGACGACGTCAAATACAAGGCCACACCCTACAATACCGGCTTCAAGCTCGACTCCTCGGAACTGCCGGAGAATGACGACACGGATTACGATTCAGGCAATCTCGGCCACCGCCCGCGCGTCAAGGGCGGCTATTTCCCGGTTCCGCCGATCGACAGCCTGCAGGACATGCGTTCCGAAATGCTGACAGTCATGGCCGAAATGGGCGTGGTCGTCGAAAAGCAGCATCACGAAGTGGCGGCCGCCCAGCATGAACTGGGTGTCAAGTTCGCGACGCTGGTGAAGAGTGCCGACCAGATGCAGATCTACAAGTATGTGGTCCACCAGGTCGCCAATGCCTATGGCAAGACCGCGACCTTCATGCCCAAGCCCGTCTTCGGCGACAATGGTTCGGGCATGCATGTGCACCAGTCGATCTGGAAGGACGGCAAGCCCACCTTTGCCGGCGACGAATATGCCGGCCTTTCCGAGACCTGCCTCTATTATATCGGCGGCGTCATCAAGCATGCCAAGGCGATCAACGCGTTCACCAATCCCAGCACCAATTCCTACAAGCGCCTGGTGCCGGGCTATGAAGCGCCGGTCCTGCTCGCCTATTCGGCCCGCAATCGCTCGGCTTCGTGCCGCATCCCGTTCGGCTCCTCGCCGAAGGCCAAGCGCGTCGAAGTCCGCTTCCCCGATCCGGCCCAGAACCCCTATCTCGGCTTTGCCGCCATGCTCATGGCCGGCATCGATGGCATCAAGAACAAAATCCATCCGGGCAAGGCCATGGACAAGGATCTCTACGACCTGCCGCCGAAGGAACTGAAGAAGATTCCGACGGTGTGCGGCTCGCTGCGCGAAGCGCTCGAAAGCCTCGACAAGGACCGCAAGTTCCTGACCGCCGGCGGCGTCTTCGACGACGACCAGATCGACAGCTACATTGAGCTCAAGATGGCCGAGGTGATGCGTTTCGAAATGACGCCGCATCCGGTCGAGTTCGACATGTACTATTCCGTCTGATCAGCGAACGGATCATGCGATAAGCAGCCGGCGGGAGCCCTCTCCCGCCGGTTTTGTTTTTCCGGCTGGATTTTTTTGATCCGTCGTGTCGAATTGTGTCGAGCCGGTGCGACTATGGATGTCCAACCTGGAGACAGATCATGAAATACCTTTGTGTCGTACATTTTGACGGTTCCATTCTCGACAAGATGAACCCTGACGAGAAGCGCGATCTCGATCGCAATTCGCTCGGCTATGACGAGGCTTTGATGGCCAATGGCCACTATATTCACGCCGAGGCTTTGCAATCGCCGTCCTCCGCCTCGCTCGTGAAGGTGCGCAATGGCCAGATGTCGGTCACCGACGGCCCCTATGCCGAGGCCAAGGAGCAGATGGGCGGCTTTATCCTCATCAACGCCCGTGACATGGAGGAAGCAGTGAAGGTCGCCGCCGGCATTCCGCTTGCCAAATACGGTACGATCGAAGTCCGTCCCGTCTACGAAATCCCGGATCCCGGTAAGTGATGGGAAGAGGCGCCATGAAGTACCTTTGCATTGTCCATATCGATTACGACCTCTTCCCGCGCATGTCGAAGGATGAGATCGTCGAACTCGAAAAAAGCAATCTCGCCTATGATGCCGAATTGATGGAGCGCGGCCAGTTGCTCACCGGGCACGGGTTGGAGCCACCGGAAAGCGGCCTCGTCGTCAAGGTCCGCAATGGGGAAATGTCGATGAGCGACGGACCGTTCTCGGAGGCCAAGGAGCAGATGGCCGGCTTCGTGCTGGTCGAGGCGCGCGACATGAACGAGGCGATCGGCATCGCCGCCGGCATTCCGCTGGCGAAGTACGGCCAGATCGAGCTGCGTCCGATCTACCCCGTGCCGGTTCACGCCTGAGCGATGCACGCGATCGAGCAAATCTACCGCAACGAAGCGGCCCAGGTGCGCGCGACGCTCATTCGCCTTCTCGGCAGCTTCGAGCTTGCCGAGGAGGCGGTGCAGATGGCGTTTCTAGCGGCCGCTGCGCAATGGCCTCGGGAAGGCGTGCCCGCCAATCCGCGATCATGGCTGGTTTCCGCCGGCCGTTTCAGGACCATCGACATGCTTCGCAGGCGCGCACGCTTCCGTGAACTCGAGCCGGAGATCACGCGGATGATGGAAGAGGATGACGAAGGCCCGCCCGATCCTGATCTCGTGCAGGACGACATACTGCGGCTGATCTTCACCTGCTGCCATCCCGCCCTGCCGCCGGATCAGCAGACGGCGCTCTGCTTGCACGAGGTCTGTGGCTTGACGACAGAAGCGATTGCGGCGGCATTCATGACCAGGGCGCCGACGATTGCACAGCGCATCGTCCGCGCCAAGGGCCGCATCAAGGCTCTGTCCCTGCCCTATGAAGTGCCTGCAAAATCAGAGATGGATGCGCGCCTCGATACGGTATTACGAGTCATCTACCTCGTCTTCTCCGAAGGCTACGCCGCTGGGGGCGGCAAGGACATCCTGCGCGCCGAACTCTGCGAGGAAGCGATCAGGCTGGCGCGACTGCTCGCTGAGCATTTGTCAAATCCCGATATCGATGGGCTGCTCGGCCTGATGCTCCTCCAGCACGCGCGCCGGGCGGGACGCCTGGATGTTGAAGGCAATCTGACACCGCTCGACGAGCAGGACCGTTCGCTGTGGAACGCGGGCGAGATCGCGGAAGGCAGCGGACTGGTTCAATCTGCAATCCGGCACCCGCCCTTTTCGACCTACACCCTACAGGGTGCCATCGCCGCCGAGCATGGCGCCACGATCGACGGCCGTTCGACCGATTGGAACGCGATTGTCCGCTGGTACGATCTCCTGGAGATTGCCGATCCCGGCCCGATAAGCGAACTGAACCGCGCCATTGCGATTGGGATGCGCGACGGGCCGGATACCGGGCTGGCACTGGCCGATGCGCTGATGGCGCGTAGCGATCTCGTGGCCTACCGCTATGCCCATCTCACGCGCGCAGATTTCCTGCGTCGCCTCGACAGGCGAGCGGAGGCAAGATCGGCCTATCTCGACGCCCTGGCGCTCACCCATTCACCGGCCGAAAAGCGCTTTGTCGAGCGCCGGCTGGAAGCGCTCGGGATTTAGGACCAGCCGCAGTTGTGCCGGTAGACGAGGCAAGCATCGCCATTTGGCGTCAGCGCATCCGGATCGACTGTCGCGCCAAGCCGCTCCGCCAGGCGGGCCGAGCGGATATTGTCGGGATCGACATAGGACACCAGCGTCGATAACCCGGCTTCGGAGAAAGCCCAATGTCTCGCGGCTACAGCAGCCTCGTAGGCATATCCCCTGCCCTCGAAACCGTCGAACAGCAGCCAGCCGAGCTCGATCTCCGGAAAGTCGACAGGATGGGTGACAGCGACCTCGCCGACGATTGAACCGGAGGCTGTCTCCTCGACCGCCCAGCCTCCAAAGCCGAATATCGTCCATTGCCCGATGCAGTTCATGAACGCATCCCACACCTGCCGTGGCGACAGCCTGCCGCCAATGAAGGCGGCTCGGTCGGTATCATAGAGCGCCAAAAGATGCGGATAATCCTCCAGCCGATAAGGCCGGAGCAGCAATCGTTCGGTTTGGATCAGGGGTGCCTGCAATGCCTTTATTATCCTTCTTCCTGTCCGATCGCGCTCATTCAGCACGTCGCGTGCAAGGATTTGACCAGTCTTCCGACGATGCCGTGATACGCGTCAAGGTCAGCTCGATCATATTCGAGCCGGAAGTAGATTGCCGCGTCATCACAACCCTTCATTGAACGAGCATAGAAAACACGGCCGCTTTTGCTGCCAGACCAGCTGGCATTGGTGCCCGTCCGACGATCGTAGGAAATCGCCCAGCCTTCAGATGTGTCCGACTGGACGCGTCCCGCTATCTCGGACTTGAAATCGCTATCGACGAGATATCCGCCCCAGACACGCAGTTCCGCCTTGCCATCCGCACTTGCAGAGACGCCGCCGTCACTGTTTTCGGCCTCCGCCACTTCGGAAAAGTCCGGCGGTATGTCGATCGCATAGGCAAAGCGCACGTTGTCGTAACGGCTCCAGTCGCCCGCGATTGCCTGAAGGGGCGCAACAGCCATCACGGCGCTAACGAGTGCGACAAGAAATCCAGAGCGCATGATCGCCTCGCCTACTGCTTCTTCAGCCGCTCCTTGAGCAGCTTCAGATAATCGTCGTTCTCGCCACTTTCGTCATCGCTTGTGGGCGTTGCGGCTGGTGTCGTGCAGGTCGGCTTATAATTGGCCGCGAGGCCTTCCTTCACGCAGACACCAACCTTCCAGCCCGGCGGCAAGGCGCTCAGATCGACTGTCTGCCACTTCGGGTGGCCGGTTGCCTGCAGCTTGTCGAGGTTGCTGATGATGTAGTTCGAGAAGTCGGCTACCGCCTTGCAGGATTCACGTTGATAGGCGTTGCGCTTCTTGTCGTAGTCGAAGGTCATCATCACGGCTTTGACCGCGACGACATCCACTGCCTCCTTTTGAAAGGTATAGGTTCCGGCATCGATCTTCGCGGGAATATAGGTCGCCAGCAGCGGTGCCTCGGTAATCGGCACTAGATGGAATTTCGTCCCATCGATGGTATCACTCTGGAAGAGCGACGCGGGCGCACCGGCGACGTAGAAAAAGGCGTCGATGTCACCCGATTCCAGTTGCGGCAGCGCCTTATCAGGATTGACCTCGACCTTCTGCACATCCTTGATCTGCAGGATATCAAGCATCAGCGTTGCCGTGAGATAGGTGCCGGAATCCTTGACGCCGATCGCGACCTTGCGGCCGGAGAGATCGGCCATGCTCTTGATGTCGGTCTTGGCCAGCACATGCACTTCTTCATTATAGAGCGGGAACATGATGCGCACGCCGCGAACTGCGGTCTGGATCTCGGGATCGTTGGCCTCAAAGGTCTTGAGATATTCGAGCACGTCGTTCTGGACGATGCCGAACTGGGTGTTCTTGCGGTTGCGCACGCCGATGAAGTTTTCGAGCGAGCCGGCGCTCTCCACCACGTTGAGCGTCTGTCCGCACGCCTTGCCCAGTCCGGCAATATCGCGGCCGATCTTGATGTAGGTGCCCTTGGCACCGCCGGTCATGATGTTCTTCTCCAGTTCGGCGGAACCCGCCGGCAGGCAGAACATCATCAATAGCGAAAGTGCCAGGCCCAGTTTCTTCAGCATCGGTCCTCTCCAATCCATTTCAGCATCTGCTGCCAAGATCGCGTATCAGGTTTCTCAGCGCAATGGCAGGCACGCGGCCGAGCGAGGCCTTGAGCGCATCGGCGACGCATTCGCCGCTTTCCAGTCGTGCCGCAAGGTCGCCCTGCTTGTCCGGCGTCAGGCGGCTGAAGCCGGGCATGTCGGCGAGCGCATTGCGCACCGCATCGGAATCCCGCTTGCCTGATGTGTCGTTCTCGTCACTGCCGTTGGTATCATCCGCCGGCTTGTCTTCAACCGGTTTCACTTGCAACTTGGCGATCGCGGCGCGCAAGCCGGCATTCTCGGTTTCGAGCTTTTCCTTTTCGGTGCGCATCGCGCTTAGGTTCATCCCGAGCAGTATCCGCTGCGAATCGATCGACATCGCCTTGCCTTTGGCGTCCGAAACAGCGTCTTTCAGCTCTTCCGTCTGTGCCTTCAGCGACGAAATCTCGGTATCCTTGCTGGCGAGCTGTTCCTCGGCCGCCGCAAGATCCTTGCGCAGGCCTTCGGCTTCACTTGAGCTTTCTCCAGCTGCGGCAAGCTGCTTCTTGGCATCGTCGAGCGCGGTCTGCAACTTGTCCCGTTCGGCCTGGAGGCGCTTGAGCTGATCGTCTGCGCCACTGCTGTTGGCTGCGGCATCGGCGCGTGCCTTGTCGAGCCTTGTCTTAAGGTCAGCGACCTGCTTGTCGAGATCGGCGGCCTTCTTGCGGGCGGCACTCACGTCGGCGGCCTTCTGTGCTAGGTCGTCCTCGATCTCAGCGATCCGCTTCTTGAGGTCGGGCACGGTGGAAGCCTGCTGGCGGGCGCCGTGGAGTGCGGATTCCAGCGTCTTGATCTGGTCGCTCAGCGCCTTGTTACCGTCATTGCCCTGGCTGGCCGCCTTGCCGAGGTCGCTGCGCAGCTTCTTGATTTCGTCCTGCTGGCTTTTGACTGTGCCCTCGAGTTCGATGAGCTGCAGTTCCGAGACCTTCAGCGATCTGCGCGCACGGGTCAACTGGCCTCGAAGGTCGCCGGCCTCGTCGATCGTCTTCTTGAGCGCGTCGATCTCCGCCTGGACGTCGGCGCTGACTTGGCTCGACTGCTCGTCGTTGAATCTCTTGAGTGTATCATTGGCCTTGTTCAGCGCCGCGACCTGATCCTGGAGTTCCTCGACCTTCGAGCGCAACACGGTATCCGAAGTCTGGTCACCGCTGGTCTTTTCCCGGAGCTTTAAAACCTGCTGCCGGAGTTCGCTGATCGTCTGGTCGCGTGATGCCAGATCGCCCGCCGAAGCGCCACTGAGGAACCGGCCGGCACCATAGCCGCCGCCAGCGCCGATCAGCAGTGCGATCACGGCGGCGATGAGAATGCCCGCGCCACCCGACGATTGAGAACCGGAGGATGAAGAATTGCCATCCCGACCCCATTGATTGACCACGCGTGAACCCTCTGTGCTGTCCTGGCTGAAGTGTCAGCCGTAGAAGATAACGGGTAATGCGGCGGTTTTCTGCATTCGGCCGTTCCGATTCCCGTCATGACACGCTATTGTGAGCAGGTCGAGCCCGCTACTAACGCCTTGAAAATTGGTAAATTCATACCAAATGTAATGTCAAATGGTTTGAGGTGTTGTTATGCGTGAACGTTTTGCAAAATATCAGATCGGACAGGTGGTTCGGCATCGGGTATTTCCGTTCCGCGGCGTGATATTCGACGTGGATCCGGAATTTGCCAATACCGAGGAATGGTGGAATTCCATTCCCGCGGAGGTGCGCCCGTCGAAGGACCAGCCTTTCTATCACCTCTATGCGGAGAATGCCGAGTCGGCCTATGTCGCTTACGTCTCCGAGCAGAACCTATTGCCTGATGAGAGCGGCGATCCGCTGCGCCATCCCGCAGTGATGCTGAATTTCAGTCCAGACACCAGCGGCATTTATCGTCCGAAGACCCTGCAGACCCACTGACCGGCGATTTTCGCCGATCAGTTCCTGTTTAGGGTTGCGGCGCCCTTGACCTTTCCCGCCAGCGCTGGTTTACCGCGCCCATCAGCGACATCGAAAAGGTCAGTTGCCATGGCGTCCCTCCCCGTGCTCGACGATGCTTTCATTCCCGAACTGCCGAACCGCTACAAGGGCAAGGTCCGCGAGAATTACGACCTGGCCGATGGCAGCCGCATCATCATCGCCACCGACCGCATCAGCGCCTTCGATCGCATCCTGGCGGCCATCCCTTTCAAGGGCGCGGTGCTGACGCAGACGGCGCGCCATTGGTTCGAGAAGACCGGCGACATCTGCCCCAATCACGTCATCGCCTACCCGCATCCCAATGTCGTCATCGGCAAGCGGCTGGATATCCTGCCCGTCGAGATCGTCGTCCGCGGCTACCTCGCCGGCACGACATCGACGTCGATCCTGACCAAATACAAGGCCGGCGCGCGCTCGATGTATGGCGTCAGCCTGCCGGACGGCATGCGAGACAATGAAAAACTCCCCGAGGCGATCATCACGCCAACCAGCAAGGCATTTGACGGCGGTCATGATGAACCGCTGTCGCCGGCGGAAATCCTCGACCAGAAGCTCCTGACGCCAGATCAGTGGGAAACCGTCTCACGCTATGCGCTCGACCTGTTCAAGCGCGGACAGGAACTCAGTGCGAAAAACGGCCTGATACTTGCGGACACGAAATACGAATTTGGTACCGACGAGCAGGGCAACATCATTCTCGCCGATGAAATCCACACGCCGGATTCAAGCCGTTTCTGGATCGCCGAGAGCTATGACTCGGCCTTTGCCTCAGGCAAACGGCCGCGGAGCTTCGACAAGGACTTCATCCGTTCCTGGGTCGTGGAACGCTGCGACCCTTACAAAGACGACATTCCTGAAATTCCCGCAGAACTGATCGAGCAGACGTCTGACGTCTATATCCAGGCCTACAAGATGATCACCGGCAAGCGGTTCGCACGCGACATGAGCCCGGAGCCGCTCAAGGCGATCCGCGAGGCGCTTAAGGTCTATTTCTAGACGATCGTCAAGTTGTCCCTGAGTCGTTCCCTCAGGCATCGGCGCAATCCAAACGTGCCGATTTGTTCCCTTGAGCACAGGGTATGAGCCAATGTGGTTCGTCGAGCGAATAAGCTCGACGCTCTCCGCGTTCCATTGTGGAACATCCGACGCCGAAAGGCAGAGAAGTAAGGTTAATTTTCCGTCAAAGCTTGCAGGAAACTGCATATATGTCAGAGTTTGCTTATGAACCTAGAAGCACCGACATATTCACCGCTCGATCCGAGACGGGAACATAACGCCAGGCACATCTTCTCGAGTGCGGCGCGCGATCTCATTCTGCAAGCAGTGAGCGCAGGCTGGCGGGAACCGGAAGCGGCAATGGCATTGGCTGATGCTGCGGACGATTACATCCTGTATCTTGCGCAGAAGCCGACCCGAAAGCTGATGGCTGCCAACTCAAACTAAGACCAGTCAGTACGCAGCTTCAATGATCATTCCGTCATAAGCCGGCTCGATATGATGGGGCGTGGCAAGCCGCACCGTCTCGTAGTCGAGCGGAATGTGCATATGGGTCAGGATTGCCTTCTTGGGCTTGATCCGTGCGATCCATTCCATCGCCTGTTCGAGCGACAGATGGCTGGGGTGCCGCCGGTATTGCAGGCAGTCGATGACCAGCACGTCGAGGCTCTCGAGCCTCGGCAGGCTGAAGGCCGGGAAATCGCTGACATCGGTGCAATAGGCTATGTTGCCGATGCGGAAGCCGAGCGAATGGCTGTCGCCGTGATGCTGGTAGATCGGCAGGAAAGGAACCGCTCCGCCCGGTCCCTCGACTTCGAACATACCGTTGATATCGTTGATGATCTGCGCCCGGCTGATCGGCGGATACGAACTCCCCTCCGGCGTTTCAAAACAGTAGCGGAAGCCTTCGAACACCCGCTCCATGGTCAGCTTGTCGGCCCAGACCGGCATGCGATGCTGGTTCTTGTAGACGAAGGATCTGATGTCATCGATGCCGTGCAGGTGGTCGGCATGGGCATGGGTCAGCACCACGGCATGAAGATCGGTCGCGCCGACCGCAATCATCTGGCTGCGGAAATCCGGCCCCGTATCGACAACGACCGAGGTCTTGTTGCCATCGTCGTCGAATTGCTCGACCAGGACCGACGCCCGCGTGCGGCGGTTTTTCGGATTGGACGGATCGCAATCGCCCCAGTCGCCGGTGATCCGCGGCACGCCGGGAGAAGAACCGCAGCCCAGGATGGTGAAGCGGCGTTTTCCCATCAGGCAGCCAGCCTCGGCATCTTCGAGAAGCATCGGAAGGCGTTTTCAGTCGTGATGTCGGCGATCTCGTCCTCGCTCACGCCTATCGTCTCGGCCAGGACTTGCGCCGTGTTGACGACATAGGAGGGTTCGTTGCGCTTTCCCCGCCATTTCTTCGGCGCCAGATAGGGCGCGTCGGTCTCCACGAGCAACCTGTCACGCGGCACGGACTTGGCGATCTCGCGGATATCGTCGGATTTCGGGAAGGTCAGGATGCCCGAGAACGAGACGTAGCCGCCGAGTTCGACGCCGACTCGCGCCAGTTCGGCGCCCGACGAGAAACAATGGAGCAGGAATGGAAATGCGCCATTGGCTGCCTCATCCCTCAGAATCGAGATCATGTCGTCGTCGGCGGCGCGGGCATGGATCACCAGCGGCAGGCCGGTGATGCGGGCAGCAGCGGCATGCCGGCGAAGGCCCCTGGCCTGTATTTCCGGCGGTGCATAGTCGTAGAAATAATCGAGCCCGGCCTCGCCGATCGCCACGCATTTCGGATGTTGCGACAGCTCGACAAGTTCCTCGGTTGTGATATCGGGCTCTTCATGCGCATTGTTGGGATGGACACCAACCGAGCAGAAAACCTGCTCATAGCTCTCCGCCAGCGCCTTGATTTGGTCGAATTTCGCGACGCGAGTCGAGATGGTGATCATCTGCTTGACGCCCGCATCGAGCGCACGCTGGATGATCTCGTCGCGCTCTTCGGCGAAATCCTTGAAATCGAGATGGCAATGGGTATCGATCAGCATTCCGGCCGCTACTCCTTGGGCGGATAATACTTCGGGAAGACCGGCTCGGGCTTGTCGAGCGTGATGCCGCCCGCAAGCCGCCCGGCCTCGCCGAGATGCGCGAAATTCCGTTGTTCTGTCGGAATCTTCAACTGATCCAGCAGCTTGGACGCAGACGCTGGGACGAACGGCTGCAGCAGGATGCCAATCTGGCGCACGACCTCTATCGTAACGTAAAGCACGGTCGCCATGCGCGCCACGTCACCGCTCTTCGCCAGCGCCCAGGGCGCCTGCGCGGCAAAATAGCCGTTGGCTTCCGACGACAGCGCGAATATCTGCTGGCTCACCTTGTGGATCTGCTGCCTGTCCATCTCGGTGCGGCAGGCGTTGATGACGACATCGGCGGATGCAATGATCGCTCTATCCTCATCGGTCAGCGGCCCGGGCGCCGGCAGCACGCCCTCGAGATTCTTGGCGATCATTGACAGCGAGCGCTGTGCCAGGTTGCCGATATTGTCGGCGAGATCGGCATTGATCCGGTTGGCGATCGCTTCCTCGGAATAAGAGCCGTCCTGGCCGAAAGGTACCTCGCGCAGGAAGAAGTGCCGGACCTGATCGACGCCGAAATGCTTTACGAGATCAAAGGGATCGACGACATTGCCGACCGACTTCGACATCTTCTCGCCCTTGTTGAGCAGGAAGCCGTGGGCGAAGACGCGCTTCGGCAGCGGGAGGCCCGCCGACATCAGGAAGGCCGGCCAGTAGACTGCGTGGAAGCGGATGATGTCCTTGCCGATGATGTGCGTCGCCGGCCAGAATTTCCAGCGCGGATCGTCCGTGTTGGGATAGCCTGCACCGGTAATGTAATTGGTCAGCGCATCGACCCAGACATACATGACGTGCTTGGTCTCATTCGGCACCGGGATACCCCAGTCGAACGTCGTGCGCGAGATCGACAGGTCCTTGAGACCTGATTTCACGAAGGACAGCACCTCGTTGCGGCGCTCATCCGGCCCGATGAAATCCGGATGGCTCTCGTAATAGTCGAGCAGTTTCTGCTGATAGTTCGAGAGTCGGAAGAAATAGCTTTCCTCCTCGACCCATTCGACGGGCGTACCTTGCGGCCCGTAGCGCACGCCGTCATCGCGCACTTCGGTCTCTTCTTCCTGGTAATAGGCCTCGTCGCGCACCGAATACCAGCCGGCATAGCTGTCCTTGTAGATGTCGCCCGCGTCGGCCATCCTGATCCAGAGATCCTTGACGGACGCGTAGTGGCGCGGCTGCGTGGTACGAATGAAATCGTCGTTCGAGGCATTGAGCAGCGTCGTCATGCTTTCAAATTCGGCGGCATTGCGGTCGGCAAGCTCGATCGGCGTGATCCCCGCAGCCTTCGCCGTCTGCTGCATCTTCTGGCCATGCTCGTCGGTCCCTGTCAGGAACAGCACCTCGCGCCCGTCGAGCCGCTGGAAGCGTGCCAGCGCATCGGTCGCGATCAGTTCATAGGCGTGCCCGATATGCGGACGTCCGTTGGGGTAGGAGATCGCGGTCGTGATATAGAAGGGCGAGGTGTCTTTCATTCGCTTGGGAAGCCTTGATGCGGAACGGTTGTGAGGCGGCTTCTACCGCATGTTTCCGCGCGGGGAAACATCAACTTTGCCGGCGCCGGCGATTTCTGCTGCGTTGCGCCATCCACAGCTGCAACAATCCACGAGGCCTGCGTCGCTTGACTTGCCGACCCCTGCCCTATATCGCCCTTCGCTGGTCTGTCAGGGGATCGCATTTTGGATTTATTGAGCTCGTTGAACCCGCTCTATTCTATCTCGGGGCTTCTGGTTGGAATTCTGGTGGGTGTGACGGGCGTCGGCGGCGGATCGCTGATGACGCCGTTGCTTGTGCTTTTCTTCAATGTCCATCCGGCAACCGCGGTCGGCACCGATCTGCTCTATGCCGCGATCACCAAGTCGGCCGGTACGGCCGTCCACAATCGCAACAAGACCGTCAATTGGAAGATCGTCGGCATGTTGGCGCTCGGCAGTATCCCCGCCGCGCTGATCACGCTCTATCTGATGTCGGGCGTTGACCGCAAAAGCCTTGGCGCCGTCTCGTTCCTCACCAATGCACTCGGCTGGATGCTGTTCCTGACGGCGTTCCTGCTGCTCTTTCGCAAGCAGATCGTGGATTGGGTGGCGAATTACCGCCGCCATCACAAGCCCGTCGAGCCGCGCACCATCGTCGTCGCGACATTCATATTGGGCCTTCTGCTGGGCGCCATGGTGACACTCACGTCTGTGGGCGCCGGTGCGCTGGGCGTGACGGCGCTGCTGATGCTCTATCCGCGGCTTGAAATCCGCGACGTCGTCGGCTCGGATATCGTCCACGCAGTGCCGCTGACGCTGGTCGGAGGCCTGGGCTACTGGGCGATCGGCGAGATCGATTGGGTGCTGCTCATCTCGCTGTTGATCGGCTCGATCCCGGGTATCATCATCGGCAGCCATCTGGCGCCGAAAATGCCCGATCGCGTGATCCGGCCCATCCTCGCCTGCACGCTGGCGCTCGTCGCGCTCAAGCTGGTGACATCATAGTTTCTCGGCAAGATCGCCGATCAGGCTGATCACCGTCTGCTTGCGCTCCAGATTATAGGCATCGGCGGTGTTGACCCGCTCCGTGAGCGATGAATGCAGTTCCGATAGCTGAAACGCGCGGTTGATATCACCTGCCACGGCAGCCTGCCGGGCGTGGGATGAGATATGCTGCGTGGCATGGTCGATGAAAAAGCCGTAGAGCGTGTCATTTCCCTTCGCCGCCACCGCATCCGCGAGCTTGTGGATCGCCTTGCGCTGCTGCGGTCCGCGCGCCGCGAGCACCGAATCGAAGGCCTCGATGATTTCGAGCCCTCCATAATTCACCAGCTTGATCGCCTGCGCGACGCTGCCGCCGGCGGCATCGAGCGCCTTACGCTCCAGTTGCGGAGCGATCGACAGGCCGAGATGGCCGAGCGCCTGCTTTAGATCATCCTCGGCAAGTGGCCTCAATACCAGCGGCATGCAGCGCGAGCGGATGGTCGGCAGGAGCTTGCCCGGTGCATGCGATAGAACCATGAACATCGACCGCTTCGGCGGCTCCTCGAGGATCTTGAGGATGGCATTGGCGGCGCTGCGGTTGAGTTCGTCGGCCGTATCGATGACCACGATCCGCCAGCTTTCGGTTCCCGATGTCTGGCCGAAGAATTTCCCGGCGCGCCTCACTTCATCGACGGTGATCGCCGTCTTGAGTTTGCCTGATTTCGCATCCACCGGCCGCGCGAGATGCAGCAGATTGTGTGACGCGCCGGCCGCGATCTGCCGGAAAGCAGGCGCCTGGGGATCGGGATCCGAGATCGTCTCCGGCGCTTCCGTCGCAATCGGATATTTCAGCACATGGTTGGCGAAGCGGAAGGCAAGCGTTGCCTTGCCGATCCCCTCGGGGCCTTCGATCAAGACGGCATGATGCCCCTTGCCGGAGCGATAGGACTGGGCAAGGAAGTCCTCGGCTTCTGTGTGGCCGAACAGGCGCGTATTCTCGGCCGGCGAGATCGCCCCGTCGAGAAGCGTGGTTTCCGTTTCCGCACTCACGCGCTTCCGGTCTCCCGGACCCGCGAAGACTGGATGGGAAGCAGCGGCTCGACGACGGTGAAGACCTTCTCTGCGATCTCCTCGGGCGTACCGCCGGCGTCCACCACCCGGCAGCGCAAGGGGTCGGCCGCAGCGATATCGAGGAACGCCTCGCGGCGCTTCTCATGCGTGTCGAGTTCTTCCCGCTCGAAGCGGTCGAGAACCTGCTCCTGGCCGGACTCTCCGGCGCGCAGCCTGGCTCGCTTCAGCCCGTCTGCGGCCGGGATATCCAGAATAATGGTGCAATCGGGCGTGACGCCGTTGACGGCGATCCGTTCGAGATTTTGCACGAAGGCCGGCTCCAGATTGCCGGTGATCCCCTGGTAGACCCGGGAGGAATCCATGAAACGGTCGCACAACACCACCGCGCCGCTCTTCAGCGCTGGCCGGATGATCTCCTCGACGTGGTCGTTGCGGGCGGCTGCGAACAGCACCGCCTCCATGCGGGTGCCATATTCCTCGGCCGCACCCGACAGGATGACGTGCCGTATCGCTTCAGCGCCCGGCGAACCACCGGGCTCGCGCGTCACCAGCACGTCGATCCCCTTGCGCCGGAGACGGTCGGCGAGGAGCCGGATCTGGGTACTCTTGCCGGTACCCTCCCCGCCCTCGAATGTCACGAATAGACCCTGTCGCCGCACCGAAAATTCCCGTTCACTCGTCCTGTCGCACAATGTAATGAGCCGGAGCCTCAAAGCCAGAAGAAAAGTAGCTCCTTCAAGCCGTCGTAAGCCTTGCTGGTCAGCGTGCCGGTTCCGATATCGCTCGACGCATAGACGGGCATGGTGCGGACCGCACGTTCGCCGAGCGAGATGATCAGCGAACCGACCTGCTGGCCGCTTTTCACCGGCGCCTTCAGCGGCCATCTATAGGCGATTCTTGCCCGAATTCTGTCCGCGTTGTCCACCGGCACGAAAATATCGATATCGGAAATCGCTTTCAGGGCAACATGGCTGGCATCGCCACCGAAGACCGGCGCGTCCGCGATGGTCTCGCCGGCCTTGAACACGATCTGCTTGTGGAAAGAGGTCAGCCCCCATTCCAGCACGCGCTTGGTCTCTTCGTTGCGTTCCTTGTCCGACTTCAGCCCGCCCATGGCGAGAAACAGCCTGGTGCCGTTGCGCTGGATCGTTGCCAGAACTGCAAAGCCGTAGTCCTCAGCAAAGCCGGTCGCCATGCCGTCGATGCCGACATTCTGCTGGATGAGCGTATTCTTGTTGCGCTGGAAGATCTTGTTCCACTCGAAGGCGTCTTGCGAGTAGAGCTTGAAATATTGCGGATATTCAATCCGGATGTGACGCGCCAGCAGCACCAGTTCCCGCATCGTCATCTTGTTTCCGGGATTGGGCAGGCCGTTCGAATTGACGAAGACCGATTTCTCAAGCCCGATCGCCCGCGCCCGCGCTGTCAACGCCTCTGCGAACTTCTCCTCCGATCCCGCCATGCCCTCGGCGAGAATGATGCAACCGTCATTGGCAAGCTGGACGATCACGCCCTGCAGGAGATCGATGACCCTGATATTGGAATTGAGCGCCGCGAACATGGTCGACGTGCGCGACAGCGCGCCACCTGTCCGCCAGGCATATTCGGATACCTTGTATTCGGTATTCTCCGAGATCTTGCCTGCCTTGATTTCGCTGAAGACATATTCGGCCGTCATCAGCTTCATCAGCGAGGCCGGCGGAAACAGCTCGTCCTCGCCACGGGAAAAAAGCACCGTTCCCGTCGATTCCTCGATCAGATAGATTTGCCGCGCCTTTGAATCGAACGGGGCGGCCTGCTGGGCATACGAAGGTGCGGCCAGTGCCAGAAACACCGCGCAAAGCGTAGCTATCAATTTGTTGTAACGCCGCACTATCGATTCCGGTCTATTGCAGACGCGTTCATAATGGATCGAAAGTCTTTTTGCTACAAGACCGCGACGGTTCAGAACATCGTGTTCTTGCGGCGCTTGACCGAGGCGCGGATGCCTTCGGCGTCGAGCTTGCCCCTGGCGGTCAGCACCTTGTCGAACGGGCTCGAAGACGTCTCGAACGGCATTTCGGCATAAGCCGAAAGCGCGCCGTTATTCGGCTCGTAGTTCATCGGCCGCTCGCGCGGGATGGGGCCGAATTCCGGCAGTTCCGCATATTGCTCCATCACGTCGAAGCTCGCGACAACGGCGCTCTTTGGGCTGTCCACCAGTGCGGTGGTGGTCGCGCTGTAATCGACGCCATCATCCGCGTGCGTGTCCTTCGGTATCCTGACGCGCTTCTCGTTCGACGCCACCATGACGCCGGTCGCGATCTCTCCACCTGGATTGAAGCGCTTGAGCCGTTCACCCTTACGCACGAAGGACGCCATCAGGAACGGCATGTCCTTGCCGTCCATCCTGGCGCGGCCGACATACTGAACGCGGACCTTGGCCGTGCCCTTGTTCTGCACTTCGAGCAGCTCGGCGGCCTTGTCGGAGAGATCGATGATCCGTCCGGGATGATAGGGGCCGCGGTCATTGACCCGGACCACGACGGAATCGCCGTTTTCGAGATTGGTGACGCGCGCATAGCTCGGCAGCGGGAATGTCGGGTGGGCTGCCGAGAGACCATACTGATCGTAGATCTCGCCATTGGCAGTCAGGCGCCCGTGAAAGGCCGAGCCGTACCATGACGCAAGCCCCATCTTGTCATATCGCCTGTCTTCCTTGGGAACGTACCACTTGCCCTTGACCTTGTAGGGCTTGCCGGTGATGTCGCGCCCGCCGCCCTTGGGCACATTGCGGCCGTAATGGACGCGTGGCGATGCCTTGACGCCATATTCGCTTTCGGCGAAATATTCCTTCGAACGCTTCTTGCGGACGGTCGTGTGATCCTTGGTCGAGGCGCAAGACGCCACTGTCGCGCAGACGACCGCAAAGGCCAGAAACCTGGACGCCCTGCCCCAGAATCGATCATCCCCTGATAACGCCATCACGCTCTGCGCCACTGAATTTCTTATTATTAGACACCCGTCCCGGCAAATCGCGCCCGAACGTCGTCATCATTAACCACGTCGCCTGAAACCATGCCAATAACGGGGCGGAATTGCGAACGATTTCCGTGGATTGCGCTGTGTTTCGCAAACTATGGTTTGCGAAGAGTTAACTTCGCGCCGGGCGCGGCTCGTCGGGCCGAAGCCGCTCCGGCGATCGGAATATTGGTGTTCATTCATCTTCCGTTAAGCAAGAGGGTGTGAAGTGGCCGCACACCACGAGCCCCAAGGGCCATTCCGGAGAGCAGAAATGAAGAAACTGATTGCCGGCGGCATTGCCGCCCTTATCGCTACCGCTTCCCTCGCGACATCAGCCGATGCCGGCGTTGTGATCAAGTACAAGTCCGGCTGGCGCCGCCCGGCCGCCGTCGTCGTCGTCAGGCCGCGTGTCCGTGTCTACTCGCCCCGCGTCGTCATCGGCAGCGGTTGCGTCGTCAAGAAGCGCGTCAACGCCTGGGGTGAGGTCGTCAAGAAGCGCTATTGCTGATTGCCGGTCGGCAATGATGGAAGTTTGGTGAAGGCGGTCCCGCGGCCGCCTTTTCCATTGGACAACCTTCATCGTTGACGCCGTTTCGAAAACTGCTAAAAGCTGCCGCTCACGGATGGGTGTCCGAGTGGTTTAAGGAACCGGTCTTGAAAACCGGCGTGCGGGAAACCGTACCGTGGGTTCGAATCCCACCCCATCCGCCAATACTCTCGTGAATATCCGTAACCCTGGCCTCGCTTGATGCCGCTTTGCCCGAAGGGCATGATTAATTCCGAGACAATTGAGCCTCCTACCATTGGAGTGGCACGGCACCCTTCAAACGAAGGAGGCCGACGTGAGAGACAACATACCCTACTTCGACAGCACGCGTCACTGCCGTTGAACTATCTCGAAGTCCTGTCTCGCGATCAGAGAATTGGACAGGATGGACGGATGCCAAGCGTGGGCCGACAAGGCAGCGGCGCTCGCCTCCTATGCCAGGCAGGCCAAGGACGAACGTCGCTCACAATTGCTATCGCGTATGAGGTCCGAACTCATGGTAGTGCGTCATAGACCTTGCTCCAATCATTTTTCATGTCGATGAGGATCCAACCGCGCTCACTGGCTTCGGTCATGGCCTTGTCGAGCTTGCCGAAATGCGTCTCGCGATCGTAGGCGTATTCTCTTACCTCATCGGTGTGGTGGACGATGACACCCAGCCTTGGCCCATCGCCTGCCGTGGCCCACCGCAGCATTTCGTAGTCGCCGTCCGAATTACCGGCGACGAAAATCGGACGGCGGCCAATGATGGCATTGATGCCGACCGGCTTGCCTGGGCCATCATCGACGAAATCGACCTTGGGCTCGCGCATCAGGATCGGCTTGTCGTCTTTCAACATGTACTTCGTCGCGATTCGGCTGCCGATCACCTGTTCGGGTGGTATGCCGTACATTTTCTCGGTCATCGGTCGCATGAATTCGACGCCACCCCCCGAAACGATGTAAGTCTTGAAGCCGTTGGCGCGCAGGTAATCGAGAAGTTCGCGCATCGGCACGAAGGTCAGTTCGGAATAGGGCCGCTTGAATTTCGGGTGGCGCGCGCTGGCGAACCAGTCGGTGACAATGGCGTTGAATTCATCGGTGGTCATGCCGCCATGTGTTTCCATCGCGAGTTCGACGATGCCCTTCTCTCCGCTCGCGGCCAACCCTTTCATGTCACCGGCGAGGACGGATTTGAAAGGCTCGTTTTCCTTCCATTCGGGATGCTGGGGGGCGAGCGCCTTGACACGGTCGAGTATGAAAGCAAACTGAAAATAGACCGGGTGCTCGGTCCATAAGGTGCCGTCATTATCGAAGACGGCGATGCGATCCTCGACAGCCACGAATTTCGGTCCGCCCTCGTGAGTCACGGCTTGGACGAAATCGACGATCGCCTGTCTTGTCGATCCGTCCCTCCAAGATGGAAGCACCTGTTGGGCGGCCGCCATCGTCGATGTCAGCAGAAGCATCGCGATAACGAGAAGAGTCGAGAAACAATTGGAAACGCGGTGGTGTCGCGGCATTGCGGCCTCCTCTAAAGCTGGTTATTCGTCCTTCGCACACAACGAAAGCCGACATGGCTGGTGGAAGTATCGTCGGGTTCTGCATGGCGGGCCGCCGGTCGGTAGCGCCTGCAGTAGTTTGGTGCGCACAAATGCGAGCCGCCCTTCAGCACGCGGCGAGTGATGCGGATATCCGGAAGTCGCGGATCGTAGCTCGCCTCCGCCGGGCCGCCGCGCGGATTGCTCGGAATGCAACAGGACTTTGCCGCCGGCTCGGGATGGCGCGTCGACCAGTAATCGCTGGTCCATTCCCAGACATTGCCGATCATGTCGTAGAGGCCATAGCCGTTGGGCGGAAAACTTCTCACGGCTGACGTGCGCTCGGTGCCCTGCGGCTTCAAGCTCAGATGCGGAAAGGTCCCCAGCCAGGTATTTGCAAAGCGCTCGCCACCGGGGGTGAATTCTTCGCCCCAGGCAAACTGGGCGCCGTCCAGTCCACCCCGCGCGGCAAATTCCCATTCCGCCTCGGTGGGCAGGTCCATGCCCGCCCATCCGGCATAGGCCAGCGCGTCCGCATAGGCGACATGGATGACGGGATGATCAAGCTTGCCCCTGATGTCGCTGCGCGGTCCCAGCGGATGACGCCAGTCCGCCCCGAATTTGAATGACCACCATTGACGGATGTCGTTGGACCTGATCGCGAGCTTGGGAGCCGTGAACACCAGCGATCCGGCCCGCAACATTTCGGGTAGGGCGCCGGGATAGTCTTCAGCATTTGGGACCTTTTCGGCGAGGGTAACATGTCCGGTCGCTTGGACGAAGTCCGCGAACTGCCTGTTGGTTACCGGGGCCACGTCAATCCAAAAGCCATCGACCGACACCGAATGTGCCGGGGCTTCTTCAGGATAGTGATCATTGGATCCCATCAGGAATGTACCGCCGGGAATCCAGACGAGGTCGCGTTCCGCGGAGGAACGGCTTTCAGGCATAGCATGTACTTTTGATCGATTTTCCACTGGACCGTCCATAATTGGTTTTCGCTGAGGCACCACAACTGGGAACTTGATTGCGATCGTCTACTCGAGAGATTGTAATGTCAGCTTGTTTCTCATGGGTTTAGAGGCGGCAAGACGCCACCGGCCTTAGCTGCATGCCTAAGATTCAGATTGGCGGCGTGGCGCGCCGCCGGCAGGTGGCGGGCAAGTTGGGCCATCGCCTGGGCATATTGCGGATGCTCGCCGCCCCCGAACAGGGCTTCCTCGAATCTTGCCAGCGCTGCGTGTAATTCGCCGTTGGGAAACCGCGCAGCCCAATCAGATATCGAGCGAAAACCAAGCCGCACGACCCAGGCGTCGAGCGCGCGCCAAGCAAGCAGAGGCTCCTTGCCTGAAAGCGCAGTCTCGACTTTGTGGAAATAGGCAGACTCGGATTCCGCTCGACGGCGACCTGCCTTCTCCCAACCCAACCTGAGGCGCTCGACCAGATAGTAGGCGGGAACGAACAGTAAAAGTGCAAGCAGCCCACGCAGAGCCGTCGATAGAAGCATTCTGTTGACCTCCCGGCGGTTCGCCTCGCGATCTGCCGTAGGCGCCGTTCCAGCGGGAATGATCTGCGCCGACGCCGGGTTTTCCGTCGCCACGATCTTGATCGCGGGGGCTTCCGCAACTTCAATCTTGCCGGATGTGGGATCGAACCATCTCACATCGACGGGAGGAAGAATGATCTCCCCGGCTTTCTCCGCAACGTAAGTGACGGATTCGACTCGTTGTGCGGCGTTCGGAGCGTCATCGTCCGAGCCTGCCGTCCGGAGTTCTGGATCCGCGCGATAAATCTTGATGCCGGGCGGTTGTGCAAATTCCGGCACGGGGATCATCATGGGCTGGGTATCGTCGGCGCGGATGGTGATCAGTCGCACCAATGCATCGCCTGTTTTCAATGTTGAAGGGTCCCGGTCGAGTTGCTGATCGATCACCACGTCGCTGGATACAAATGGAATTTGGCCCTCCCAATCACCCGGTGCGGCGCCCACGGCGAACTCGACAGTGGGCAGGGTTACGATGCTCTCTATCGTGACTCCGTCGTCATTCGCGTAAGCAACGGGGATGGTGATACTGGGCAAGCGGAAGTCGCCCGGTTGCTCCGCCATCACCATGTAACTCTTGCGAATGCCGGAAAATTCGTCGTCACCGACCGATTCCACCATGTTGCTCGAGCGCTGGTCCGGCAGTGACACGATCGCATCCTCAAGAGTGAAAAGCGGAAACTCCGGCGCGGCCTTGAAGAAGCTGGGGACATAGACATCGATCGCGATCTCGATCTGCTGGCCCGCCACGATCTTTCCTTTTGTCAGCACCTCGGAACGCGCGAAAGGTTCGGCAGCGTGGAGCGCGGCCGGAAAGCTGAAAAGCAACAGGGCGGCGAAACGCAACGCCGTCATTTTTTCGCTCCCTTGGCTTCGATCGAGAATTTGCGGGCAAGGAGATCGGTCGGGCTCACGACAATGTTCTTCATCCAGAGTTCGGAGGTCTGCTGGCCGAGTTCGACGGTGCCGACCTTGCCCTTCTTGCCCTTGTCGTCGAACTGGATCTGGTCAGGTTTGTCGTTCGGGTCCTGCGGATCCTCTTCCTCGTTTTCCTTTTCCTTCCTTGCGAGTTCCTGCGCAATTGCCAGGTTAGCCTTCGCCTCGTGCCATTCCTTCCGCTTGCTGAGCGCACGCGAATAGGACGCGATCGCCTCGTCATACTTCTTGAGAAACAGCAGCGCGTTCCCCTGGTTGAAGTCGCTGTCCGCACTTTGCACTTGTGCGAAGGCGTCGATGGATTCGGCGTATTTGCCGGCACGATAGAAGGAAGTGCCCCGCCACATCTGATCATGGAACAGCGCTGCCGCGCCCGCAAAATCACCGCTGTCAAAAGCCCGCCGGCCCTGCTGATCGGGGGTCAGGAACGCGTCGACTACGTTCCAGTCCGCGGCTCGAGCATTGTCCACCGACATGGCCAGATGGGCGGCCAAGATCATGCCAGCCCATCGGATCACCCATCCCTTCCGGAAGAACAACGCGGCGAGTGGTATCAGGAGAAGCATAAGCCACCAGCCCATGTCCTTCCATCGGCTGTCGCCCTCTGCGATCTGTTGTTGAAAATGCGTCTGGATGCGTTCTCCGATCCACCCAATATCACGATCGTCCGAGCTGATGGTCGCGACATCCGCACTGCTCTCACGTTTCAGCCGGTTGAAGCTTGCGACGTCCAGCTTCGGGAAGAGGCGGGCGCCGCTGCTATCGCTTTGGAACCCCCCATCCGGGGTTTTCACGGGCCCTCCTTCCGGTGTGCCGACACCGAGGACGATGACACCATTCCTGCCGCTTGTCTTCAGCGCAGCGAACGCGCTGTCGTCGACTGTATCGGTGAACACGAGAATGGTGCCCGGTTCTCCGCCATCGGCAAGGATCTTTCCCGCGAGCGTCAGGGCTTGGGCCATCGATCGCCCTTCATTCGGCATGATGCGTGTCTCCAACGCATCGACATAGGTGTCGATGAGTCCCGCGTCGTCCGTGAGCGGCAGCACCATATGCGCCGAGCCGGAATAGGCGATCAGTGCAGTGCGTGCGCCTTTGCGCTGCTCGACGACGTCGTGGATCTTCAGTTTGATGCGTTCGAGTCTCGAGGGTGTGACATCGACCGCATCCATGGTGGGCGACAGGTCGACGGCGACGACCAAGGTCGCGTTGTCGGCGACAAACGGAGGGCGCTCCCTCTGCCAGGTAGGGCCGGCAACCGCGATCGAGCCGATCGCAATCAGCAACGCGGCGAGATGGTAGGGGCGAAAGTGGCTGTCCTGCGTTCCGCCGATCACGAGATGGTCAAGCAGATGCGGTGCGATCATGTCACGCCAGCGCGAGCGGATATCATTGTGCCGCGATCCGATGATTATGAGTGCCGCAACGAAGATGAGGCCGAGCAGCCACCATGGCCTGAGGAAGTGGAAATCCCAGATCATGTCGTAGCCTCCGCGGTGGCCTGACGCGATGGAACGGACTGCAAGCGCATGTTCGCCGCAAACCGGTTGATTATTATGAACAGGATTGCAAGCACGACAGCTGCGCCGAGAGGATAGGGGTAGAGTTCGATGCGCGGTCGCCAGGAAAGCACTTTCTGATTGGCCGGCGTGATGCTGTCGAGCGTCGCGTAGATATCCGCGAGTCCCTTCTGGTCATTGCCAAGGAAGAAGCGGCCGCCCGTCTTGTCCGCGATTGCCTGCAGGTTTTTCGTATCGAGATGGTTCTCGCCAGTCGCCTTCTCGTCGCCGATGCCAACCGCATGTATGGTGATGCCCTTCTGCTTGGCTATGTCGGCGGCCTTGTCTGGCGGCATCTTGCTGGCGGTATCATTGCCATCGGTCAGCAGGATCAGGACCTTGTCCGGGGCCGCGGATTTATCGAACATCTTGATGGAAAGACCGATGGAGTCGCCCAATGCGGTGCGCGGCCCCGCCATGCCGGGAACCGTGCCGGAAATCATCGCTTGGACCGTGCGATGATCCATCGTGAAAGGCACCAGGGGATAGGGCGCGTCGCCGAATGCGATGAGGCCGATGCGGTCGCCGGAGCGTTTTGCGACGAAATCGGCCACTACCCTGCGGACTGCGGCTATGCGAGTCTCGACCTGGCCTCCGACACCGGGGAAATCCTTCGTGTCCATCGATTGGGAGAGGTCCATCGACAGCATCAGGTCACGTTGCGGTTCGGTCTTTTCGAGCGGCGGTTCGACATATTGCGGCCGCGCCAGCGCAAGGACGAGCAGGCTCCATCCGACGACGACGAAGATCATCTGGATCAGGGATCGCCTTCTAACCAGCGAGCCCGTGCCGGGTGCTATGCCCGAGGCCTCGGTGACCTCTCGAAAAAACGGAAGTCGCACCGACGCGGATTCTTCTCTGTGCGGCGGCAAGCCCCACCAGACGAGCAACGGCAGCGGCAACAATATGAGGAGCCATGGCAGGTCAAGCTGATACATGATGATCCTCGATCCACCTTCTGGCAGCTTCGACCAGGCGGGCGCGCTCGTCCGTTGTTGGCGCAATGTCGGTTCGATACTCGCGCTCATCGACCAGCCCGGCCAGTACGTCGCCTCCTGTTCCATGCCGCTTGAGGAACGCGGCCCAGTCGCTACCGCTCAATTTGGCGACCTCCTCTCGCGGCCAAGCCGCAAGTGCCGTACGTTTGAGAAGCTCAGCCAGTTCCTGGTCAAAACGCGCCGGCCCATTCTGCATCATGCCGTGTTCGGACAGCGTTTCCAGTTCCGCCAGCGCCTCGCGGCGATATCGGTTTGCCTGCCAGCGGCGGATCCATCGCCATAGACCGAGTGCGAGAAGCATGGCGAAGATCACAGCAAGCGCCGCCCAGCCCCAGGTTTGCGGGATATAAGAGATAGGTGGAGGCACGACAATGTCGTTCAACGACTTCAATGCTGCTTCGGTGGAGGTATCGACCATGCCGTCGGATTCCATCATCGCCTCCGCTGTTGCCACGCCGCCTGCTCGAGCAGGCTGCGAAGCTGCGGGGCGGTTTCCTCGGCGGAGGACAGCGGCAGCATCGGCAAGCCGAGCTCGCGCTGCCAGGCTCGGAGATCACGGCCGCGCTGGCGGGCAAAGTCGCCAATCGCCTTCTGGACACTCGTGTCGCGGAACGAAAGCTCCGCCTGGGTGCGACCGCCGCTGATGACCATGTTGCCCGTCGTCGGCAGGCTGAGCAGGAACGGATCGTAGACGAGCACCGCGACGACGTCATTGGCGACGGCGAGCCGCAGCATCAGGTCGCGCGTGGCGGGGCCGTGCCCGTCGAAATCGCTGACGACGACGATCAGGTGATCGTGATGGGCAAGATTTGCTACAAGCGTCAGGGCACGGTCGAGCGCGCCGAGGCCGCGTTCCTCCGGCAGGTCCACGTTCAGCGCCTGGTTGAAGCTCGCGATCTTGTCGCAGAGCCCGATGACCGCAGGCCGGCTGCGATGCGGCTTGGCGTCGGTCATCTCGGTATCGTTGAACACGATCCCGCCAACCCGGTCGCCCGAGCCGAGGATGCGCCAGGCGCACATCGCCGCCGCCTCGGCCGCCGCGACCGATTTCATGTTGAGCTTGCTGCCAAAGAACATGTTGGCGCGCTGGTCGACGACGATCAAGGCGGGCCGCTCCTTCTCCTCGTCGTAGACGCGGACGGCCGGCTTGCCGGTGCGCGCCGTCACCCGCCAGTCGATCGAACGGATATCGTCGCCGGGCAGGTACTCACGCACCTCTTCGAAAATAAGGCCGCGGCCGCGGATGCTCGAGGCCATCCGTCCGGCCAGCATCTGCTGCACCGGGCGTTTGGCGACGAAGCTCAGATTGCGGGCCGCACCTTCGAGCGCGACGAGATCCTGCGTCGAAACGTAGGCACCCCGCTTTCCCTCAGCCAGCTTATCGTCTTTGATCTCGGCGACCATGGGCCGTCCTCATGAAACCGCGACCAGATCCACGATCCGATCGATCACCTGGTCCGGTGTCGTGTTGGATGCATGCGCTTCATAGGACAAGATCAGGCGATGGCGCATGACATCGTTGATGATGGCCTTCACATCGTCGGGCGTGACATAGTCGCGACCCTTGAGCCAGGCATAGGCGCGCGAGACCTTGTCGGCGCCGATCACGCCGCGCGGGCTGACGCCGACCTGCAGCAGCTTGGCGAGATCCTTGTCGAGCCTGTCGGGATAGCGGGTCGCAAAGACCAGCGACACGATATATTTCTCGACCGCTTCGGAGACCTTGATCGCGGTGATTTCCTTGCGCGCCTGGAAGACGACGGCAGGATCGAGTTTCTGTGCCTCCGTTTTCGTCGCAGCATCCGGCTTCGCCGGATCGGCCCCCGCCGGAGCCGGAGTTGCCGGGGCTGGAGTCGCCGGATCTGGCGCAGCCTGCTCCTCGCCGCGCACCAGCAGCATGACCTTCCGTTCGTCCTCCTCCGACGGATAGGTCACCTCGACATGCATCAGGAAACGGTCGAGCTGCGCTTCTGGTAGCGGATAGGTACCCTCTTGCTCGACCGGATTCTGGGTCGCCATCACCATGAAGAGGTCGGGCAGCTTGTAGCTGTTGCCGCCGACCGTGACCTGTCGCTCTTCCATCGCCTCGAGCAGCGCCGCCTGCACCTTGGCCGGTGCGCGATTCACTTCGTCGGCGAGAATGAGGTTGGCAAAAACCGGACCCTGCTGGAACTTGAATTCGCCCTTGCCGCCCTCGCTGTAATAGATGTCGGAGCCGGTGATGTCAGCGGGCAGCAGGTCGGGGGTGAACTGGATACGGGAGAGTTCGGCATCGAGGTTCTTCGCCAGCGCCTTGATGGCGCGGGTCTTGGCGAGACCGGGCAGGCCCTCGACCAGGAGATGGCCATTGGCCAAAAGGCCGAGGATAAGCCGCTCGATCATCTCCTCCTGCCCGATAATGGACTTACCCATGCGTTTGCCGAGTGCGAGTATGTCGTCACGTATGCTCATTGGGCAGCCTCGGCATGGAAGCGGTTGGAACAGGCATTGACGGCGTGCGTCCGGCGGCAAAGCTTCCCGGCTCGAAGTGACCGCGCCGAACAGCCGTGCGATAAGGGCGGGAGAGCGCAGGTACACGCCCTCCCGACTGAGGCCGCTATTGCGGCATCAGGCGTTGCTCGAGCTCGCCAAGCTTCTTGAGTGCCGCCTGCTGCTGCATCCAACCGTAATTGATGCCGCCCGCGTTGAGCGAACTGCCGGACTGGGACGGATACTGATCGAAGTCAGCGAACAGTTGCTTGATCTTGTCCTGGATCGGCACCAGCAGCCACATGTTGCGGGCGAGGAAGTCAACGGCTCCGCCGCCCTCCTCGAGGCCCTTTTCATAGGGATCCATGCGCAGGTTGGCGATCAGTGCCCAGGCCGAAACCTCGCGCGTGCCGGTCGCGATATTGCCGTGGGACGTGGCGAAGCTGAGCTTCCAGTCGTTCCAGCGGATTGCGTTCAGGTTGCCGCCCTGATCGAAATAGTAGACCACGTCCCGCGGCGGCTTCTCCGTCTCGCCCTTCAGGAGCCCCGTCAGGTCGTAGCCGTCGAGATGCACCTTGAAGGTCTTCTTCGCGCCCTGGAAACCCGTCTTCATCTGCTCTTTGACATCGGGAACGCCGACGGCGGTGGCGAAAGTGGGCAGCCAGTCCATAAGGGTGACCGGGTCATTGATCTCGGTGCCCGGCTTTACCACGCCCGGCCAGCGGATCATCATCGGAATGCGGAAGCCGCCTTCCCAAGTCGTGCCCTTCTCGCCGTGGAACATGGTCATGGCGCCATCCGGCCACAGCGCGATTTCCGCGCCGTTGTCAGTGGTGTAGAGCACGATCGTGTCGTCGGCGATGCCGAGATCATCGAGCTGCTTGAGCAATTCGCCGACATGGCCGTCATGCTCGACCATGCCGTCGGCGTGGATGCCCATACCGGTCTTGCCCATCGATTCCTTCTTCAGGTGGGTGAAGACATGCATGCGCGTGGAATTGAACCAGACGAAGAACGGCTTGTCCGCCTTGGCCTGGCGATCGATGAAATCCTTGGCGGCGCCGAGGAATTCCTCGTCGACCGTCGGCATGCGCTTGGTGTTCAGCGCGCCGGTATCCTCGATCTTGCCGTCGGCGGTCGACTTGATGACGCCGCGCGGACCATACTTCTGCTTGAACTCCGCATCCTTGGGATAGAAGTAGCCTTCGGGCTCTTCCTCGGCATTGAGATGGTAGAGATTGCCGAAGAACTCGTCGAAGCCATGGTTGGTCGGCAGGTGCTCGTCGCGGTCGCCGAGATGGTTCTTGCCGAACTGGCCGGTGGCATAGCCCTTGGTCTTCATCACATCGGCGATGGTCGGCATCCAGTCCTGGATGCCGTGCGGATCACCTGGCATGCCGATCGTCAGCAGACCGGTCCGGAACGGCTCCTGGCCCAGAATGAAGCTGGCGCGGCCAGCCGTGCAGCTCTGCTGTCCATAGGCATCGGTGAAAATCGCGCCTTCCTTGGCGATGCGATCGATGTTGGGCGTACGATACCCCATCAGGCCCATCGTATAGGCGCTGATCTGCGGGATACCGATGTCGTCGCCGAAGATGACAAGGATATTGGGTGTTTTCGACGGCGGTTTCGCGGCATCCTGCGCTTTAGCGGTGCCCGGGAGGACACCACTGCCTGCTGCTGCGGTTGCGGCCAGAATGGTGCCGCCTAGCAGGAGGTTTCGACGATTGATACTGAGCGAATGTTGCGCCTCTGGCGCTTCCAGGTCTTCGCGGCTCATCCTTGTCTCCTCAGGTTGTCGGAGAACGTCTGATCCGCCAGGACCACATAGGGGAATGCGCCCGGAAGTTTTCTCCGCAACGGACAAGAGCTAGAAATTGCGCGGGTGCAGAAGTACGTTACGGTTACATAACGGTTACACAGCGATCAGGTGTAATTCACGTGGAGCTATTTGAGACCCCAGGCGTTTATTGAACCGCTGTATAAATACTTGGCCCGATGCAGCGAACACACCGTTCCGCAGCAAGAAGACAACCAGCTGGGGAGGTGCTTTGGGGTACCCGCGATGATCCGCCAGTTCCACTGATGTTCCTTATTGCTCGATCCGCCGCTAGGCGACGCAAGACGGGAAGGTGAAACCGCCCCCTATGCGTTGATTGGGGTAGCAGCAGCACTACTCCATAACCCGGGACATCGACTGAGCTACCGACGTTCGTCAACAAACCAAACGCTCCGTCACTTTGCAACAGCATGGCGGTGCCGGAGGATGTTGGCAAATCTATTCGAAGGGCCGGGCCGTCAGGTTGGAGAGCAGAATCTGGACTTCCCTCTCATCGCCGAAGGCGATCGCTGCAAATTCCGGGCAAGCGCCCAGCTTTTCCAAGAATTCGAAATGCCTGCCACACAGTGGTTGCTTCTCTACGAGGCGTAGCCATCGTCAAATACCATGTCCGCGGTGTCCATCAGAAATCTGGCAGCAAACAGGAGATCGTCATGGAATTCGGGGGGACACGGGTACGCCGACACTCAACACCGGAACAATCCCTCCTCCTGTGACTTAACAGGTCACAACGAGGATTGCGTTATGAATATCAAGCCAGCCAATGACAATCACAACCGCGCGATCGCTGGCGATCCGGGTGTGGGCGGCCTGCTCGCCGATCCGCTCGAAAGCGACCGGCACCGCGACAAGATCGATCCCGGTGCCGGCGAAGCCTCCGCCGATCCAGCGCCGCCACGCCACCATCGTGACTGGTCTCCAAACAAGCAGCCGAAAACCAGCGGTCCGAACCGGAAGGACTTCCGTGATGCGTGAGCACAATTCCATCGCTCCCGATCGTCCCCTGGCAAGACTGTCGGCGTCGAAAAAGAGATCGCGCTCACCGGACCTCGGCGAACCCCCGATCGCACGGCTCGGATCGAGAGTCGGCATGCCGCGCGCGATTTTCAACGAGGACGACGATACGACGCTTGGCGATCTCGCGCGGATAGGCCGTGAAACCCCTCCGATGCGCCGACGCGGGAAAGTCTTCGGTTCCGGCATGTAACTGAACGGCAGTGTAGTCGCGCAACCCTCGCGCGGGCTCGCCGGAATCGATATCGTTGCGATAACGATTCTCTTAGTTTCGGCCTTCCGGCCGTCCGGATTTCTCCCGCATGCGTCTTAACTCCGACAATATCAAAGCCGCGGCGATCGCCACCGCTTCCTACGGCATATTCGTCGGCTCCGACACCGTGGTGAAGCTGCAGAGCGAAGGCCATCCGCTGTCGCAAACCATTTTCATGGTTTCCGGCATGGCCTGTGTCTTCATGGCGCTCTTCTGCATCGTCACGCGCAATCCACGCCGGCTTATCCCGATATATCCCCGTTTCGTGATCACCCGCGGGCTGATTCTCGCGACCAACACCGCGATGTTCTACTACTCCATCTCGTTGATCCCACTCGCCGATGCCTATGTTCTTGCCTTTACCGGCCCGATCTTCGTGGCGCTGCTCGCCTTCCTCGTTCTAGGCGAACGGCTGTCGGTGCTGGCAACGATAGGCGTCGTCCTTGGCTTTGTCGGTGTCGTCATCGCCACGCGACCGGCGGGCGGCTCGTTCGGGCTCGGCCACGCGGCCGCAGTCGGCTCGGCCGTGCTGTTCTCGATCACGCTGCTGATGCTGAGACGGGTGCATCACGCCGAATCCGATCTCGCGCTCGCGTTCGTGCCACTCGTGATCATGGCCGGCGTGGCATTCCTGATCGCCCTTTCCACCGGCAGTATCATTCCGGTGGCACTCGATGCTTTCCTTGTCTTCGCCCTGGGCGGTTTCTGCCAGTTCATCGCCAACATCCTGCTTGTTCGCGCCTTCAGGCTTGGAACGGCTTCGGTGGTCGCACCGTCCCAGTATAGCCAGATCTTCTGGGGCAGCCTGATCGGCTATCTCGTCTTCGGCGCAACGATCGATATCTACACCGTCATCGGCGCGGTCGTGATCATCGGCTCGGGCCTGCTCGTGTTGCGTTGATCATCCGACGATCTTGGCCAGGCTCGGCGACCACTCGCGAAAATCCCAACGCAATGCCAGCACGCCGGGCCGCCAGACGACCTTTCGTGGCGTGAAGCGCCACATCCGCTCCGCGCCGGGCAACAGCGCCGTCTCGACCGGGTCCATAATGAAGGCGTCGCCGCTCAATTGCAGCAAACCACCGCTCTCGAAATCCACGAAAGTGAGGCCCACGCGCGGATTGACCGCTATATTGCCCAGCGTGTTGAAAAACAGATTGCCGGCATAGTCGGGAATGACAAGCACATCGCCATCGATCCTGACGAAGCCCGGCGGGCCGCCGCGATGTGAGACATCGACCTGACGACGACCATCGGCCAGATCGGCATAGCTGGCAACGAAGAACGTATCCGCCCGCCGGACCAAGCTTCGCGCATCCTCGCCCATCGAGTCCGCCATCTCCGGAATCACCTCGGACGGCAAAGTAGGATCACTGGCATAGTACGCGCCACGCAGCTGGATATATTTCGGGCAGTTGCCGAAGCTCTGCTCGACGCGCACGCTGAGGCCGGTGTCGCTGTGAACAACCTCGCCGTTGAGCCGGTTGCGGCGGCGCGTGCCGAGATCGATCCCCAGCATGCCTATTGCCCTTCCGTCATCCATTCCCGCATCGGCGGGATCGCGAGGATCACGCTTCAAATCGAGATGCAGATATCGATCATCGATCGCCTGCATGAAACCAGGATAGCCTGTTCTTACAGTCGCCCAGGCATCGCCGGCAGCGTCCACGGAGGCCAGGACAGCCATCGGCAGCAGCGGATAGAACAGCTGATGCTGCTCGATGAGATGGTCACGGATGACGTGCCTGCCGACCTCGGCCAGCCGTTCGGCAACGCCGAGCGAAGCCTGCAGCGCGACCTCACCGGGATGCCAGGGACTATCGACTTTGAGATTTTGCAACATCGTAAAGCCCTCACGCGGCTCGAACGGCCGAGGCAAGCGGAAATTCCACGAAGCCCGGCAGGTTTTCGACCCTGTCAAGCCAAGCGAGGATGTGCTGATAGCCGCCCAATTCCACATTGCCTTCCGGTGCTCGGGCGACATAGCTGTAAAGAGCGACATCCGCGATGCTGGGCGCGGTGCCGCCCGCAATCCATTTGCGCTGCCCAAGCTCCTGGTTGAGGACGTCAAGTATGGCATGGGCGCGCGGAATAACTTCTTCCGGCCTGTAGGGCGCGTTGAACACCGTGATCAGCCGCGCCTGAGCCGGACCATGGGCAAGCTGCCCGGCAGCCACGGAAAGCCAGCGCTGCACTTCGGCTGCGCTGTGGGCATCTTCCGGCAGCCAATCCGTACGGCCGAATTTCTTGGCGAGATAGACCAGGATCGCATTGGAGTCGGCGATGATCACGCCCTCATCTTCCAGCACCGGCACCTGGCCGAGTGTGTTCAGGGCCAAAAACTCCGGCGATTTGTGCGCACGCTGTGCAAGATCGACATCGATGATCTCGCAATCGACGCCGAGCAGCGAGAGGAACAGCCTGGCGCGATGCGAATGGCCCGAGAGCGTGAAATTATAGAGTTTCATTTTGACCTCCAATAATTGGGAAAGCTCAATATGATTGTTTCTTACTGAATTGATAATCGGCGAACATGGAACTACACTGTTGCGTCAGGCGAAATAACAATAGAGCAAAATATGGACCGCTTGCAGGGAATGCGCATTTTCACTGAAGTGGTCGATTCCGGTGGTTTCGCCGCCGCCGCCAAGGCGATGCATCTGAGCGCACCAGCGGTGACCCGCGCGGTTGCGTCTCTCGAGGCCGAGATAGGCACACGCCTGCTGATTCGCACCA
This sequence comes from Rhizobium sp. TH2, assembly GCF_024707525.1. Classification (NCBI taxonomy): domain Bacteria; kingdom Pseudomonadati; phylum Pseudomonadota; class Alphaproteobacteria; order Hyphomicrobiales; family Rhizobiaceae; genus Rhizobium; species Rhizobium sp. TH2. The sequence goes on along the minus strand of NZ_CP062231.1, from coordinate 2,169,929 downwards.
CCCGCTCGGTGAAGCTGACCGCAGCCGGCGAAGGCTATGTCGCCGATTGCCGTCGGATCCTCGCTGAAATCGCCGAGGCCGAGGCCAATGCCGCGGGCAGTTTCGGCAATCCGGCGGGTGCGATTACCATCACCGCGCCGGTGCTTTTCGGCAGGCTCTACGTCCTGCCGATCCTGCTGGATTTCCTCGATCTCCATCCGGCCGTGCAGGTGCGGTTCCTTCTGCTCGACCGCGTCACCAATCTCGTGGATGAGGGTATAGACGTTGCCATCCGCATCGCCCACCTGCCCTCCTCAGGCCTGACCGCACGACGCGTCGGCTTCATCCGGCAGGTCGTGTGCGGATCGCCCGACTATTTCGACCGGCACGGCGAACCCAGAATTCCGCGGGACCTGACATCCCATCGGCTGATCGGCCGCGACGGCATTTTCGGCGGCACGGAGTGGCAATTCGGCAAGGGAACCAAGATTCGTGTGCCGATCTCGACCCGCCTCACCTGCAACACCAATGACGCCGTCATCGATGCGGCGATCGCCGGTTGGGGACTGTCGCGCTTCCAGTCCTATCAGGTCGCCGCTCATGTCAGGGCCGGCCGCCTCAGGACCGTGCTTGCCGAGTTCGAACAGGAACCCGTGCCCATCCACATCGTGCATGCCGAAGGCAGATCCGCCTCCGGCCGCCTCCGCGCATTCGTGGACTTCGCCTCCGAGCGCTTGCGTGCCGATCCGGTGCTTGCCAACCCGGAGAAGGTGTGAGCTCCACGAGCATCCGCCGAAGATAGCGCGTGATCGAATGCGGTGGACGGGAGAGAATTAATCGGAAATGATCGTCGAGATCCTGCAATCAATAAACGGAAAGTGAAACCATGGCCAACACACCCCGCAGACCCGTCAGCGCCATGGATGCCGCTGAAGCATTGTTCAAGCCAGCGAAAAAGGCGGCCGCAGCGCCTGCCGTCGAGCGGCCGGCCTTGCCCAACACCAGGGAACTGGTTTCGCTCAAGATCGACAGCGATGTTCTGGCGTATTTCCAGGAAGCAGGTCCCGGCTGGCAGGAGCGCATCAACGATACATTGCGTGCGGCAATGCCAGGCAAATCCTGAAGATTTCCGCGCGCGATGCGCCACAGTTCATACCAGATTGCTTTTTTTGTGGTCCCACCGCCGAAAATCGCATGATCACATGCAGATATAAGCAAAAATTAAGCCCTTGCAGAACATAAATGGAACATATAGTGTTTGTTCCAGATTTGTTTCACGATTCTGCCGGGGTTTGAACATGCTAACCAGAAAACAGCAGGAATTGCTTCTCTTCATTCACGAGCGGATGAAGGAGTCGGGCATTCCACCATCCTTCGACGAGATGAAGGATGCGCTCGACCTCGCATCCAAATCCGGCATCCACCGTCTGATCACGGCACTGGAGGAGCGCGGCTTCATCCGCCGCCTGCCGAACCGGGCCCGCGCGCTGGAGGTGATCAAGCTGCCCGAGGCCTATTCGCCCAGCGTGAAGCCGGCCGCCAGGGGCTTCTCCCCCAGCGTCATCGAGGGTTCGCTCGGCAAGCCGCAGGCGCCACCACAACCCCGGCCCGCCAACGACGACGTGCTTGATTCCGTGGCCATTCCAGTCATGGGCCGCATCGCGGCGGGTGTGCCCATCTCGGCGATCCAGAACAACACGCACGAGATCGCGGTGCCCGCCGGCATGATCGGCAGCGGTGATCATTTTGCGCTGGAGGTCAAGGGCGACTCGATGATCGAGGCTGGTATCCTCGACGGCGACACGGTCGTTATCCGCACGGGTTCGACCGCAAGTCCCGGCGATATCGTCGTGGCGCTGGTCGATGACGAGGAAGCGACCCTCAAGCGCTTTCGCCGGAAAGGCGCCTCGATCGCGCTCGAAGCGGCAAATCCCGCATACGAAACCCGCATTTTTGGCCCGGACCGCGTGAAGGTTCAGGGCAAGCTCGTAGGGCTCATCCGCCGTTATCACTGAGCATCTTGGCAGGGCCGGGAACTTTTCCCGGCCCGTGCGTTTTCCGCCGGGCAGAGCCATATTTGCGAGTCGAAGGCGGGACGATTGCAGTCTTACGCGTCCTCCGATAAGGAGAAGCGAAGGGTCAGAATTTCCGGAAATTTCTGCTTTTGTCCGTCCCCTCCGGGGTGATCGGTTAATTGTTGTGCTGTGTTCCGGCCTTCCGACATTTTGCCGCCCCAATCCGCCTCTAGCGCGGAGGCAAGCAGGCAAATAGCCCAGAGATTGCATTCGACAGGAGAATCCATTTGAGCAACGACAAGAGAAAAGTAGCCCTTGTTACCGGCATTACGGGCCAGGATGGCGCCTATCTCGCCGAGCTGCTTCTGAGCAAGGGTTACATCGTCCACGGCATCAAGCGCCGCTCGTCGTCGTTCAACACCAGCCGCATCGAGAACATCTACCAGGATCCGCACGAGAAGGATCAGCGGTTCATCCTGCATTACGGAGACATGACGGATTCGACCAACCTGATCCGCATCGTACAGGAAGCCCAGCCGGACGAGATCTACAATCTCGCCGCCCAGAGCCATGTGCGCGTGTCCTTCGAGACGCCTGAATATACCGCCAATGCCGACGGCATCGGCACGTTGCGCCTGCTTGAGGCCATCCGCATCCTGAAGATGGAGAAGAAGACCCGCTTCTACCAGGCCTCCACGTCGGAGCTTTACGGCTTGGTGCAGGAAGTGCCGCAGCGCGAGACGACGCCCTTTTATCCGCGCTCGCCTTATGCAGCGGCGAAACTTTATTCCTACTGGATCGTGGTCAATTACCGCGAAGCTTACGGCCTGCACGCCTCCAACGGCATCCTGTTCAACCACGAGAGCCCGCTGCGCGGCGAGACCTTTGTCACCCGCAAGATCACGCGTGCGGCGGCCGCCATCCGCCTCGGCAAGCAGGACAAACTCTATGTCGGCAATATCGATGCCAAGCGCGATTGGGGCCATGCGCGGGAATATGTGCGCGGCATGTGGATGATGCTGCAGCAGGACGAACCGGACGACTACGTGCTCGCCACCGGCGAGACGACGGAAGTGCGCCAGTTCATCACCTGGGCCTTCGAGGATGTCGGTATCAATCTCGAGTGGCGCGGTACCGGCGTCGATGAAAAAGGTTACGACACACTGTCGGGAGACGTCATCGTTGAGATCGACCCACGCTATTTCCGTCCCACCGAAGTCGAACTCCTGATCGGCGATCCGTCCAAGGCGCATCAGAAGCTCGGCTGGAAGCACGATACCTCCGTCCGCGATCTTTGCCGCGAAATGGTCAACGAAGACCTCAAGGTCATGCAGACCGCGACCGTGATGAAGGAAGCCTGAGGCCATGTATTCCCTCTCCGGAAAGCGGGTCTGGGTCGCCGGTCATCGCGGCATGGTCGGTTCGGCGATCATGCGCCGGCTCGATAGCGAAGGTTGTGAGGTGCTGGTTGCCTCCCGCCAGGACGCCGACCTGCGTGACCAGGCCGCGACCATGGCCTGGATCGAAAAGGCCAAGCCTGACGCCGTCTTTCTCGCAGCGGCGAAAGTCGGAGGCATCCTCGCCAACGACACCTATCCGGCCGACTTCCTCTACGACAACCTGATGATCGAGGCGAACATCATCAACGGCGCGTTCAAGGTTGGTGTCGAGAAGCTTATGTTCCTCGGCTCGTCCTGCATCTACCCGAAATTCGCAGCCCAGCCGATCACCGAGGATGCGATGCTGACGGGCGCGCTGGAGCCGACCAACGAATGGTATGCGATCGCCAAGATCGCCGGCATCAAGCTTGCGGATGCTTATCGCAAGCAGCATGGCGCCGACTACATCTCCGGCATGCCGACCAACCTCTACGGCCCTGGCGACAATTTCGATTTGAATTCCAGCCATGTCATGCCGGCGCTGATCCGCAAGGCGCATGAAGCGAAGCTCGCCCGCGCACCGTCGATCACCATCTGGGGAACCGGCACGCCGCGCCGCGAGTTCCTGCATGTGGATGATTGCGCCGACGCCTGCGTTCATCTGATGAAGAATTATTCGGCCGCCGGCCACGTCAATATCGGCTCCGGCGACGACGTTACGATCCTGGAACTCACCCAACTGGTTTGCGACGCCGTCGGCTTCCAGGGCGAGATCGTCCACGACCTGACCAAGCCGGACGGCACGCCCCGCAAGCTGATGAGCGCCGACAAGCTGCGCGGCATGGGCTGGCAGCCATCGATCGAACTCGAGGACGGCATCGCAGCTGTCTACAGGTGGTTCCTGGAAAACAAGGCCTGATCGATCCGACTGCGGCGACTGGAGCGTAATGAATGGCGGACAGCCGGCATCAACTGGCATTTCTCGATGGCCTCCGCGGATATGCCTCGCTGTGGGTGCTGGTCGGCCATGCCATGTTCATGACCGGCTACAAGATCGAGATCATCGCCCAGCCCGACATGGCGGTCGAGCTCTTCATCATCATCTCCGGCTTCCTGATGACCTACCACTATCAGGCTCGCGAGGTGCGAGAACCGTGGATGGAGCCTGATACCTGGAAGATCTTCTGGATCCGCAGGTTCTTTCGCATAGCTCCGCTCTACTATGTCTGCCTGGCGCTCGCGCTCTATTTCGGGCCGGAACTCTGGCAGAGCAGGCTCGATGCCGCCACGGTCCTGTCCGGCGGTGTCGAAGAGCAGGCACGCTATGCCAGCCGCTATCTCGATCAATCGCTGACTAATATCCTGCTGCATGTCAGCTTTCTGTTCGGCATGACCTGGACGCACAATTTCCAGACCCCCCTGCCCGATTGGTCGATCGGGCTCGAAATGCAATATTACGCGATCTTTCCGTTCCTGATGATCCTTGCGCTGAAGCTCGGCCGAATCGCCGGCATGACGCTCCTCGTGGGCGTCATGGCGGTCGTGGGCGCCTGGCTCGACCGCAACGGCTTCGTTATCGGCGCCTATTCGATCCTGGCCATGAAGTTCCACCTCTTCGCCGCCGGCATGTTGATCGCCATGACGCTGCGCGCCGAAGGCAAATGGAAATGGCTGCTCATCGCGGGTGCGCTGGCCGTCATTTTCGTGCCGCTCGGCGGTGGCCGTTCGGCGCTGCATCGCGCTATCAAGATCGCCATCGTGCTTGGATTTGTCGCGCTTCTCTACAAGGACCGCCTGCCGGCGCTCCTCAAATGGCCGACAGAGGTGCTGGACCGGTTCCTGTCGAACGCGCCAGCGCGCTTTATCGGTGACGTCTCCTACGGCGTTTACCTACTGCACCTGGTTGTCATGCTGCCGGTGTGTGGCTGGCTGGCGATCCAATATCCTGAAATGGCACCGATCCCGCGTCTCTTCGCATCACTGGCCCTCACCGTACCGATTACCTATGGGGCCGCCTATCTTTGCTACCGCTTTATAGAGCAGCCCGGCATCAGCCTCGGGCGAAAGATCGCCAGCCGCTACCAGAAAGCACCTCCACCGAAGGGCATCCCGAGCGAGAATCCAGCCTGATCCATCTCAATTGACCGCATGGAAAAGGCCCAGCGTTTCGAACTGACTCCCGAAAGTGGGCAGCCAACCTCGGGGTTTGCATGCCAAGCACAGCCTGTCGTTCAAACAGAGCGTACAGGCGGAACGGCATGTTCGAAAACCGCAACAAGGCCAACTACCTCGACAGCATCGACAGTCTGCCGGGGGACTGCAAGAACTGCATCCACTATTACCACACCGACCGCATCAAACTGGAACTCAAAGGGCTGAGCCCTGTACAATACAGAACCCAGCCCGTTTCTTCCCAATCTGTAACCATCCAACTTCATGGGGTCAGTTTATTTGGCGGAACTTCAACCCACCCAATCTTTCATCCGGTCACTCATCGACGATTACCGTCGAAGGCTCCTGTTGGATGACGACGTCGGGCTGGCGCTTCTTGATGATCACGGTTTCCTCTTTCGGCTTTCCGGCATCATCGATAATCGCGCCAGTGGTCAGGCCCATGGCGCCGCCAACCACGGCACCAACGGGGCCGGCAACAACTGCGCCCGTAGCGGCACCGGCGACGACGCCGGTCGTCTTGGCCGAATCATCATCAGCATGGGCGGCCGGAATAAAGGCTGCAGAAAGGGCGATGGCGGCAGTAGCAAACAGTGTCTTTTTCATTTGTCTTCTCCATATTTCGATAAGTCCATGCCGTGTTAATGTCACCCGACAATGTTTGTTCCGATAAAATTCCCCGGCATCTTTCCGTTCACTTTTCGAAAAGTGAATATATCCGGCGTTAGACCTCCGTCTGCATCCCTGAAACCCGGCGCACTTTAAACACGGTTCGCAGGTGGCTGGATTCACTTTGAAATTTCGATCCAAACCGGTGCATGATCGCTTGCATGCGCCCACCCCCTGACATGCCGGTCGACGCCTGCAGAGACGAGGCGTGACGAGATTTTGGGTGCGAGCAGGAAGTGATCGATGCGCAGTCCCGCATCGCGCGCGAAGGCATTGCGGAGATATTTCCAGAACGTGTAGATCCGCGCATCGGGATCTAGATGGCGGATGGCGTCGGTCCAACCCTGGTCGAGGAGCGTGCGGTAGGCATCCCGCACTTCGGGCCGGAACAACGCGTCATCGCGCCAGCGTTCCGGCGCATAGACATCCAGATCCGCCGGCATCACGTTGTAGTCGCCGACCAGGGCGACCGGGATATCAAGCGCCAGCAATTCGCGCGCGTAGGCGTGCAGGCGATTGAACCAACGGAGCTTGTAATCGAATTTAGGTCCGGGCGCAGGGTTGCCGTTTGGAAGGTACAAGCAGCCGACAAGAATGCCGGAAACGGCGGCTTCGACATAGCGGCTATGGCTGTCGTCGGGATCACCGGGAAGGCCGCGGCGGGTTTGCACGGGCTCGGTGCCGCGTGCCAGGATCGCCACGCCGTTCCAGCTCTTCTGTCCATGCCAGATGGCGCCATAGCCGGCACGTTCCAGGACGCGGGCGGGAAATTTGTCGTCAGGCGCTTTCAGTTCCTGAAGGCAGACCACATCGGGAGAGGATTCCTCAAGCCACCGCAACAGGATGTCGATTCGTCCATTGATCCCGTTGACATTGTAGGAGGCGATTTTCATGCCGTAGGAATGCTTGTGAAGCCCGGGTAGTTCCTGTGACGGCGGCCGTTTGGACGGATCGGACAAGCACAAATAAGTAGGGCCCGCAATCGGGCCCTACTCACGCGATATTAGACGATACTAGAAGTCACGCTGGAAGCGCAGGAAACCAGCCTTGCTGTCGTCGCCCTTGTCAGGGTTGAAGTACACACCTTCAGCCAGGACCGAGAAGCCCGAGGCAACCTGCCAGCTGACATCGCCAACCAGACGCCAGTCGCCGTTGTCGAACCACTGGATGTCCTTCGCGACGGTCACGGTGTCGGTGACCTTGGCCGAGAGACCAATGATGGCGCTGAAGCCGTCATAAGCGAAGTAGATGTTTTCCGAGCTGTCCGAATACAGGCCCATGGCGGTGAAGCCGAACATGCCGATGTCGCCACGAACAACCTTCTTGATCGCGAAGGATTCGTCGGATTCATCGTATGCAACCGCAGCGGCAGCGTAATAGTCGCCGAACGTGCCGGACACACCAGCCGAGATATCCGGCAGGTACTGGCGACCACGCTTGCCGGCGACGCCGTCGCCGTCATGATCTTCCGGCTTGTAGAATTCGTCAGCGTCGTTATCGAGCGAGACGAAGGCCTTGAAGTTGCCGAAGTCAGCCGAGTAGCTCACATACTGGCGGGAATCCGGATAGTTGAAGTCGGTAGTATAGATGCCACCGTCATCGGTACGGCCGCCATCGCCCATCCACTTGGCCCACTGGCTATCGTAGTTGCCGAATTCGAGACCACCGATGCCGAAGTAGTAGTAGGCACGGAGGTAGCTGTTATCGCCGTCGCCATAGATGTTTTCGCCGTTGTTCACGGAGTCGGTTTGGATACGAATCCAGCTGTAGACAGTGCCCCACTCGGAATCATTCCTTGCATCGAAATTGACGCGAACGCGGGTGTGGTTGTCGTAAGAATCCTTCGTGTTTTTGGCGATGGGGTTGCCATCAGCATCGAGCTTGAGGGTGCCATCTGCACGGGTCCTGAACATCGGCAGACCGTCGCGGTCGAACTTCTGAGTGCCGCCGTCGGAGAAGCGCTTTTCGTAACGCAGCTGACCGCCGATCTTGAGGCAGGTTTCGGTGCCCGGGATGTAGAAGAAGCCCGTGCCGTAAGCGTCGCAGACGCGTACATATTCCATGGGTTCCGGCTCAGCAGCGACAACAGCGTCGGCAGCCTGTGCGCCAGAGACCACTGCCAGGGCAGCGGCGGAGCCGAGAAGAAGGCTCTTGATGTTCATGGTGTACTCCAAGTCGAAAGGTTGATTGAGACCGGTCGAGAATGGGAGAGTCAATCAAACCGGCCAGGGCATCCATCGATAACCCTGCCCCATGGACTACTGTCGTCGATCCATGCCGTCAACGAAACCGGATGCTTTGCCGACCACGTAACGCCGTTGAAAAAGATTTGCGTTGCCGATCTGCAACTATTTCAGCATGTGTATGAAAACACGAAAAACCCCATTTTTACATGAGGTTACAAGGAGCGAGAATTGTTGCCAAAATCGGAGGAATCTCTACCGGTACGCCGATTATCCCAGACATAGGTAGCGCATAGATGACAATCAATGTCATCATTCGAATAAATCGATCATCTCTTTCGTCAATGGAGATACGGGCATTTTCAAGTGTCTATTTTGCCCAAGCGGCCCGATGCAACCCACATTCGAGGGAGGCCTCATGAGAACGGCTTTTCGAATCGCATTGGTGCTTCTCGCAATGCCGGCCATTCCCACCATAGCCGCTGCTGCCACGAAGAACGAAGTTCTCTACCAGACCAGCCTCGATATCGACCGCGACGGCAATTCGGACAAGGCAGCGCTTGTGCTGGTGGGGCCGGGCCGTACGGATTTCCACGAACTGACGAGGGATCGCTATGGCTTGAGCGAGAACGAGCGTGTCGATCTCTATATCTATCTCGGCAAGGGTGGAGAAAACGCCGACCTGAGGCAAAAGCCCGATTTCATCAAGCAGCAGGTCGCCGATCCCGAGCGGGTGCCTTGGGTCCAGCCCCTTGAGGTCAGCAAATCAGGTTCATTGCTGATCTCCGCAGCGCATCAATGGGGCGCAAGTCACGACTGGACGGAAATCCTGACTGTAATTTACCGCAATGGCGAGCCCGTCGTGGCCGGCTTTACCATGGGATGGTCCTGGAACAGCCTTCTCGCCGACGACACGTTCGAAACGCGGGAAGGCGAGTGCGACGTGAACTTTATGACCGGCAAGGGCACGCTGACCAAGGACGTGGACAAGCCGCAGCCGATCAAGGTTGTGTTCAAGCCGGTCAAGCTGACGGATTGGACGAGCGCCAACATCCCCAAGGCATGCGACTCGTGGCAATCGCAAGACGACGGTTAGGTTTGCTAGTCAGCCTTCGTTGCCGTCCGACACCCAGTTCTGCTCGACCTCCGGCTTGACCGGATCGTGCGCGGGACGATGCTCCAGGCACCACCAGCCGGTGACACCCTCCCCACCATCATAGCCCCAGGCGCCCCAGCGGTCGCAACCGGAATGCCGACAGAGATGGTCGATCTTGTCGCGGCTCGATATGATCGGGCCGGGTAATACGGTGTCCATCGCGTGTCCTCCCAAATGCTAGCCGTGAACAGGTTATATCCGATGGCCGAACAATCCAACCGATAAAGGTGCGTTCCCAGGCCTGCGCGAATATTCCGTGCTCAGGCGTGCCCCATCACCTCGCCGGTTGGAGGAGGCGCATGGGCGTGGAGATATTCGACCATGCCGCGGGCAATTTCCCGCTCGCCCATGATGACGATATCGGCACCGAAACGCGTGAGGTGTTCGATCTCGTCATCGGAATGCGCGCGGCCGACGATGCGGATCGACGGATTGGCGGCGCGTGCCTGCTCGGTCACCTGCCCCGCCTCGAACGCATCGGGAATTGCAACCACGATCGTCTCGGCCCCGGAGAGATTGGCCAGCTTGAGGATATCGGATGACACGGCGTTGCCGGTGATGACCTCGACGCCTTCTTCTCTCAGGCCCTCGGTGCGTTTTTCCGAATCCTCGATCACCAGCAGGGGCCTGCCGGCATTCCTCACAGCCAGCGCCACCACGCTGCCGACCCGGCCATGACCGACGACGATCGTGTGGCCGGTGAGCACGGTCGGTAGTTGCACCGGCGCCTCATCGGGCTCGGCCTCGGGCTCGATCTTGCCGGGCCCGGAGGGCGCCTCCTCTCGAGCGAACCGGGATTCCAGCCATGGCCTGATATAGTCGCAGGCCCAGAAGACGATGGGGTTGAGGATGATCGAGATGATGGCGCCTGCGAGGATCAGATCGCGCCCCTCTTTGGGCAACAGATCGAGGCCGACGCCGAGTTCGGCCAGAATGAAGGAGAATTCGCCGATCTGCGCCAGGCTGGCCGAGATGATGAGCGCGGTGCCCATCGACTTGCGGAACGCGATGACGATGAGGAATGCCGCGACCGACTTGCCGAACACGATGATGGCAACCGTGATCAGCACGGGAAGCGGATCGCGCAACACGCTCAAGGGATCGAACAGCATGCCCACGGAGACGAAGAACAGCACCGCGAAGGCATCGCGCAGCGGCAGGCTTTCCTGCGCCGCGCGATGGCTGAGCGGGCTTTCCGACAGGATCATGCCGGCGAAGAATGCACCGAGCGCCAGCGAGACGCCGAAAAGCTGCGCCGCGCCGAAGGCGACGCCGAGAGCGATTGCCAGCACACCGAGCCGGAAGAGTTCGCGCGAGCCGGTATGGGCGATGTGATGCAGGATCCAGGGAATGAGCTTGCGGCCGAAGACCAGCATGACGCCGATGAAGGCGGCAACCTTGACCAGCGTGATGCCGATCACGCCCGTGATGCCGAGATCGAAGCCGGCGAGCTGCGAGAGTTTCAGCGCCAGCGGATCGGTGGGCGCGTTGTCGCCGCCGGCTACGCCTGCGATCGCGGGGATCAGCACCAGGGCCAGGACCATGGCGAGGTCCTCGACGATCAGCCAGCCGACGGCGATCCTGCCCTTCTCGGTGTCGACGATGCGCCGCTCCTGCAGCGCCTTGAGCAGCACGACGGTCGAGGCGACGGAAAGTGCCAAGCCGAAGACCAGGCTGCCGCCATGCGACCAGCCGAGCCATTGCCCGAAGGCCCAGCCGAGTAGCGTCGCGAAGGCGATCTGTACGATCGCGCCGGGCACCGCGATGAAGCGCACGGACAGGAGATCCTTGAGCGAGAAATGCAGGCCGACGCCGAACATGAGAAGGATGACGCCGATCTCGGCGAGCTCGAGCGCGAGGCTCTGGTCGGCGACGTAGCCGGGCGTATACGGCCCGACCAGGATGCCAGCGATCAGGTAGCCCACCAGCGGCGGCAGCTTGAAGCGATTGGCGATCGTGCCGAATATGAATGCCAGGACGAAACCCGCGACGATGGTCGTGATCAAGGGGGTTCCGTGGGGCATTGGCAACTCCGGCGCTGGAAATCCTCAAAAATATATGCCATAAATGGCTTATATTGACCAATATGGGTAACATTGGACGATGGGTCAAGGCCAGAATACGCCAATTCTTTCGCCGGAACTATGCCGGGCGGCGCGCGGGCTGCTTGACTGGACCCAGAGCGAGCTTGCGGAAGCCGCCGAAGTTTCACGCAGCACGATCCGCGATTTTGAGGGCCGTCGCCATGACATCCATCGCGCGACCAGCGCGCAACTGCGCCGGGCGTTCGAAGAGAATGCCGTGGTGTTCGTGACGATCGACGATGTCGGTCCCGGCGTTTGCCTCAAAAACCGTTGATTGCCCCGGCGCCTCGTGATCTTATCGCCTCAACGGCTACCGAACGAGGATTAGGCAATGACCGTGGAAATTACCGAAGGCGCCAAGATTTCAATCGGCTTCGACGGCCAGCGCTGCATCCACGCGCGGCGATGCGTGACGGGTGAGCCATCGGTGTTCCGCGCCAATGTCGAGGGTCCGTGGATCGATGCCGATGGAGCAACGGCCGACGAGATCCTCACGGTCGCGCTGAACTGTCCATCCGGTGCGATCACCGTCCGCCGCAAGGACGGTGGAAACGAGGAGCATGCGCCGAAGACCAATAAGATTCTCGTCCGGGAGAACGGACCGCTGGCGGTCAATGCGGAAGTCATCATTGATGGCCACGGCGAAATGCTGCGCGCCACGCTTTGTCGCTGCGGGCTGTCGCAGAACAAGCCGTTCTGTGACAATTCCCATATCAAGGGCGGCTTCACGGCGACCGGCGAGCCGGCATCGAAGGACTCGAAGCTCGCGATATCGGAGCTTGTCGGTCCGGTGACGATCGCACCGCAGCCGAACGGGTGACAGGCAAGCTGGAGGTCGAATCCGGCACGGGTCGCAATGTGAACCGCGTCGAGAAGACATGGCTCTGTCGCTGCGGCCATTCGGCCAACAAGCCCTATTGCGACGGATCGCACAAAACCGTCGGCTTCGTCGCGCCGTAGGCTCCCGGGCTCTTCAATATTCACCCCAGAAATGGTCCAGCACGGCCTGGCGAAAGCCGGTACCGTGCGAACAATGCACATTGACGCACGCAATTTCAGGGGGAAGAATAATGATACGGAAGATGACGAGGATTGCTGCCGCGGGCCTCATGCTGGGTATGGTATTCGGCGCCGCACCGCAGGCCTTTGCCTGGGCGTGCCAGGCACAGGCCAACGATGGCGCCTCTGGCTATAGCTATAACTATCCGAACCGTCGTTCGGCGCGCCAGCGGGCGCTGGCCGAATGCAACGTGAACACCAACTATCAATGCTACATCGCCGACTGCCAGCGCAACGGCTGACAGCCGACGATATATGAACGGCTGCCGCTCAGCCTGCGAGAGCCGCCTTGTTCTCTTCGAAGAACGCGCGGAACGGTTTCGGCTTCCTTCCGGTCAGCGTCTCGACATCGCCGGTGAGTGCGGCGAGATCGCCTTCACGCGTGGCGGCCTCGAAGCTGATAAGCGTCGGGATCAGGAAATCCGGCACGCCGGCCGCCTTCATGCCGCCGGCGAGTTGTTCGTCGTTCAGTTGGATGACCTCGATCGGCTTGCCGGTGATTTCGCTGGCCAGAACGGCGATTTCGGCGGTCGTGCGGGCTTCCGAACCGGTCAGGGTATAGGTCGCCTTTTCCTCGGAACCGGAAGCGAGTGCAGCGGCAATCGCCTCGGCGCAGTCTGCGCGGGCGACATGGGCGATCCTGCCCTCGCCCGTCGATGTGTACCAATGGCCCGATGCCAGCACCTGCGGCAGGCTCATGAACATGTTTTCCTGATACCAGGTGTTGCGCAGGATGGTGTAGCCAAGGCCGGAGGCCTTGACGGCTTCTTCGGTCTTCAGGTGATCGGGCGAGAAGATGACCTTGGTGTTGTCCGGCTGCGGCATTGACGTGTAGACGATGTGCTTGACGCCGGCGGCTTTGGCCGCGGCCACCGCGCTCGTGTGCTGCTTGATACGGGTGCCTGCGCCATCCAGCGCGTCCGTCGAGATGATGGCGACGCGGTCGGCACCGGCGAAGGCCGCCTTGACCGAATCCGGATCGTTGAAATCGGCCTTGCGGATCTCGATTCCCTTGGCCGCGTAATCTGCGAGCTTCGCCGTGTCCCGGCTGGTGGCGATGATGTCGGATGCCGCCACGCCGCGCTTGAGCAATGCGTCGAGAACGAGTTTGCCGAGCTTGCCGGAGGCGCCGGTGACGAGAAGTTTCTGTGCCATGATGACGATCCTTGTATGCCGCCAGGCCCAAATGCCTTGCGGTTTCTCTTGTGAAACTATATAGTCTCTTTTCGAGACCTGCTCTTATCTAGAGATTTAAAAATCGCTGTAAAGACGGCAGTTTTTCGTAGCCTGGTTACCTGGAAGGAACCACCCGATGACCGTTCTGGACGAACACGGATTGCCGATTTCGCGGCGCGAGGCGTTCGAGAAATACGGCTTCACGCCGGCGAACTGCCCGGTGCGCGACGTGATGGACCATATCAGCGGCAAGTGGTCGATCCTGATGATGCTGGAACTGATCGACGGCCCGCTACGCTTCGGCGCGATCCGCAGGCGTGTGCCGGATATCTCGCAGCGCATGCTGACCCAGACGCTGCGCGACCTTCAGCGGGACGGCTATGTCAGCCGGACGGTCTATCCGACCCAGCCGCCCAGCGTGGAGTACAAGCTGACCGAACTGGGCGAAAGTTTCTCGAAGCCCTTGGTGGCGCTGGTGAATTGGGCAGCGCAGAACCACGACACGATCAAACGGGCGCGCGTGGAATTCGATGGTGAAATGGCGGCGTAAACGCCGCCAAGGCACTTCACGATTATGTCTTTACGAGGTCGAGGATCGACTTCGCGGCCAGCGTGACGCCGGCGGCCTTCCGCATCGACTTTGCGTTCTCTCCGAGTTTTGTGCGCATGGCCGTATCGGTGGCAAGGCGATTGATGGCCGTGGCAAGCTCTTCGTCACGCCAATCGTAGCGCGGCAGCTTCACGCCGACGTCCGTTTCCGCCGCGCGCGTGGCATTGTCGTGGCCGTCCCAGCAATAGGGCATGACCAGCGACGGCACGCCGTGATAGAGCGCCTCGCAGAAGGAATTGTTGCCGCCGTGATGGATGAAGACCGAGGATTTTTCCACCAGCGACGGCTGCGGGAACCAGCTCTCGATCACCACATTGTCGGGCACGTTGCCGTAATCGTCGCGCCACGGGCCGGCATTGACGACGAAGCGATAGGGCAGCGTCGCAAACACCGAAATCATCCGCTGGATCATCGCCACATCCATGGCGCCGAGGCTGCCGAAGGATGTGAGCACCAGCGGTTTGTCATTTTGTGCGGCGAAAGTGGGCAGTGCGTATGGTGCTTCCTGCCTTACACAGCCATCGAGATAAATGAACTTTGCCGGATCGAGTTTTTCCTGGCGATCGAAACGGACGATCTCCGGCGAGAGCAGCAGATTGAGATGCGGCGACGCCTCGAGGAATTCGTCGAGCGGATAAGGCTTGAGGCCACACTCCGCAAGGAAGGCATTCATGCGCTTGTGGATGGGCTGAACCTCTCGCGCAAAGCGGGATGAAAAGGCCGTCCAATCCTTGCCCGGTTGGGCGCCGTAGCCCGAAAGGTAGGGAGGGACTGCCGGGTCGGGGATCTCGGTTTCGGCGCAGGAGACCACCCTCACCCATGGCACGCCGGCATTGGCGATGGCCGGAAACATCACGACGTTGTCGAGGACGATCGCATCTGGCTTGATCCGGGCTATGAGGCGTTTGAGCGGCTCCTCGGCCTTGATGGCCGTATCGACGATCGCATCCCAGGTCGGCACGACATAGCTGGTGATCTGTTCGAGCGGCGACTGGCGGAACGCATCCTTGTGGCGGTTTATGAAATCCGTCCAGTTGGCCTCGCCGCCATTGGTATCTGATACGAGGCTGTATTCGGCGAACCCATATTCGGCGAAGACGCCGCGAAAATTCTCCTGGCAGACGAAGACCGGGCGGGCGCCAAGCCGACGAAGCTCCTGGGCGATGCCGACGCAATTGAGTGCGGCGCCGAAACTCGCTTCAGGAAACAGGGCGATGACTTTCTGCTCGCTCATGCCTTCACGCTATCCCGCGATCCGGAAGGCGATCGGCACGCCGCGACCGGCCAGACGCGGCCGCTCGACATGGCTGAGCTGGATATGGACGCGCAAGAGATCGGCGGCGAGATCGAACTGGCCGCGCTCGATCTGTTCCAATATCTGAAGGTGCTCCATGTTCGACTGGATCAGCCGGAAAGCGTTGACATGCATCGGCGGCTGCGAGGTCTTGCGGCGGCGATGGTGGGTCGCAAGCGTCTCCGACATGAAGGGATTGCCGCATGAGCGCGCGATCAGCATATGGAAATCATGGTCGGTGCGCTCGAAGAGCTTCTGGTCGAAAGCGCCCTCGCCCATGCCGCGCAGGATTTCCATGGATTGCCGGAGCGAGGTGAGCGCGGAGCCGTCGCGCCGGAACCCCGGCATGGTCAACGCCAAAGGCTCGCAGGCGAGTCGGAATTCATAGGATTTCGCCACCGCGTCACCTGATATGGCAAACTGCTTGATCAGCCATTGCTGGCCGGGTGCGCGCTCGGCGAGATTTTCCTCGGACAGTTTGATCAGCGCGTTTTGTACCGCGCTGCGGGAGAATCCATAGCGGCGCTGCAGGCCGGCGACCGTTTGGGAATCGCCGATGCGGCCGGCCGAGATGTCGCGCAGGATGGCGTTGTAGAGTTCGGTTTCCTCGGCCGGAAGCGCTTCGTCCCCCAACCCCGGAAAGGATGCCGGGTCGATCGCGAGCTGATAGCCGCCTTCCGGCTCCGGGCTGACGATGTTCTTCTCGGCGAGCAGCTGGAGTGCCTTTCGGATCGGCGTTCGCGAGACATTACAATGCGATGCGAGAACCTGTTCGGTCAGTCTGCCGCCGCGCGGCAGGCCGCGCTCGATCGCGAAATCGAGTATTTTCTGCGCCAATTCGACATGGCGGTGGCGGACCTTGCCGGTGGATTCTTCCATATCAGCGGTTGCTTCCAGCTCCTGAAGAGTGCCCGCATGCTGCCTCTTTGCACCGCTTCACGCAAGAGGTTAACAGAAATATTCAAGCCAATGCCGATTCATGGTTGACGTATTTTTTTTATAAATAATACTGCCGACTTCAAAAGCGGACCAAGAGACCGGGATACCGGCATGCCGTTTCGGGAACCAACAGATCCAGACAACCGGGAGAAAATCCGTGACCGTTTCATTAAAGCTTCGTGCCGGTGTTGCCGCGATTTCCGTAGTGGCCGGCCTCGCCTTCAGCGCGTCATCCGCGCTTTCCGCCGACCTCGTCATCTCCAATTGGGATGGCTACATGGCCAAGGATATTGCCGAGACCTTCAAGGCGGCGACCGGGCTCGAAATCGAGGTCGTCAACCATGCCACCAATGAAGAGATCATGGGCAAGCTGATGGCGAGCGGCGGCAAAGGCTACGACGTCGTCTTCGTCTCCTCACCGTTTGCCGAGATCCTCAATGGTCAAGGCCTGGCCGAGCCGCTCGACAAGGCCGCGATCCCCAATCTCGCCAATCTCTATCCGGAAGCAGCCGCGCTCGCCTACGACCCGGGCAATGCCTATTCGGTGCCTTATACCTGGGGCACGACCGGGCTCTGCTACCGCTCCGACCTCGTGAAGGCCCCGGTCGACAGCTGGAACGCGCTGCTGACGCCGGACGCCGCGCTCAAGGGCAAAACCACCATGCTGGCGACCGACCGCTGGCTGATGGCGGCAGGCCTTCTGTCGCTCGGCTATTCCGTCAACGAGAAAGACCCGGCCAAGATCGACGCAGCCAAGAACAAGCTGATCGAGGCCAAGAAGACCCTGCTCGCCTATGACGACACGACCTTCTATTCGAAGCTGGTGTCCGGCGAAGCGCAACTGGTGCAGGCCTGGGATGGCTGGTGCAACTACGGCATCACCGAGAACAAGGACATCAAGTTCGTGGTGCCGAAGGAAGGCTCCGACCTCTGGGTCGATACGATCGTTGTGATGAAGAGCTCGGAGAAGAAGGACGCCGCGATGAAGTTCATCAACTTCATCCTCGACGCCAAGAACCACGCCTGGGCGGCGAGTAACATTCTCTACAACGTACCGAACAAGCCGGCGATGGAGAGCCTCGATCCGGCGCTCGCCAAGCAATATCCGACCATGGGCGTGCCCGCGGCCGACTTGGTCAAGTATGAGCTGCTGCGCGATCTCGGCGCCTCGATGAAGGACTATTCGAAAGCTGTGAGCGAGATCAAGGCGGCGAACTAAGAGCCCGCGAATGCCCCTCATCTGCCTGCCGGCATCTTCTCCCCGTTTTGACGGGGAGAAGGGACTCGTGGTGGTGTGGGCGCCCCCAGCCCTCCTTCTCCCCGCTTGCGGGGAGAAGATGCCGGCAGGCAGATGAGGGGCGATCTTGAGCAGCAATCTTCCAACCGAAATGAACTGAACCAAATGTCCTTCAACGCCGCAAAGCCGAACCTGCTTGCCGCCCCGGCCATTATCTGGCTGGTCGCGTTCATGGTGCTGCCATGCGTGCTCATCCTCGTCTACGCCTTCTTCGAGCGGGGCATGTTCGGGGGCATCGAGTACAGTTTCACGCTCGACAATTTCAAACGCGTCGTCGATCCGCTCTACGCGAAGATCTTTCTCAACTCCGCCCGGATCGCGCTGACCGCGACCTTCTTCGCCATCATGATCGGCTATCCGGCGGCCTATGCCATCGCCAAGGCGCCGCAGCGCTGGCAGCCGATCCTGCTGTTCTTCGCGGTGCTGCCGTTCTGGTCGAACTATCTAATCCGCACCTATGCCTGGATCGTGCTGCTCAATCGCGAGGGCCTGTTCAACAACCTGCTGCGGGCGCTAGGTTACGAGGGCGAGCCGCTGTCGATGCTCTATACCGAGGGCGCGGTCATCACCGGTCTCGTCTACAATTACCTGCCCTTCGTGATCCTGGCGATCTACTCGACACTTAGCCGGCTAAATCCTGAACTGATGGAGGCCTCGCGCGATCTCGGCGCCGGCGCCGTGCGCACCTTCTTCCGGGTGACGCTGCCGTTGACGCTTCCCGGCGTCGCGGCCGGCGGCGTCTTCGTGTTCGTGCTGTCGATCGGCAATTTCGTGACGCCGGCATTGCTTGGCGGCGGGCGCTTCCAGATGATTGGCAATCTCGTCTACGACCAATTCCTGACCGCCAATGACTGGCCGTTCGGTGCTGCCCTCGGCATGGCGCTGATCGCCGTCATGATCGTGCTGCTGATGATCCAGGCGCGCGCCACCTCGCATGCATCGGGCGACCGTGGGAACCGCGACGATGCATAGTGCTGCCCTCTCCCGCCGGATCGTGCTGATCCTCGTGTTCGGCTTCCTCTATCTGCCGATCGCTGTGCTGGTGCTGCTGTCGTTCAACGAAAGCGGCTTGCCGACCAGTTGGTCGGGCTTTTCCACCAAATGGTACACGTCGCTGGCCGGCAATGCCGAAATCCTGCATGCGGCCTGGAATACATTGATCGTCGCCATCTTTGCCACCCTGATCTCCACGGTGCTCGGCACGATGCTGGCGCTCGGCATGGAGGCGCGGCGGCGGAAGTCGAATACGCTGGAAGCACTCGCCTTCGCGCCGATGGTGATACCCGACATCGTGCTCGCCGTGGCGCTGCTTAGCCTGCTGTCGCGGCTCAATATCACGCTTGGGCTGCACACGATCGTGCTTTCCCATGTCATCTTCGACCTCGCCTTCGTCTGCTCGGTGGTGCGGGCGCGGCTGAAGAGTTTTGACTATTCGCTGGTCGAAGCCTCGCGCGATCTCGGGGCGTCGGGCTGGACGAGCTTTTGGCGCGTCACCTTCCCGGTCATCCTTCCGGCAATCATCGCCGGCGGATTGCTCGCCTTCACGCTCTCGGTCGATGAGTTCATCATCGCCTTTTTCACCGCGGGCGCCGGCCGCGCCTCGATCACGCTGCCGATGCAGATCTATTCGATGATCCGCTTCGGCATCACGCCCGAGATCAACGCGCTCGCCACCCTAGTCATGGGCCTCTCCGCCACCATCCTCCTCATCTCGCAATGGCTGAACCGGGAACAAAAAGCATGACCAACAGCCCGATGCCCTTGCTCCGGATCGACCAGGTCGCCAAGTCTTTCGGCAAGACGCGCGCCGTGGATGGCGTGAGCCTCGATATCCACGAGAACGAGTTTTTCGCGCTTCTCGGCCCATCCGGCTGCGGCAAGACCACGCTGCTCAGGATGTTGGCAGGCTTCGAGGCACTGGATTCTGGGCAAATCCTGTTATCCGGCAAGGACATCTCGCCGCTGCCGCCTGAGAAGCGGCCGCTCAACCTCATGTTCCAGTCATATGCGCTGTTTCCGCATATGACAGTGCGGCAGAACCTGAATTATGGGCTGGAAATGGAGCGGCTGCCGAGGAAAACGATCCGCTCGCGGGTAGACGAAACGCTGGCCTCGACGGACCTGACGGCACTGGCCGACCGCAAGCCTGACCAGCTCTCCGGTGGACAGAAGCAGCGCGTGGCGCTGGCGCGCGCGCTGGTGAAGCGGCCGAAAGTGCTGCTACTCGACGAGCCGCTCGGCGCGCTCGACAAGAAGCTGCGCGAACGGATGCAACTCGAACTCAAGCGCCTGCAGCATGAGGCGGGCATCACCTTCATCATCGTCACCCACGACCAAGAGGAGGCGCTTGTCATGGCCGACCGGATGGCGATCCTTAAGGACGGCAAGCTGTTGCAAGCCGGCACGCCGGAGGAGATCTACGAGGAACCGAGTGACCGGTTCGTGGCGAACTTCATCGGGATCATGAACTTCCTCGACGGCGAGATCGATGGCACTCACGCCTTCGTCGTCGATGGCAGCAGGCATCCGATTGCAGTGCGCCACGGGCCGCGTAAGGCGACGCTTGCGGTGCGGCCCGAGCATGTGCGCATCACCGAACGCGCCGATGGGCTGGGCGTTATCATCACCGACATCGCCTATCACGGGCTCGACCGGGTGCTGCATGCGAAGACGGTGGCGTCCGGCCAGCCGCTGCAGCTTCGGCTGAGTGCCGCCGAGGGCCAGAAGTATGCTGCCGGCCAGGCGATCATGATCGCCCTCGATGCCGCCAAATGCCGGATTTACTGATTGGAGAAGGACACCACATGGCAAAAATAGCATTCTTTCCGGAGGCCGCCTTCGGCCCGGCGCTGAACTCGGTGGGTATCGCCCAGGCCGTCGAGGCGCTCGGCCACAAGGCCGTGTTCCTGTCCGATCCGGGCTTCGTGTCGGTCTATGAGGGCTATGGCTTCGAGGCGCATCCGGTGAACCTTTCCGAGCCGATGCCGCCGGAGCAGATGGCGAAATTCTGGGAGGATTTCATCAACGGCCATATCCCGAATTTCCGCAAGAGCCCGTACGATCAGATCGACAATTACGTGAAAGATTGCTGGACGGCGATCGTCGATAGCGCAAAATGGGCGGAAAAGGATTTGCCCGGCGTGCTTGCAAAAATCAAGCCGGACCTGATCTGCGTCGACAACGTCATCCTGTTCCCGGCGATCAAGCATTTCGGCAAGCCCTGGGTGCGGATCATCTCCTGCTCGGAAAACGAGATCGAGGACGACAACATCCCGCCACATCTCTCCGGCTGCCGCCAGGACGACCATGCCGGGCACAAGGCCTATCGCGATCACTTCAATGCGGTGATCAAGCCGATCCATGACGATTACAACGACTTCCTCGCCTCGACCGGCGAAGCGGCCTATCCGATCGGCCAGTTCTTCGAGGCTTCGCCCTTCATGAACCTGCTGCTCTATCCGGAGGCGGTGAAATTCGATCGCGAGCATCCGCTCGACCCAAAACAGTTCCAGTATCTCGAAGGCTGCGTGCGCAAGGAAGCGCCTTACGCGGTGCCGACTTTCGCCGCGAACAACGACAAGCCGCTGATCTACATATCCTTCGGCTCGCTGGGCGCGGGCGACACGGACCTGCTGAAGCGGCTGATATCAACCATAGGCAAGCTGCCGTACCGAGCGCTGGTCAATGTCGGCGATTACAAGGGTGAGTATGCTGACGTACCCGGCAATGTGGTGATCGACAGCTGGTTTCCGCAGCCGTCGGTCATTCCGCAGGTCGATGCCGTGATCCATCATGGCGGCAACAACTCGTTTACGGAGTGCCTTTATTTCGGCAAACCGGCAATCATCATGCCCTATGTCTGGGACGGTCATGATAATGCGACGCGCGTGGACGAAACCGGCCACGGCTTCAAGTTCCCACGCTACGACTGGACCGATGAGGAACTGGCCATGAAGCTCGACTTCATGATCAACGATCCGGCGATGCAGGCGAAACTGAAGGCGACGTCGAAGAATATGCAGGTGCAGAATGGGCCGCAGAAGGCGGCGAAGGTTCTGGATGAGCTGGTGAAGACGGGGAAGTACAATGGTTGAGGCTCACCCCCCTCTGTCACTTCGTGACATCTCCCCCTCAAGGGGGGAGATTGGAGACTCGTGGCGCGGCTGGCACCTCAATCTAACTGCTGCGTCTGTTGAGAGGCAGGGAGCCCACTCCATCCAATCTCCCCCCTTGAGGGGGAGATGGCCGGCAGGCCAGAGGGGGGTAATCACGATGCGCAATGATTTGAGGGTATCACGATGACCAACACCCTCAAATCCACCGCCCCGCACATCCATAATGCCACGACCTATGGCGACCTTGTAGATTGGGGCAGTCAGCCCGACATGGTCGAGGGTCAGTCGCATTCCTCCGGCCGGCTGCTGTTCAAGGGACCGAACAACCAGCCGGAAACCGGCATCTGGGTCTGCACCCCGGGCCGTTGGCGGCTGACGATACCGCGCGACGAGTTCTGCCATTTCGTCGCCGGGCGGGCGACCTACCGGCATGACAATGGCGAGGTGATCGAGGTCACGCCTGGCACTGCCGTGACTTTTCTTGCGGGCTGGACCGGCGAATGCACCGTGCATGAGACCATGCGCAACATCTACATGCTTGTTTGAGGATTTTTGAGAATGACCACACCGAACTGGCCCGATCACAAAAACGTTGAGATGGAGGACTGGGGCCTCTCCAAGACGGCGATTTCAGGCGCGCCGCATGCGCATGGAAAAATCCTGTCGGTCAATGCCGATGGTTCCAGCGAATGCGGTATCTGGTCGTGCACGCCGGGTGAGCGGACGCTTGTCTTCGAGAATGACGAGTTCTGCTATTTCCTCGGCGGCAAGGGGTCTTACGTCCATGATAATGGCGAGGAAATCCCGGTCCATTCTGGCGCCATCGTGTTCTTTCCCAAGGGCTGGAGCGGCCGCTCGATCATCACCGAAACGCTCTCCAAGGCCTTCATGAGCCGCTGACGACAATAACAGGAAACACGCCAATGAGCACCGCACCATCCATGAAGAAGCCGCTCGAGCAGGCCGAGCTTGTCGACTGGGGGACGATCCCAACGATGATCGAGGGCGTCAGCCATGTCTCCGGCAAACTGATCCACAAGGGACCGAACGGCGAGAGCGAATGCGGCCTGTGGATCTGCACGCCCGGCAAGTGGGAATGCCATGTGACACGCGACGAATTCTGCCATTTCCTCGAGGGCCGCAGCACCTATGTGCATGAAAGCGGCGACGTGATCGAGATCACGCCGGATACGGCAGCGTTCTTTCCGAAGGACTGGAAGGGCGTCTGCACCGTGCATGAGACGATCAAGAAAGTGTACATGATCCGATGAGCACTGAGGCGTTCGATCCCGGCAGGCCGGTGCACTTTCTTCATCCATCCTACATTTCGTCGGGCGGAAAGCTGATGGACATCGTCAATCCCGCGACGCTAGCCGTCGAGGGCCAGCTCGCCGATACGACGGCGGATGAACTCGATGCAGTGCTAAGGCGGGTCAATGTGGCGCAGAGGCAATGGAAGCTGATCGACGCGAAGACGCGCGCGACGATCCTCCACCGCGTCGCCAACAAGATCGAAGCCACTGACATGCGCCGCTGCGCCGAACTGATGGTGCGAGAGCAGGGCAAGCCCTATCCGGAGGCGATCGGCGAGGTGGCCAATTGCGCCGGCGCCTTCCGCTATTTCGCCGAGATGGCACGCGACGAGGCGGGCAAGGTGGCCGGCACCACGCAGGCCGGGTCGTTCCAATATGCGCGCTACGAGCCGGTCGGCGTATCCGTCCACATCATGCCGTTCAA
This sequence comes from Rhizobium sp. TH2, assembly GCF_024707525.1. Classification (NCBI taxonomy): domain Bacteria; kingdom Pseudomonadati; phylum Pseudomonadota; class Alphaproteobacteria; order Hyphomicrobiales; family Rhizobiaceae; genus Rhizobium; species Rhizobium sp. TH2. The sequence continues at coordinate 2,146,065 of NZ_CP062231.1, read as the reverse complement.
TTTCCCTGTTTTGCTGATGTGCTGGACGGTCGCGGCCTCCCTCGCATCCGGCAATGGATGCATTATCAAGCCGGCGCTGGCGACTACGCTTTCGACGCTGAAATTCATGGAAGTGTTCGAGGCGCTGCCCGAGGGGCTAATCGCCTGCGTGCCTGGCGGCGCCGAGATTGCCCAGACGCTGATTGCCTCGCCCCTCACCCATGCCGTCGCCTTCACCGGCTCGGTCGCCGCTGGCAAGGCGGTCGCTTCGGCGGCGGCGGCGCAGATGAAACCGGCTGTCATCGAAGCCGGCGGTTCCGACCCGATGATCATTACCAAACATGCGCCGATCGATGTCGCGGCGGCTGGTGCCGTCACGGCAGCGTTCCATCTGACGGGCCAGGTCTGCACCTCGGCCGAGCGCTTCTTCGTGGTCGAGGATGTGCATGACGCCTTCGTCGCGGCATTCAAGGCCGAAACACTGCGGCTGCGCATCGGCAATGGCCTCGACAAGGCGGAGCTTGGTCCACTGGTCAGCGAGGCGGCGCGCGCCAAAGTGATCCGCCTCGTCGAGGACGCAAGGACCAAGGGCGCGACCGTCGTCTGCGGCGGCAAGATACCCGACGACCAGCCCATCGGCTGGTTCTACGAGCCGACGGTCCTCACCAATGTGACCATGGATATGGCGATCATGCGGGAGGAATGTTTTGGCCCCGTGGCGCCGATCATGAAGGTGCGGGACTTCGAAGAAGCAATCGAGCGCGCCAATGACAGCCCCTTCGGCCTCGGCGCCTCGGTCTTCACCACCTCGCTCGAAGAAGCGATGGAAGCTGCCGAGCGGCTCGAAAGCGGCATGGTCTGGGTCAACAACCCGATGATCGACAACGACGCCCTGCCCTTTGGCGGCTGGAAGAGTTCCGGCATGGGTCGCGAGCTTTCACGCCTCGGGCTGGATGCCTTCCGCCGCTCGAAGATGGTGATCATCGACCACAAACCGGTGCGGCAGGGCTGGTGGTATCCTTATCCCGACGACTGGTTTTACGAGACCGGCGGGCGAAAGCATGTCTAATTTTTCAGGAATTTCATCATGATCATCACCATTCTCGGCGGCGCGGGCTTCATGGGGGCGGGTATCGTCCGTGACATGATCTCGGATCGGGCCATCATCAACATCACGACGATTCGCATCTGCGATACGTCGCCGCCGCGCATGGAGGCGCTGGTCAATGAACTCGGCGACCCGAGGCTCGACCTGGTCGATCTTGATGTTACCAACCCGGCCAAGCTCGCCGCTGCAATCACGGGTGCCGATATCTGTGTCAATTGCGTGCCCACCCTGGCGGGTCACCAGATGGTGATCTTCGAGGCAGCCTTTGAGGCACGCGTGCCCTATGTCGATCTCGGCGGACTAGGCACGTATACCGTCAAGCAGATCGCCGAGAACGAGCGGTTCAAGGCGGCCGGCATGACCGCAATCACCGGGATCGGTGCCGATCCCGGCCTGTCGAACGTGATCTGCCGGGCGGTAGCCGATGAACTCGACGCAATCGAGAAGATCAATCTCTACTGGGCAGCCGAACTGGTGGGGCCGGAAAATCCGGTGCTGGTGCCGCCCTATTCCGTCTCCACGGTGCTTGCGGAATATGCGCATCCATCGACGCAGTTCCTCGACGGCCGGCATGTGAGTTGCGCGCCTATGACCGGTGTCGAAGTGATCGACCTGCCTGAACCCTGGGGCCGTTGCGAGTTCATGTATTCACCGCATTCCGAGCAGCTCACCGTGCCGCTGGCAGAGGGCATCGCCGAGAAGGGTATCCAGGAATTCACCTGGAAGCTCCACCTGCCGCATCGCGAGCACGAGGCGTGGGTCGGGCTGGTGAAGGCGGGATTCGGCGACTTCAACGAGCCGGTCGAGATTGGGGGCGCTGCTGTGAAGCCGCTCGATGTACTGGCGAAAGTTATCCAGCGAAATATCGAGAAGAACGCCGACAAAATACCGGCACAGGACAGCCACGAAATCCACTTCGCGATCGGCCGGGGAAAGAAGAACGGCCGGCCGGCGATGGCGCGTTGCGATGTGATTGTGACGCCTGACCCGATGTATGACGGCTATGTCGATGCCTGTACGTCGATGTGCGCCTCGATCGCCGTGCAGCTTTTGCTGAAGCACCCGAGGAAGCCGGGCGTCTATGCCCCTGAGGGGTATTTTGAAGCCGCGGACTTCTTCGCCGAGGCGGAGAAACGTAAGTTCAAGGTGACGAAAAGCTTCGAATATCTCGATTGATCGGCGCCGACAATTCGGCTCCGGACGTCAGGCAACACGGCTCTCCGAACGCTCTTCCTCACCCTCGCTCGGTTCGAACGGAACCGGGCGCGCGATCGCGTAGCCCTGCACATAGTCGACGCCGATCTCTTGGAGCGCCGCCAGGATTTCCTCGTTTTCGACAAGTTCCGCGATGGTCTGCCGGCCAGAGAGATGCGAGATCTGGTTGATCATCTCGACCGTCGTCCGGTCCATCCTGTCGGTCAGCATGTCGCGCACGAAGCTGCCGTCGATCTTGACGAAATCGACCGGCAGCCGCTTGAGATAAGTCAGCGACGACATGCCGACGCCGAAATCATCGAGCGCGAAGCGGCAACCCATGCCGCGCGCAGCTTTCATGAAAGCGACGGCCTCGTCTAGATCTTGGATCGCGGCAGTTTCGGTCACCTCGAAGCAGAGGGCGCGAGCGGGAACGCCGGTGCGCCTCAGTTCGCCGCACAGGAACGCGAGGAAAGTGTCGTCCCGGAAGGTAAGGCCGCTCAGATTGATCGCATAGGTGCCGCGTTCGGGATTGGCGCATCGGCTTATGATATCGAGCGCGTTGCGCACCACCCAGCGATCGATCGCGGGCATGATGCCGAAACGTTCGGCGGCGGGAATGAAGGCGTTCGGCGGGGTGATCTTGCCGTCCTCCTCCAGGCGAAGCAGGATTTCGCAGTGCTCACCAAGGGTTACGTCAGCTTTTGCCGGTGCAATGGCCTGGGCGAAGAGACGGAAACTGTCCTTCTCCAGCGCACGGTGAAGACGCTGCACCCAGCCGAGATCGACGGTGAACTGGGTCTGGGCCGCATCCGCCGACTCGAAGACATGGACGCGGTTGCGGCCCTTTTCCTTGGCGATGTAGCAGGCGACATCGGCGGCGCGCAGTGCCTCCTGAATGGTGAACTCGCCCTTGCGGAAATGCACCAGGCCGATGCTTGCGCTTATGGAATAGCGTTGGCCCTGCCACGTGAAATCGAGCGCTTCCAAAGCCTCGCGAAGCTGGGAGGCGATGGACCGCGCCTCTTCCTCCGTGGCATCAGGCATCACGAGGCCGAATTCATCGCCGCCGAGGCGGGCCAGCAGGTCATCCTGTCTGGTGTGCTTCAGCAGTTCCTCTGAGACGCGCTGCAACAGCCGGTCGCCAGCGGCATGTCCGCCACTGTCATTGACGGCCTTGAACTGGTCGAGATCGATGAACATCAGCGCAAGCGTCATGTCTGGCGCGGTCATCACCTCGCCGAGCGTCTGCTCGAACAGGCGCCTGTTGGGCAGACGGGTAAGCTCGTCGTGGTTGGCATTCCATGACAGCCGCTGCTCGATCATGCGGCGATGCGCCAGGAATGCGTTCAACCGCAAAATCGTGAGAATGACGAAGATAAGCGCTATGCCGACATTGCTCCAGAGCAGGACCTGCTGCATGCGTCGGATACTTATACCAAGCCGTTCGGAGAATTGCCGCGTCAGCGGCGCTACCTCGAGGTTGATGGCATCGAGCCGTTTCTTCAGGACCAGGCGCTCGGCATCGGAAAGCCGGGCGGTGTCATGGATAGAATCCGCAAACGACGCCGTTTTCAACATGCCGACATCAGCAGCGCGCCAATCCTCGACGGCGGCGGCCATATCGGGCACCCATCGAAAGTATTGGAACAACCAGATAAGTCCCGGGATATCGTCGGGGTGATTACCGCCTTTGCGGAAACCTTCAAACGCGGCCTCCACGTCAGGCGGATCGGCCTCGAGCGCTAGGCGCCCCTCGCGGTCACCAAGCGGTACTGCAATCGAGCGGCGATATTCCGCGAGGAATGACGGATCGCCCGAGTCCGTATAACGATTGAGATGGTATAGCGCGTGGAACTGCCCCTTGGACCACAGGCTTTCACCGGTGGCGTAAGCACGTAACGACGCTGCCACCTGCAGGCTGAAGATGGCAAGCGCCCCCTGAAGAAAGATGACGAGAACAAAAGGCCAGGCAACGGATATCAGCTTGAGACTGGCACTTCTCGCATGCATCATCGCCAACGCCCCTTCCCGATGCAAACAGCACGGGCTCGAAATCAGCCGTCATCATGAGGCGAGCATGTACACCGGACAAACATTGGTGCCAATTTCCAATATATCCGCATAATAGGCACGCTGTCGAGTGTCAGATTTAGCAGTCGTCAATACATTTGAGTGTAAATAGAATGAGGTATCATATTTTTGCCGGGCAGCCAAACCTGTGGGCCGCCCGACGATACTCGTTGTTTCCGCTACAGCGGCGTCTCACACCTTCACATACTTCCGCCAGTCGTGCTCTTCCTTGAAACCGAGAACCTCACGGATCTTGCGGTTCGAGAGCAGGCTCTCGTATTCGCCGATCTCGCGCTTGAAAGGTACGTTGGGGAAGAACCGCTTCGCCAGTTCACGGCTTGGCGTATTGGCGGACACCGTGTCGTTGGTGGCATTGAACACCTGGTAGCCCAGGCCTGATTTCTCGATGCAGAGATGGACGATCTGGCCGAGGTCGCGGGCGTCGATATAGGACCAGGCGATGCGCTTGCGCATTTCGGGATTGGCGAAGAAGATCGGGAACTGCTCGTATTCGTGCGGCTCTATGACGTTGCCAATACGCAAAGCATAGATGTCGGCGCCGGAGCGCTCGGCAAAGGCGCGGGCGGTCTTCTCGTTGATCACCTTGGAGAGGCCATAGGAATCCATCGGGTTGACGTCATAGTCTTCTTCCAGCGGGAAATGATGGAAATCGCGATGGCCCTCGGCGAAGCAGACGCCGTAGGTGGTTTCGGAGGATGCGACGATGATCTTCCTGACGCCGAGCTTCACCGCCGCCTCGATGACGTTATAGGTGCCCATCACATTGATGCGGTAGGTCTCGTTGTCCGGCTTGATCAGGATGCGCGGCACGGCGGCGAAGTGGACCACGGCATCGAAGGGCTGCACGCCCTTGCCGTGGTCAAGGTCGGGGAAATCCCGGTGCATGCTCATCGCGTTGAAGACCTGGCCGGAATCGCAGATGTCGGCCGTGAGATTGGTCACGTCGGGGTGGTTTAGTGGCACGAGGTCGATATTGTGGACCTCATAGCCGGCATTGACCAGCCACGGCACGGCGTGCCGCCCGGCCTTGCCCGAACCGCCGGTGAAGAAAATACGCTTGCCCATGACCGATCCTCCTGTTGTTGCCGCCCGGATTAATCACATTTTTCCGGGACGGCAAGGCGGAAGGTGTCAGCCGAACACCCGCCGCACCATCGGCACGATCCGGTCGGTCAGGCCGATCGGGGTGCGCGGCTGGTTGGCCGGCAGGTAGTGCGCCGGTTGGCCAGCGTCTTCCAGCATGTAGAGCGGCGGGTCGATCTCGCCGACGAGATTGACGAACAGGCGGCTGTGCGGGCTCGGCTGGCGCACGGTCACGCCATGCACGGAATCAAGCGAATTGATGAAGATGACCGCCAGGTTCTTGTCATAGGGCACCGTGCGGACGACATCGAGATTGTCATCGTCGATATAGGCGCCCTTGAACTTCTCGTGCCGCTCCGGCTTGCCCGAGAGGTCCCTGTTGTAACGGCTGATGGTCAAATCTCCGCCGATGGCGTCATAGGTCTTCGGCCGCATGTAGAATAGGCCGGAGAACAGCTTGTCGCCGGAATCGAGGTGGCTGGAACGGACTGAAGAGGCTTCGGTCACCGGCGTATTGCCGGAGATCATTGCATCCATCAGCACGTCGCGGTCGGCAAATGTGTCATGCTTGCGCACCCCGACCCGCAGTTTTTCCAGGCTCTGACGATTTGGAAAGCGCTCCGGATAGAGCGCATGAATGCCCTCGTAGAATACGTTCAGAATATCGCGATAAAAATCCTCGGATGCGTGATAGGCGATGAAATCCCGCCAGACCTGCGGCAGGTTCTTGTTGCGGCGGATTTTCCGCGACGCATAGTTCCATCGATGATTGTTGCGGTCGGCCTTGATGCCCATCGCCTCGGGCTTGGGGAAGCTCGCTTCGAGTTCGGCATAGAGATCGTCAGGCAGCGCGTTGGGGATCACGACATGCGGGAAAGGATCGAGCTGCAGGTCGGCGGCGGTGGCGCGCTGGAGGATGGAAAGGTTGCGGTTCATGGCTGTTCCGGAATGCTTTTCTCAGGTTTCGTAGCCTTGAGATAAGATGTCCCAAGACCAAAGGCAACCTTGGAATGCCGCCTGACCAATGACGGCAACGAAACATGAAAAGGCCCCGCTGTCACCAGCAGGGCCTCAATCTCTCAGATGGCAGTGCCGATTACTCGACGATGGATGCGACGATGCCGGCGCCGACGGTGCGGCCGCCTTCGCGGATCGCGAAGCGGAGCTTTTCTTCCATCGCGATCGGAACGATCAGCTCGACCGAAACCGTCACGTTGTCGCCGGGCATGACCATCTCGGTGCCTTCCGGCAGCGTGACGATGCCCGTCACATCCGTCGTGCGGAAATAGAACTGCGGACGGTAGTTGGTGAAGAACGGCGTATGACGGCCGCCTTCTTCCTTGGTCAGGATGTAGGCTTCAGCCATGAACTTCTTGTGCGGCTTGACCGAACCCGGCTTGCACAGGATCTGGCCACGCTCGACGCCGTCACGGGTGACGCCGCGGATCAGCGCGCCGATGTTGTCGCCGGCCTGGCCCTGGTCGAGCAGCTTGCGGAACATTTCAACGCCGGTCACGGTGGTCTTGGTGGTCGGACGGATGCCGACGATCTCGACTTCCTCGCCAACCTTGACGATGCCACGCTCGACGCGGCCGGTCACAACCGTACCACGGCCCGAGATCGAGAACACGTCTTCGATCGGCAGCAGGAACGGCAGGTTGATCGGACGCTCAGGCGTCGGGATGTAGGCGTCGACGGCGGCCATCAGTTCGCGGATCGAATCTTCGCCGATCTTCTTGTCGGAATCTTCAAGAGCGGCCAGAGCCGAGCCCTTGACGATCGGGATTTCGTCGCCCGGGAAGTCGTAGGACGACAGAAGTTCGCGCACTTCCAGTTCGACGAGTTCGAGAAGCTCGGCGTCATCGACCTGGTCGACCTTGTTGAGGAACACGACGATCGCGGGAACGCCGACCTGACGGGCGAGCAGGATGTGCTCGCGGGTCTGCGGCATCGGGCCGTCGGCGGCCGAGCAAACCAGGATCGCGCCGTCCATCTGTGCGGCGCCGGTGATCATGTTCTTGACATAGTCGGCGTGGCCGGGGCAGTCGACATGGGCATAGTGGCGGGCCGGCGTCTCGTATTCGACGTGAGCGGTCGAGATCGTGATGCCACGGGCCTTCTCCTCCGGCGCGGCGTCGATCTGGTCGTAAGCCTTGTATTCACCGAAATACTTGGTGATCGCAGCCGTCAGAGACGTCTTGCCATGGTCAACGTGACCAATCGTGCCAATGTTCACATGCGGCTTGTTCCGCTCGAATTTGCTCTTTGCCATTTGGATGCTTCCCTATTGTCGAAAGACGGCGGCCAACCCGTGAGCCGGGCTGGATTGCGCAGCCGTTTAGAGCTTTCGCTTGTATTGCGCAAGCAAAATTGTTGAAACCGCCGGCAACCCCGGCTGTGGCGCCGCAGGTGGTGTGTTTCCCGGCAAGATTCAAGGCCGTTGGCAGCTGACGGTGTGGTTTGTCGGCGGATGCCCATGAGCAGAACCAGCTTCAACCCGCAAGGAGGTTTTGTTTGGTCGGCCCTGACGGACCGCCGAGTACCCGACCAAGCAGAGACACGCGTTTTTTCTTCGGCCGGACCAGGTTGAAGACGACGAGCGCGATGAGGACGAGAAGCGTTGCCGGCCAGAATAGGCAGGCAAGGAAAAGCCTGAGCCTGCGACCGCGCAGATTGTCAGCGCTGCCTGCGCCCATCATCGCCAGAACGCAATAGAGAAAGATGCCCCATGCGCCCGCGATACTAAGCAACCAAACCCACATGCCCGCTCCCCGATTCTCGTTATGAGCGAGGCTAGATGTATATTAGCAATGGAGCAAGTGTCGATTATTTGTCGAAGCGAACGACAACTTGGCATGGTAAACACCCCTGTGGCCCGCAGGCGGGTGAATTGCCGTTCGGGCTCAGCCGGCGCGACAAACGAGGCCCTCGTTTCGGATTTCGGTGCGTGTAGCAGAGGGAGGACGATCAGGCATCATGGCGGCTCGTGTTTACGGCATTATCGTTGCCACCGCCGTTGCTTGTGGTGCGGGGTGGTGGACCTGGTCGCAGTATTGCGAGCAGTACGGGCTTTGTTATCCGGCGTGCCGGGTCGCCTCGAACGGCGTCGAGAGCTGGAAGCGTCTCAGCCCGGTTATCCGGCAATCCGAACAGATCACTGCCGCCGCCTCACCGGGGTCTGAATGCCTGGCGCTGCTCGATAAGGTCCGCACGGAATATCCCGGCAAGGATGTCGTCATCGATACGGTCAACATGGCAGGCGCCCGCAAGCCGGCACTCCATCATCGGTACGACTGCACTTTCCAGATTCGCGAACCGGTGTTTTATCTGGGCCGGAACGCGGAATGCGCTGTCATGGCGCCATGATCCGCAACACATTGGGCATGCCGATGAAGCGGTAGCGGACCCAACGAGCCTCCAGGCTTTCACCCACCGGGTTACAGACAGGTTTCACATGAAGGCCCAGTCCGGTTCCGCCTGATGGTGGTGACTGTTGAACACCAGTTCATCCTCTATGATGGTGCCATTGTGGACGCTGAAGCGCCAGACACCGGCACGGCCGCAATTGGACGAAGTGTCGAGCGCCAGCATCGCCGCCTGGTTTCCCGATCCCGGCATCTCGAACTGGAACGTGGAATTGCCGGAATTGACGCCGGCGCGTGCGACAGTACCGCCGAGGCCGCCCGAACCGCCCGAGGCATCGCCGGTCGTCCAGTTGAGATCGCCATAGCGGATGACGATCTCGGCATCGCCGCCGCCTTGGTCGAAGATCTCAATCTGGTAGGAGTTCGAGCGCGTGACATGACCGACAGCGTTGGTGTTGTAATAATCGACGCCGCTCCAGGTGGCGACGAAACTGTCATGGGCGCTGTTGTAGCCGTAGCTGACAGTTCCGCCGCCGCTCCTTGTGTCCACATCGGCCCAGAAAGCCGCGATGATGGGCAGGCCGGATCCTCCGCCGATCGAGCCGGGCGTGAAGCTGCTCAGGCCGCTGCCGAAGGTCAGGCTGCCGTTGTTGTTGACGAAGACCTCGGTGTACTTGGTCCCGAAGAAATTGAGGCCCTTTTCGAACGCCGAGGTCAGCGACGCCGACGAAAAGCTGTCATCGTTCGGGGCCAGCGTCGTGCCAGTGCTCGCGACGAAGGTCGAGGTAATCTCCACCGGCAGCGATGCGCCAGAGGCCGTGAAGCGCGTGGTTTCGATGCCTCTCAGGACATTCTTGTCGCCAGTGCCCTGATCGACGAGCGTGCGCGTGCCGCCAGAGACGGTGACTGTTTGCATGAACTTGAAGCCCGTGAGCTCGGCAATATCCTTCCCAGTGCCACCATCGAGCAGGTTGCTGCCGCTCCCGCCGATCAGGATATCGTTTCCATCGCCACCGAACAGGTAATCGGTACCGTCGCCACCGTCGAGCTTATCGTTGCCGTTGAAGCCATAGACGTAATCCCTACCGCCACCCGCGAGGAGTTCGTTGTCCTGCGTCTTCACGCCGATCAGCAGGTCGCGCGAGTTGCCATGGCTTGTCGTGTCGATGTTGATGAATTTGACATTCGACACAACCGCCTGATCGATCTCGTTGCCGTTCGTATATCCCTTCCTGGACGCTGGTGGAGCATCCGCATAAATCGCGTCTTTCATGATGTTGAAGTAGGTCGTTCTCGGCGCGGCGCCGAGTTCGGCGCGCATGACATTCTCGAACCGAACATTGTCACCGACATAATCGTGGGCCGCCAGCTGCGCGTCCGTCGGATCGAGGATGTTGTTGAGCGCATGCGAGAACTCATGCAGCAGCGCGACTTCGAAATTGTAGCGCACGGCCACGCCGTGCGAGTTGATCATATAGAGGTTGTCGAGATAGTGCGGCCCGATGTTGAGTATATTTGTGTCACGGTTAGCGTTGAATTTGTTGGCATTGTTGATCGTGACATCAGGTTCCACGGTCAACAGACGGTCGAACATTGCCTGCGCGCTCGGCGAGTTCAGGTATGCGTGCTTGATCGATACCAAGATCTGGCGCTTCTCCGCGACAGTATAGGTGGCATCGAGATGGATATGCTGTCTGATATCGCTATAGGCCATCGTCCCCTCCCAATGCCCAAACGCCATGGCATTCGCCCGGCGCCTTAGCCGCTGCTGGGAGCGGGTGAACGTTTCGGCCAATGCGTTAGCCAATCGTCAATTATTACACCTTCGCCTGGTAGATGTCTTGCATAAACAGCAGATTACTGAAATATTTTTTAGTAATTCCAAGTGTACCTCCAAATATATCTTTGGTTGTACTTTGGGTTTGGCCATACGTGCTTCGCACGGTACAAATCAGCCGTCCGACTATATCAGTCGGAGGGTGAGCTCGGAAATCGAAGACCGAGCGGCAAAATATCAGTTTGGTAATGTGGGACGAAGACCTGGAGCGGGTAACGGGAATCGAACCCGTGTATTCAGCTTGGAAGGCTGCTGCTCTACCATTGAGCTATACCCGCCTTGATCGATCGCAGGGACGAATGGTGGAGAGAGTTGGATTTGAACCAACGTAGGCTGAGCCAACGGATTTACAGTCCGTCCCCTTTAACCACTCGGGCATCTCTCCAGTCCGTCCGGATCTAGCGACCAAGCATTCAGACCGCAGGGCTGACCTGCAATCTGGGCCGGGTATATGACGAGCCAAGCCAATCCTGTCAACACGGTGTTCCAAAAAATTTCGGTATAATTTCAATGTGAGCCGATGACCCAGCCGAAACATAGGTCTATAGCAACCTGATGAGCAAAGATGAAAAAAGCGGCCATACGCCCAAGGACACCCATTACGCCACTCTCCGGCGCGCGCATCGCGACCAGAAGCGCGAGCGCGGCGAACTGCCGGCCAAACCGATGGGCGGCCCCAAGGCCAAGGCGCCGTTCAAGGGGCCGCAGCTACCGCCCGACACGGTGTGGCTCTATGGCATTCATACGGTCAAGGCGGCGATAGACAATCCCGAGCGCAAGCTGATCAAGCTGAAGGCCACCCAGAACGCACTGGCGCGGCTCGAACTCAGCGACGCCCAGATGGTGAAGCTGCAGATCGAGATGGTCAGCCCACAGGATATCGACAAGCTGACAGGGCCGGACGCCATCCATCAGGGTGTGCTGCTCGAAGCACGGCCGCTGCCGGTGCGGAAACTCGATTCGCTCAAGGACCGCCCTCTCCTGCTGGTTCTCGACCAGGTCACCGATCCGCACAATGTCGGCGCGATCATGCGTTCGGCGGTCGCCTTCGATGCCGGCGCGGTCGTCACCACCGAGCGCCATTCGCCGACCGAATCGGGCGTCATGGCGAAATCGGCCTCGGGCGCGCTCGAAATGATTCCCTATATCCAGATCACCAATCTCGCCGATGCGCTGGAAGAACTGGTGAAGCTCGGCTTCCAGACAATCGGGCTCGATTCGGAAGGTCCGGCGCCGCTCGAAGGCACGTTCTCGGGCAAAAAGATCGCGCTGGTGCTCGGCGCCGAGGGCAAGGGGTTGCGGCAGAAGACGCGGGCGACATGCGACAGCCTCGCCCGGCTCGACATGCCGGGCGCCATCAAGTCGCTCAATGTGTCGAACGCCGCGGCGATCTCGATGTATGCCGCACGCGCGTATCTGGCGAAATGATCAGTTAATTATCGTCGATATCGACTGGATGGCGGTCAGCGGACATCCGTCCTGGACTTCGGTCCAGGACGAGACGTTCAATTTCATCTCGCAGCGCGCCAGGTAGTTGCGCCCATCGACGCGCAGGCAGGACGTCTCGCCCAGCTGGAAGTGGACGCCGCGATTGCGGCATTTGCAATTGTGGGCATCGGCGATCGCGGGCAGAAGCATGACTGCCAGGCAGGGCATGAGAATTCTCAGAGAAAGCATGCGCACGCCCTCCAATTCCCCATCCCGTGAAACTACACCTGTTTCACGGAACGGTAAAGCGAAGGGCGTTGGGTTCCAGGGTCAGTCTGGCACGCGGCAGGTCGTCTCACCGGCACGCGGGGTGATGGTCACCGCCTTGCCGTCATACTTCAATGTCGCCTGGTATGAGATGACGCTCGGCAGTTGCTCGATCTCCTGGGCATAATCAGGCGTGCGCTTCTTCTCGGCGTCGTAGGCCGGGCCGCATTCCGGCAATTTCGCAATCGTGCCGAGGCCAAGCGTCTGGTTGAGCTTCTGGGCACAGGCCGCACCATCGAGATAGAGTGAGCAATCGGCCGAATAGGTCCTGGTATAGTCGACCGTGATATTGGCGCCGTCGACATTGATCGCCTGGAAATCCTCGCCCTCGAACGAATCTTCGAACAGCTTCTTCATGCTCTTCGTATCGATGACGACAAAGGGCATGCCGCCGTTCCAGCCATCGGCGGCCTGGAAGAAGACGAGATTGCCCTTGGTGCCGAGGAAATAGCGGGCGATATCTTCCTTGACCGGCTTTTCCTCGGGATCGTCGCGTACGCATTTGGCGGTTTCGGGCAGGATCGCCAGCTTTTCGGCACCGACCTCGCCAAGATCGACCTCCTTCACCATGAAGCCCTTGAAGCGATAGCAATTGACGACGTGCTTAGCATCGGGATTGGCCTTGTCCGCCGGCAAGTCGAGACTGTCGATCGCCACCGGTTCGTCGAACTGGGTCGGCGTGTCGTCATCCTCGGGGCTGCAGAGCGTTGGCGCCTTCTTGCCGATGGTCCATTCCAGCACGTCCCCCTTTTCCGCCAGTTGATGCTTGCCATCGGAATAGAGGACCCAAGGGTCGTCCGACTTGAAGGGCAGATTCAGTTTGGCGCCGTCGGCAAGCGTGACGGCAACGTCCTTTTCCGAGAAAAATGCGGTGAGCTTGGTGCCATCCTCGCAATTGAGCGGGAAGGGTTCGCCATCCTCCGCGGCATCCTGTGCGGCGGCCGGCGAGGCGAAAAATGTCATAGAGAACGCAATAGCAGCCAACCCTGCAAAGCCCAGTTTGCGGGATTTTTCGGCCCTTGACGGTGAATCTGTCCCATTCCGATACAACTGGACCATCTCTCATCTCCCCTGAAATATCCACGCAACCATTGCAACAGGCAGCAGTTGCGCGAACCAGCCAACATGTTCATTTTCAAGGCATATCGCAAACCGAAAGGTCTGAACATGGCTTTTGCGTTGTCTCAACTTTCCCGCCTGAGCCGCATCGCGGCGAGTTCCATCCTCATGCTGGGCGCTGCTTGCGTCGCATCCCAGGCAGGAACAAATCCGCTAGAGGATTTCAATTCAAGCGCACTCACCAGTGATTTCCGCGACCAGTATTCCGGCGTCGGCAACGCGACAGTGAACATCGACGTTCCTTATGGACTGGACGGCGCACAGAAATATGACGTCTACCTTCCCGAGAACCGCACGAACGCGCCGATCATCGTCATGGTGCATGGCGGGGCATGGACGGGCGGCGACAAGCAGGACGACGATGTCGCCGAGGCCAAGGCCGGCTTTTTCGTCGCCAAGGGCTATATATTTGTATCGCTCAATTATCGCCTGCTGCCGAAATCGGATCCGCTGATCCAGGCGGCCGACGTCGCACTCGGCATCGCCAACATCCAGAAGAACGCGATCAAGTGGGATGGCGACAACAGCAAGATCGTGCTGATGGGATCGGGCGCCGGAGGCCATATCACCGCCCTTCTTTCCTCCAATCCGTCACTGGCATCCGATCAGGGCGCTACAGTCTGGGCCGGTGCCGTCGTGCTGGAGACGGCGGCACTCAACATTCCCGGCATCATGTCCGACAGCCACGACTACCGCTATGACACGGCCTTCGGCAGCAACGCGGAATTCTGGGAGGACTCTTCTCCGGCACACCTGGTCGATTCATCCGGCGTGCCAATCCTCGTCGTATGCTCGACGGAGAGCAATGAGGATACCTGCGGCAAGGCCAATGCCTTCAAGCAAAGCGCGGACAATGCCGGCGTCAGCGTGACGGTATCGCCACAAACCCTGTCACCGTGGGAGGTCAACAGCCGGGTCGGCGTCTCGACCAGCTATACAGATACGATCGCCAGCTATATCGACTCGCTGCTCTGAGCACGGACATCGACAAGCAAAAGGCCCGGCTTTGATCAGTCGGGCCTTTTCGTATGCCACACGACGAGATCAGAGCCTGTACCTTTTACCTTGTCAGCAGTGGCTCCGATGGAAAATCTCCTGAAAATGCCGGTGTCGATCGCCGGCCTGGAGCAGAACGTGGTCGCGCTTAACCAGCTCCGGAAAATGCGCCACGACGGCGCTGGTCGGGTGTGAAACAGATTTTTTGCTTGAACGACCGGCAGAATATGGTAGGTCCTGCCCCGCTGCCCTTATAGCTCAGTTGGTAGAGCACCTGATTTGTAATCAGGGGGTCCCGGGTTCGAGTCCTGGTGGGGGCACCATTCCTGTTTGTGCGATGCCGCCCGCCAACCCATCGCGCGGGCGCGACTTCGCTCTGCTTCGTCGCACCTAATTTCCCAGAAGAAGAAAACGCGAAATTAGTCCGGCACGCAGGTCTGCCTGAAGGCGTCCCATGCGCCGTCCTGGCAGGGAACGTCGGCAAAGCCCGACCAGAGGAAGATCAGCACGGCACATACTACCACCGCCAGCACAAGCCATCTCATCGCGGACGCCTACAGCCTGCGCTTCCAGCCGGATCTCCACGCGATGAAGCAGAAAACGGCGGTTGCCACCACGAACACCGCATATGCTTGCCAATCCGAATTCATCAAGCGTCTCCTGTGCTCGCGGCCAAAACCATAGCGGCTTCGTATGGAAATCCCGTTAATGACAGGCTACTGCACCTGGATGGGCCGGAGAGCGAGGTCGGCGAGCATCCATGGAACCCTGCCCTCGCCGAATCGTTTCCTGCAAGGAGCAGGAATCCGTTTCAGGGATGACACGCGGTGGCTGCCCCACCAGCAGCAGGGAGATTCAACAATGGACAGGATACGCACCGTAAGCGGCACAGGGCCGGTTTTCATCGACAGCAATGCCGTAGGCCACTGCGCCTTCGAGATCAATGTCTACAAGGATCCCGAGGGCCGTGTGCGTGGCAGCGGCCACGTCATGGGTGAGAGCACGATTCTCGGCAAGATTTCCGCCGGCCAGCGCGTGGAGATCGGCGAGGGCGACAATGGCAAGCGCTTCGCGCTCGCAGCCGGCGAATGGTCGCCCGGTGACCGCCGGATCGACGTCGAGACGGGGCCTGACATCATTCATTAACGGAAAATCGACTGAGTGAGGAAGCGCGTCATGGATGACCCAAACATCAATCCCGCATGGGACGCATTCTTGGGTAAGGACACCAATTCCGGCGTCCTTAGACTCACCGCAAGCGTGATCGTCTTCGCGATGGTCGGCGGCACGCTGTTCTGGTTGATTGGATAACCCAATCGCCGCAAGAGCCTTTCACAACACCCGACAAGTCACTGTGCAAGCTTGTCGGGGCTTTGGACATGGACGGAATCGCGACCGGTAGCGCGCTTCTGGTCCATACGGCCAGGATTGTCATTGTCCGGTTCGGCCGGATCGACAACTGTCTGAGCCCGACCGCTGCGGGCGGGTGGAACGCCTGGCGGCAAGTCTGCGAGATTGGACCTGGCCTCTTCGATCGCCTCATGGTCTCCGACCGGATTGGCCTGATGCGCGACGTCGCGGCGGTCTATCGTGCGCGGATTGGTCATGGGACCTCCTATCGGCCGTTCGGAACGACGTCGCGCGGCAGTTCGCTGGCACGGGGCCGTTCGCGCGGCTCGTCATAGCCGCCCACCGGATCGGTCGGAGACTGCCAGTTGACGCCGCCGGTGACGGGCAGTTGATTGACGGTGGAGGGATCGGGCTGATCACCTGAAACCTCCGACATCGGCGGCGGCAATCCGCCGTCAAGGTGCACGCGGGTGGCAGGATCGTCGGCGGGGTCCTCTGGATCACCCAGCGCGGGATCATGGTCAATGCCGGGATCGGCGCCATGTTCATCTTGCAGAAAAGCCTTCTTGTCGTCGTCGGCCATGGTGGGCCTCCTGTCAGTACCAAATTCTGATATTGGACGCTTGCTCGGGCTCGTCTGGCGCCTTGCGCAGGCGCTCGCCGATCCGCGCCCAGAATGTACGCGCGCCGCGCGGCTGTTCGTCCTCCGCAAAGCCGTAGACAGGGCCGGTCTTCGGCCAGCTTTCGAGGCCGGCTAGCGGATGATTGGAATGCATTTCCAGGGAAGCGGGATTCATGAAGGCGGTCTCCTCGTCTCGGTCTGCCGGCCAAACGGCGGGCAAAGCCAAAGGTTCCGCATCAATTCCATTGTTCGTCATCGTTCGTGGCGGTCGCGGAACCGGCTTCGATCTCCGTGAATATTAGGTCCGGGTGCTGCCAAAAATCGGCAGCAGTCGCATCGCCGATGCGGCCGGTGCGAAAGCGCTGGATGTCACGAAGAGGGGGGTCAGATCAGAAGCCGTCGCGGCCACGGAACCGCCGCTGATAATCGGGATCGTAGAGCGAGCTTTCGCGGAAATCCTCGGCAGTGAGCCCCGGTCCCACGAAGATCAGCGCGGTACGCTCGATCGGCTCCTCGGCGACCAGCGCCTCGATCGTCGCCAGTGTGCCCTTGACGATCCGCTCATCCGGCCAGCTGGCCTTGACCACGATCGCCACGGGGCAATCGGCACCGTAGAGCGGTGTCAGCTCAGTCACGACCTGCGGCAGGGCGTGGATGGCGAGATGGACTGCAAGCGTGGCGCCCGTGCGGCCGAAATTCGCCAGTGTCTCCTGGTTCGGCATCGGTGAGGCACGGCCGGAGACGCGCGTCAGCACCAGACTCTGGGCGACCGAAGGGATGGTGAGCTCGCGCCCGAGCGCCGCCGCAGCAGCTGCGAACGACGGCACGCCAGGTGTCATCGTGTATTCGATCCCGTGGCGTTCCAGCCTGCGGATCTGTTCGGCCACGGCGCTCCAGACGGAGAGATCGCCGGAATGCAGGCGCGCAACGTCCTGGCCGCCGGCGGCGGCCATCAGATATTCCGCCTCGATCTCATCGAGCGACATCGGTGCGGTATCGACGACGCGCGCGCCGGGCGGGCAGTATTGCAGCAGTTCCGGCGAGACGATCGAGCCGGCATAAAGGCAGACGGGGCATTCGCCGATCAGGCGCGCGCCACGCAAGGTGATCAGGTCCGCGGCCCCCGGACCCGCTCCGATGAAATGAACCTTCATGACCGATCCTTCAAAGCTTTGACCCAGGACCACTGGGTGACGGGCATGGCCGGCCGCCAGCCCTGCATGGAGCCCACTGGCCCCGCGCGTGAAATGTCGATGCGGATCAGCGCGCCGCCGTGGCGCGCTTGAAGGCCGAGCAGTACCGCTTCCATTTCCAGCGTCACGCCGTTGGCGACCAGCCGGCCACCGGGCCCTAGCGCCGACATTGCCGCATCCATAACGCCGGGATCGCTGCCGCCGCCGCCAACAAAGATTGCATCAGGCCGGGCGAGATCGTTGAGTGCAGACGGCGCGCTGCCAGTCACCACGTGGAGACCAGGTACGCCGAAAGCCCGCGCATTGCGGGCGATGCGCTCGGCGCGTTCGGCATCCGCTTCGATCGCGATGGCGCACATGGCGGGATGGGCCAGCATCCATTCAATGGCGATCGAGCCGGAGCCGCCGCCGATATCCCACAGCAGTTCGCCCTTGCGGGGCGCCAGCGTCGATAGCGTCACCGCGCGGATTTCGCGCTTGGTGATCTGACCGTCATGCTCGAACAGGCCGTCATCCAGCCCGGATGCCAGCGGCAGGATGCGGGCGCCCTCGCCCGCAACAACTTCGATGGCGCAGATATTAAGCGGGCTAACAACCTCCTGCGAAAAACGCGCTGCAACGTGTTTCGTCACGCGTTCGTTCCCGCCGCCCAGCGCTTCCAGAACAATCAGGCCCGATTGCCCGAAGCCATTCCCGGCCAGCAGCGCTGCCAGTTGCGACGGTCCCGTCTCATCCGATGTCAGCGCCAATATGCGCGCACCGGGCTGCAGATGCGGCCGGATCAGGTCCAGCGGACGACCATGCAGCGACACCAGTGCCAGATCCTGCAAGGGCCAGCCGAGCCGCGAGGCCGCGAGGCTGAAGGAAGACGGCGCGGGGATGACGAACATTTCCGAGGGATCGATGGTTCGCGAAAGCGTCGCGCCCATGCCGAAGAAGAAGGGATCGCCCGACGCCAGCACGCAGACATTGCGACCGCGCGCTGCATTTACGAGTTCGACGGAATGTTCGATGGGCGAGAGCCACTGATGTCTCTCGCCGGTGATGAGGCTGTCAGCTAGTTCCAGGTGCCGCTTGCCGCCGCAAACCAGTTCGGCTTCGGCGATCCTGCGCTTGGCCTCGTCGCCGAGGCCCGCTATACCGTCCTCGCCGATGCCTGCTATTGTGAGCCACGGCGCGATTTTTGGGTTTTCAGCCATGGGCAAGCACCGCATCCTGATCCTCGGCGGCACGACCGAAGCGCGGCGACTGGCCGAGCGACTGGCGCAGCGCGTGGATATCGAGGCGACGATTTCGCTCGCGGGTCGTACGGTGGATCCGAAACCCCTGCCCTTGCCGACGCGTGTCGGTGGCTTTGGTGGCGCCGATGGTCTCGTTGATTACCTGGCTAACGAAAAGATCGATCTGCTCATTGATGCCACGCATCCCTTTGCGAACCGGATTTCCGCCAACGCAGCAGCGGCGTCCGAACGAAGCGGGTTGCCGGTTTTCGCCCTCTGCCGTCCTGGCTGGGAACGGCGGGAGGGCGACCAATGGATGTCCGTGGCCGATGTCGCGGGCGCGGTCAAAGCACTGGACGGCGTGGCGCGGCGCGTGTTCTTGGCGATCGGACGGCAGGAAGCCGGGCAATTCTCGGCCGTGCCTCAGCATGCCTATCTCGTGCGCAGCGTTGATCCGGTGGTTCCGCCGCTCGAAGTGCCGGACTGCCGCTATATCCTGGCGAGCGGACCGTTCGACGAGGGCGATGAAACCAGATTGCTGCATGAAAACAATATCGACGTGGTCGTCAGCAAGAATTCCGGCGGCGCAGCGACGTATGCCAAGATCGCCGCAGCGCGCGCGCTTGGCATCGAGGTCGTAATGATCGAGCGCCAAAAGCCGGCCGGTCTGAAAACCGTCGGCACGGTAGAAGCGGCGCTCGAGTTGATCGATCAAATGCTGCCTCCCGCATAAAAGCGCGGCGTATAGACGAGGTCGGGCTTGGCCTTGCGTGTAATGATCCGCGTCTCGGGTGAGCCGATCATGACACAGGTCGCCATGTCGGCGATCGATGCATCGGCCTCGGCGAGCGGCATCACCGTGATCTTCTCGTCGGGACGGCCGGCGGCGCGGCCGAAAATGACCGGCACTGTGCCCGGCAGGACCTCGCGCAGGATTTCGAAAGCCTTGCCCAACTGCCATGGCCGCGCCTTGCTGATCGGGTTATAGAGCGCAATGACGAGGCCCGCCTCCGCCACCAACCGCAATCGCCGTGTGATCACGTCCCAGGGCTTGAGATTGTCCGACAGCGAGATGGCGCAGAAATCGTGTCCCAGTGGCGCGCCCGCGCGGGCGGCGACGGCCAGCATGGCGGTGACGCCGGGCGTCACCACGATTTCGATCTCACGCCATTCCTCGGGTCCCTTGTCGATCGCCTCGCAGATCGCCGCAGCCATGGCAAACACACCGGGATCGCCGCCGGAGACGACGGCGACGTGCATACCGGCAGCAGCACGGGTGAGTGCGGCATTGGCCCGATCGAGTTCCTCGCGGTTGTCGGAGGCGATCTTGCGCTGGTCACTTCTCAGTGACAGACGATCGAGATAGGGGAAATAGCCGAAAAATTCCTCGGCCTTTTCCACCGCTTGCGCCGCCTCGGGCGTCATCTGCTCGGGGCTGCCGGGGCCGGTGCCGATGACGTAGAGCGTGCCGGTCATGGCTTGGTTTTCCAGCCGGGAACCAGCACAATCGAAAAGTACGGCGCCTCATCGTCGGATTTTGCAGCAAGTGGCGTCATTGCCGTGTTGGCCATGGTGCCGCGCTCGACGTAGAAGGCGTCGTTGATGCGGCCGGCCTCTGCCAGCGCGCGGCGGATCTTCGGCAGGTTGCGGCCGACCTTCATGATAACGGCGGCCTGGGTATCCCTTAGCCGGCGAACCAACTGGTCCTCGTCCAGCGTGCCCGGCAGGACGGAGAGGATGTCGTCGCCCTGCACGATTGGCAGATTGGCCTGGCTCCAGCAGCCGGACATGGCGGTGACGCCGGGGATCACCTCGGCGGAATAGCGGTTCGCCAGTCGCACATGCAGATGCATGTAGGAGCCGTAGAATAGCGGATCGCCCTCGGAGAGCACCGCGACATTGCGTCCGGCGTCGAGATGCGCCGCGATCATCTCGGTCGAGGCTTCGTAGAAGCCGGTGACCTGATGGACGTATTCCGGCTTCTGCCGATGAATCTCGGTGGTGACGGGATAGTAGAGTGGGAGTTCGATCGTGCCATCGCGAACGATGCCATCGACGATACCACGGCCATTGCCGCGCCGGCCTTCCTTGGCGAACCAGGCGAGTACATCCGCACTCTGGATCGCCTTGACCGCCTTGACAGTGAGCAGATCCGGATCGCCCGGTCCGGTGCCCACGCCGATCAGACGCCCGCTCATAGGCCCGGCCTCGCAAGCGAATTCAACGCGGCCGCCGTCATGGCGCTGCCGCCCAGACGCCCGCGAACGATCGCATAAGGTACGCCATAGGAATTTTCCGCCAGTGCCGCCTTGGATTCGGCCGCGCCGACGAAGCCGACGGGCATGCCGAGGATGGCAGCGGGCTTCGGCACCAGGCCGTCGCGCAGGAGTTCCAACAGGTAGAAAAGGGCCGTCGGCGCGTTGCCGATCGCCACCACGGAGCCGGCCATCCGCTCGCCCCAAAGGCGGATCGCGGCGGCGGAACGGGTGTTGCCGATTTCCTTGGCGACCCCCACGGTCTTGGGGTCGCGGAGCGTGCAGATTACTTCATTGTTTGCCGGCAGCCGAGCAGCAGTGACGCCGTGGACGACCATGTTGGCGTCGCAGAAGATCGGCGCCCCAGTGGCCAGCGCAGAACGCGCGGCATGGACGAAATCCTTCGAGAATTCAAAATGCTGGGCGGCATCGACCGAGCCTGCGGCATGAACCATGCGTACGGCGACATCGGCCTCGGCCTCGCTGAAACGGCTGAGATCGGCCTCGGCACGGATGATCGCGAAGGATTGCTCGTAAATGGCGTTCCCGTCGCGGATGTAGTCGTATTCGGTCATGTCTAGTCCAATATGAGGGCTGCCGAAATCCGGTCCGCGCCAAGCCTCGCCAGGCAATCGCGCGCGGTTTCGCCCGCTTCCTTAGCGCCTGCCACGAGGGACGCAAGCCTTTCCACGGCGATTCCCAAGTCTTTTGCGGCAATGTAGTGGGCGGGCTTGGCGGAGGCGACACCATTTACGACAAGGCCGTAGCCTGATGGCGCACCGACAAGCGTCAGCGGTGCGGCGGAGGGATGGGCGCAGCCCTTGGCACAGCCGGAGAGGTGGATGGCGAGGGAGCCGTCGAGCAGTGCGGGCGCGTGTCGTCGCAGGGCTTCGGCGGTGGCACGCGTGTCGTAGAAGGCGGACGCGCAGCCTGATGTGCCGGAACAGAGGGCGATATTGGCGCGGGGGTCGTTGGAGGATGTCCAGAAGTGGTGCCGGCGGGCGGCGGCTTCGGCTTGGAGGGCTGCATCGGGGGAAAGGCCGGTTAGGAAGAAGCCGTGCGCAGGTGATAGGCGGATTTCGGAAATGCCAATTGTTTCAATTGTGTCGATGAAAGCGATGAGATCGTCGGCGTTTGCCTGACGGTACGGGAAGGCGATGCCGAGGATGTGGTTTTCACCACGCTCTGCATCCGGAATACCCCCCTCTGTCCTGCCGGACATCTCCCCCTCAAGGGGGGAGATTGGGTGGAGTACGCTCCCCGCCTCAATCGACTTCCTGGCCAGGTTCGGGGCCAGTATACCGGGTAGAACTGCACCAAGCGGCGCGTCTGGAGCGAATGAGCCCCACGAGTCGATCTCCCCCCTTGAGGGGGAGATGTCCGGCAGGACAGAGGGGGGTGTGCCAAGATCGCGAATGCCGAGGAAAGGCTCGACGTCACGATGAACCGAAATTTCATTTGCCGACGGCTCATGGAGACTATCGAGCCCCGTGAGATCCACATCCCTGCCCCGGGCGATCGGCCCAATTTCGGCAATCTCTTCGAGCAAGCGGATGACCGCAGCGACCGCCCCATCCGCGCTTACCACAGCAATCGGCCGCGCCGTGCGATTGGTGC
Source organism: Rhizobium sp. TH2 (assembly GCF_024707525.1). Lineage (NCBI taxonomy): Bacteria > Pseudomonadati > Pseudomonadota > Alphaproteobacteria > Hyphomicrobiales > Rhizobiaceae > Rhizobium > Rhizobium sp. TH2. Next base: position 2,123,278 of record NZ_CP062231.1, on the reverse strand, counting down.
CACCGACAGCAAGCAGGAACTTCTCCTCATCGATCGCCGTCAGCCTTACATCGGCTGTCACATCGCCGAGATGAAACCGCCCGCGTCCGTCCACGATAACTGCCAGTTTCGGCGCCAGCACGAGCGGCGGGACATGGGTCTCGATCGCCTGCCGGATTTTTCGCGCCAGCTGGCGCGGATCGATCACTTCACTGAAATCGATGCCGGCAAGCGGCGGCACCTCGACCATCACGCCGCTGGCCGGGACGATGCCAGAAGCCAGCACAGCACGCTCGAACGGTGCGACCGTCTCGGGCCTGAGGCCCCTGATCTGCAGGCTTCCCCGGGCGGTGACTTCTAGAATGCCGTTGCCGAATTCCGCGGCCGCCTCGGCGATGGCGCGAAGCTCGGCGGTGGTGATCAGACAATCCAGCGGCCGCAGGCGGGCGAGCAGGCCGTCACCGGTCGGCATCGGCGCAGACAGCGTTGGACAGGCGCCGCGCCGGAGATCGTCGCTCACCATAGCCCGCTGTGCTGTCGCTCGTTGTGTCATCCGCCTTCCAAAACCGTTGCCCCGAACTAAACGCTTTTTGCTCCGACAGGGCAAGCAGCCCCGCAATTCGCCAATTCAAGCCTCGTCGAAATCGGCGCCCTTGCGAAGCAGGTAGATATCCATGATCCAGCCCATCTCTTCGCGGGCCTTGGCGCGGCGTTCCGCAATCTCGGCGGATTTTTCCGCGAGCCTGCCTGATATGGTGATCTCGGCCGGCGTGCCGAGATAGGCGCCCCAATAGATCATCGCATCGGGATCGTTGATATCGGAAAAGGCCTGCTGACCATCGAGCATCACGACCGACGTCTCGCTTTTCTCGGGAAAACTCTCCTTCAGTCGCCGGCCGGTGGTGATTTCCACCGGCTTGCCGACCAGATTGAGCGGGATGCGATGGGCGGCACAGAGCGCCTGTAGGCTGGTGATGCCCGCGATGACTGAATAGTCGAAGGCGACCCGATCGCGCGCCTTGACCCGCTCGATGATGCGGATCGTCGAATCATAGAGCATCGGATCGCCCCAGACGAGGAAGGCCCCGGTCCGATTGTCCGCGAGTTCGCCGCCGATCAGGCCTTCATAGATTCCGGCGATGGCTGCATGCCATTGGTCAACGCCTTGATTGTAGGTCCGGTCGGCGGTCTTGCGCTCGGGAACGGCGAACTCCACCGTGCGGCTATTCGGATTGGTGACGAAGCGCGAAACGATTTCGCGCCTGACGTCCGCGAGCTCGGTCTTCCTGGCGCCCTTGGTCGGGATGAACAGCACGTCGGCGCTATTGAGCGCGTTGATCGCCTGGATCGTCATATGTTCTGGATTTCCGGCGCCGATGCCGACGATGAGGATATTGCGCATGGGATGGTTCCTGGTCCAGGGCGAGTTTAGTCCTTCACTCCAGCACCTTCCATGCCTCGCTGCGCCATTCAGCGTCAAACAGAAACTGCCCGCCGATATCAGCCAAGGGCTTTTGATCGTTCAGGATTTGCTGTAGCACTTGCCCATCGCAACCAGATGATCGAGTGCCATGCCGCGCCAGTTCCGAGCCATTGCGTTCGCCGCCTCCACTGCCGATGAGGCGCAGATCGCGTCGCAGGAGCTTTCGGCGCGCTATGAAAACGTGTCCGCCGAGGAGGCCGATGTCATCGTCGCGCTTGGGGGCGACGGTTTTGTGCTGCAGATGCTGCACGCGACAATGAATTCCGGCAAACTGGTCTACGGCATGAACCGGGGGTCCGTCGGCTTCCTGATGAATGAGTATTCCATCGAAAACCTCCTCGAACGGATTGCACATGCGGTGGAGAATTCCATCCATCCGTTGAAGATGGAAACCGAGGATGAGCACGGCGATATCCGCGTCGAACTGGCGATCAACGAGGTGGCGCTGTTCCGTCAGTCCTATCAAACCGCAAAACTCCGGGTGCTGGTCGATGGCCGCCAGCGGCTCGCCGAACTGATCTGTGACGGCGTGCTGCTATCCACGCCTGCCGGCTCCACAGCCTACAATTTCTCGGCGCATGGGCCGATCCTGCCGCTCGAAGCGCCGCTGATGGCGCTGACTCCGATCTCCGCCTTCCGCCCCCGACGCTGGCGCGGCGCGCTGCTTCCCGAGCGCGTGCGTGTCGAGATAGAGGTGCTGGAGCCCAGGAAGCGGCCCGTGAATGCTGTCGCCGACAACAAGGAAGTCAAATCCGTCGTACGGGTGAAGGTCGAGCAGGCGAAGGATCATACCGCGTGGCTGCTCTCCGATCCCGACCACTCCTGGTCGGACCGTATCCTTGCCGAGCAGTTTTTGGACTGACGTCTGCGATTGGAGCACAAATCGCCGTTAATCACCTGATAATTCGCTCAAATCACGGGAAAAGCACCGTGAAGTGCTTGCCTCATCATGACTCTGATATATCAATATGTCTGGCGCTCTAAATGCGACACGCCGATAGCTGATATATCAGCAACGGAGAAACCATTGGCCGAAACCACAGAATCCCATGCGAGGCTCGCCTATCTCCGGCTTGAAAGCTTGATTGTGACGCTGGTGCTGGCGCCAGGCTCGATGGTGACGGAAAAGCAGTTGATCACGCTGGCCGGCTTCGGCCGTACGCCGGTGCGCGAGGCTATCCAGAAGCTCGAATGGCAGGGGCTGATCGAGGTCAGGCCCCGCGCCGGCTTGCAGATCACGGCACTGGACCCCGCCTACCCCGCGATGATCCATGAAACGCGACGCCAGTTGGAGCCCCTCGCCGCCCGGCTGGTGGCAGTCAATATCGGACCGGAGGCGCGCGAGGCCCTGATTGCCTGCGCCAAATCGATGACGGAATGTTCGGTGACCGGCGACAAGGAAGGCTTCCTGACCGCAGACAAGCAGTTCGACGAGATCCTCGAACAGGCCTGTCCCAATCCGTTCATCACCCAGGCGCTCTCGGCGCTGCAGACCCACTCGCGCCGCTACTGGTTTCACGCAGCCGATCAGACGGCGCTGGAGCGCTCGGTGGAGCTGCATGTGAAGGTCATCCGGGCGCTGCTGCAGGGCGATCCCACGGCAGCCGAGGCGGCGATGGCCGCTCTTATCGAAGGTCTTTCGGAAGACGACTGAACGCCAGGCGAAAAAATGCCCCGTCATGAAAATCATGACGGGGCTGGAGGTTTTGGGAGGAGAAAGAAATCAGTCGACGAAGGCGCGTTCGATGACGAATTCGCCAGGCTTGTTGTTGGCGCCCTCATTGAGGCCAGCGTCGATCAGGAGTTGCTTGGTTTCCTTGAGCATGGCGGCCGAACCGCAGATCATGCCACGGTCGATTTCAGGATCGATCGGCGGAACGCCGAGATCGGTGAAAAGCTTGCCATTGCGCATCAGGTCGGTAACGCGGCCCTGATGCGGATAGTTGGCATCACGGGTGACGGTCGCATAGTGCTTGAGTTTGACGCCGGCGATCTCGGAGAGGAATTCGTGATTGCGGATTTCCTCGACCAGGTCGAAGCCGTATTTCAGCTCGGAGACTTCGCGGCAGGTATGGACGAGGATGACTTCCTCGAACTTTTCATAGGTCTCGGGATCGCGGATCAGGCTCGCGAAAGGCGCGATGCCGGTGCCGGTCGAGAACATGTAGAGCCGGTTGCCGGGCAGCAGCGCATCGTTGACCAACGTGCCGGTGGGCTTCTTGCGCATCAGCACGGTGTCGCCGACCTGAAGATTCTGCAGGTGGCTGGTCAGCGGGCCATCCGGAACCTTGATCGAGAAGAATTCGAGTTCTTCGTCCCAGGCGGGGCTGGCAACCGAGTATGCGCGATAGAGCGGCTTGCCGTCGATCATCAGGCCGATCATGGCGAATTCGCCCGAGCGGAAACGGAACTCGGCGGGGCGCGTCATCCGGAAGCGGAACAGGCGGTCCGTGTAATGGTGAACCTCGGTCACCGTCTCGGCATAGACGCCGGCGGGAATGGCAACGGGTTCGATCTCTGTCTTCAATGCGGGCGCGTTCATTCGGTCCTGTTCCTCAAGGCGGTCATTCAGTCACGCTAGGCAGATATTACATTCCTGGCCGATATTGAAGGCATTGCGTTCCAACACGGAAATCCTTGGCGGAAAATGCTTTTTATTTTTGTCCGCACCAAATCAGCCGAGAACCACCATAGCCGATATGGTGGTTCTTGTCGATAAATTTGTTTGTGTACGAATGAATTTCCGCACAAGCAGCTGATTCAGGAAACCCGGCGCCAGCTATAGGACTTCGGATCTTCCGACTTGCGGGCGGTCGGCTGGTAGTGATTGTCGATGCCGGGCAGACGCCCCTCCTCCAGCCGTCGGATGGCAATCGGGTTGGTCACCGCAAAGCTGTTGATGCCGACGCGCAACATCAGCGGCAGCGGATCGATCAGCACATCGCCGACGGCGCGGATTTCGCCCTCGAAGCCCAGACGTTCGCGTAGCAGCGAGGCGTGGCTGAAGGCGCGGCCGTCGTTGAAGGCCGGGAAGGACACGGCCACCAGCGCGATCTTATCGAGATGGGGGGCAAGCGCCTTCACATTATCCGCCGGCAGGATCAGTACGCCAAGGCCAGTCTCGCCGGCTTCAGCCTTTTCGAGAAAGGTGGCCAGCGGCAGGATCGGCTTCTCGTTGCTGCCGGCCTTGGTCTCCTCGGTCTCGATCACCCAAGGGTCCTGGTTCTGAAAACCGGATTCGTTCCAGATCTTGGTCATATTGCTGCTCCTCAGGCGGCTTCGGCGGCAGCGCCGCCATAAAGAGCCGTCTTGAAGGGCTGCTGGCCCACCCGGCGATAAGCTTCCAGGAACGTCTCCTGCGGTGAAAGACGCAAGCCGAGATAGGTGTCAACCACGGTCTCGATCGCGTCGGTCACCTTTTCAGGCTCGAAGCCACGGCCGATGATATCGCCGATCGAGGTCTCGTTGTCGGCGGAGCCGCCTAGCGTGATCTGGTAGAGTTCGGCACCCTTCTTCTCAACACCGAGCAGGCCGATATGGCCGACATGGTGATGGCCGCAGGCATTGATGCAGCCGGAAATCTTGATCTTGAGTTCGCCGATCTCGGCCTGGCGCTCGGGCGAGCCGAAGCGCTCCGAAATCTCCTGCGCGACCGGAATCGAACGGGCATTGGCCAGCGCGCAATAATCCAAGCCGGGACAGGCAATGATATCCGTGATCAGGTTCGAATTCGCCGTCGCCAGGTTGGCCGGCTTCAGCGCGCGGTAAAGCGGCTCGAGATCGGCCAGCGCCACATGCGGGAAGATGATGTTCTGCTCGTGGCTGATGCGGATTTCGTCGAAGGCATATTCCTCGGCGAGATCGGCGACCAGTTCCATCTGCTCATCGGTGGCATCACCCGGAATACCGCCGATCGGCTTGAGCGAAATCGTCACCATGCCGTAATCTGGATGCTTGTGCGGCTTGACGTTCTGGTCCACCCAGCGGGCGAAATCCGGATCGGCCTTCTTCCAGCTCGCAAGGTTGGCCCAGCCTTCGGCACGGGGTGCCAATTCCGGCGGCGCGAAATAGCTGGTGATCGCCTGGATGTCGGCATCGGGCAGCTTGAGTTCGCCGTTCTTGAGTTCGTTGAATTCCGCCTCGATCTCGGCCGACAGCTTCTCGACGCCGGTTTCGTGGACGAGAATCTTGATGCGCGCCTTGTACTTGTTGTCGCGGCGGCCATAGAGATTGTACACGCGCATGATCGCTGTCGTGTAGGACAACAGGTCTTCCTCCGGCAGGAATTCGCGGATCCGCTTGCCGATCATCGGCGTGCGGCCCTGCCCGCCCCCGACATAGACGTCGAAGCCGAGTTCGCCCTTTTCGTTCTTCTTCAGATGCAGGCCGATATCGTGGACCTGGATCGCGGCACGGTCGTCCTTTGCGCCGGTGACGGCGATCTTGAACTTGCGCGGCAGGAAGGTGAATTCCGGATGCACCGACGACCACTGGCGCAGGATCTCGGCATAGGGACGCGGATCGGCGGCCTCGTCCGCCGCGGCACCGGCAAAATGGTCGGCGGTGACATTGCGGATGCAGTTGCCCGAGGTCTGGATCGCGTGCATCTCGACGGATGCGAGATCGGCCAGGATATCGGGCGTATCGGCAAGCTTCGGCCAGTTGTACTGGATGTTCTGGCGGGTGGTAAAATGGCCGTAGCCGCGGTCATATTTGCGGGCGATATGGGCCAACATCCGCATCTGCTTGGAATTCAGCGTGCCATAAGGAATGGCGACGCGCAGCATATAGGCGTGCAGTTGGAGATAGACGCCGTTCATCAGGCGCAGCGGCCGGAACGCATCCTCGGCAAGGTCGCCCGTGAGGCGGCGCTCGACCTGATCGCGGAACTGCGCGACGCGATCGTTGACGAAGGTATGGTCGAATTCATCGTAACGGTACATTTCTACTCAATCCCTTGGGTCATCACCCGTGCGGCGTCCCGCAAATCCGGTCAGATCATGTATTCGATGGTTGGGCCTTCGGCGCGGATGCGCTCTCGAAGCCGAAGCGGCCTGATCTGGCCCTCGATCTCCTCCACCTCGACAAGATTGACGTCCAGAACCTCGTTGTTGGCATAAGCCTTCTTGCCGATCGCTTCAAGACGTTCCGCGTCTTCCTTGGTATGCGCGACCTCGGACCGGCCGATCCATTCGTTCCAGTTGCCCGCCTTGTCGTACCATACGGCAATGCCGTCGTTCAGCCGGTTCGCGGTCAGGACTTGCGACGTAATCATTTCATGCTCCAGTGGACTCGGTGAGCGCCGGCTTGAAGGCAGCCAGCGGCTCGGAATGTTCGAAATTGGCGCCGGCGACCGCGTCTCCGATGATGACCATGACAGGGCCACCAAGATCGTGACGCGCCTCAAGGCCGGGCAGTTCCCGGAGCACGCCGTGCAACATGCGCTTGTCACGGCGGCTGGCATTTTCGATCACGGCGACCGTGGTCTCGGGTGCGAGACCTGCTTCCATCAGTCGGGCGGCAACGGAGGCCGCAACAGTCTTGCCCATATAGACGGCGATCGTAGCACCCGAGATGGCAAGGCTCGCCCAGTCCGGCAGGACATCGCCGGTCAGGTCGTGGCCGGTGGTGAAGATCAGCGACGAGGCGACGCCGCGCAGCGTCAGCGGCAGTTCGAAATCGGCGGCGGCCGCGAAGGCGGACGTGATGCCCGGTACGATCTCGTAGCTGATCGCGGCATTGCGGAGTGCCTGCATCTCCTCGGCGGCGCGACCATATACCAGGGGATCGCCGGATTTGAGGCGGACGACCCGCTTGCCCGCGCGGCCAAGTTCGACCAGCAGGTCGTTGATCTCATCCTGTGATTTCGAATGGCAGCCCTTGCGCTTGCCGACCGGAATGCGCTCCGCATCGCGGCGGCCCATGGCGACGACCTCCTCGGGCACCAGCGCGTCATAGACAATCGCATCGGCCTCCATCATCGCGCGCTGGGCACGAAGCGTCAGCAGATCCTCGGAACCGGGGCCGGCACCGACCAACCAGACATGGCCATCGACCTTGTCCATGGAATTCAGAAGCTTTGCAGCTTCGCGATCCGCATCGTCCTCGTAGCCGTTGTTGATAGCGTCGGCCACCGAGCCCGAGAAGAAGCGGCGCCAGAAGATACGGCGCGTCACGCCGCGTGGCAAAACGCGTTCGGCGGCGTCGCGATACTGGATCGCGAGCCGCGCCAGGCGGCCCAGCGACGGCGACAATGCCTGATCGATCTGGGCTCGGAGCATCTGCGCCAGCACGGGGCCAGCGCCCTCCGTGCCGATCGCAACGGCCACAGGCGCACGATTGACGATCGCTGGCGTGTAGAAATCGCAATGTTCTGGCTGGTCGACGGCATTGGCCGGGATTTTCAGTTCACGGGCGGCATCGACAATGGCGCGATCCTCGGCGGCATCGCCAGTGGCGGCGAAGACCAGCGTCATACCTTCCAGCATATCGCCACGGAATGGCCGCGCGACATGCTTGACATCCTTCTGGATCACCAGTGCCATCAGCGAGGCGATCGGTGCCTCGGCGATGAGCACGATGTCGGCGCGGGTATTGAGCAGCAGCCGCACCTTGGCAAGCGCTTCCTCACCATTGCCCACAACGGCGACACCCTTTCCCTCAATGCGGAAAAAGGCCGGAAAGACGCTCATCTGGTCATTCGGCTCGGACATGACTCAAATCCTGATTATCACTCATGCCCTTTTGCCAGACCGGGCGCCAGAAATGAAGCAACATGAATCTTGGCATCCGGACCCAAGTGTATTCTTTTGCTAGAGATTTCGCCAATGCGAGCATTCTGTTTTGTTGCTGGGCTGATATCAGCCAAAGATTGAAAAAACGCGACAATGAAGGACCGTCCGAATAATCTGTGCGTGTTGCGGCGCAGCGCTTTCCAATCGTCACGTACTGCCGCTAATGTCCGGAAACACCGTCCGGAGCAACCATGTATTTCAACCACACCTCTTCCGACCTTCTCTCGCGCCTCTTATCCGTGATGGAAAACGAGATCATTCCGCTTACCACGCGGGGCGTGGCGGCTGGCAACAAGGTGTTCGGCGCCGCACTCTTGCGCAAGTCCGACCTCTCGCTGGTCCTCGCCGAGACCAATAACGAGACGGAAAACCCGCTCTGGCATGGCGAGGTGCACACGCTCAAGCGCTTCTACGAGATGGGCGAGCGGCCCGACACGAAGGACCTGATCTTCCTGTCGACCCACGAACCCTGCACGATGTGCATGTCGGCGATCACCTGGGCCGGGTTCGACAATTTCTTCTATTTCTTCAGCCATGAAGACAGCCGCGATGCGTTCGCCATCCCGCACGATCTCAAAATCCTGAAGGAGGTGTTCGGGTTGGAGCCTGGCGGCTATCGCCGAAAAAATGCCTTCTGGAATTCGGTCTGGATGACGGACATGCTGGCTGATATCGATGCCGACCACCGCGCTGAATACGCGATCCGCATCGACGCCATCAAGGCGAGCTACAACGAACTCTCGGAGACCTATCAGGCCTCCAAATCCGACAATGCCATTCCGTTGAACTGATCATGAAACCCGCGAAGAATATCGATCGCCTCATCGAAATCATGGCCGCGCTGCGCACGCCGGTGACCGGTTGCCCATGGGATCTGGAGCAGAACTTCGAGACGATCAAGCCCTATACGCTTGAGGAGGCCTATGAGGTTGCGGATGCCATCGAACGCGGCGATCTCGATGACCTGCGTGATGAACTCGGTGATCTCCTGCTGCAGGTCGTCTTTCACGCCCGGATGGCGGAGGAACAGGGCGAGTTCGGCTTCGGCGAGGTGGTCGAGGCGATTACCACCAAGATGATCCGCCGCCATCCCCACGTCTTTGCGGTCTCCGATGCCGACGATCCGGTAAAGGTCAAGAAGCAGTGGGACGAAATCAAAACAGAGGAAAAGCGCGAACGTGCCGAGCGGCGCGTAAAGCGCGGTATCACCGAGGACTTCAAAGCCGGCCACCTCGGATCCGTGCCGCGTGCCCTGCCCGCGCTGATCGAGGCGCTGAAGCTACAGCAGCAGGCTGCGAAGGTCGGCTTCGACTGGTCGGAGCCGGAACCGATTCTCGACAAGATCGAGGAGGAGATCGGCGAATTCCGGGCCGCGCTGAAAAGCGGCGACAAGGCCAAGATCGCCGACGAACTGGGTGACCTCATCTTCGCGGCAGTGAACATCGGCCGGCATGTCGGCGTCGAGCCGGAGATGGCGGTACGCGGCACGAACACGAAGTTCCGGCGACGTTTTGCTCATATCGAACAATCGCTTGATGCCAACGGCGAAAGCCTTGACGAGGCGACATTGGAGCGGATGGAAGAACTCTGGCAGGAGGCCAAGGGGCGTTGAGCCGTTTCAGGCGCCAATGATCCGGTTTCGTCCCTCGGCCTTGGCCCGATAGAGCCTGCGGTCGGCGGCTGAAATCAGTTCAAGCAGGCTTCCACCGTCTTGCGGAGCAGCCGAGACGCCGATGCTGACGGTAACGGTGCGCTCGGCGGCGGCCTTCACGTTTTTCTCGATCTCGGACCTGATCCGCTCGGCGGTATCGACCGCAAGGCGGTGGCCCATATCCTGCGCCAGAATGACGAATTCTTCGCCGCCGAACCGGTAGACCATGTCGTTCTTGCGCACCGCGCCGGTCAGAATGCCCGCCAGACGCTTCAGCACCTCATCGCCCTCGAGATGGCCGTATTTGTCGTTGACCTCTTTGAAATGATCGGCATCGACCACCATGATGCTGATCTCGCGGCCATTCCGCACCGCCTCGCGGATGATTTCAGGGCCTTCGAACTCCAGCCGACCGCGATCATGGACGCCGGTCAGGCCATCCTTGCCAGTGCGCGCGAGAAGGTCCTGATAGCGCTCGCGATAGGTCAGGTCGTTGAAAACATCGGAGATGCCCTTGACCGGGCTCGCCGCGCCGTCCGACTTGAACAGCGAGAGATAGATGCCCGTGAGCGCGACGAACAACAGGTTCATCGCCATCTTCGCGACGAGCCCACCCCAGAAGACGCTCGCGGGCGCGCCGGTCAACAGATGGAGCACGCCGTAGAAGCCGATCTGGTCGAAGGCCAGCGTCAACATCCCGGCGACGAAGAAACGTGGCAGCATCCGGCGCCCGATGATCGAGCCGAGGCGTTCATAGATCAGGATGATGCCGATGGAATCGAGATAGAGCAGGCTCGTGCCCCATATCATCAGAATGCCGAGGTCGCGCAGGAACGGCTCATCGGATGGCATGCCGCCCGGCGTCAGCGCACCGCCATGCAAAGTCAGGATTTGCCCAAGAACAAAGCTGAGCAGATTGCCGATCAACAGGCCGTAGATCAGCTGGCGGACTGTCGGCGCATCCTCCTTGACGTATAGCAACAGCACCATCAGCAGCTTGCCGGCGAAAAACACCGCCGAGCCCGGCGAAATCGTCGCCATCGGCACCTGCACATAGAAGGTGGCTGCGAGATAGGTTTCGAGAAAATGCATCGTGGCGAGCACAGTGATGAACACGCCGATGCCGATGCGATGACGCCAATGCAGAAGCGTGATCAGGACCAGAAAATAGACGACGGCTTCAAGCGCCAGTACGATCACGTTATGAAGCTGCATTCCGTTTGTGCCTTGGGGCTAATCAAAGAAGATAACAGATATGCGTGTTCGCTTGCGCGGCGCTGCTGATTCTATTTAGACGCTATCAACCCGGAAGAACAGCTGAGCATACCCGTCGCGTCTGCACAGCGCGAAAACGAATGGATCAGTCTTCCCACGGGGCTGTGACGCCATTAGGCGTGCCGAGGCCGAGGCGGCGTTCCATCTCTATGGCTTCCGATTCCGACAGCCGGACGTCGAGACTGACCGAACCGTCCTCGCGGTCCTCCCGGCTATCGACGATCGCATGCTCATAGAACCAGGAGAGCATCGAGAGCTTATCGACCGGAACAACTACGGTGGCGACGGTCATGACGCCGGAAAGCTTTTCGCCGACGATGTCGAGCAGGCGACCGACGCCTTCACCGGTGATCGCCGAGACTGCAATCGTGTTGGTGGCGCCGGATGCCTTCTGAAGCAGCGCATCGCGAGATTCCGGTTCGACGAGATCGATCTTGTTCCAGACTTCGATGATGCGCTTTTCCTGCTCGCTCTCCTCGATGCCGAGATCGGTGAGGATTCGCAGAACATCAGCCGCCTGCGCGGCATTGTCGGGATCCGACATGTCCCTGATATGGAGGATGAGATCGGCCTCGAGCACCTCTTCCAGCGTGGCGCGGAAGGCGGCGACAAGATGCGTCGGCAGGTCCGAGATGAAGCCGACGGTGTCGGACATGATCACCATGCGGCCATGCGGCAGCTTGATGCGGCGCAATGTCGGATCGAGCGTTGCGAACAGCATGTTCTCGGCCAGCACGCCGGCCCCTGTCATCCTGTTGAAAAGTGTGGATTTTCCGGCATTTGTGTAGCCGGCGAGCGCGACGATCGGATGCGGCACCTTGCGGCGCTTGGCGCGATGGAGCTGGCGGGTGCGGCGCACATGTTCCAACTCGCGTTCGAGCTTGATGATCTTGTCCTGAAGCTGGCGACGGTCGGCCTCGATCTGGGTTTCGCCGGGACCGCCGAGAAAGCCCGCGCCACCGCGCTGACGCTCAAGGTGGGTCCAGCTGCGAACCAGTCGGCCCTTCTGGTAGTTGAGATGGGCAAGCTCGACCTGCAGCGAGCCTTCTTTTGTCGATGCGCGGCGGCCGAAGATTTCCAGGATCAGGCCGGTACGGTCGATAACCTTGGCGTTCCACGCCTTTTCGAGATTGCGCTGCTGTACCGGCGTCAAGGGATGATCGACAATGACCAGACCGGCATCGCCTTCGATGAGCTTTTCCTTGATTTCCTCGATCTTGCCCGAGCCGATCAGCGTCGCAGGTTTGGGTTGCGACACCTGGACGATCTCACCCGCGGTGATTTCCAGGTCGATGGCATGCGCGAGGCCAATCGCCTCTTCGAGCCGGCCTTCGCTGGTGCGCCCGTTGCCGGTTTCCTGTCCTGACTTGAGGACAGGCACAACGACGATGGCGCGCATCTCATCACGCAGGCGTTCGGTCTCGGGTACGAGCGAATCGTGGGAAGTGTCGCGTTCGTTGATTGTCATTGCTCCAAACGATGACGGGCGGCCGCTGCCACCCGATCGCTTCTTTCAGATTTCAGTGTTCGCGAGGAACCCGGCCCGTGGCCATTTGTTCCGTTCAGCCGACGCTTTCCTCGCCTTCGAACATCTGCACCGGCGAGCCGGGCATGATGGTCGAGATCGCATGCTTATAGACGAGTTGAGAATGCCCGTCACGGCGCAAAAGCACACAGAAATTGTCGAATGATGTGACGACGCCGGTCAGCTTGACGCCATTGATGAGAAAGATCGTGAGAGAAATCTTCTGCTTGCGAACAGTATTGAGAAATAAATCCTGTAGATTCTGAGAACGTTCAGCCATGTGCCCCGCCGCGTCTTTCGTTATTGCCGGCGCATTTTGCCGGATTATTGTTACTGCCTCCCGAGCGCCCGATGCCTCGTCGGACGACCCCCGTGGAATTGCTACCAAATAGATGTCTTTTCCGCAATGTCGAAAAAGGCTTCCCGGATTTTTTGGCTTACACTGCCGGGATGGCCGTTGGCAATCGGCTTGCCATCGATTTCGACGACCGGAAAACATATGCTGGTTGCGGCTGTTATGAATACTTCGCGAGACGCGAGCATCTTCTCGGCGGAGAACGCCTCTTCCCGGATCGTGATGCCGAGCTTGCCGGCGACGTCCATCAACGTGGTGCGGGTGATGCCCCGCAGGATTCCGTGCTCGGCCGGACGCGTCAGCAAGGTGCCACCCTCGTCAACCATCCAGACATTGGTAGCCGCGCCCTCCTTCACCGTGCCGTCCGCATCGACATAAATCGCTTCCTGGGCGCCTGCTTCCTTGGCCTGCTGGCGGACCAGCGCATTGGAAAGCAGGCCGACCGTCTTGATGTCGACCCGGTCCCAGCGGTTCTCCGGCACCGTTATCGCCTTGATGCCATTGGCATTCTTTGCGGCAATGATGGCCGGATTGGTGCTCTTCGCCGTCACCACGATGGATGGCTTCGTGTCGGGATGCGGGAAGACGTGGTCGCGTTTCGCAACACCGCGCGTGACCTGCATATAGAAGAGGCCGTTCTTCACGCGATTGCGCTTCAGTACCTCGCGGATCACGCGGACCAGCGCCGAGCGATGCATCGGCCAGGCGATCCTCAGTTCGGAGAGCGAGCGGCCCAACCTGTCGAGATGGCGCGTCATGTCGACGATCATGCCATGCCGGACTTCGCATACCTCATAGACGCCATCGGCGAATTGATAGCCACGGTCCTCGATATGCACTTTCGCATCCGCGTGTCTGACATAGCGGCCGTTCACATAGGCAATTCTGGTCATGCTGAAATCCCGAAAATCAAACGCCGAGGGTCTTGAGCTTGCGGTGCAGTGCCGAGCGTTCCATGCCGACGAATTCCGCGGTGCGCGAAATATTGCCGCCGAAACGGTTGATCTGGGCGATGAGATAATCGCGCTCGAACATTTCGCGGGCCTCGCGCAGCGGCAGCGTCATGATGTGCTGGTCGCCAGTCGAGGAGACCTTGGGCATGGTGTCGAGCACGTCGGCCGGCAGCATGTCGGCATTGATGGCGCTGTCCGGACCGTCGGACTGGGCGAGGATCAGCAGACGCTCGATATTGTTGCGCAACTGGCGCAGGTTGCCCGGCCAGTCATGTGCCTGGAGGATCGCCAGCGCATCGTCGCCGATCTTGCGCGGCTTTATGCCGGCATGGTCGCAGATCTGGCGCATGAAGATATCGACCAGGAACGGTATATCCTCGCGGCGGTCCGACAGCGGCGGCACCTTGACCGGCACGACCGACAGGCGGTGATAGAGATCCTCGCGGAACCGGCTCTCAAGGATCATCTTCTCGAGATTATAGGCGGTCGAGGAGATGATGCGGACATCGACCTTGACGCGCTTGGAGCCGCCGACCCGCTCGAACTGCTGTTCGACCAGCACGCGCAGGATCTTGTTCTGGGTCTCGCGCGGCATTTCGCCGATCTCGTCGAGATAGAGGATACCGCGATGGGCTTCTTCGAGCGCGCCTGTCTTGCGCGGCTGGCCGGGCGTACCCTCGGTGCCAAAGAGCGCGATCTCCATGCGCTCCGGCGTGATGGTGGCGGCATTCAGCGCCACGAACGGCCCTTCGGCGCGCGCCGACTTGCGATGTATGAGGCGCGCGACCAGTTCCTTGCCCGCCCCTGACGGACCGAAGATCATCACGCGGCTGTTGGTCGGGGCCACCTTGTCGATGGTCTGACGCAATTGCGAGACCGCCACCGACGTACCGATGAGTTCGGCGGTATCGCCGGTGCGGCGCTTGAGGTCTCGGACCTCGCGCTTGAGGCTGGAATTTTCGAGCGCACGCTCGGCGATCAGGATCAGCCGGTCGGCCTTGAACGGCTTCTCAATGAAATCGAACGCACCGCGCCGGATGGCATTGACCGCCATTTCGATATTGCCGTGGCCGGAGATCATCACCACCGGCAGTTCCGGATGCCGGTTCTTGATCTCGTCGAGCAGGCCCAAGCCGTCCAGCCGGCTGCCCTGCATCCAGACGTCAAGGAAGACCAGCCGCGGCACGCGATCGGAAATCGCGGCAAGCGCGCTGTCGCTGTCATGAGCCGTGCGGGTCTCATGACCCTCGTCGGAAAGGATCCCCGAGACGATCTCGCGGATATCAACTTCGTCATCTACTACCAGAATATCAGACGCCATGTGCCTCTACCTTCAGATTCTCGACCCCGGCGTTCTCCCCTCTTCGTGGCAGGATGACGCGGATCATAGCTCCATTTCCATTGTCGAAATCGGCTGGTGCATCGTGCAGCTCAAGTTGCCCGCCATGCTCCTCGATGATCTTCTTGACGATAGGAAGGCCAAGACCTGTGCCCTTCTCCCGCATCGTCATGTAGGGCTCGAGAATCCGGTGACGGTTCTCGTGCGGCAACCCCTTGCCGTTGTCGATCACGTCGACGATGACCCGGTCGGCGGCGGCATCGACGTGCGCGCGAATCATGATCTTGTGCTCGTCGCGGCGTTCGTCGGAGGGAATCGCTTCAATGGCTTCCTCGGCATTCTTCACCAGGTTCGAGAAGGCCTGGCCGAGCATGCGGGCATCGAATGCCCCGACGAGAGGCTCGTCACCCCATTCCTTGATGAAACGGACATGGCTGTTGCCCATCTCGCGCAGGAAGACCGTGTCCTTCAGGATATTCCGGAGATCGGCCTGCTCCATCGAGGGCTTGGGCATGCGCGCGAAGGATGAGAATTCGTCGACCATGCGGCCGATATCCTCGACCTGGCGGACGATCGTGTCGGTGCACTGGTCGAAGACGGCCCGGTCATCCGCGTTGATCTGCTTGCCGTAGCGGCGCTTCAGCCGCTCTGCGGACAGCGTGATCGGGGTCAGCGGATTCTTGATCTCATGGGCGATGCGGCGGGCGACGTCGGCCCAGGCGGTCGAGCGCTGGGCGATGACGAGATCGGTAACGTCGTCGAGCGTGATGACGAAGGACTCGTGGCCGGCATGCGATTCCTCGCGCGTGACCTGCACGCTCAGCGTCCGCTCCTTGCCACCGTGAACGATGCTGATCTGTTTGCGGAAGTCGTTACGGTAACGTGAGGTGGCTTCCGTAAGGACATCGTCAATATCAGGTGCGACATCGATAAGCTTTTTGCCGGTCAGATCCTCGGGCACTATCCCGAGCAGAAGTTCGGTCGAGGGATTGGCAATGTTGATCGTGCGGTCTTCGTCGACGCCGATGACGGCAGCCGTAACGCCCGACAACACCGCCTCGATGAAGCGACGGCGATCGTCCACCTCGTCCTTGGCCACAAGGATTTCATCGCGCTGGGTGCGGATTTCCGAGATCATCTTGTTGAAGGTGCGCGACAGCGAACCGACGTCGCCATCCACCACGCGGACCGGCACGATGACGTTGAGATTGCCGCCGGCAACATTGTCCGCCGCGTTGATCAGCAGCCTGATCGGCCGAACGATGCGATCGGCGACGGCGATGGCGGCCCAGATCGCAGCCAGCAGCACGATCAGTGTAAAGCCGAGATAGGTGATAGCATAGGCGAGCTGGGTCGTGGCCCTGCCCTCTTCCATCGCCTTGTATTCGGCGGCGTTGTTTTCCATCAGATGCAGCGCCGACATGACCTGCGGATCGACGGCGCGGATCGTGTAGAGGAAGCCATCGATCTCGCTGAGACTGATGATCGCGCCGACCAGATTGGTACTGCCTGGTGGAATGAGGGTCGGCCGACCGGAGACTGCGGCCTTCAGCGCATCGGGCGGCACATCGGGCAGAGGCGCCTCGGTGGCGATATCGGCTTTGATCTGGACGACACCCTCGCTGTTGACGACGAAGGCGCCGAGCATACCCCTGCCCTTGGCCTGCCGTGTCATCAGATCCACGAACCCCGTAGGATCGAGCGCATAGACCTGGCGGTTGCGGTCAAGATCGTTGGCCATGGAAATCGTCTGGCCCTGGAGATAGCTGGCATTCTCCTTGACATAGGCCTGGGCGACGCTGATCGAGGAATTGACGATTTGCCGCGTCTGTTGGCCGAACCAGCGGTCCAACCCGGCATTCAGCGTGATCGAGGCGATGACCGCGACGAGGATCGCCGGCGCGATCGCCACGATCGAGAACAGCGAAACGATGCGGATATGAAGACGGGCCGCGGCGCGGCCACGGGTGCGGGCCTTGATCAACCGGTAGATTTCATAGCCGACCAACGCCAGGAGCGCGATCACGAACAGCGCGTTGACGACCACAGAGGCGACGACAACATGGTCGACGGGTTCGATCGGCGTGAACCCGAGCAGGATGACCAACGTGGTGATGGCAGCCACCAGCGCGCCGCCGGCCACGGCAATGCCGGTGGTCGTGGAAATGCCGCGCCGGTCAAAATTCCGGCCGCCTCTCTCCTCCTGCGCTTCGGTCATACGTCGTCCATTCGTTTCGCGGTTGCGTGCGGCATCAGCGTCCCAGTCTCGTTATCGAAACGAAGGCACCCGCACAGACGCGCTGGGCGTGGCCAAAGGAATCGGCCGCCTTCAAGCAAACAATGCGTTGCTTTAGAGCAACGCATTGTGGCGAAAATGCAACGGACCTTGCCTTGATGTCAAGCCATGCGGGAGGAGCGATACACAGTAACGCCGAGTTCGCGAATCTTCTTGCGCAGCGTATTGCGGTTGAGACCAAGCAGATCCGCCGCCTTGATCTGATTGCCGCGCGTGGCGGTGAGTGCGGCCAGGATCAACGGATATTCCATCTCGGCGAGAACCCGGTCATAGAGACCCGCTGGCGGCAAATTGTCGCCGAATTCAGCGAAATAGCTGCGCATATTCTCTTCCACCGCTTGCGCGATGGAAACCGGACCGGAGCGCATGCCGGGCTTCTCTGCCGGGCTGGCCGCGATATCAGGCTTCAGTTCGGATTCGGCGATCTCGCGGGTGATCACGTCCTGCGGATAGAGTGCTGTCAGGCGTCGAACGAAATTTTCCAGTTCGCGCACATTGCCCGGCCAGAGATAGGCCTTCATCACGTCCAACGCCTCGTTGTCGAAACGCTTGGGTGCCATGCCCTCCTTCTCGGTCATCGCCACGAAATGGCGGACGAGATCGGTGATATCCTCGGTGCGTTCGCGCAGTGGCGGCAGACGGAGCGGCACGACGTTGAGGCGGTAATAGAGATCCTCGCGAAACAGGCCCTGGTTGATCGCCTGTTTGAGATCCTTGTTGGTGGCTGCGACGATGCGGACATCGGTGCGGATCGGCGTGCGTCCGCCGACAGTGGTGTATTCGCCCTGCTGGAGCACGCGGAGAAGGCGAGTCTGCGCCTCCATCGGCATGTCGCCGATCTCGTCGAGGAACAGCGTGCCGCCCTCCGCCTGTTCGAAACGGCCGGTCGAGCGGGCTTGGGCACCAGTGAAAGCACCCTTCTCATGGCCGAAGAGTTCGGATTCGATCAGGTCGCGCGGGATGGCAGCCATGTTGATCGCCACGAAGGGACCGTTGCGGCGCTTGCCGTAATCATGCAACGCCCGCGCCACCAGTTCCTTGCCGGTGCCGGATTCGCCGGTGATCATCAGCGTCAGGTCCGTCTGCATCAGGCGGGCCAATACGCGGTAGATTTCCTGCATCGCCGCCGAACGGCCAACCAGCGGCATGCCGTCCTGCATGTCGTCTTCCTGGCGCGGCGGCTTGCGCTTGGGCTCCGCGAGCGCGCGGCCGACAATGCCGATCAGTTCCGTCAGGTCGAAGGGCTTGGGCAGATAATCATAGGCGCCCTTTTCCGAGGCCTTGATCGCCGTCATGAAGGTGTTCTGGGCGCTCATGACGAGCACGGGCAAATCCGGCCTCAACTTCTTGACGCGCGGCAGCAGGTCGAAGGCGTTCTCATCCGGCATCACCACGTCAGTGATCACCAGGTCGCCTTCGCCGGCCGATATCCAGCGCCAGAGCGTGGCTGCATTCGACGTGATCCGTACATCGTAACCGGCACGGGAGAGCGCCTGGTTGAGCACGGTCCGGATGGCAGCGTCATCATCCGCAACGAGAATGGTGGCAGCGGTCATCTAAGGTTCCTAATCAAAATGGTGGTCCTCGCCCTGCCCGTTGGGAGAGACGGGCATCAGGACACGGAAGATTGTCTTGTTGTTCTGGCGGTCGCATTCGACGATGCCGCCGTGCCCGCCGATGATCTTGGCGACGAGGGCCAGGCCTAGGCCCGAGCCGTTGGTCTTGGTGGTCACGAACGGATCGAAGAGATGCGGCACCAGGTCGTCGGGCACGCCCGGGCCGTTGTCGATGACGCAGAACTCCAGCGGCAGCGAGATTTTCTCTCGCGATCCCGCGACTGAAATGCGGATGCCCGGACGGTAAGCGGTGGTCAGGATGATCTCGGCATCGCCCCGGTCGGCTACTGCTTCCGAAGCATTCTTGATCAGGTTGAGGAAGACCTGGACAAGCTGATCCCGGTTCGCATGCACCGCCGGCAGAGAGGGGTCGTAGTTCTCGCTGATCCTGATGTTCCGGGCAAACCCGGCCTTGGCAATCGCCTTCACATGATCGAGAACCGAATGGATGTTTATCGGCGCGCGATCCACGGGCCGCTCGTCGGAGAACACCTCCATGCGATCGACCAAAGAGACGATGCGATCGGTCTCCTCGCAGATCAGCTGGGTGAGCGCGCGGTCCTCGTCGTTGACCGACGTTTCGAGAAGCTGCGCCGCACCTCTTATGCCGGAGAGCGGGTTCTTGATCTCGTGGGCCAGCATCGAGGCCAGTCCCGTAACCGAGCGTGCGGCCGCGCGATGGGTGAGCTGACGGTCGATCTTGTCGGCCATCGAGCGCTCCTGGAACACCACGACCACCGAGCCGGGATCGGTCAGCACCGGCGCGACATAGATATCCACCAGCTTGTCTGCGCCAAGCCGTGGCGAGGACAGGTCCACCCGGTATTCGTTGACCGGCGCGCGGCGCTCGCGGACCTGGTCGATCAGCGTCAGCATCGGGCTGCCGAACGGGATATAGGCATAGATCGTGTGGCGCGCGAGATAGGCGGCGCTGGCACCGAAGAAGGATTCCGCTTCCCAGTTGGCAAACGCGATATAGCCGTCCTCATCGACGAGGATCACGGCATTCTGTATTGCGTTGAGCACCGAATTGGCAAGTTCGGCGTTCGCGGCCTTCGGTTTCTTTCGACCCTGGTCGTCGTTCATGCCGCCTCGCTCAGGGCGGGAGCCGCCGCTTCGAGAATGAGACGCCTGACGGACGCGACGACGAATTCCGGATCGCGCGAGGTCAGGACCTCGGATTTGACGCCTGACGGAACAAGCTCCGCATGGCGCTCCAGATACCACCCGACATGCTTTCGCGCATGGCGCAGACCACCCTCGGGGCCGTAGAAATCAAGCGTCATGCGATAGTGCCGCTCGAAGAAATCGGCGATTTCGCTGCGTTCCGGTGCTTCGCGCATGCCGGCGAGCACACCGGGATGCCAGGGGCGTCCTTGGGCACCGCGTCCGATCATCACCGCATCGGCACCCGAGCGGCGCAGGATATCGGCGATATCGGCCGGCGTCTCGACATCGCCATTGGCGACGAGCGGCACTTTGATCGCGGCCCGGACCTCGGCGATGCGGTCCCAGTCCGCCCTGCCCTCATAGAACTGCATACGGGTGCGGCCATGGATGGTGATCATCTGGGCGCCGAGCGCCTCGGCCTCACGGGCCAATATCGGGGCGTTGATGGAATTCTCGTCCCAGCCGAGCCGCATCTTGACAGTGACCGGCACCTTGACCGCCGCGACAGCGGCCGCAATCAGCGACAGCGCCAGTTCCGGCTCCCGCATCAGCGCCGAGCCGGACAGGCCGCCGGTCACTTTCTTGGCCGGGCATCCCATATTGATGTCGATGATAGACGCACCATTGGCTTCGGCGATGCGCGCGCCTTCCGCAAGATAATACGGGTCGCGGCCGGCGAGTTGGACGACATGCGGCTCGATGCCGGAATTCTTGAGGCGCGACCAGGATTCGGCGGTGTTGCCGACCAGTTCGCGGCTCGCCACCATCTCGGTGACGACATAGCCCGCGCCGCTTTCCCAGGCGAGTTGGCGGAACGGCAGGTCGGTGACGCCGGACATCGGCGCGAGCGCGACGCGGTTGCGAATTTCCAGCGGGCCGACGTGAAAGGCGCTTCGCAGGGAGGGTATGTTGGACTGCATATCTTTCAGGCACTCAATAATCGTGCATTATTTTTAGACATATCCGTTGGCGTTGCCAAGTGGATTCGGTGGCCGGCCTAAAAAACAAGCTGACATCCACTGGCCTTTGCCGTTAGGCGCCTATAAAGGCGAATGAAAGCAATAGCGGATCACTTGTGAATAATCATGACACTGCCTGAAGCGCCCAGGTTTGGCATATTGATCGTCGCTGCCGGGCGTGGTGAACGCGCAGGCGCCCATCCCGACGGGCCGAAGCAATACCGGCTGATCGGCGGCGTGCCTGTCATCACCCATTCGGTCAAGAAATTCGCGGCCTGGAAGCACACGGCGAGAATCGTCATCGCCATCCATGCCGATGACGAAGACCTCTATGCAAGCTGCAAGACCACGTTCCCCCCAGGAGCTGCCATCGAAACCGTTCTCGGCGGCGCGACCCGGCAGGCCTCGGTGCTGAACGGGCTCGAGGCCCTGGAGTCGAGCGGCATTACCCATGTAATGATCCATGATGCCGTGCGCCCCTTCTTCACGTCAGGCATGCTCAATGCGATTCTTGCCGCGCATATCGGAGGCGAAAAGGCGGTGCTGCCGGTCTGTCCAGTCTCCGATACGCTCAAGCGGGCTACCGACGACTTCTATATCGAAAGCACCGTCTCCCGCACCGGCCTTTATGCCGCCCAGACGCCGCAGAGCTTCGACTACCCGATGATCCTCGCCGGCCACCGGGCGGCTGCCGCGGCGGGCCTCACCGATTTCACCGACGATGCGGCGATCGCCGAATGGCAGGACATAAGGGTCAAGCTCATTGACGGCGACCGTGAAAACATCAAGCTCACCCTGAAACGCGATATCGAACTGGCGGACGAGAAGCTGATGCGAAACCACCTCCCCGATGTCCGCACCGGAAACGGTTATGACGTCCACCAGCTCGAACCCGGCGACGGGGTGACCCTTTGCGGCGTCAAAATTCCGCACGACCAGCGGCTGAAGGGCCATTCCGACGCCGACGTGGCGCTGCATGCCTTGACGGATGCGCTGCTCGCCACCTGCGGCGCGGGTGATATCGGCGATCACTTCCCGCCGTCCGACCCGCAATGGAAGGGTGCCGCCTCCCGCATCTTCCTCGAACATGCGGCAAAAATCGTGCGCGACCACGGCGGGACGATCATGAATGCCGACGTCTCCATCATCGCCGAGGCGCCGAAGATAGGCCCGCACAGGGAATCGATGCGCAGAATGCTGGCCGAAATGCTGGGTATCGAGCTCGAACGGTGTTCGGTGAAGGCGACGACGAATGAAAAGATCGGCTTCGTCGGCCGGGGTGAAGGCATCGCCGCAATCGCCACCGCGACGGTCGTCTATGGGAGAACACCGCAATGAGCAACGAAACCATCATATACGAGCTTGCCAGGGAGGTCGTGGCGCTCTGCGTCGAGAAGAACGTCATGATCGCGACGGCGGAATCCTGCACCGGAGGATTGGTGGCCGGCTGCATCACCGAAATCCCGGGTGCCAGCAAGGTGCTGGAACGCGGCTTCATCACCTATTCCGACCAGGCCAAGACAGAGATGCTCGGCGTGATGTCGATCACGCTCCGGCAATACGGCGCCGTCTCGAAGGATGTCGCGCTGGAAATGGCGCATGGTGCAATGTCGCGCTCGGAGGCCGGCATTTCGGTGTCAGTCACCGGCATTGCCGGCCCGGACGGCGGCTCGACCGGCAAGCCAGTCGGTCTCGTGCACTTCGGCGGCCGCCACTACAAGGGCGCGATGATACACCGCGAGATGAACTATGGCGATATCGGACGGCACGATATCAGGATGGCGGCGGTGGAAACGGCGCTGGAAATGATCATCGAACTCGCCAAGCTGGGCTGATCGCCTACGCTGCTGGGCTGTAAATCTTGTCCGCCCGCTTCTCGAAGGCCTCTGAGAACATGCGGAAGGCGCGATCGAACATCGAGCCCATCAACGCGCCGAGAATGCGGCTCTTGAACTCGTAGTCGATGAAGAAGACGACATCCGAGCGCCCCTCGCTCGTGTCCTCGAAGCGCCAGATATTGCTGAGATATTTGAACGGCCCGTCGATATATTTCACCTCGATCACACGCTCCTCGGGCTTGAGGAAGACCTGGGTGGTGAAGGTCTCACGGATCGCCTTGTAGCCGATGCTCATATCGGCCACCAGCAAGGTCTTGCCGTCGCGTTCCTTGCGGCTCCGCACCGTCAGGGCCTCGCAAAGCGGCAGGAATTCCGGATATTTTTCCACGTCGGCCACGAGCGCGAACATCTCGTCGGCGGTGTGGCTGGCTGGGCGGCGGGTTTCGAACTGGGGCATGATTTCGCGGCAATTATTGTTTCACTCGACTTATGTCGCCCGCGGCTTTTGCACAAGTAAGCCACTTTGACATTTTCGCCGTTGCGATGCGATAATCGGCGACAAGGCGCTGGCAACCGTTACCGCCCTGCCGTTGCCTGACCTTGTCTCGCATTCCTCGCACGCACAATTCGATACGCTTTGATGATCGCATCGGCATCGATCTCCGCCTGTTCGAGATCGGTCTGATAGTTGCACACAGAAAGCCGCATCACTTGCCGGCCGCGCCACTTGGCGCCTCCGGCGAACAAGCGGCCATCCCGCTGCAGTTCGGCGACGGTTTCGACCGTCATGGCATCGCCTGCTTCGTCGCCGAGATGTCCGCCGAAGCGGATGATCGCCTGATTGAGGACGACGTCATTGACGACCCCAATACCAACTTCCTGCGTCGCCAATTCGGCAACCCGGCGGGCTGCGGCGCAGTTCCGCTCGATCATCTCGGCAATGCCCGCGCGGCCGAGATGTTTGATCACTGCCAAGGTGGCGAAGCCGCGCGCCCGGCGGGAAAGCTCCGGCACGTAATGCGACGGGTCGCGCTCGTCCTCCGCCGCCGCCGGCAGATAGCTTGCGGCGATGGTCATGGCGCGGCGGTGCACAGCCTCATTGCGAACGATGGCGTAACCGCAGTCATAAGGCGTCTGGAGCCATTTGTGGCCGTCGGTCGCCCAGCTATCAGCAAGCTCGACACCCCTCGTCAGATGTCGGTACGATGAAGTCACCTGCGCCCAGAGGCCGAAGGCGCCATCGACATGGACCCAGGCTCCCCTCGCCTTCGCCATCGGAACGATCGCAGTGAAATCGTCGAAGCAGCCGGTGTTGATCTGGCCGGCCTGCACGATCACGATGACCGGCCCTTCCACGCTGGCGATTGCGCGCTCGAATTGCGGCACCACCATCCGCCCCTGCTCGTCCGTCGGTACGCGGACGACCCGATCGTGACCAAGACCAAGGAATTGCAACGCGGAAAACACCGTCGTATGGGCGTCGTCTCCGATGACGACGCTGATCTGCGGCGCGCCAAACAGGCCATTGCGATCGGCATCCCAGCCGGCCTGATCGAGGACAAAGCTGCGGGCGGCTGCGAGGCCGGTGAAGTTTGCCATGGTGGCGCCGGTCACGAAGCCGACTGAAGCGCTCGGCGGCAGACCGAGCATTTCCACCAGCCAGCGGCCCGCGATCAGCTCCGCTGCCGCCGCGGAAGGCGTCGCGATATGGTTGCCGGCGTTCTGGCCCCAGGCGCTGGTAAGCATGTCTGCCGCGACGCCGACCGGATGCGAGCCGCCGATAACCCAGCCGTGGAAGCGTGGCCCGGTCATGGCGTGCAAGCCGGGTTCCGCCTTTTCGACGAGATCGCGGATGACAGCATCCTCCGAGATTCCCGCTTCGGGCAACGGCTCGGAAAACAGATCGACGCAATCCGCATACATCCGCGCCGGATGATGCGGCCGTGTCGCCGAGCCCTCGCGAAAACGGGCAGCCTCGCGCGCAGCCTGCGAAAAAAGAGCGGCTATATCCATGACGTCCTCCTGATGGGCATCAAAGCCTTGATCAGGAGTGTCCTTCAACCTCGCTCAGGCTGCAACCCGAAAATATCGGACCAGGATGGCTTCAAGCGACGGCCTTGGCCAGCATCTTCTCGCGCGCCGCCTTCAGACGGGCAAAATCGTCGCCGGCATGGTGCGAGGAGCGGGTCAGCGGGCTCGAGGCCACCATCAGGAAGCCCTTGGTATAGGCGACCGTCTCGTAGGACTTGAACTCATCGGGTGTCACGAAGCTCATCACCTGATGGTGCTTGCGGGTCGGCTGGAGATATTGGCCGATGGTGAGGAAATCGACATCGGCGACGCGCAGGTCGTCCATCAACTGCAGCACTTCGTTGCGCTCTTCGCCAAGTCCAACCATGATGCCCGACTTGGTGAACATGGTGGGATCGAGTTCCTTGACCTGTTGCAACAGCCGGATCGAGTGGAAGTAGCGGGCCCCCGGACGGACCGTCAGGTAGTTCGACGGCACGGTTTCGAGATTGTGGTTGAAGACATCTGGCTTGGCGGCCACGACGCGCTCCAGCGCACCCGGCTTGCGCAGGAAATCCGGTGTCAGAATCTCGATCGTCGTCAATGGCGACGTCTCGCGGATCGCCCGGATCACGTGTTCGAAATGTTCGGCACCGCCGTCGTCAAGATCGTCGCGATCGACGGAGGTGATGACGACGTGGCTGAGGCCCATCTTCTTCACCGCCTTGGCGACGTTGGCGGGCTCTTCGCGATCGAGTGCCAGCGGGCGGCCGGTCGAGACGTTGCAGAAGGCGCAGGCGCGGGTGCAGATCTCGCCCATGATCATGAATGTGGCGTGCTTCTTGTCCCAGCACTCACCGATATTGGGGCAGCCGGCTTCCTCGCAGACGGTGACGAGGCGGTGTTCCTTCACCAGCGCCTTGGTCTCCTGGTAGCCCTTGGAGACGGGGGCGCGCACACGAATCCAGTCCGGCTTGCGCAGCACTTCGGTATCGGGCCGATGCGCCTTTTCGGGGTGCCGGACCCGCTTGTCGAGGCTCACAGTGTCGAGAATGGTGACCATCAGATTCCCCGCGGACGCAAAAACGAGGCCGCGGCGACACGCGCCACGGCCTCATTTGAAATAGTTCTAAAGTGAGACGGATTCAACTGCCGCGGCGAAGCATGCGCCCCAGCGCGATCAAGATGCAGGCGCCGATGAAGCCAATGATCAGATAGGCGATCCAGCCCGTGTACCCGACGTTCAGCAACGATCCGAGAATGAAATTCAGAAGCGCGGCACCGACGATGCCGAGAATGATGTTCATGAACAAGCCCATATTGGACTTCATAAACATTTCCGCGAACCATCCGGCCAGGCCGCCTATGATGATTGCCGCGATCCAACCTACGCCATTGAGTTCCATGGAAAATCCCCGATTCTTGAGTGTCTGACACGTCAAGAACGCCGAAAGCAGGGAAAAGTTCCATCGGGCCGCTGGTCATCAGGCGTTCAAGGCCCTGCCATAGGCGTCGAGCACGCTTTCCTTCAGCGTCTCCGAAATGGTCGGATGCGGGAAGATCGTGTGCATCAGCTCTTCCTCCGTCGTTTCGAGGTTCATCGCCACGACGAAGCCCTGGATCAGTTCGGTGACTTCCGCGCCGACCATATGGGCGCCCAGAAGCTCGCCGGTCTTCTTATCGAAGATCGTCTTCACCATGCCCTGGTCCTCGCCGAGCGCGATCGCCTTGCCATTGGCGACGAACGGGAAGCGGCCTACGCGGATTTCGCGGCCATCGGCCTTCGCCTTGGCTTCCGTGATGCCAACCGAAGCCACCTGCGGGTGGCAATAGGTGCAGCCCGGGATCTTGAGCTTGTCCATGGGATGGACATTGGGCAGGCCGGCGATCTTTTCGATGCAGATAACCGCCTCATGCTCGGCCTTGTGGGCGAGCATCGGCGGGCCGGCCACATCGCCGATCGCATAGATGCCCGGTACATTGGTCTTGCCGTAGCCATCGATGGCGATGAAGCCGCGATCGGTCTTCACGCCGAGGGTCTCTAGGCCAATGTTCTCGACATTGGCCTGGACGCCGACCGCCGAGATCATCCGGTCGGCGGTGATCTCCTGCGTCTTGCCGTCCTTGAGTTCGACCGTCGCGGTGATGGAATTAGCTGTTTTGACGACCTTCGTGACCTTGGTGTCGAGCAGGATCTTCATGCCCTGCTTCTCGAACTGCTTCTTGGCGAGCGCGGAGATTTCCGCATCCTCGACCGGCATCACCTGTGGCATGATTTCCACGACGGTCACGTCGACGCCCATGGTGCGGTAGAAGCTGGCGAATTCGATGCCGATGGCGCCCGAACCCATGACCAGCAGCGATTTCGGCATCTCATCCGGCTTCATCGCCTCGAAATAGGTCCAGATCAGCTTGCCATCAGGCTCGATGCCCGGCAACGCACGCGGACGGGCACCGGTGGCAATGATGATGTGCTTGGCGGTATAGGTACCCTCGCCCAGCGTGTTCTTCGGCAGCGGCGCCTGCGGCTCGACCGGCTTCTTGGTGGTCTTGGCGACGACGATCTCGCCGGGTTTATCCCCTGAGGAAGCCTTGGTCAGCTTCGCCTCGCCCCAGATCACGTCCACCTTGTTCTTCTTCATGAGGAAGCCGACGCCGCCGTTCATGCGCTGGGCGATGCCGCGCGAACGGGCGACGATGGCCTTGAGGTCGGGTGACACGGTGCCCTCGATCTTCAGCCCGTAATCGCCGGGATGCTTGGCATAGTGATAGATCTCGGCCGAGCGCAGCAGCGCCTTGGTCGGGATGCAGCCCCAGTTCGAGCAGATGCCTGCGAGATGCTCGCGCTCGACGATCGCGGTCTTCAGCCCAAGCTGTGCCGCCCGGATCGCGGCGATATAGCCGCCCGGACCGGAACCGATAACTATGACGTCATAAGCGTTCGACATGGGTGTTCCACTTCCTGGCAAATATTGGTGAGGCCCGTGGGCCTCACATTCCGAGCATCATGCGGACGATGGGCTCCAGCCCGCGCCCGATGGCGGCGGTATTCTCGGCATCGAGGTGAATGCCGTCGATCGGCGTCGTCTTCGCCACCGCACCGGCATCGAAGAAGCCGCAGCCGAGGTCGTCGGCAAGATCGCGATAGACGGAGGCGAGGTTGTGGCTCTCGCCGATCCGGCCTGCGAACATCGGCCCCAGCAGCGCATGGTCCGTCTCGCAGAACGGCGGCGGCGAGACGAGCAGGATGTCCGGCTCGCTCTCCATGCCCATCGGCCAGGCGTGATGACGGATGATCTCCACCAGCCGCGTCAGGCCATGGCCGACGATCACCGCATTGTTGGCGAAGACCGGCTTGAGGTCATTGGTGCCGAGCAGGATGATGATCAGGTCCAGCGGCGCATGGGTTTCGAGGATCGTCGGCAGCAGGCGCGCGCCGTTGCGATCACAATCGGCCGTGTGGTCATCATAGACGGTCGTGCGGCCATTCAGCCCTTCCGGGATGACCCGCACGCCGTGACCAAGGCCTTTCTGCAGCACGGACGGCCAGCGGTTTTCGTAGGCGTGGCGGGTATCGTTTTCCGCATCCACGCCCCAGGTCAGGCTGTCGCCAAAGCAGAGAACTGTTTTCATGTTGTTCTCCGATGTCTTAAACCAGCATGCCCATCGGGTTCTCGATATACCGCTTGAAGGCCCCGAGCAGTTCCGCACCCAGTGCGCCATCCACCGCGCGGTGGTCGGTTGACAGCGTCACCGTCATCACCTGCGCAATCACCATCTGCTTGTTCTTCACGATCACCCGCTCCTGCCCGGCGCCGACCGCAAGGATCGTCGCATGCGGCGGGTTGACGACGGCGGCGAAATTGGAGACGCCCATCATGCCCATGTTGGAGACCGAGGTCGTGCCGCCCTGGTATTCCTCCGGCTTCAGCTTGCGTTCCTTGGCGCGCTTGCCGAGGTCCTTCATTTCGTTGGAGATCGCCGACAGGCTCTTGAGCTCGGCATGGCGGACGATTGGCGTGATCAGGCCTCCCGGGATCGAGACGGCGACCCCGACATCGGAATGCTTGTGCTTGACCATGTTGCTGTCGGTCCAGGAGACATTGGCATCCGGCACGTCGCGGAGCGAGAGCGCGAGAGCCTTGATCACCATGTCGTTGACCGAGAGCTTGTAAGCCGGCTTATCATCCTTCTTCGGTGCCGCATCGTTGAGCTGGGCACGCAGTGCCAGCAGCGCATCGAGCTCGCAATCGACCGATACGTAGAAATGCGGAATCGTCTGCTTGGACTCGGTGAGCCGGCGCGCGATCGTCTTGCGCATGCCGTCATGCGGCACGAGTTCGTATGAGCCTGCCTCGAACAGCTTGAGCACGGATTCCTCCGACGCACCCTTTGGTGCGGCTGCCGGTGCTGCCTGTCCAACCGATGGGGTCGCTGCTGGTGCTGCCTTGGCGCCACCGGAGGAGACGGCTTTTTCGACATCCGATTTCACGACGCGGCCATGCGGGCCGGAGCCTAATATGGCTGAAATGTCGAGTCCGGCTTCCTTGGCCAGACGGCGTGCGAGCGGCGACGAGAACGTGCGCTCACCGGATTTTGCTTGCGGCGCCGAACCCATCGGGCTGGCAAACGCACCGCCGGTCACGACGTCGGATTTGGGTGCAGCGGCGGGCGCGGGCGTCGCGGCAGTTGCCGGAGCAGCCTCGGCCTTTGCCGGAGCAGCGCCACCACCGGATGCGGCAGCCTTCACATCCTCGCCTTCGCCAGCGAGAATCGCGATCACGGCATTGACCTTGACGCCTTCGGTGCCGGCTGGAACGACGAGCTTGGCGATCGTGCCTTCATCGACGGCCTCGACTTCCATCGTCGCCTTGTCGGTCTCGATCTCGGCGATCACGTCGCCGGATTTGACGGTGTCGCCTTCCTTGACCAGCCACTTGGCGAGGTTGCCCTCTTCCATGGTCGGCGAAAGGGCGGGCATGGTGATATTGATGGGCATGACCTTGCCTCCCCGTTACTTGTAGCAGACGGCTTTGACCGCATCGACGACTTCGCCGACATTCGGCAGAGCCAGCTTTTCGAGATTGGCCGCGTAGGGCATCGGAACGTCCTTGCCCGCGATGGTGATGACGGGTGCATCGAGATAGTCGAAAGCCTCGCGGCTCACCCGGTTGGCGATGAAATCGCCGACCGAGGACTGCGGATAGCCTTCCTCGACGGTGACCAGACGGCCGGTCTTCTTGACCGATTCGATGATCGCCGGCAGGTCCATCGGGCGGATGGTCCGGAGGTCGATCAGTTCGACATCGATGCCGATCTTTTCGAGTTCGGCGATCGCCTTCAGCGCATAGGTCATGCCGATGCCCCAGGAGACCATGGTGACATCCTTGCCCGCGCGATGCAGCCGCGCCTTGCCGATCGGCAACAGGAAATCATCCATCTTCGGCACGTCGAAGGTCTGGCCGTAGAGGATTTCGTTTTCCAGGAAGATGATCGGGTTGGGATCGCGGATCGCGGATTTCAGCAGGCCCTTGGCGTCGGCCGCCGTATAGGGCTGCACCACCTTGAGGCCTGGAATGTGGCTGTACCAGGCGGCGTAATCCTGGCTGTGCTGGGCGCCCACACGGGCTGCGGCACCGTTCGGGCCACGGAACACCATGGGCGCGCCCATCTGGCCGCCGGACATGTAGAGCGTCTTGGCGGCGGAGTTGATGATCTGGTCGATCGCCTGCATGGCGAAGTTGAAGGTCATAAATTCGACGATCGGCCGGAGACCCGCCATCGCAGCGCCGACGCCGAGACCGGCAAAGCCATGTTCGGTGATCGGGGTATCGACCACGCGCTTGGCGCCGAATTCCTGCAGCAGGCCTTGCGTCACCTTGTAGGCGCCCTGATACTCCGCGACTTCCTCGCCCATGACGAAAACGTCGGGATCGCGCCGCATTTCCTCGGCCATGGCGTCACGCAGTGCTTCGCGGACGGTGGTCGGCACCATTTCGGTGCCCGCGGGGATCGACGGATCGGCCGGAATATCAGCTTTCGGCTGGGCAGGAACGGGTGCGGAAGCGGCCGGTGCCGGCGCTTCGCTTGTCACGGGCGCCGGAGCAGCTTCAGCCTTGGCGGCAGGCGCCTTGGCGTCGGAGGCGCTCTCGCCGTCCTGCAACAGCAGCGCGATCGGCGCGTTGACCTTTACGCCCTCGGTGCCGGCGGCGACGAGCTGCTTGCCGAGCACGCCCTCATCGACGGCCTCGACTTCCATCGTCGCCTTGTCGGTTTCTATTTCGGCGATGACGTCGCCGGATTTCACGGTGTCGCCTTCATTCTTCACCCATTTGGAGAGGGTTCCCTCCTCCATGGTGGGCGACAGCGCTGGCATGAGAATCTCTATCGGCATCTTGGTTCACCTGTGGATAGTGTGCGGCGGCAGGCGCCTTGAAAAAGGTATCCGAATGAATGATGGAGCCAATGGCGGCTCCATCGCCTCACGCTTCGAGCAAAATATCCGTGTAGAGCTCGGAAACATCCGGCTCCTTGTCGGCCTGGGCGAAATCGGCGGCGTCGGCGACAATGTCGCGGACATCCTTGTCGATCGCCTTCAGGTCATCCTCGCTCGCCCATTTCTTTTCGAGCAACCGGGCGCGGACCTGTTCGATCGGGTCGTGCTCGGAGCGCATCTTCTGCACTTCGTCCTTCGAACGGTACTTCGCCGGGTCGGACATGGAGTGGCCGCGATAGCGATAGGTCATCATTTCCATGATGATCGGGCCCTTGCCGCTGCGGGCATGTTCGGCGGCCTCGTCGGTCGCGGCCTTGACGGCGCGGACATCCATGCCGTCGACCTGCATGCCGGGAATGTTGAAGGAGGCGCCGCGATGGGAGAAATCCGTCTGCGCCGAAGCACGGCTCACCGAGGTGCCCATGGCGTAGCGGTTGTTCTCGACGACATAGATCACCGGCAGCTTCCAGAGGGCCGCCATATTGAAGCTTTCATAGACCTGGCCCTGGTTGGCCGCGCCGTCGCCGAAGAAGGCGCAGGAAACGTTGCCGTTGCCGCGATACTGGTTGGCGAAGCCGAGACCGGTGCCGAGCGACACCTGGGCGCCAACGATGCCGTGGCCGCCGTAGAAATTCTTCTCCTTGGAGAACATGTGCATGGAGCCGCCCTTGCCCTTGGACAGGCCGCCCCGGCGCCCGGTGAGCTCGGCCATCACACCGCGGGCACTCAGGCCCATGGCCAGCATGTGGCCGTGATCGCGGTAAGCAGTGATCATCTGGTCGCCGTCCTTCAGCGCCATCTTCATGCCTATCACAACGGCTTCCTGGCCGATATAGAGGTGACAGAACCCGCCGATGAAGCCCATGCCGTAGAGCTGGCCGGCCTTTTCCTCGAAGCGGCGGATCAGCAGCATCTCGCGATAGGCCTTGAGTTCGTCCTTCTTGTCGAACTCGGCGATCGCCGGCGCCTTGGCCTCGCTCTTCTGAGTTTTGCCGGCGGCGGGTTTGCGAGCGGTCAGCGTCGCGGTCTTTCGCGTTGCCATACAATCCTCCCTTTTGAGCTTCGAGTTGCGGGGGAGGATAGAGAATAAAACCACACGCAGCAATGCCATAAATGCATGGCACACATTCGCTTTAAGTCACTGAAATGTCATATAAATTCAACTATTAACTTAATTCAAGTTAATATCAACTGCGCCGCAGCATAAATTCTTTGCAGCGCACACAATTGAATTCAATGGCTTACTTGAAAATCACGATTTCGTCGCTGCGGGAAACGTTGAGCGAGTAGCGCGCCTTCTCGTCGAGCATATCTTTCTCGAGTGACCCGTCGCTCATCAGCGAGACCTGGCGTTCGAGTTCCCGGCGCGCCTTGACCAGCCCATCCAGCTCGGCGACGCGCTCCAGGCGGCGGCGTTCGAAATCCTTCGCGGCATCCATGCCGAGATCGCCGTGGACGATGTGATAACCGAAATAGGAGAAGAAACCGGCGGCGAGAACAGGTGTCACCAGACGCCCGAGATACCGCTTCTTATGCTGCTTGGTCCACATTGAAATGCCTTGATACGCAGTACGATGGAATCACCATGAATCAAAATGTTTAAGCAAGCGTTGACCATGAATCCGGGGCCAAAAATAAATCCGGGCGGCATCGCTGCCACCCGGATTCATAAGTGATTCAAATTGTTTAGCTCTTGAGGATCGCGCGGCCTTCGTAGCGTGCGGCCGAGCCCAGCTCCTGCTCGATGCGGATGAGCTGGTTGTACTTGGCGGTGCGGTCGGAACGCGCCAGCGAGCCGGTCTTGATCTGTCCGCAGTTGGTGGCGACGGCGAGGTCGGCAATCGTCGAATCCTCGGTTTCGCCCGAGCGGTGCGACATGACGGCGGTGTAGCCGGCCTTGTGCGCCGTCTCGACGGCTTCGAGTGTTTCGGTCAGCGAGCCGATCTGGTTGACCTTGACGAGGATGGAATTGGCGACACCCATCTTGATGCCGTCGGTCAGGCGCTTGGTCTGGGTGACGAACAGGTCGTCGCCGACAAGCTGGACTTTCTTGCCGCAGAGATCGGTGAGCGTCTTCCAGCCGTCCCAATCGTCCTCGGCCATGCCGTCCTCGATCGAGGCGATCGGGTAGCGGGCTGCGAGATCGGCGAGATACTGGGCCATTTCACCCGGGCTCCGGACCTTGCCCTCGCCTTCCATATTGTACTTGCCGTCCTTGAAGAATTCCGTGGAGGCGCAGTCGAGGCCGAGGAAGACATCCTCGCCCGGACGGTAGCCGGCCTTTTCGATCGACTTCATGATGAAATCGAGCGCATCCGGGGCGCTGGCGAGGTTGGGCGCAAAGCCGCCTTCGTCGCCGACATTGGTGTTGTGCCCGCCGGCGTGCAGTTCCTTCTTCAGGGTATGGAAGATTTCCGAACCCATGCGGACCGCGTCGCGCAGCGTCTCGGCACCGACCGGCAGGATCATGAATTCCTGGAAATCGATCGGGTTATCCGCATGCGCGCCGCCATTGATGATGTTCATCATCGGAACGGGGAGCGTGTGCGCATTGACGCCGCCGACATAGCGGTAGAGCTGCAGGCCAGAGGCCAGCGCGGAGGCCTTGGCGACGGCGAGCGAAACGCCGAGGATGGCATTGGCGCCGAGGCGGCTCTTGTTCGGCGTGCCGTCAAGCTCGATCATCGCGGCGTCGATATCGCGCTGGTTTTCGGCTTCCATGCCGGAGATCGCTTCGAAGATTTCGGTGTTGACCGCTTCGACAGCCTTTTCGACGCCCTTGCCGAGATAGCGCTTGCCGCCGTCGCGCAGTTCGACCGCCTCATGGGCGCCGGTGGATGCGCCCGAGGGAACCGCGGCGCGACCGAGGCTACCGTCTTCCAGAAGCACATCGACCTCGACCGTGGGGTTGCCGCGGCTGTCGAGAATTTCCCTGGCCAGAATATCGATGATGGCTGTCATGTGCTTATCCCTGTCGTGTTGGCGGTGGATGCGGAGGTGTGCCCATCCCTTAGCCGAGATTTGCAAAATTACAATGGCAGCGCGGAAATTCGCCCTTGGAGCCAGAGAGCCGATGGATCGCGATCGCGGCCGGCAGCCTTTGAAGCATGAGCGAAGTTTTTCAGCGCTGCAACCAGGCATTAACCATACAGTACTACTGTTTGATGAGAGTTACGGATTCGCATGCACGGATCCGGGGGAACAAGAAGACATCGGCGCGCGGAAACGGCGCCATTGGGGGTCAACAAATGGCGTTCACCATTGCGAGAAACCTTGTAATCGGCGGCCTTGCGGTGTCGATTGGCATGTTTGCTTCATTCGGCCTGCAGCAGACCGCACTGCAGCGGCTGAAGGTCAATGGACCGGTTTACGAACAGGTGATCTACGGCAAGGACCTGATCGCCGACATATTGCCGCCGCCGCTATTCGTCGTCGAATCTTACATGCTGTCCTTCGAGGCCGGCGAGTTTCCCGAACTGTCAGAGGCCAATCTCGCCAAGATCGCCAAGCTGAAAGCGGCTTATGACGACCGTCGCGCCTATTGGCAGCCCACCCGCCTGCCCCAATCCCTCAAGGACGAATTGAACAACGAAGTGATCGCCAAGGGCGACGCGTTCTGGGCGGTGATGGCCGACGAGATCATTCCCGCGCTCAATGCCAAGGACAGCGTCAAGGTCGCGACCGCCACCGGCAATCTCCGGACCGTCTTCCATACACATCAGGACGCGGTCGAGAAGCTCGTTACCAATTCCGACACGTTCCTGAAGGGCGAAGAGCTGCACGCAGCAACAGAGGTCGAGACCTGGACGCTCGCCGCCAGTGCAGCCGCCCTGGGCGCTCTCCTGCTTCTGATTTCGGGGCTCTATCTTCTGCGCCGCAAGGCGATCCTGCCGATATCAGGCATGGAGGCCTACATGGGCAAAATCGCGGACGGCGATTATTCGGCCGAAGTGCCCTATGCGGAACGCAGGGACGAGATTGGGAAAATGGCGCAGGCAGTGGTGGTTTTCCGCCACAATTCGCTCGAGCGCAGGGAGATCCACCAGCGGGCTGCCGAAGCCAAAGAGGCCGAGATCGAACGCGAGCGGCAAGCGGCGGCCGAGAAAGCAGCCGAACAAGCCGAGCGCGACGACCTCATCCGGCATCTGACGGAGGCGCTCGGCGAACTGTCACGCGGCAATCTCGAATACCGCATCAGGCAGCGCTTCTCCGCGGCTTACGAAATGCTGCGCAACGAATTCAATGCGAGCCTGGACACGCTCTCCGCATCGATGCGGGAGATCACCGAGGCGACCGGCCAGTTGCGCAGTTCCTCCGCCGAAATCGCCAGCGCGACCGACGATCTCTCGAAGCGGAGCGAACAGCAGGCATCGACCATCGAGGAGACCGCTGCCGCGCTGGAGGAAATCACGGCGAATGTGCAGAGTTCTTCCTCTCGGGCCATCGAGGCCAGCAAGATGATGGCCGAGACCAGCCGGGGTGCCGAACACTCGGCCGGCATCATGCGCGAGGCGATCCAGGCGATGGAGAAGATCGCGGGCTCTTCGGGTCAGATCAGCCAGATCATCAACGTGATCGATGAGATCGCATTCCAGACCAATCTGCTGGCTCTCAATGCGGGTGTCGAGGCGGCGCGTGCCGGGGAAGCCGGCAAGGGTTTCGCTGTCGTCGCGCAGGAGGTGCGTGAACTCGCTTCCCGCTCGGCCAATGCGGCCAAGGAAATCAAGGTGCTGATCTCGGCTTCGTCCGATCAGGTCTCGACCGGCGTGGCGCTGGTCAACCGCACGGGCACGGCGCTCTCGGAAATCGAGGAACAGGTGGCCAGGGTAACCAGGCTGATCGGCGCTATCGTCACCGCCGCGCAGGAACAGTCGATCGCGATCGGCGAGATCAACGCCTCGGTCAGCACGATGGATGAGGTGACGCAACAGAATGCGGCGATGGCGGAAGAGACCAATGCCGCCTGCCAGGGACTGAACGAGCAGGCCCAGGCGCTGGAGCGGATCATCGAACGGTTCCGCGTCGCGAATGCGCCGGCTGGCGGCCGGATCTCGCGCGCGGCCTGATTTTCCATGATTTCAAAGAACAAAGGCCGGCTGATGTGCCGGCCTTTTGCCGTCAGGCTGCCTTGGCGATATCATCGATAGCGATGAGCTTTTCCAGCAATGCCGGCATGTCTTCAAGGCGCACCATGTTGGGGCCGTCGGACGGGGCATTGTCGGGATCCTGATGCGTTTCCATGAAGACGCCGGCGACGCCGACGGCGATGGCGGCGCGGGCGAGAACCGGCACCATGGCGCGGTCGCCGCCGGTCGAGGCACCCTGCCCGCCCGGCTGCTGCACGGAATGGGTGGCGTCGAAGACCACAGGCGCGCCCATCGCCGCCATGATCGGCAGCGCGCGCATGTCGGACACAAGCGTATTGTAGCCGAACGAGGCACCGCGCTCGCAGAGCAGGATGTTCGGGTTGCCGCTGTCGTTCAGCTTGGCCAGCACGTTCTTCATGTCCCAGGGCGCCAGGAACTGGCCCTTCTTGACGTTGACGACGCGACCGGTCTTGGCGGCGGCGACCAGAAGATCGGTCTGGCGCGACAGGAAGGCCGGGATCTGCAGGATATCGACGACTGGTGCCACCTCGGCGCAGTGCTCTTCGGTGTGTATGTCGGTCAGGACTGGAAAGCCGTATTCCTTCTTGAGGTCGGCGAAGACTTCGAGCGATTTTTCGAGCCCGATACCGCGCTTGCCGGTCAACGAAGTGCGGTTGGCTTTGTCGAAGGAGGACTTGTAGACGAGGCCCAAGCCCAGCTTGCCGCAGATTTCCACGAGCTTGCCGGCCATCATGAAGGCGTGGTCGCGGGTTTCCATCTGGCAGGGGCCCGCGATCAGCGTGAAGCGGCCGGTATTGGAGAAGCTGACCTTCTTGGTGCCCTCGCCGGCGGTGACGACTGCGTTGGTCTTCGACATCTGATTACTCCGAGAATGCAAAAAGGACGCCCTGGCCGGGCTCGTGCGGCACGACGATCATGCTGCGGGATTTCAAATGCAGGATGCCGGCTTCGACAAGCACCCGCTCGGTGACACGAATATCCGAGACCTTGAAGACGACCGCTTCACCGCGCAAGCCGCGCTCCGCCGACATTGAAAGGCCGAACAGCAGCCTCAGTTCAAGCGGATCGAACACCATTATGTCGGTATTGGCGGACTTGACCACCAGTACATCGAGGTCGTCGGCCACATTCTCCTGGCCGGTCACCGCCTGTAGATATGCGGAGAAATCAAGCGGTTCCTGCTCGGACAGCACCACGGTGCGGATGCCGATCACGCCGTTGGCGTGTTTTTCCAGCGCGGAGCGATCGGATGACGGCATGTTGATGCGCTGGCAGGTGAAGGCGAAGAAATCGGGTGCCCTGAGGTCGGCGGCGAAGGAGAGCTTGAAGCTCGGCGTGATCTCCGAACCATCGGGAAATTTCATCACCCGCGAGAAGGTCAGCTGATCGCCCGCCGATATGCCTTCGGCTTTGAATATCGCGTGGTCAGCATCGGCGTCATCGGTGCCCATGACGATCGCCGACAGACCCTCGGGTCCATTGCGGAACCGAAACGCGGCATCGCGGGCGACGAACTGGTTACCGGATTTCGCGGAAGCAGACGCTTCCTCTTCGCTGGCGACGCCGAGCGGCTCGAGATAGGTCTTGTCGGCGAAGAAGACGCAGGCATTTTCGGTGCCGAAGGGATGACGCGCATCAGCAGCGACCGTGAAGCCGAGCCGCGCCAGCCGCGCGCGGGCCGTGGCGATGTCGGTGACCGGCAGGACAAGATGATCGATAGGGCGGACGGGCATGCGAGTCCTTTCGATTTCGTTGGCGCCCTTTCGCATGATTGGGGCAGCAGGATCAAGGGGAATGCGGGTGGGCGCTGACATGGGTTCTCGTTCACGCGGGCCGTTTGCTCCGTGGTTTGACCATGCATGACCCCGATCCCTTCGCTCTTGGCAAAAAGGATCGGCCGGGGCACGTCGCCGTGCCGAGGTAATAGGCCCGCCTGTGGAACGGGCCGTTAAGACACGTCGCCGTGCCCCGTCAAACGGTGTCTCCATCCCCGAACTCGCCAGCACTGCCCCCGTATCTCCATCTTTTCGGGACTGGAGAACGATAATGTGTGCGCTACAGCGCACGTCCGGGGCGAAACTCAGCCTTTCGGCTGCCGTCCCCAGAGGACTGGCCCTTCTCGCGGACGCCCTGCATGGAGACTTACGTCGCTTCTCCACACCGGTCACCGGTCCCGCCTCGCCCTGACGCCTCAGGGTGTAGCCGATGCGGAACGCGAGGGATTATGGCATGGGTTTGGGGATTTGGGAAGATGGATGAGGATTATTTTCCTATATTGAGTGATAGGTTATTGATTTAATGAAAGGAAAAGTCAGGATCACGCTTAATCCAGTTCAAGAAAGACCCCGCCCCGAACCCCTCCCCACAAGGGGGAGGGGCCAACCTGTGGCACTCACCCGGACCAAAGCACCGTCTACCAAAATGCACCGACGAGAGTGCTTAGCGTTCAACGTTGAGCAGGGCAAAGCGGCGCAGCGGGTTAAGCCCCTCCCCCTTGTGGGGAGGGGTTGGGGCGGGGTCCTAATAAAGCGACACACCCCTAGCCTGCGGGAAAGATGACGGGTTTTGCTTTCTCGCGCAAACTGCGATAGCGAATATCTCGGGAACTCATCCCATCTCTACTCAGCAACCAACACAGGAGGCTACCATGTCCAAGAAACACCTCCACGACGTGAGCTTTTGAGGTCACGTCCAAACGCCGCAAATCCTTCCCATCCGAGACACGGGTGAAAACCGGGATCCGCGTGATCCACGGCGATGTCGAGCTGATCGAAAAACTCGGCCGCAACGACCCCTGCCCCTGCGGTTCACGGAGGCGGTTTCAAGAATTGCTGCCTGAAATCCGGCGAGTATGACGGGTCGCTCAGGGATCATTACTTTTAGAGAGCGGTAAATCGAAATATCGGGTCTGGCGCAAGCGCCGGACCCGTATTGCCTTGGATTGTTCGGCCGTGTCATACCGACACCCATGGCCTTCACCCTCCGTCAGCTCCAGTATTTCATCGCGGTTGCCGAAAACGGCACGGTCAGCGGGGCCGCGCAGGCGCTTTCGATCTCGCAATCCTCGGTGACGGAGGCGGTCAAGGAGTTGGAGTCCGATCTCGGGGTGGCGCTGTTCGAACGGCATTCACGGGGGTTGACGATCACCCATGACGGGCACCAGTTCCTCAGGCATGCGCAAAATATTCTGAGCCAGGTGTCGGATGCACGGCGGACCTTCGCCGACAAGAAGGACGAGATGAGCGGCTCGCTCAATCTCGGCGTCACCTCGCTTGTGGCGGGCTATGTGCTTTCCGATCTGCTCCGGCGTTATCGCCGCGCCTATCCCGGCGTCGATGTCACGGCGATCGAGGACAATGGCAGCTATCTCGAGCACCTGCTGATCGGCGGCGAGCTGGATATCGCGGTGATGACCATTTCCAACCTGCGCGACCGCATGGCGCTGCAGGCCGAGATCATCGAGACCTCGCCCTATCGGCTCTGGCTGCCGCTCGGTCACAAGCTGGGCGGCGCGGATATCATATCGGTCAAGGACATCGCGCAGGAGCCGCTGATCATGCTGACGGTCGACGAGATCGAGGAGAATACCGGCAAGCTGCTGACCGCGCTCGGCGCCAAGCCTCACGTCGCCTTCCGGACGCGGTCGGTCGAGGCGGTACGCAGCCTGGTCGCGACCGGGGCCGGGATCGCGCTGTTGCCCGACCTCGTCTATCGCCCGTGGTCACTGGAAGGTGACCGAATCGAAAGCCGAGACGTCTCGGGCGCACTGCCGGTGGTGCAGGTGGGCCTGGTGTGGCGGCGGGGGTCTAGTTTGCCGGCGTCGGCGAAGGAGTTTCTGCGGGTGGCGGAGACGGCGCGGGCTGTGCGGGACCGGTGAGGGTTCCTCTGGTTACAAGAGGGGCAAACTCCGAATGCCAACGCTCGATATCGGAAAAACCGATATCGATATTCTGAATAAAGAATTTGCGAAAGCGGCGAAAAAGAGGCTTCATGTCAACCGTGGGAACAAATCCAAAAACGGGAGACCAGAATGAAGACTTTTCTGAAGTCCACGACAGCACTCCTCATCGCC
Source organism: Rhizobium sp. TH2 (assembly GCF_024707525.1). Lineage (NCBI taxonomy): Bacteria > Pseudomonadati > Pseudomonadota > Alphaproteobacteria > Hyphomicrobiales > Rhizobiaceae > Rhizobium > Rhizobium sp. TH2. Next base: position 2,082,359 of record NZ_CP062231.1, on the reverse strand, counting down.
TCCAGTTTTGCCAGCCAGGCCGTTTCGGCCGAGGCGCTGAAGGAAATCGGGCCGGGTGAAGGCGAAGTTTCGATCGTCGCCTGGGCCGGCTATATCGAGCGCGGCGAAACCGACAAGGGTTACGACTGGGTCACGGAATTCGAGAAATCCACCGGCTGCAAGGTGACGGTCAAGACCGCCGCGACATCGGACGAAATGGTGACGCTGATGAACCAGGGCGGTTTCGACCTGGTGACGGCCTCGGGTGACGCCTCGCTCCGCCTGATCGCCGGCGGCAAGGTGGCGCCGATCAACACGGCACTGATCAAGAGCTGGAGCACGGTGGACGACCGCCTCAAGGATGCACCCTGGCACACCGTGGATGGCGTGCATTACGGTACGCCCTACCAGTGGGGCCCGAACGTGCTGATGTACAATACCAAGGTTTTCGGCGATAAGGTGCCCGACAGCTGGGGCGTGGTGTTCGAGGAACAGAACCTGCCCGACGGCAAGACCAACAAGGGCCGGGTGCAGGCCTTCGACGGCCCGATCTACATCGCCGACGGCGCGCTCTACCTCAAGGCGAAGAATCCGGAACTCGGCATCAAGGACCCTTACGAGCTGAACGAAGCCCAGTACACCGCCGTGCTCGAACTTCTCAAGGGACAACGCTCGCTGGTCGGCCGCTACTGGCACGATGCCATGGTGCAGATCGACGACTTCAAGAACGAGGGCGTGGTGGCATCGAGCTCGTGGCCGTTCCAGGTCAACCTGCTGGAAGCCGACAAGCAGCCGGTGAAATCGGTCTTCCCGAAGGAGGGTGCGACCGGTTGGGCCGACACGACCATGCTGCACGCCGAGGCCGCCCATCCAAACTGCGCTTACATGTGGATGGAACATTCGATCTCACCGAAGGTGCAGGGCGACCTCGCCGCCTGGTTCGGCTCGAACCCGGCAGTACCCGCAGCCTGCAAGGGCAATGCGCTGCTGACCGACACGGGCTGCGCGCATAACGGCTTCGAGAACTTCGACAAGATCAGCTTCTGGAAGACGCCGGTGGCGAAATGCGCCAGCCAGGGTGAATGCGTGCCGTATCATCGCTGGACGAGCGATTACATCGCGGTGATGGGCGGGCAGTAAGCGTATTTGGCATGGGGTGGGTTGGTATTCACCCCTCACCAACTTCGGCCAGGGGTTCACTCACGTTCACCCGGCCTTCGTATCCTCTCCCACAGGGGGAGAGGTAGGTGCCGCACGCGCCTTCGTCACTTGAAGCACGGGTGTGCCGCAAGTCTACCTCTCCCCTTGTGGGAGAGGATAGCAAGTCCGAACGAGACAAAGTCGAGTTCATGGACGCGCTTGGTGAGGGGTAATCTCTTCACAAGTAGTCAATTTCACGGAGACCCCCATGACCCCGGCAGTCACATTCCGCGCCGTGTCGCGCCATTTCGGCCAAGTGAAGGCTGTCGATCAGGTCAATCTTGAGATCGCCGAGGGCGAGTTCTTCGCCATGCTGGGGCCGTCCGGCTCAGGCAAGACGACGTGCCTCCGGCTGATCGCCGGCTTCGAGCAGCCGACCGGCGGCGAGATCGCGATCTTCGGCGAGAACGCCAATGGCGTGCCGCCGTGGAAGCGCAACGTCAACACGGTGTTTCAGGATTACGCGCTGTTTCCGCATATGAGCATCCTCGACAATGTCGCTTACGGGCTGATGGTCAAGGGTATCGACAAGACGACGCGGCTGAGGGCCGCTGAAGAAGCGCTCGCCATGGTCGCGCTGCCAGGCTACGGCACGCGCAAGGCCGGCCAGCTTTCGGGCGGCCAGCGGCAGCGCGTGGCGTTGGCCCGCGCGCTGGTCAACAAGCCCAAGGTGCTGCTGCTCGACGAGCCGCTCGGGGCGCTGGACCTGAAACTTCGCGAACAGATGCAGGAAGAGTTGAAGACGCTGCAGAAAGCGCTGGGCATTACCTTCGTCTTCGTCACCCATGACCAGGGCGAGGCACTTTCCATGGCCGACCGGGTCGCGGTGTTCAACAATGGCGGCATCGTGCAGGCGGGTACGCCCGAGGATATCTACCAGCGGCCGGCGTCGAAATTCGTGGCGGATTTCGTCGGGTCCTCCAACATCCTGCCGCCGGATTTCACCCAGAAGCTGACCGGCACGCGGGCATGGTCGACCGTCCGGCCGGAGACGATCAATCTTGGCGCCGCGACCGGCGATGCTCTGGGCATATCCGGCACGCTTGCGGCCCGCAGCTTCCTGGGCTCGGTGACGCGCGTCGGCGTCGATGTCGAGGGATTGAGGCTGCATGCCAACCTGCCGGCGGCGGCGACACTGCCGGCCGAGGGTGAAACCATCGTGCTCAATTTTGCGCGTAACGCGCTGCACGCGCTCGGTGATGCGGCATGAGCATGGTCACCTCACCCGCCGTGATCGCAAAAGAGGACGGCCTCGTCGGGCGGCTGTCGTCCACCTTCTGGCGGCGGCCGAAGCTGCTGCTGGCCTTGATGCTCGCCCCGCCAATTCTCTGGCTCGGAGTGATCTATGTCGGCTCGCTGTTCGCGCTCTTGGCGCAGAGTTTCTTCTCGCTCGACGATTTCACCGGCCAAGTTAAATACGAGCTGACGCTGTCCACCTATGCGCAGCTCTTCCGACAATCCAATTTCGACATCATCGTGCGGACCGTGGTTATGGCGGCGCTGGTGACGATTGTCTCGGCGATCATCGCCTTCCCCATCGCCTATTATGCCGCGCGCTATGCCAAGGGGCGGTGGAAGGCGCTGTTCTATCTCGGCGTGACGCTGCCGCTATGGTCGAGCTATCTGGTGAAAATCTATGCCTGGAAGATGATCCTTGCCAAGGAAGGCATCATTTCCTGGGTATTCGCCAAGCTGTCGCTGACCTGGCTGCTCGAAGCCTATCTGTCGCTGCCCGTGGTCGGCGGCAATTCTCTCTCCATCAGCTATACCGGCACGCTGCTGGTGTTCGTCTATGTCTGGCTGCCCTATATGATCCTGCCGGTGCAGGCCGCACTTGAGCGGGTGCCGGGCAACCTGATCGAGGCGAGCTACGATCTCGGCGGTTCGCCGAAGCAGACTTTCCGCCACGTGCTGTTGCCGCTGGCACTGCCCGGCATCATCGCCGGCTCGATCTTCACCTTCTCGCTGACGCTGGGTGACTACATCATTCCCGGCATTATCGGCTCGTCGCGGCTGTTCATCGGTCAGGCGGTCTATACCCAGCAGGGCACGGCCGGCAACGTGCCGCTCGCCGCCGCCTTCTCGGTTGTCCCGATCATCATCATGGCCTTCTATCTCTGGATGGCGAAACGCCAGGGGGCTTTCGATGCGCTCTGACAAGATCAATTCCGCCCCCCTCGCCCTGAAGCTTGCCGCCGGTGCCGGGCTGCTGTTCCTGTCGCTGCCGATCCTGCTGATCTTCGTCTATGCGTTCACGACCGAGGAGAAGAGCTTCAAGTGGCCGCCGCCGGGCTTCACCCTGCAATGGTTCGGCCGTGCCTGGGACCGGCCCGATGTGTGGGCGGCGCTGTCGCTTTCCGTGCAGGTCGCGGCGATCGCCACGGCGGTCGCCCTGGTGCTCGGCACACTGTGTGCGGCGGCCGTCGCCCGATCGAATTTCTTCGGCAAGGAGGCGATTTCGCTGCTTGTCATCCTGCCGATCGCACTCCCCGGCATCGTCACCGGCATCGCGCTGCGCTCGGCCTTCGGTATCATGGAGATCCCCTTCTCGTTCTGGACCATCGTGCTGGGGCACGCCACGTTCTGCGTGGTGGTCGTCTATAACAATGCGGTGGCGCGGTTCCGGCGCATGTCCGGATCGTTGATCGAGGCGAGCTACGACCTCGGCGCCAATGGTTTCCAGACCTTCCGTTACGTGATCCTGCCGAATATCGGCACGGCGCTGCTGGCAGGCGGCATGCTCGCTTTCGCGCTTTCCTTCGACGAGGTGATCGTGACGACCTTCACCGCCGGCCAGCAGACAACGCTGCCGATCTGGATGCTGGAGGAACTGATCCGACCGCGCGAGCGCCCCGTGACCAATGTCGTAGCCATGCTGGTGGTGCTGGTGACCTTCCTGCCCATTCTGGGCGCCTATTATCTGACCCGAGACGGCGCGGAGACCGCCGGATCCGGAAAATGAGCGAGGAGAGTAAAATGGATACGCAAATGCTGATCGGTGCGAAATTCGAAGCCGGGACCGAGATGGAGGAGCAGATCCTCAACCCGCGCACCGGCGAGACCGTGCTCGCGCTGCCCGAAGCCTCGACATCGCAGATCGATGCCGCCGTGGACGCGGCCGAGGCGGCCTTCGTGAGCTGGTCGGAGACGACGCCGGCGCAGCGCTCGAACTACCTGCTGAAGATCGCCGATGCGATCGAGAAGGATGCGGAAGGCTTTGCCGCGCTCGAATCGCTCAACTGCGGCAAGCCGATCAATGCCGTGCTGAACGATGAAATCCCGGCGATCGTCGATTGCTATCGCTTCTTCGCCGGCGCCATCCGCTCGATGCATGGGCCGGTGGCGGCGGAATACCTGGCCGGCTTCACCTCGATGGTCCGCCGCGATCCGGTTGGGATCATCGGCTCGATCGCGCCGTGGAATTATCCGCTGATGATGGCGGCCTGGAAGCTGGCGCCGGCGCTCGCCGGCGGCAACACGATCGTCATCAAGCCCTCGGAACAAACGCCGTTGACGACGCTGAAGCTCGCCAAGGTGTTCGCCGACATCCTGCCCGAGGGCGTGGTCAATGTCGTGCTCGGCCGTGGCGAGACGACCGGCAACTACCTGATCAACCACCCCAAGATCAACATGGTGTCGATCACCGGCGATATCGCCACCGGCAAAAAGGTGCTGGCGGCAGCGGCCAAGACGGTCAAGCGCACGCATTTGGAACTCGGCGGCAAGGCCCCTGTGATCATTTTCGACGATGCGGATATCGACGCCGCCGTCTCGGCGATCCGCACCTTCGGCTATTATAATGCCGGGCAGGATTGCACGGCCGCATGCCGCATCTATGCGCATGGCAAGATCTACGAGAAGTTCGTCGCCGACCTCGCGGCAGCCGTCTCGACCATCAAGTTCAACCAGGCCGACGACACCGAAAACGAGATCGGGCCGCTGATCTCCAAGCGCCAGCGCGACCGCGTTTCGAGCTTCGTCGAGCGTGCCGCCGAACTCGGCCATATGCAGATTGCCACCGGCGGCAAGAACGGTTCGGACGAGGGCTTCTTCTTCCAGCCGACCGTCGTGGCCGGCGCCAAGCAGGACGATGAGATCGTGCGCCGCGAAGTGTTCGGCCCGGTCGTGTCGGTCACCAGGTTCGGTGACGATGATGATGTCATCGGTTGGGCCAACGACAGCGACTACGGGCTGGCCTCGTCGGTCTGGACCAAGGACGTGTCTCGCGCCATGAAGGCAGCGGCCAAGCTGCAATACGGCTGCACATGGGTGAACACCCATTTCATGCTGACCAACGAGATGCCGCATGGCGGCGTCAAGCAATCGGGTTACGGCAAGGACATGTCGATGTACGCGCTTGAAGACTATACCGTCGTCCGGCATGTTATGATCGCACACTAGGATCGAGGAGCAGCGGATGGGCGGTAAGGTGATCGACAGGGATCAATGGGCCGACCATCCGGAACTCTGGAAGGGCGAATTCCAGGGCGGCGCGCATGGCGTCGATGTCTCGGTGGTTTTTTACGCCACCGACGAGATCGGCGGCGGGCCAAAGCTGCACAGCCACCCCTACCCCGAGACATTCATCATCCGGCTCGGCCGGGCGCTGTTCACACTCGGCGACGAGAAGATCGAGGGCAAGGCGGGGCAGATCCTGATCGCGCCCGCTGGCATGCCGCACAAGTTCGAGAATCTCGGACCCGGCCGGCTGGAGACGACCGATATCCATCTCGCCGGCGCGTTCTCGACCGATTGGCTGGAGTGACGCCATGGACGCGATGACGGCGACGATGCGCATTCTTGAGCCCTATCCCGGCATCTATGCCTATTACGACGGGCGGATCGAGGGCAAACGGCTGCATTCCGAAGGCCCGAACTGGGTGGATGATGGGGCATACAGCCTCGGCATTGCGTCCTATGCTGTTGTCGGTGACGGGCACGCTATTGTCTACGATACGCATATGACGATCGAGCATGCGCGGGCGATCCGCCGGCATCTCGAAGAGCTTGGCGTTGCAACGATCCAGGTCGTGCTCAGCCACTGGCATACCGACCATATCGCCGGCAACGTGGTTTTCGCCGATTGCGAGATCATTGCTCTGAAATTGACAGCCGACACAATGGAGGCGAACCGCGCGAAGCTGGAAACAGGCACGCCGCCAATCCTACCCCTGGTGATGCCGACGCGAACCTTCGAGGAGTCGATGGCGCTGGAGATTGGCGGACGGCGGGTCGAGCTTCACCATTTCAACATCCATAGCGCCGATGGTTGCGTGTTGTGGCTGCCGGAGGAGCGAATCCTGCTTGCCGGCGATACGCTTGAGGATACGGTGACCTATATTTCGGAGCCGGAGCATATCGAAACGCACATCGCCGAACTCGAGCGGATGGCGACGTGGCCGATCGAGCGCATTCTGCCCAACCATGGCGATCCCGACCGGATCGAAATCGGCGGCTATCACAAGACGCTGATCGATGCGAACCGGGAATATCTGGAACGGCTGATCGATCCCGAGGAATCTAGCCGCGCGCGCACCCAGCCTCTCCAGGAGTTTCTCGATAACGATATCTCAACGGGCGCGGTCATCTATTTCGCGCCCTACGAGACGGTGCATCGGGAAAATGTCGCGGCGGTCGGCCGCGACAATCCCCACGATTAACTGGCCGCGCGGCGGTAGAAGGCGAGCGAGCCGGCAAGGGTCAGCAGCGCGCCACCGCAGATGCGGTCGAGCCAGAGTGCGCCGTTGCGCTTGAGCAGGCGCACGGCCTGCGAGCCAAGCACCGCGTAGGCCAGCATGATCAGGAAGTCGATGGAGGCGAAGACAACGGCGAGCACGGCATATTGCTCGACCTGCGGCGCCGACGGCACGACGAATTGCGGCAGGAAAGCCGAGAAGAACAGGTAGCCCTTGGGATTGGTGACCGCGACCAGGAAGCTTTTGAGGAAGAGCGACAGGCGCGAACCGGTGCCGGCATCCGTGGCATTCAATGATTGGCCCAGCGATCCCTTCGAGCGCAGCAGCATGACGCCGAGGAAGGCGAGATAGCCAACGCCGATCCATTTGACCACCGAGAACCAGAACTCCGAGGCCGCCAGCAACGCGCCGAGGCCGAGAGCGACGGCGCCGATCAGCACGAAATCGGAGAGGACCGCGCCGAGCATGCCATAGATCGACCGGCCGATGCCGTGGCGGGAACCGTTGGTCAGCGCGAGCAGCACGGTGGGGCCCGGCGTGGCAATGCCGACGAAGGCGACGGCAGCGAATGCGAGGATCGTGAGTTCGGTCATGAGGGGGCTCCCGGGTTGTAGTGGTAGTTATGCAGCGCGGGAGGGGAAAGGCAAGATGCGCGAGAGCAGTTGAGTCGAAGAGCACATATCAACTACTCTAACGGCAAAGGGTCAGAGGCAAGCGCTCTGCCATTTTAGACATTATTTGGTGGGCGACCCGGCGTCGGAGGAAGACCTGCCTGGCGCCGGAAGGAGACACAAAGATGCAGTTTGATCAGCTCTGGGCAAGCTGGAACATGGGAAACTGGATTGAGACCGCCCCTCATCTGCCTGCCGGCATCTTCTCCCCGCAAGCGGGGAGAAGGGACTTGTGGCACGGTACGCTCCAACCGCCAGCTGTGCGAGAGAATGGGTTCGCAGGAAGTGCGGGGCAAATCCTTGCCTACATCGCCGCCACGGGATGCGGCGAGCCGTCGTAGGCCCCCCAGATCGACTGATCGAAGCAGATGACCGAGCCGGTCATTAGGCCCGATTCCGAGGACGAGAGATAGACGCAGGCGCGGGCGACTTCGGCGGGGTCGACGAGGCGGCCGAAGGGCTGGCTGGCGGCGGCCTTTTCCAGCCAGTCGGCGGGAGCATTGTGGAATTCGCGCTGGATGCGGTCCTCGCCTTCCGATGCCATCCAGCCGATGTTGAGGCCGTTGACGCGGATGCGGTTGCGGAGCAGCGCGTAGGCCGTGTTCTTGGTCAGCGTTTCGAGCGCGCCTTTTGAAGCGCAGTAGGCGGCGATGAAGGGCTGGCCGGCTTTGGCCGACATCGAGCCGATATTGACGATCGTGCCTTCGATCGTCTCGCGGCGCATGATCTTGATCGCCTCCTGCATCAGGAAAAAAGGCGCGCGGACATTGGCCGCGAACATGCGGTCGAAGAGTTCCGGGCTGGTATCGAGGATGGTGCCGCGATCGGTGATGGCGGCGGCATTGACCAAAGCGTCGACGCGGCCGAACTCCTGGTCGGCGCGGGCGATGACGGCGCGGACGTCATCGACATTTTCAAGATCGGCCTGCTGGTAAACGACCTTGGCGCCGGTGACTTCGGAAATCTCCCTGGCCTTGGCCTCACCCTTGGCGGCGGTGCGGCCGCAGATGACGATGCCCTTGGCGCCGCGCTCGGCGAATGTTCGGGCGATGGTGGCGCCCAACCCTTGCGTTCCTCCGGTGACGACGGCGATCTTGCCTTCAAGACGGGCTGCATTCTCGGACATGTGCTTCTCCTCCATTTATGACGCGGAAACCCCTCTCCCCGCCAGGCGGAGAAAGGGGTCGATTCTCAAACTATTTGCTGGGCTCAGGTCAGCTTCTTTTCGGACTGCAGCGCAAGCTGTTTCGTGAATTCCTCCGACGACCAGCCGCCGTCGAGCGCCTCGCCGAAGAGTGCGGCCTGGGTCTTGGGAGCCAGGCCGCCCTTGGGAGGATCGCGGTCGAGGTTGGTGGGGAAGGAATAGCCCTCGGCGGTCGCTGCGATGGCGTTGTCGGCGCTCGCGCGGTCGATGCGGCCATCGGCCAGCATGGCTTTCAGCGCCGGGAAAAGCGTCGCGCTCATCTTCTCGCGGCCGACCGATTCCATGGCGCGACCAAAGGCGGATGACACCTGCAGCAGGTTCGCCATGCGGAAAATGTCCTTCGAGCGGTTGGTTCCGGCGGCATGGATCAGCGAGGGGTTGAAGAAAACGACGTCGCCCTTTTCGAGCGGCAACTGGACGTGGTGCTTATCGAAATAATCCTGGAATTCCTGCCGGTTGGGAACGAGGTAGCCGAGCGGATAGAGCTGGCTGAAAGGCAGGAAGAGCGTCGGGCCGCTTTCGAGCGACATGTCGCAATGGGCGACTGCGCCCTGCAGCGTCAGCACCGGCGAGAGGTGATGGACGTGGGCAGGGAAACGCTCCATCTCGGCGACGGACTGGAAACCGAGGTGGTAGTCGCGATGGGCCTTCTGGGCAGAGCCACCCGGATTGACGCGGTTGACCTGCGCAGTCATCTGGTAGTGCGGGCCGAGCCATGCTTCGGAAGCGAGCGCAATGATCGGATTGGCGTAGTAGTGCGCAAAATTCTCGGGGTCGGCGAGGCAGTGCTTTTCCAGCGAGTTCCAGATGCGGTCATTGGCGCCGGGCTTGGCGAAATGGTCGCCGCCGCCGACCTTGCCCTGCTTCTCGTCGGTGATCACGGCGTCGAAAACACCGGTCGCCTTGTCGATAATAGATGTGTCGGTATAGGCGCCCTTGAACACCGCGACGCCGGGGCCGCGGGCGAAGATGTCGCAGATTTCGGCGAGAATTGCCTTGCGGCCGTCAGGCGTCTTCGTCGATTCGAGGACGGAAGTCGCGTCGTAGATGACGACGTTCTTCTCGATCGCCTTGGCGTGCGGGTAGTCGGAGAGCTTGGCCGTGAGCGCGATGGTCTGGGCGAAATCGTCGATGTCGCAGGCGGATTCGGTGTACCAGACGCGGTTGCTGCGGGCGGTGACGGGATTGTCGGTCTTCATGATTTCCTCCCTCGGGTTCGATTGCCCGGATTATAGGGGTGATTGCGGCCGGGCGAAGATGTGCTATCCATCAAAAATCCATCAAATCTGGACGGCACTGCAACATGGCCCACGCCTTTCTCATCAAGGACATCGCCTTCCAGGCGGGCCTGAGCACCGCAACGGTGGACCGCGTGATCAACGGGCGCGGCGGCGTGCGGCGGCAGACGGCGGCGCGCATCGAAGCGGCGATCAACGAGCTCCGGCAGCAGGAGAATGCCGCCGCAATGTCAGGCCGCACTTACGTGTTCGACATCGTGATGGAAGCGCCGGATCGTTTCACCAATGCGGTGCGTCGGGCGTTCGAGACCGAGGCTGCCGCGTTCCTGCCAACAATAGTGCGTTCGCGCTTCCATTTCACCGAACAGATGCGCGATGCCGATCTGTCACGGCTTATGGCGCGCATCCGGCGGCGCGGCAGCCACGGGGTCGTGCTGAAGGCACCGGATACCGGGGTCATCCGCGAGGAAGTCGCCATGGTTCGGGCGGCAATCCCGGTCATCACGCTGGTGACGGATCTCCCCGATTCGGGGCGCTTCGCGTATGCCGGCTCGGATAACCGGGTGGCGGGCGAGACCGCCGCGTATCTTATCGGCTCCCGGATCGGGTCGGCGGGCGGCACGGTGCTGCTGACGCTTTCATCGAGCCGCTTCCGGGGCGAGGAAGAGCGGGAGAGAGCCTTCCGTCGCATCGCGAGCGAGCGCTATCCCGATCTCGCGATAGTGGAAATCAGCGAGGGTTACGGCAAGGATTCGGCGACCGGCGCGCAGGTGCGCAAGGCGCTGGAGACCAACCGGATGATCGATGCGGTCTATTCGATCGGCGGCGGCAACCGCGCGATCATCGAGGCATTCGAGACGGCGGGACGCCCCCTTCCCGTCCATGTCGCGCACGATCTCGATGAGGATAATCTGGCGCTGCTGAAGGCGGAGAAACTGTCCTATGTGCTGCACCATAACCTGAATGCCGATGCGGCATCGGTGTTCACGACGTTCCTCGAAGGGCGCAAGGCTCTGCCGAAAATGAAAAGACCAGCGCTGTCCGCGCTGGTCATCATCACACCGTTCAACATTCCGGCCTAGCTGAACGGATAGAAGCCGTTACTTCTTCACGACGAGCTCGTAGGTTTCGGCATCTTCGCCGGCCCAGCCGCCGCCGAGTGCCTGGCAGAGCGCGACATAATTGATGTTGAGGTTTTTGGAGACCTCGGCCAGCTGAAGCTGGGCGCCGTAGAGCGATTCCTGCGCATCGAGAACGTCGCTGAACTCGGTGGTGCCGGCGTCGTTCAGCTCGCGGGCGAGCTGCTCGGCCTTGGTGAACTCGGCAACCGCGGTGGAGAGTCGCGAAGCGCGCATCTGCTCCTGCCGGAGTGCCACAACGGCGTCCTCAACTTCCCGAGCCGCTTGTATGACGGTCTGCCGATAAGCGAGATATTGCAGACGCGCACCGGATTTCGACAGATCGACCGCCGCATGCAGAGCGCCGCGATTGAATATCGGCAGGGTGATCGAGGGTCCGAGATTCCAGTTCGCGACCTTTCCGGCATTCGCCGTCCGCGACGCAGTGATGTTGCCGTTGAGGACAAGCTGCGGCCAAAGGTCGGACTCGGCGACGCCGATATCGGCCACCGCAGCGGCCAGCAGGCGTTCCTGCTGGCGGATATCGGGCCGGTTGCGGAGCAGATCCGCCGGGATACCCTCGGAGAACCGGACGCGTGGGCGCTTGACGGCGTTGTACTTCGTGTAGAGCGAATCGAGTTCGGCCGGCGTCTTGCCCAGCAGCGTCGCGATCAGGTTGATGTACTGCAGGCGCGCTTGCTCGAGCGCCGGAATGTCCGACGACGTCAGCGCGGCATTGGCCTTGGCGCGCGTCGAATCGAGTGTCGATGCCGAACCAGCTTCCACCTTCGCAATGGTGATGTCGGCGGTCTCGTTCTGGACCTCCAGGGAGCGCTTCGCGATCTCGATCTGGCGGCCGAGGCCTTGTACGTTGACATAGGCGTCGGCAACGGCGGCTATAATATCGAGGCGGGCCGCGTTCAGAGCCTCGCGTTCGGCCTCGATGCGCTCTTCTTCGCGCTCCTTGGTGCTTTTCCAGCCCAACGGATTGATGTACCAGGAACCGGACAGACCTTTCGTGGCACTCGATGTGTTGTTGGTAACCCATTTGCGTTTCGTGACCGGCACGGCGTCCACGCCGCCGGGGATCGCGACTATTTGCGTTCCTACCACAACAGGCTGCTTGTTGCGCTGCCCTGAAAGCGCGGCTGCAGCCACGGCATCAACCTGCGGCAGGTAGGCGTTGTTGGCAATCTTTGCCGTAGACATCGCTGCCTTGACGCGCTCGCGTGCGGCTTCGATGGAAAGGTTCTCGGCAAGCGCTTCGTCGATCAGGGCATTAAGGTTCCTGTCGCCGAAATTGGCCCACCACTTTGTGTCTGGATGAATCGTTTCGCCGCGCAGACCGGCGCGATATTTGTAGTTTTCCGTCAGCGTGACCTCGGGGCCAGCGACGAACTTTTCGGTCGAGCAGGCCGCCAGAATGGAACCGGCGGCGAGGAGGACAACAACGTTTCTCATATGTGGCATACTCGATGAATAAAATGTGGCCGGCGGCCGTAAAGCCGTCAGGGCTAGCTTCGCGCAGGCTGCACGCAATAAAGAGGAACCTGCCGTTTCATCGAACGTCATATCCCCTGCCCGCGCCTCACCATAGACATAATGCGGTGCGCGAACACAAGTCTCTTAACAAAAATTTACGAAGTGGGGCGAAAAGGTCACGCTAGGTCGAAATGCACGGCTTTCAAGCCCGAAGCGTCGATATTTTCGAGCGTGATGCGATCACCGCCGGCCCTGATCACCACGTCGTCGCCATCCGTGGACATGTGGTTGCGCCTCAGATCGCGAAAACTGTCGATGCCCTTGAGTCCCGCGAGACCGAGCACGTCGTGATCGCCTCCAACGATCTCGAAATCAGTTACCACATCGTGGCCGGAACCCGTCCTAAAGACGAATATATCGCTGCCGGCGCCGCCTTCAAGCGTGTCGTTGCCGATGCCGCCCGCGAGCCGGTCGCCGTCCTCGTCGCCGAACAGGCTGTCATTGCCGACGCCGCCATAGAGACTGTCATCACCCGTGCCGCCGTGCAGTTCGTCGTCGCCATCGCCGGCGGCGGCACCCGGCGTGAGGCGGTAGATCTTGCCGCTTAGGCTCACGGCGAGCAGGTTGCCGTCGCTGTCGGTCCCGAATGAGGAGATGTTGGAGAGATTCGCGCCTCTGATCTGATCCGTGCGCTCTACGGCGTCTTCCGCCTCGCCATCGACCATGCGCAGGGTATAAAACTTCCCCGTGATGAAGTCGGCGAAGACATAGGCGCCCTCCAGGCCGGGTGCCGGACCGTGATAAACGACCCCACCGGTCACCGAACCGCCGCCGCCATTGTGCGAATAGGTGAAGACCGGATCGGTCAAGACGAGTCCCATCGGTGGTTCGCCTGGCTCATTGTCACCGTCGTAATCGTCATCGCCTTCGCGGTAGTTCCAGCCGAAGTTCAGACCACCCGTACCGGCCGGGATAACGTCGATCTCCTCCTGCGCGTTCTGGCCGACATCGCCGACATAAAGGTCGCCGGTAGCCGGGTCGAAGGACATGCGCCAGGGATTCCGCACGCCCGACGCCCATATTTCCGGCGCGCCGCCGCTTACTGCATAGGGATTGTCATTGGGAATCCCATAATTCTTGCCCGGAAGATCCACACCATCGACATCGATGCGCAGGATCTTGCCGAGCAGATTGTCGAGATTCTGTGCATTACCAGCGGGATCGCCGCCGCCGCCGCCGTCGCCGACGCCGAGATAGAGCATGCCGTCATCCGGTCCAAAGACGATCGAGCCGCCATTGTGGTTGCCGGCATCCTGATGGGGAATCGTGATGACGGTTTCCTTGAACACGATCTTGTCGGGGTTGCCGTTCTTCGGTCCGTATTCCCGAACCTCAATGTCGCCATTCGATTTGGTCAGGTAGACGAAGAGACGGCCATTGTTTTCGTAATCCGGATGGAAGGCCATGCCGAGCACGCCGCGTTCACCGCCGGCGGCGAACCGGTTATCAGGGATATCGAGGAATTCCTTCTTCTTTCCCGTCTCCTCGTTGATGCGGTAGATGACGCCGCTATCCTTGGCGAGCGCATAGATAAAGCCGGGATCCCCATCGGCCACGAGGGTCTGCACAGCGCCGGAACCGATGTCGGCGATCTTCTTCGCCCGAATGAAACTGGAATTCTGCGAAAGATCGGCATCGCTGTGGCCATAGATCAGGTCGTCGCCCGCGTTACCGAACACAGTATCGGCGCCGTCGCCCGCCGAGATCAGATCGTTGCCGCCGAGCGCATTGATGATATCGCTGCCGCCAAGGCCGGTGATTATGTCGCCATCGTCAGTCAGGCCGTCGAGCGTTTCGGATTTGTTGGTGCCGTGTACATTGGCCATGGTCAATCCTCCAGCGCCAGCCGATGCCGGCGATTTCTCTCGTCCCACGCCAAGTTGTCATGGCTCTTTATGGCAAAGCAATGGTGGTACCGGCAGCCGGTGACAAAAACAAAGGCGCCGCCGGCAAGATCACCGGCGGCGCCTGGAAACTCTGGAAAACGTGCCTTACTCAGGCGTGGTGCTGAGGCTGATGGACGACCAGCCTGCGGATGGCGGCATTGACCGCCTCTGCCGAGGGAAACACCTGCTCGTCGAGATCCATGACATGGAACTTGACCGCGATGAATTTCAGCTTGCCGTTTTCGGGAATGGCAATCCCCACCGGTTCACCGGCATATTCTATAACTTGTTTGCTCATGACAACTTCCCTGCCGCCAGCTTCAAGGGCCGGCGCCAATCCAGATTGATTTTCAGATGACTTGTTGTGCGATCACACGCGCACGGAAAGACACATCATAATTCGCGGACCGCTGAACATTGGGCGGGCCGTCGTTCTTTGGGAAACAAGGCGATATCGAGAACGCATGTAACTCCCTCCGTCGATCGTTTTTCTTTCAAAATGACTCCCTGCCGACGTTGCGGCCAAGAGCAGCTTGCATATGGTATGCAAAGCAGGCATTTCAATGGCGAGCCTGCCGACCAGCGAGAAAATCTTTTTCAAGCATCTGATTCTTAAAGCTTTTGTGACAAATGCCCAGGCTCTGGGCGTAATATCAGGCAAATAGTAGAAGTGCCTAATTGTTGCGCAATTTCATCACTTCACGAAAATGTGTTGCGGTGCATAACTTTGCCTTAATTTCTTCCACTTTTGGCCATCACGGATATTGTCACGCGATTAAAATTGGTGTTCCAGTGTGAATGTTCCTGCCCGCCCAGTGCGACCAAAAATCGCGCCGTAACGGCCCTCCAAACGCACAATCCAGCACATCCGGTCTCACTTCGGGCCGGTTTGTGACAGAACTATTGCTGCGACGCACACGCGCGGCAAGCCGCATGCAGAGATTGGGAATGAAGGCCTTGAGTCATACGCAGGCAACTGAGTCATGGATTTGCGCGGCATCGCAAAAAAATCCGGCCACTCGGGAACCGCGCGCAACGATCATGCGTTAGGGAGCGCGTTCATGCCAGGTACAGACTAGCCCGGCTAATGGTCTTTTCAGATTGAAACTTTCTGCACCGCATAACGGAATCCAGAACATGAGCATGACTTCGCAACCGTGGACCGCCGAAAAAGCTGACACCGACGATCGCAGTATCGCGGGGAAAAAGGTTCTCCTTTACGGCATGAATTTCGCGCCCGAGATCACCGGCGTCGGCAAATATACCGGCGAGATCGCCGACTACCTGACCGGCCAGAAGGCCAATGTCACCGTGGTCACCACGCCTCCTCACTATCCGGGCTGGAGCGTGCGCGAGGGCTACAAGAACAATTATTCCACCGAGCGCAAGAACGGCGTGAACATCTTCCGCGTTCCGCTGTTCCTCAAGGAGAATATGGGCGGCATCTGGCGCCTTATCGCGCCGGTAAGCTTTGCAGCCACCTCCGCACCCGTCGTGCTCTACCACATCCTGCGCCATCGCCCGCAGATCGTCATCTGCGTCGAGCCGACGCTGTTTGCCGCGCCGCTTGCCATCCTCGCCGCCAAGGCGGTGGGCGCGCGTACCGTGCTGCATGTCCAGGATCTCGAAGTCGATGCGGCTTTCGCCGTCGGCCACATCAAGTCGCTGAATTTTCTCAAGAAAGCAGCCTACGCATTCGAGAAGTACACGCTCAAGGGTTTTGACCGCATCATCACCATTTCCGAGCGCATGGCCGAGAAGCTGGCGCAGAAGACCGGCAAGCCCTCGCAGGTGGCCATCGTCCGCAACTGGGTCGATCTCGAGCATATCTATCCGCTCGGCCGCTCCTCGGCTTATCGCCAGGAACTCGGCTATGCCGACGACGATTTCATCGTGCTCTATTCCGGCAATATCGGCGCCAAGCAGGGCCTCGACACGCTGCTCGAAGCGGCCATGCGGATCGAAAGCCAGAAGAAGATCAAGTTCGTGATCGCCGGCGAAGGCCCGGCCAAGCGCGCCCTCGTTGAGAAATACGGCACACTGTCGAATGTCAGCTTCCTGCCGTTCCAGCCGTATGAGAAGTTCAACGAATTCATGAACCTCGCAAACCTGCATGCGCTGCCGCAGGACCGCGGTGCTGCCGACCTCGTGCTGCCTTCCAAGCTCGGCGGCATGCTGGCCTCCGGTGCACCCGTGGTGGTGACGGCCGATGAAGGCACCGAGCTCGCGAATTTCCTCGGCGACAGCGCGATCATCACCCCGCCGGGCGATGCGGACGCGCTCTCGAAGGCGATCGTCAACGCTTCCAAGGGTGACCGCGAGGAGTGGAAGGACCGGCGTGCCGACCTTTCGCGCCGCCTCTCGAAGCGCGACGGCTGCATTTCCTTCATCAACGCCGTCACCGGATGACGGCAGACACGCCACAAAAAGCATCCCAGCAAGGCGCCTTTAGGCGCCTTGTCAATTTGGGCATGCTGATCGGCGGCTTCGGCATCGGCCAGGGCTCGATCTTCCTCGCCCAGACATGGCTCGTCGCGACTGGCAAGACAGAGCTGCTCGCTCTGTTCGGCACGCATTTCTCCTTCGCCATGCTGGGAATCATCGCGGTCGAAGCTGGATCGCTGACAGTGCTGTCGGCGCAGATCGCGCGAATCCTGCATACCGGGGCGGACCATGCCTCCGTATGGCGCAGCTATTGGGAGACCACGGTGTTCCGGCTCACGATCGCCCTGGCTCTGGTGCTCGTCGTCCTGGCATTCAGTGCCTCCGAGTCGCTGCCTGATTTTTCGCGGACCTATCTCATGTTCTCGCTGCCGGCGCTGGCAATCTGGGCCTTCAATGCGGCGGGCTTTCTCGACGGGCTGCAGAAGAGCGGTGTCAGCGGCATCACGGGTTCGATCGCCTATCTGGCTTCGGCAGTGGCGCTGTTTTTCGCGGCGAACCTTCCGGATCGCGAGGTCGGCATGTGGACGGGGCTGGCGCTGAGCTGCGGCTACGCGCTGACCATCATCGCACAGTTCGTGGCACTGGCGCTTGCCGGCTGGCGACCGCTCTGGGCGAAGCCGACGGCTTCCGGCGTGCGCACGGCCTTCATTGAGGAGAGTTCGATGCTCGCGGGCCTGCTGCCCGGCCAACTCTATTTCCGGGCACAGTTGGCGATAGCGGGACTGTTTCTCGGCACCTCGGCGACCGCGATGCTGGTCTATGCCAAGCAGATCGTCGGCGCGGCGAGCCAGATCGCGGGCTTTGCACGGCGCATCGAATTTCCGAGGCTGGTGCAGGCCGTGGCGGCGAACCCGGCGACAGGCATCGGACGGATGCTGCGCATCCAGAGGACCAGCTTCGTGATTGCCGGCCTTTTCACGCTTGGCATCGTCGTCGTGGCCTTGATCGTGGTGTCGCGCTTCAGCGGCTTCACGCACGATGCCTGGGCGTTCCTCGCGGTGTTCTGCCTGACGATCCTGACGGAGTCGGTGGGACAGGCACTGGTGCAGGGACTATTCGCGCATAACCGCTACCATGTAGCGGCTATGGCGCGAATCCTGGCTGTCGCGCTCGCCGTGATTTTCGGCTATCTCTCGGTCTCGATCTTCGGAGCTTATGTCTTCGTGCTCTCGGATTTCCTGTCTCATGCGACGGTGATCAGCCTGTCGCTCTGGTGGCTCATGAAAGTAACCCGCGCCGATGCCGACCGCCACGCTTGAACCCTCCGCGCCAACGCTGTTCGGCAGGCTCGCCCGGATCGACCAGTTCGGGCTGTTCCTGGCGGGCTTCATCCTGCTCTACGGTTTCGTGTCGCTGGTACTGGAGCATGGCGCCGGCATGATCGGTTTTGCCAAGACGCCCTACCTGAATGCCGGGACCTATGCCTATGCGCTCGGCTTTGCGGCGCTGATGCTCATTCTCAACCGCACCACATCGAAAGCGGCCATCCCGCATCCGCTGGCGATCCTCGTACTTCTGGCACTGCTGGTCTCGGCGATCACCGGCGTCGCCAATGGCAATGCGCAGCAATATATCGTCGGCTGGACGCTATATTTCGTCACCGGTGTGCTGATGTTCCAGATCTTCCGCCACCGAAGGGGCGATACGGGAGCGGCGGCTCGAGCGATTTCCACGCTCTTTGCCCTGCCCTTCCTGGCTCTGGTGCTCGCCTTCGCCGTCGCGTCGATCCCCTACAAGGACAATCACTACCAGTATGTGCTGTTCGAGGTGATCGCGCTCTATGCGATTCTGATCCGGAAGAGCCTGATCGAGAAGGCGATCGGCGCACTGATCTATCTCTTCATTCATCTCGGCTCGAATGACGGCTTTGTGCAGGTGGAAATCAACCGCGCCTCGATCCTCGCCGTCGGCGTGGTCGGGTTGATCTGGCTGCTCTACCGCAAATATCTCGTCACGATCTTCTTCCTGGTCTTCGCGGTCATCGGTGCCTTGACCTATGCGCTGTCGCTCGACGACCAGACCGTCGACACCCTGCCGCGCAACATCAAGGAGGCGATCCTGCTGATGAAGGGCGACGACATCTACAATCACGTCTCGTCCTACCAGCGGGTATTCGAGGGCGAGAAGGTGATGGAGGATTACCAGACCGCCAATGATGCCGAATGGCTGTTCGGCAAGGGGCTTGGCCGGACGGTGGATATGTCGGGCGCCTCCGATCCGACGCCGGGCCAGCATGCGTTGCTCGGCGCGCTAGAAGTCCACAACATCCACTTCCTGCACTTCGCGGTGTTCCACAAGTTCGGGCTGGTGGGGCTGGGGCTGTTGGCCGTGATCGTCGGTGGGCTGCTCTGGATGTTCTTCGTCGATCTCGCCACGCGGCGGCTCGACGATGTAGCGATGTTTTTCTACTTCTACCTTTTTTACGGCCTGATGTTCGCGATGCCGGCGTCGAACTTCCTCATCGCCAATCCGCTCTGGCCCGCCTTTCTCGGCATGCTGTGCTGGCTGAGAAGCGGCGCCCGATTGACCGAGACCCCAAGCCGCGCTTTGACTTGAGGCGGTTTGTCTGGCATGCGGATCAAACCTTATTTCGCGCATATTTCCGGGCTCTAAGCCCTGTGAAACCGAGACTTCCAGAAGGAAAGCCTGATGAAATTCATGATCGTCAACGCGTTTGGCCGCTCCAACCGGGGTGACTCGGTGCTGCTTGACGAATGCATTGCCGAAATCCGCGCCAAGTTTCCGGATGCCCAGATCGCGGGCGCCGTGTTCGAGGGGATAGATGCCGCGCGCGCCGTGCATCCTACCGTTGCCTGGTCCGAAAGGATCGGCAATGCCGGCGGCGGCGCGGTCGGCCGGCTCAAATCCCTCGTCTATCTGTTTGCTTCATGGTTTAGCGCATGGCTGCCCTTCCTCGGCGCGCTGCTGCCCGAGAAGCAGCGCCAGACGCTTGATGCGATTCGCGCGAGCGACGTCGTGATCTCCGCACCCGGCGGCTATATCCACGACACCAACTTCGCCTATTTCATCGCGCTCTTGCACATCCATCTCGGCACGATCATGGGCAAGACAGTGATCCTGGCACCGCAGAGCGTTGGGCCGATCGAGCGGCCGCTGTCGCGGGCCGTGGCGCGATATGTATTGGGCAAGGTGCCGTTTCTCTGCGCCCGCGAGAGCTACAGCTGGGATTTCCTGGCGCACGATCTCAAGCTGCCGGAGAAAACCGTTTATCGCACCGGCGACAGCGCGTTCTGGAACAGCCATGTCGAGGACAATCCCGAGCTGATCGACGGCGTGTATGAAAGCCTTGGTGTGGGCAAGGATGCGCCGATCTTCGGCATGACGGTCGTCAAGTGGTCGTTCCCCAAGTCGAAAGAGCCGGCAGTCATGCTGGGTCGCTACACCGATGCCGTGGCGCGAGCGGCGGACCATATGGCCGAGAAATATGGCCTGACGCCGGTGATCTTCAATCAGGTGTCGGAAGACCTCCCGGCATCGCTCGAGGTGCAGCGCAAGGCCAAGTGCCAGGTGATCGTCGACCAGACGAGCCGCGAGCCCGATGTGCTGCGCGCCATGATCGCGCGCTCCAAGGTGTTCCTCGGCACGCGCTTCCATTCCTGCATCTTCTCGATGATGGCCGGCCGCCCGACATTCGCGATCGCCTACCTGCCGAAGACCGAATACATCATGAACGATCTCAAGCTGTCGCACCGGCACACGCCGATCGACGCCATCGATTATGACTATCTTATCAAGACGATATCTCAGGATTATGAGAATTTGAGTCAAGCCGAAGCCGAGATCCAGAATGCCGTGAAGGTGTATCAGACCGAGTTCACCCGGTTGCAGGATATCCTCGCGCTGATCGGAACCAGGCGATGATCCGGCGGGTAGCGCTGGCGCTGCCGACGATCTCGCCGCTAGGCGGCGGCGTGGCTGAAGCCGCGCGGCTGCATGTGAAGGCGCTGTCATCGGCGGGCTTCGAGCAGATATCGGTCCACACGCTGGATGACCGGATGGACAAAGTCGATCCGAAGCAATGGGAGGCAGCTAGGCTCTACCAGCATCGCTTCATGGGGCCGATCAGCTACAGTTTCGCGCCCGCCATGGTGGCCTCACTGATGCAGGCCAAGCCCGATCTCGTGCATGTCCACGGCGTCTGGCAGTTTCATGTCGCGGCGGTGCATCTCTGGTCGATGCTATCAGGCAAGCCCTATGTCGTCTCGCCGCATGGCATGCTGGAACCATGGATTAGAGCACGATCGTCCAGGCTCAAGGGTGCGGTGTCGAGCCTCTACCAGAACAGATTTCTCAAGAAGGCCGGCGGCTATCACCTGCTGACGGAAAAGGAGAGCGGCGACGTCGCGGAATTCCTGACCGGTCAGCCGGCGCGCATCATCCACAATTTCGCCGAGCCGTTTTCGAGCGATGGTGCGAAGCCGGGCTGGTGGAAGCCGGAATTCGACGGTCGCGACATCTACCTCTTCCTCGGGCGTATCCACGAGAAGAAGGGCATCATGGAGCTGATGGATGCCTGGGCCCGGCTATCAAGCGAAAACGAGCAGTTCCGCAATGGCTCGGCTCTGGTATTTTGCGGCTGGAATGACGGGATCGAGGGGTTCGAGGCCAAGGTATCCGCACTCGGTCAGAAGTTCGGCAATGTGCTGTTCGCCGGGCCGCAATATGGACCTGACAAGAACCGCTCGATGGGCACGGCTAAGTTCTTCCTGCTGCCGTCCAAGAGCGAAGGCCTGCCGATGGCGATCCTCGAGGCCTGGGCCGCCGGCAAGCCGGCGATTATGTCGCCCGAATGCAATCTTGATATCGGCTTCGAACGCGGCGCCGCATTTCGTACCGGCTACACGGCGGATACGATCTATCCGTCGCTGGTCGCGGCGCATAATCTGAGCGGTGAGGATTGGGCGCGTGCCTCGGAGAATGCCAAGGCGCTGGTCGCCGCAGAATTCTCCGAACAGAGCGTGCGTGACGGATTGCTTTCGCTCTACAACGAAGCCGTGGAATGGAAGGTGAGAGGATGAGTGCACTCGACGCCGAGAAATCCAATGTCCGCGAGGGCGGTCCGAGCTTCTCGCTCAAGCACCGGATGTTTCGCGCCGCCTGGATGCTGACCTGGGCGCTGGCGGGCAGTTGGACACCCGTGCCGCTCCATGCCTGGCGGCGCCTGCTACTGAATGCGTTTGGCGCCAAACTCGCGCCCAAGGCCCGGATTTATCCCAGGACGACGATCTGGTATCCGCCGAACCTCGAGATGGAAGACCATGCCGTGGTCGGTCCGGGCGTCATTCTCTATAATATGGGTCCGATGAAGATCGGCGCCTACGCGATCATCTCCCAGCGCGCCCACCTCTGCGGCGGCACGCATGATGTCGATGATGCCAATTTCCAGCTCAAGCCGATGCCGATCACGATCGGATCGAAGGCATGGGTCGCGGCCGAGGCCTTTGTCGGCCCGGGCGTCACGGTTGGCGAAGGCGCGGTGCTTGGCGCACGTGGCGTTGCAGCCAAGGACCTGGAGCCCTGGGGCATCTATGCCGGCAACCCGGCAAGGAAGCTGCGCGAGCGCAAGCAGTTCTGATACGGTGCGCGCGATACCGAGGCTTGAAGAAGCGATCACACCAGAGAGGCCAGCAAGGCTACGAGTTGCCCCTGGCGATGCGTATCGGTCTTTTGAAAAATGGATTTGAGCCTGCTGCGGGCGGTTTCCCTGGTGATGCCAAGCGCTGATGCAGCGTTTTCGAGGGAGTCGCCGATGGCCAAAAGTGCCGCGAGACGTGCTTCTGCCGGCGTAAGCCCGAAAGCGCGGCTGAAGGCCTGCCAATCGGACTTGGCTGGCCCCATGATCTCATTGAGAAGCAGGAGCGCTCGCGCGGAAAGAAACGGGGATTTCGCCGCACCATCGACGGGCAGGATCCTGATCGCGAGGGGAGTGGCGTTCTCCCGTCGTACGATGATCGGGGGTGCGCACAAGATTTTGCCCTCGCGAAGCCCCCGCAGCCGCTCGATGACTTTGCTGTATTCCGCCGCCGCGTGACGATCGCGGAATATCAGACGCCCGCCGGCCACCTGGATGGCGGCGCCCAAGAGTTGCGTTGCAGCAGCGTTGGCATGGATGAACCTGCCGGTCTCATCGATCGCCACCACGGCTTTGCCCATTTGATCGAATGAATTGGCCACGGCGGACAAGGTGACGCGGCCAGCAAGCTCCGCAAGACTGCCAACTTCGTTCAGCCGCAAGGAAAATTGTTGGAGAATGGCTCTTTCACTCTGTTCGTATGGTCCTTGGCGTAGAGATCGATGCATCGTCAGGGACCAGATATCGGAACCACTGCGAATCCCGATGCCCGCCCACCACCTGCCGTCAAAGCGCGGCAAGAATTCTTCGAAGAACGGTGCACGATCGTCAGCGTTGGCCAGGTCCCGGTCGAGCGCAATTTCGCCTCGCATAAGCAGAGCCCTGGAACGCAGATGACTAACTCTGTCCTGTTCGGTCCAACTCTCGCGTACATAGGTCTCCAGGCAGTCCCTGAGGTTGGCAGTCGCCACAGCTCCTTCCGACCCGGTCTGAGGAATCAACCCCGCACCAATGGCGCCGACGGCCTGCGTGATTTCCTCCAAAACCTCTGCCCAACGCGCCGGCTCGGCAACGACATCAGACAAATGCATGGACGCATATTGCAAGCGCCTGATGTCAATCGCCACCATCCCACCCCAGCATGTGTGCCAAGCACGAAGGTGCACGGCAACCAACACTCCACCTCTCATAAAACCATATATTTCAGGTGACCGCAGCATAATTCGAGTATTGCACGGAAGGCTGCAAAGGAATTTCGCCGAAAACCTTCATTGCGAAAACCAGTCATGAACAACGCAGATCGTCGTATCGGCCAGGCGCGCCTTAGATAGTGCTGTTACACCACCTTTCGTGCGACGGGTATCCGGTTTGCAGCCGGTATACCACTCTCCCTGGGCGCTGGACTATGGCCGATCTCCTCCAACTGTCCTTCATCAACCCCCAAAAGGGGGTCTCATCGAAGGTTCCGCTGGTTGATGCTTCCCGGATCGATGGACACGCCAAGACGGATGCCGCGCGCCACCGGTAGCAACAAGATGACGAGACAGGGGTGGATGACCATGCATTCTTTCGTGAAACTGACAGGTACGATTGCTGTCACGCTGATTTTAGGATTGCAAGCACGCGCCTCCGGTATCGATCAGGCATCAACCTTTGACGTTGATGTCGCCATTGTCTTCGCGGTCGATTCCTCATCCTCGATCGACAGGGGCACTGCGGACCTCCAGCGGAACGGGCACGTTGCCGCACTGACTTCGCCCGAGTTCATCAAGGCCCTTTCCGGCAATCATCTCGGCTGCATCGGCATAACCTACTTTGAATGGGCAAGCCCGCAACAGATAAGAACCGTGTTGCCCTGGACGAGGATCTGCGGACGTCAGGACGCAGAAGCGGCGGCCCGGGTGATCAGTAGGAAAGGCGCCACCGGCTTCAGCCGCGGAGTGAGAGGCGGGACATCCATTTCCGCGGCCATAGGCGTTGCAAGTCTGCTTCTCGACCGGTTCCCCGGAAATGCCGATCGAAAGGTCATCGACATCTCCGGCAATGGAGAGAACAATGACGGCCTGCCCGTTTTGCAGGCCAGGGAGAAGGCGATCGACAAGGGGTACACGATCAACGCGATTGCCATTCCATCGAAAGACGAAGCTGCGCTGGGCCGCCCACTGGCATCCTATTTCGCGGAAGACGTCATAGGCGGTTTCCAAGCCTTCGTTATGGTTCCACGGTCGACAAGCGACTACACAAAGGCGCTGCGTCGGAAGCTGGTAACGGAGATAGCCCTGAACATTGGGCCGAACCTGGCTAACTCCGAGGAACGCCTCGGGTGGCGGCTCGTTACAACAGTCGCGGACGCTCGATATGGCGCATCCAAATGGTAGCATTGGCTGCAACCGAATGCGGCGTCGCCTGCATATCTAGAACTCAGCCCTTTGCGATTCTTTTGTTGAACGACGCCCGCGAGCCCGCAGCCGCATAGAGCGGAAGTTTTTTCAGGTCGGCGCGGGTCAGGATCACTCCGGCCAGCTTCGCCCGCACTTCCGGTTCGCTGTCGAGCAGATCGGCGATGAGCTGCGGCGTTGCCCTGCCCCATTGCGCGGCAAGCACGAAATTATCGATCACGGGTTCGGCGGCGCGGGCATCGGAGGCGGTCGAGAGCGGAGCAAGATCGATGATGATGTGCTGGTACTGGCCGCGAAGCTCCGACATGAAGGTCTTGGCGCGATCGGAATTGAAGAGACTGGCCGGCTCGACCGTGCGATCCTTCAGCACCATGGGCAGCAGGGAAATATTGCTCCTGGAATCATAGAGCAAGGTTTCGTCGGTGCTCTTGTTCTGGAGCACGGCGTCGACGAGGCCCTGTTCCGCTTCGGCGGCGAGCCAGTCGCTCAGGCGCGGGTCGCGGGCATTGCCGTCGATCAGCAGCACGCTGCGGCCCTGGTTGGCGAGGTGGGCGGCGAGGTTGGCGGCGATGATGGTCGCGCCGTCGCCGGCAAGCGCCGAGGTGACGCCGGTCACCGTGCCCTGCCCATCCTTCTGGTGGCCGATCAGCGCCACGGCGGCCGAGCGGATCGTTTCCCCGAAGACCGAATAGGATTCGAGCACCGAGCGGCGGGCAGGTTCGGGCAGCGGCGCGCCCTTGCCGATCGTCATGGTGCCGAGATTTTTGGTGCCGCCGCGCGGCAGGTAGCCGAGGAAGCGGATCCCGAGCGCCCGCGCAATGACATCGCCGTCGCGCGCGCCACGGTCGGTCAGTTCGCGGAAGCCCGCTATGGCGCAGCCGATGACGGCACCCAGGATGGCGCCTACCGCGACGAGGAAGGGCACACGCGGCGCCATCGGTGCGGCGGGCAGCCGGGCATCACTCATGACGACGACATCCATGCCGGGCAGTGCGCGGGCGATCATCATGTCCTGAAGCTTCGCCTGCAGTGCGTCCTTTGCCGGGCCGCTCGCGCGGTCGATCTCGCTCTGCAGCGCCGCGCGCATGCGCGAATTGGCCATATCATTGTCCTGCGCGATCTTCTGCTTGAACGCCTCGGCAAAGGCCTGCGCGACTTTCTGGGCGACTGCCGGATTGGGATGGGTGTAGGAGATCGCGGCGACATAGGTGCGGCCGACGCGCGACGCCTTCACATTGGCCTGCAGGGCGGCTACGACCTGATCGAGATCGAGCTTCCTGGCGGCTTCGTCTGTCGAGGCCATTTTCATGCCCAGGCGGGCGCCGATCCGTGCGATCAGTTGCCTGAGGCCTGAAGCCGCAGGCTTGGCGAAGTCGGCGTCGTTGACTAGATCCAGCCGGTCGGCGACGATGGTCGCGACCGAGGCGGATCTCGCCAGTTCGAGCTGGGAAAGGAACTGGCCCTCCTCTTCGGGCGTCGTGGTCTCGATGCCCTGACGGACCGGATCGGCCGCAGGGCCGGAGCGCACCATGATGGTTGCGGCCGAGGAATAGACCGGCACCTGGCTCTGGGCATAGATGAAGCCGAGAACCGCGCCAATGATCGTGAGAAGCGCCACGATCTTCCACCGACGACGAGCGACGGCGAAAAGCTGTTCGAGAACGTGGAGGTCGGGATTGGCAGTGGCCGGAAGGTTCAAGGAAACACCCTGTGCTCGAAGAATTTGATGTGGCTATTGGGGTATAGAGGCAGGCCGCGGCGCAATCAAGTTCGGGCCTGCGTCGGACTTGCAGGATCACGGAATGTCGTCTACGTCTCACCTGCCCGCAATCATGCGGGCGATGATCTCAGGGCGGGGTGCGATTCCCCACCGGCGGTAAGTGGAGTATTCCACAAGCCCGCGAGCGCTTTCCGGCCTGCCGGAAAGGTCAGCAGATTCGGTGTGATTCCGAAGCCGACGGTATAGTCCGGATGGAAGAGATCGGTTTGCCTTCAGCACCCGTGCGCGCATGGGTGATCGTCGGCGTCCGCTTGCCCTGATTCATGCGTTGGGAAAGAAAGGACACGACCATGAATCTTGAACTATCCAATATCGAACAATCCAGAATCACATCCTCGCGCCGCATTGCGTTCGTCTCTGCGCGCTGGCACCGGGACATCGTCGATAATTGCCGCGATGCCTTCGCTACGGAGATCGCCGCCCTCACCGGTGGGCGCTACGAGATCGACTATTTCGAAGTGCCGGGCGCCTTCGAGATTCCGCTTCGTGCCAAGCGGCTTGCACGAGGTGCGCGCTACGACGCCGTGATCGGCGCGGCGCTGGTGGTGGATGGCGGTATCTACCGGCATGAATTCGTGGCGCAGGCTGTCATCAATGGCCTGATGCAGGTCGGGTTGGAAACCGATGTGCCGGTGCTCTCGGCGGTGCTGACGCCGCATCATTTCCACAGCGGTGCCGAGCACCAGACTTTCTTTGCCGAGCATTTCCGCGTCAAGGGCCGGGAGGTGGCTGCCGCTTGCCTCGCAATCGTCGAGGAAGCCGGCGCACTCAAGGCTGCGGCGTAAGAACGAAAAAACCCGGATGCTCGCGCATCCGGGTTTCCTTGCCATTGCTGGCGGAAGAGATCAATTGCCGTTGACGGCGTCCTTCAGGCCCTTGCCTGCGGAGAACTTCGGAACGTTGCGGGCCGGGATGTTGACCTTTTCACCGGTCGACACGTTGCGACCGACAGAGGCTTCGCGGCGGCTCACGGAGAAATTGCCGAAACCGACGAGACGGACATCGCCGCCCTTCTTGAGTTCTTCCTGAACGGCGTCGAACACGGCGTCCACTGCGGAGGCCGCGTCGGTCTTGCTCAGACTGGACTTCTCTGCGACTGCTGCCACGAGTTCACTCTTGTTCATGTTTCCACCCCTTTCCTAGCTGGTTTGAAACGACTCACGTTGTTCTTGGGGCAGTTAAAGACTTCGACTGCCCGACCGCAACCCTGATACAGAAGTTTCCCGAGAAATCCAGCCTGTTTAGACGATTTTTCATAAAGAAATGGCCGGTCTGGAGACCGGCCATCCGCAATTTTGGGTCAGTTTGCCGCCAGAGATACACTCGCTGGCCAGAACCTGACAATCTTTCCGCTCAGTGAGCGATCGAAAGTCCCGCATCATCGACGGCGCCCGGCTTTACCGGTGCGGGGTCGAATGATTCGTTCCACTCGATCGCCACGGGCTGGCGAGCAAGCGCATGTTCGAGAACCTCGCCCACGCGGGAGACCGGAATGATCTCCATATTGTTCTTCACATTGTCAGGAATATCCGCCAGATCCTTGGCGTTATCCTGCGGGATCAGAACCTTCTTGATGCCGCCTCGCAGTGCCGCGAGCAGTTTTTCCTTCAGGCCGCCGATCGGCGACACCCGGCCGCGCAGGGTGATTTCACCCGTCATCGCGACATCGTGTCGGACCGGAATGCCGGTCATGACCGAGACGATCGCCGTGACCATGCCGATACCCGCCGACGGGCCGTCCTTCGGGGTTGCGCCATCCGGTACGTGTACGTGGATGTCGCGCTTTTCGAAGAGCGGCGGTTCGATGCCGAAATCAAGCGCCCGCGAGCGGACATAGGATGCCGCCGCCGAGATCGATTCCTTCATCACGTCCTTGAGGTTGCCGGTGACCGTCATGCGGCCCTTGCCCGGCATCATCAGCGCCTCGACGGTGAGCAATTCGCCGCCGACTTCGGTCCAGGCAAGACCGCTGACCACGCCGACCATATCCTCGCGTTCGGCTTCGTCATGACGGAAGCGCGGCACGCCAAGATACTGGTGCAGGTTCTCCGTGGTCACGTCGACCTTCAGCACCTTGTTGCGCAGAATTTCGGTGACCGCCTTACGGGCAAGCTTGTTGAGCTCGCGTTCGTAATTACGGACGCCGGCTTCCCTGGTATAGGCGCGGATGACTTCCATCAGCGCTTCATCTGATATCGAGAACTCCTTCGGCTGCAGCGCGTGGTCGCGCATCGCCTTGGAAAGCAGGTGCCGCTTGGCGATTTCCAGCTTCTCGTCTTCGGTGTAGCCGGCAATACGGATGATCTCCATGCGGTCCATCAGAGGTGCAGGGATATTCAGCGTATTGGCCGTGGTCACGAACATGACGTTCGACAGGTCATATTCCACTTCGAGATAGTGGTCCATGAAGGTCGAGTTCTGTTCCGGATCGAGCACCTCGAGCAGAGCCGACGACGGGTCGCCGCGGAAGTCCTGGCCCATCTTGTCGATTTCATCGAGCAGGAAGAGCGGATTGGCCTTCTTTGCCTTCTTCATCGACTGGACGATCTTGCCGGGCATCGAGCCGATATAGGTCCGGCGGTGACCGCGGATCTCGGCCTCGTCACGCACGCCGCCAAGCGCCATGCGGACATATTCGCGGCCGGTCGCCTTGGCGATCGACTTGGCGAGCGAGGTCTTGCCGACGCCGGGAGGACCGACGAGGCACAGGATCGGGCCTTTGATCTTGGAGGAGCGCGCCTGCACGGCGAGATATTCGACGATGCGTTCCTTGACCTTGTCGAGACCGAAGTGATCCTCGTCGAGGATTTTCTCGGAGTTGATAAGGTCGGTCTTGACGCGGCTGAACTTGCCCCAGGGCAGGCTCAGCAACCAATCGAGATAATTGCGCACGACGGTCGATTCGGCCGACATCGGGCTCATCTGCTTGAGCTTGCGGAACTCGGCATCGGCCTTTTCGCGCGCTTCCTTGGAGAGCTTGGTCTTGCCGATACGGGCTTCCAGTTCGGCCATTTCATCGCGGCCGTCCTCGTCGCCCAGTTCCTTCTGGATCGCCTTCATCTGCTCATTGAGGTAGTATTCGCGCTGGGTCTTCTCCATCTGGCGCTTGACGCGCGAGCGGATGCGCTTCTCGACCTGCAGGACGGAGATCTCGCCTTCCATGAAGCCGAGCGCCTTTTCGAGCCGGCCCTTGACGGACACGGTTTCGAGCATTTCCTGCTTGTCGGTCAGCTTGATCGACAGATGCGAAGCGACCGTGTCGGCAAGCTTCGAATAATCGTCGATCTGGCCGGCGGCGCTGACGACCTCGGGAGAGATCTTCTTGTTGAGCTTGACGTAGTTTTCGAATTCGGAAACCACCGAGCGCGACATCGCCTCGATCTCGACCGCGTCCTCTTCGGGCTCGGCAAGGATCGACGCGGTGGCTTCGTAGAAGTCCTCGCGGGCGGTGTAGTGTTCGATGCGGGCGCGCGCCCTGCCCTCAACGAGCACCTTGACGGTGCCATCGGGCAGTTTCAGCAGTTGCAGCACGTTGGCAGCGGTGCCGACCTCGAAGATCGCCGAAGGCGGCGGATCATCGTCGGTCGCATTTTTCTGGGTGACGAGAAGGATTTGCCGATCGGTTCCGATCACCTCTTCAAGCGCGCGGATGGATTTCTCGCGGCCCACGAAGAGCGGAACGATCATGTGGGGGAATACCACGATGTCGCGCAGCGGCAGAACGGGGTAATTCTCCTGACTTCCTTCAGTCGGGAATGTCTTTTTGGTCATTTCTTTCCCTTTCAAGTCCAAGCCTTAGACAAGGCCAGGGCGGCAATCCCTCACTAGGCGATGCCGACCTGTAGTAGCCGTTTCCGGCCACGCTAACAGGTGGCTATGCCGGGTGGACAATTCAAGCCTGATTCAGGCCACTCGAAACACCTGATGTCAAATGCCTGTCACAATCCCGAGATCAAATTAGCCAAGGCGGATGTTGCGAACCTTGCGCACAAGCCCGGGCCGGCAGAATCGTCGGGAAAGCAACGCTTTCACAGTCTTTTTTGCGCCTGTTGGGCGGGACGCGCAACGAAAAACATGCCGATATCGCGGGAATATTGCATCGCATACAATGAAAAAGGCCCGGATTTTGCCGGGCCTTGGATGGTATGGGCGGTGGGTAAGTGCCTTAGGCTGCCGACAGCATCCTTGTCTCGTCCTCACCGAACATGCGCTCCAGGTTGAGGAAGCAGATCATGCTGTCCTGGTAGGTAATGATGCCATCCGCGTAAGACACGGCCGCACTGATGTCAGGCACCGGCTGAAGCAGTTCCTGGCCGATCGTCAGGATATCAGAGACCCCATCGACCAGAAGCCCGATCGCCATGCCGTGAACCTCGGCCACGACGATGGCGCTACGCTCATTGGGTTCGGCCTTGATCATGCCGAGCTTGCGGGCGAGATCGATAATCGGAATGACGGTTCCCCGGAGATTCATCACGCCGAGAACATCCGGTGGCGTATGGGGCAGCGGCGTCGCCGGAGCCCAACCACGGATTTCGCGGATCGAGGTGGTGCGCACGCAGAAATCCTGATTGTGGAGGCGGAAGGCGATGATCTCCAAAATCTGGTTTGCGTTGCCGGCATTGCTGGAGTGAGATGAGAACATCAGAATTCCGACCATTCCTGTTTGAGTGCCGCGTTGCCCAAGCGTGCCGCACTCCATGCGCTGATTTTATCGGCTATTGACTGGAACAATGAGGCCTATTGCTTAAATCAAACTTAAGTCAAAACGCGAGTAATCGCATCCGACCGACGCTAAAGGTCATGTGGTATGGCCAAACGAAAAAGGCCCGGAAAAACCGGGCCTTCAATTCGAAGTTGGACTGGCCTCAAGCCGAAGCGGGAGCCTTGTCCTCACGCCGGTCGGCATAGATGTAGAGCGGACGGGCATTGCCCTTGACCACTTCATCCGAGATGACGACTTCCTGGACGCCGTCGAGCGTCGGTAGCTCGAACATCGTGTCGAGCAGGATCTTCTCCATGATCGAGCGCAGGCCACGGGCGCCGGTCTTGCGAACGATCGCACGCTTGGCGATTTCGCGCAGAGCGGTCTCGTGGAAATTGAGCTCGATGTCCTCCATCTCGAACAGGCGCTGGTACTGCTTGACAAGCGCGTTCTTCGGCTCGGACAGGATCTGGATCAGCGCATCCTCATCGAGGTCCTCAAGCGTCGCGATGACAGGCAGACGGCCGATGAATTCCGGGATCAGGCCGAAACGGACCAAATCTTCCGGCTCAAGGTCGCGCAGCACATGACCAACGCGGCGTTCGTCGGGAGCGGCGACCTTGGCGCCGAAGCCGATCGAGGTCTTTTCCGAGCGTGCCAGGATCACCTTTTCGAGGCCGGCAAAGGCGCCGCCGCAGATGAACAGGATGTTGGTCGTATCCACCTGCAGGAATTCCTGCTGCGGGTGCTTGCGGCCGCCCTGCGGCGGAACCGAGGCAACCGTGCCTTCCATGATCTTGAGCAGCGCCTGCTGGACGCCCTCGCCCGACACGTCGCGGGTGATCGAGGGATTGTCCGACTTGCGGCTGATCTTGTCGACTTCGTCGATATAGACGATGCCACGCTGGGCGCGCTCGACATTGTAATCAGCGGACTGGAGCAGCTTCAGGATGATGTTCTCGACATCCTCGCCGACATAGCCGGCTTCGGTCAGCGTCGTCGCATCGGCCATGGTGAACGGCACGTCGATGATGCGCGCGAGCGTCTGGGCGAGATAGGTCTTGCCGCAGCCGGTGGGGCCGACCAGCAGGATGTTGGACTTTGCGAGTTCCACGTCCTGATTCTTGGTGGCGTGCGCCAGGCGCTTGTAATGATTGTGCACCGCGACGGAAAGGATGCGCTTGGCCTGCTTCTGGCCGATCACATATTCGTCGAGCACCTTCATGATGTCCTGCGGGGTCGGGACCCCCTCGCGGGACTTCACCATCGAGGACTTGTTCTCCTCGCGGATGATATCCATGCAGAGTTCGACGCATTCGTCGCAGATGAAGACGGTCGGACCCGCGATCAGCTTGCGGACTTCATGCTGGCTCTTGCCGCAGAAAGAGCAATACAAGGTGTTTTTGGAGTCACCGCCGTTGCTTCCGCTGACTTTGCTCATAATACTTTCCTTCCAGAACGCCCGCGACACGAATGCCGGTACACGGGGGTCAAATCCTGACACCCCGGCATTGAGCGGAACTTGCCGCTGTTACAACGGGGCCTTGGGGACGCTAGCCAGGGCAGACAAACACATCTGCCAACAGGCGGCAACGAATCCCCCTCATCAGAGGGAGCCTATGTCATATTTCTTCAACATAGGCTTAATGTCCATTATTAACGAGCCCAAACCCAACCGCCTAGTCCCTTTCCATGACATTCTTGTCATGAAAAGGGCAAAACGGTGGATTACGCAGGCATCAAGCCTCCGTCTCGCCCTCGGCATCGACTCGCGACGTGATGACCTGATCAATCAGGCCCCAGTCCTTGGCCTCTTCCGAGGTCATGAAGTTGTCGCGGTCGAGTGCGCGCTCGACTTCTTCATAGGTGCGACCGGTGTGCTTTTCATAGATCTCGTTCAGGCGGCGCTTCATCTTGAGGATGTCGCGGGCGTGGCGTTCGATATCCGAAGCCTGGCCCTGGAAACCGCCCGAGGGCTGGTGCACCATGATGCGCGCATTCGGCGTCGCAAAGCGCGCGCCCTTGGCGCCGGCGGCGAGCAGAAGCGAACCCATCGACGCGGCCTGGCCGACGCAGAGCGTCGAGACCGGCGGACGAATGAACTGCATCGTGTCGTAGATCGCCATGCCCGAGGTGACGAGGCCGCCGGGCGAGTTGACATAGATCGCGATCTCCTTCTTCGGGTTCTCGGATTCGAGGAAGAGAAGCTGGGCGCAGACAAGCGCGGCCATCGTGTCTTCCACCGGACCGATCACGAAAATGATCCGTTCTCGAAGCAAGCGTGAAAAAATGTCTCCATGGCGCTCGCCCCGGTTAGTCTGCTCAATGACCGTTGGTATAATGGCCATCATGGTTTCAATCGGATCTTTCATGTCCATCCTTCACAAAGCATCTCCGGAAAGCCCACGTTTCCCGGGAATCATCACAAAATTCTTACCCCCTACATAGAGTGTCCGTACCCGAAACTTCAAGCCGTGCAGGGAATTTGCATGGCCGTACTTTCAGATTCGCGCTTAATGCGGGGTTAGGGCGGAAAGTATGGACAGGGAAATTGTCGGACAGGATGAAGAAAGGGTGAAGCAAGTGGTCGCAGTTGCAACCACTTGTCATTGTGGGGCCAAGCCTTTACCTGAACGTGCATGCCCGGACTTACCGATCGCGAACGCACGACCATCGCCCGCATCATCCGCGTCAACCACGCGGGCGAGACCGGCGCGATCCGGATCTATGCCGCCCAACTCTGGCGCGTCCGGCGTAGTTATCCCGACATGGTGCCGGCGCTCGAAAAGATGCGACGAGACGAAATCCGCCATTGCGCGATTTTCGGCGCGGCAATGATCGAGCGGGATACTCGGCCCTGCCGGGTCATGAGACTCTGGAGCCTCGGCGGTTTCGTCATCGGCTTCGCGACAGCACTCCTCGGCCGCAACATGATCTGGGTCTGCACCGAGGCGGTGGAAACCACCGTCCACAAGCATCTGATCGAGCAGTTGCATTTCTTGAGAGATCGCGACCCGGCGCTTTTCACGGCCATTGATGCGATCAAGGACGAAGAACTCGAACATCGCGACCATGCGATCGAGATGCAAGAGGGCCGAGGCTCGCTCGACCACATGGCCTATGCAGTGATCTCGACGCTGACCGGGTTGATGATCTGGCTATCGACCTGGGGCGACCCGTCGCTGATGGCGCGGGATTTGCGAGTGGATCAGGTATAAGCAATCTTGCCGGTATTGGTGGATTCGCGCTACCGCTTTGCGATGACCCAGATCCCCGCCTATTTCAAATTCGATCCCGCCACCCGGCATCTCTCGCTCGATGCCCGCGATCCCGCCTTCTATCGCGACCCGAACCGGGCCTATGCGGCCATGCACACGACTTCGCCCACCTTTGTCTGGGAAGAGGAAAAGCAATGGTACTTCACTGGCTACGACAATGTGAACGCGATCCTGCGCGACCGGCGGTTCGGGCGGCAGATCACCCATGTGGCGAGCCGGGAGGAACTCGGTCTGCCTGAACCCTCGCCACATCTGGCGGATTTCGACCGGGCCGAATCCAAGTCGCTGCTGTCGATCGAGCCGCCAGAGCACACGCGGCTGAGGACGCTGGTCAACCGTGCCTTTGTCTCACGCAATATCGAGCGGTTGCGGCCTGAGATCGCGGCGCTTTCGCACCGGCTGATCGACGGTTTCGAGAAAGATGGCGGCACGGAGCTTCTCGCAAGATTCGCCGAGATCATTCCCGTCACCGTGATCGCACGGATGATCGGCGTTCCCGACGACATGTGCCGGCAGTTGCTCGACTGGAGCCATGACTATGTGCGCATGTACATGTTCGGAAAGACGGACGAGGATGAGCACCGCGCCAACAAGGCTGCCCGGGAATTCGGCGACTATATCATCCGGCTTGCCGAGGAGCGGCGCAAGGACCCGCGCGACGACCTGCTGACGCTGATGCTATCGCCGGCGCGCGACGGGCAATACCTGACCGAGGAAGAACTGGTCTCCACCGCGATCGTGCTGCTCAATGCCGGGCATGAGGCCACGGTTCACCAGATTGGCAATGCAGTGAGTGTGATTCTGAAGAACGGCTGCGATGCCAAGGCCTTGTTCGCCGATTCGGCATCGACTGTCCTGACGGCGGAGGAAAGTTTCCGCATTTCGGCACCCGTGCACATTTTCAAGCGCTGGGTGCTGGAGGATCTCGAATTCGACGGGATGAAATTCCGCAAGGGCGACGAGGTGGGATTGATCCTCGCGGCCGCCAATCTCGATCCGAAGAAGTTTTCGGACCCCCTCGCCTTCCAGCCCGCGCGCAACGAGGGAATCAGCCTCTCCTTCGGCGCCGGCATCCATTTCTGCATCGGGGCGCCACTGGCGCGACTTGAGATGCAGATCGCGCTACCGATTCTGTTCGAGCGATTGCCAGGAATGCGGCTTGCGGCCCAGCCCGTGGTCAAGGATGTTTATCATTTCCATGGGCTGGAAAGATTGGATCTAGAGTGGTGACGAACGAAGCCCGTGGTTCGCTCACAAAGCGGAGCCGCGAGCTTGAGGGCGCCGCCGCCAAGCCAGATGGCGCCCTGAAGAAGGATCAAGCAGCGGCCTTGGCAGTGACGCCGTAGCGGCTTGCAGACTTGTCGCGGGATATCTGGCCACCGAGCGCGCCGCGCGCGGCCTCGAAGGCCTGCAGCAGATGCTGGTCTTCCATCGACGGGATGGTGACGAGTTCGCCAAGATCGTAGCCGGCAAGCGCGGCATCGACGAGGTCCTCGACATGCATGACGATCTCCTTGGGGTAGTTGCCGACGGAACCGCCGACACGGTCGAACAATTCGGTTGCAGTGATACCGGGCAGTACCGCCTGAATCCTGACGCCCTTACCATCGAGTTCGCGGGCGAGCGACTGCGTCATGCCGAGTACGAAGGACTTGGTGCCGCTATAGGTGCCGTTGAAAAGCTCGGGCGCGATGGCGACGCCGGATGCTATGTTGATGATGCCGCTCCCGCCGCGTGCGACGAAAGCCTGGGCAGCGGCGACTGCCAGCCGATTGGCGGCGGTGATATTAATCGCGATCATCCGGTCGAGATAGTCGATATCGTCATTGAGGAGCGGGCCTTTCGGGCCGATGCCGGCATTGTTGACCAGCAGCGTGATCGCCTCGTCGGCACGGAGCTTCGCCTCAACCCGCTTCACGTCGGATTGGTTCGAGAGGTCAGCGCCCAGCACTTCGACCTTCACACTGTGTCTAGCGCTCAGCGTGTCGGCGAGTTTGTTGAGGCGGGTCACGTCGCGCGCCACGAGCAATAGGTCGTAGCCCCTGCCCGCGAGCCGCTCCGCATATGTCGCGCCGATGCCCGCCGAGGCGCCGGTGACGAGTGCTGTTCCCAGGTTTGCAGTTCTAGCCATATCTGATCTCCTTCTGGCATTTACTGGTATATGCCACTATATTGCCTGCACTCTTGCGCATTGCAAGAGGGATGGATAAATTAATTGCATATGCCAGTAATTTCTCTGGCCCGGCGGTGGACAACGTGATGGCGGAA